>CAZBAV010000004.1:49811-102129 GCA_964489955.1 uncultured Lacihabitans sp. | reverse complement strand
GAGTTTCTGCCTGTGCCGTTTGTGATGGTTTCTTTTACAGGGGGAAAGATGTGGCCATTGTAGGTGCTGGAGATACGGCTTGTGAAGAGGCTCATTATTTGTCTAAACTATGTAATAAAGTGACTATGCTAGTGCGTAGAGGAGAGTTCCGTGCTTCGCAAATCATGCAGGATAGAGTTAAAAATACACCCAATATTGAGATTTTGTTTGATACTGAAACCTTGGAAGTATTAGGCGGAGAAGGTGTTACAGGAGCTAGACTTAAAAATAATAAGACAGGAGTAGAAAGTACAATAGATATTCATGGTTTCTTTGTGGCCATTGGACACCAACCTAATACCCAGATTTTCGCAGATTATCTAAATCTTGACGAAACTGGTTATATAACCATTGAGAAAGGAAGTACACGTACAAACATAGAAGGAGTTTTTGCTTGTGGAGATGCTCAAGATAACGTTTACCGTCAAGCTGTAACTGCTGCGGGAACGGGCTGTATGGCGGCTTTAGATGCCGAACGTTATTTGGCGGAAAAAGAAGGTTAAGCTAAGCAAAGAGTATTAATGCCAACAAGACATTTGGTGCTAAACCAGAGGTTTTGTTGGCTTTTTTGTGAAAGAATTTCTAATACAATAGTTTATTTATTAGCCGCTTATTTTACCCTAAACAAGTTTCCATGTTTCCATTTCTCTTTAAGTGGGGTATTGTTTATCTTTGTGCTTTCATAATATAGTTTTTCACAGATTTAAAAGTTAGTTCACCGTGCCAGTGTTACATAACCGAATTTCGAATGAAGAGCTCAAAGCCCGCATGCTAGCGGAAACGGAGCCTCGCACTACCATTTCATTCTACAAGTATTTTAAAATTTCTAATCCTCAGGCATTTAGAGATTCTTTGTATCAAAAATTTGAATCTATTCAAGTATTTGGAAGAATTTACATTGCTGAAGAAGGGATTAATGGTCAAATATCTGTACCAGATTCTAAAGTGAATCAGTTTCAAGACTTTTTGTATCAAGCGGACGAGGCCCTAAATGGCATTCGCTTAAACATTGCAGTTGATGACGACGGAAAGTCGTTTTGGGTATTGCGTATGAAGGTCAGGAATAAGATTGTAGCCGATGGAATAGATGACCCTAATTTTGATCCATCTAAAACAGGTGTTTATCTTAAAGCCAAAGATTACAATGAATTATCGGCACAGGCTGATACCATTATTGTAGATATGCGTAATCACTACGAATACGAAGTTGGGCATTTTGAAAACGCGATAGAAGTGCCTTCTGATACTTTCAGAGAGCAATTACCCATGGCTGTAGATATGCTTAAGGAGGACAAAGACAAGCATATTATAATGTATTGTACGGGAGGTATACGTTGTGAAAAAGCAAGTGCGTATATGCTGCATAATGGTTTTAAAAATGTGTATCACGTGGAAGGCGGCATTATAGAATACGCCCGTAAAGCTAAAGAACAAGAACTTCCGGTGAAGTTTATTGGTAAAAATTTTGTATTTGATGAACGTCTGGGTGAGCGAATTTCAGAAGATGTTATAGCACATTGTCATCAATGTGGAACAACTGCTGACACACATGTTAACTGTAAAAATGAGGGATGCCATTTACTATTTATCCAATGCGACTCTTGTGCTGAGAAGATGAAAGGGTGTTGTTCTGATGAATGTAAAGGCGTGGTTGATCTACCGGAGGATGAACAAAAAATACTTCGTCAAGGAATAGATAAGGGTAGAATGATCTTTAACAAAGCAAAAGACCATCCGTTACGACAGAAATTCCAAAATCGATAAGAATGTTGAAGAAAGCTGCAATTGAAATGTGGCTTTTTTTTCATAGTGATATATACAAAATCAAAATTGTACATTATCATATCTACTGTAACACAGTGCTATTTAATAACTAGTAGTTACCCATTTTAGATTTTGTTCTTTTATTCATTAGCGTTTAGTTTTTTTAACTTCAGATGTTAGATTTGATCTGAACTTAACCTATTGGTATTATTAAAATACAAATCAAGAGTCAAAGCCGAGGTTTTGGTCTAAGTTTTCTTTAACATACGCTGTCTTCTCCTCTAAAGTTAGGGTATCTGGTATCCAGTCTATCAGTATTCCTTTCTTTTCCATACTACGAAAAAAAGTCATTTGGCGTTTAGCGTATCGGTGTATTTCGGTTTCAAGTTTGGTATACATGTCGTCATACCTAAGAAAGCCTTGTAGAAACAAACTAATATATTTGTATTCCAGACCGTAATATTCCAGCATTTCATAGGATAGACCATTTGCAACAAGATCTTGAACCTCCCCTATCATGTCTTGTTTTTGGATTCTCTCTCTTAACCTAGCTGATATCCTTTCACGCCGTATTTCTGTATTAGGATTTAATCCAAAAATTTTAAAATGAATGTTATCACTTTCGTTTACCTCAATTTTGGGATTTTCGCTCAGATAATGTTGAATTTCCAAAGCTCTGATTGCACGTTTACGTGTATCGAAATTACCTTTCAACAAGTCTTTTAGTTGGGCATTATCAAGTAATTCTAGTCTAACCCGTAACTCTGGGTTTTCAGGAATTTGGATAAGTCCAAAATTTTGTACTACACTTTGGATATAGAGTCCTGTTCCACCACACAGTATTACTTTTTTTTTAGAACTTTGGATAGTTTTGGAAGCCACATTGAAATCATTTTGGAAGCGTGCCAAATTATATTTCTCGCCCGCTTCAAGAATGTCTATAAGATGATGTTTTACGTTAGCTGCCGCATAATCTCCTAAGTCCTTACCCGTGCCAATATCCATGCCTCGGTAGACTTGACGTGAATCAGCCGAAATAATCTCACCTTCTATCTTTTGGGCTAAGTGGATTGCTAAACTCGTTTTCCCACTTGCAGTAGGTCCTAATATAACTATAACTTTTTCGGACATTGCCATTCAAACTTAATACTACCTAAACTAAAAACATCATATCCGGCATTTGCAATTCTTGCACCAGTAGCGTCCACGCCAAAAAATATTTGGGGATGTCTGGCTGTTTGCACGAAACCCATCTTTTCATAGGAGCCTCCATGATACCAGTCTAAATCTGTGTAGGTCATAATGTGGTCTGGTTTTTTCTCACTAATGAACTTTTTGAGTAGCTTAGAGAAGCCTCCATGTATACGAAAATTCAACAAGGTGCAATACCGTAACAGTTCATAAGATGTGCTTCCATCTCTAAATTTACGTCCAGAAGAAAAAGTCATTACTCCTACCAAGACTTCTTCTACGTCCTCAGGTACAACTGGTAATAAACGAAAATATTTTTTTGGTATAAATATACCGTATTTGGTCTTTGCATTTGTACTTCCTTGTAAGTGATTTTTCTTAAGAAATTCTGAGCTTTCTAAAACTGAAATTCTCCTAACAGTGCATATCCTACCAGGAATTGTGTAAGCCATACCTGTTAAAACTCTCAGTTTGGAAAAAAGTATTTCTTTCTTATAAACAAGCCAATCCTCCCAGACAATCTTTATTTCTTTATCAGGTAGTTCAGCTATGTCACCAATTTTACGATAAGACAACCTAAGTCCATTATTAGGAAAAAGGAGTGTGTTATCTTTGTCAATGATAAAACTTTCTGCGGGGACGACTTCTAATATCCACTTCCAGGAGCTATTATCCAATTGTTTCGTATTTTTTACAAGAATTCAAATATGCAATTTTTTATTATCATAAACGTTAAAAAAGCGTAAGTTTAATATAATTTTGTATTACACATAGTTTTGCTATAAATATGAAAAGAGTGCTTTTTGTCATTTTGTCAATTGTTTCGGTAAATAGCTTTGCCCAATCAAAAGCCTATTTGAAAGAAGAAGCAGACGACTTCTTTAAAACAGGCAGATACTGGGACGCATTCTTTCTTTATAGAGATATCGCTAAAATTCCTGAGTTTCAGTCTGATTATACGATAGATGCCCAAGTCAAAAATAGCTCTAAAGCTATGTTCCATTGGAAGAAAACCCAGGACTACCGAGCTTACCAAAGATTTGATGTAGCTAAAACACATATGCAAGAGCTTCTGGCTATTAACCCCTACGATCCAAACCGAGGTTTATTACCTGTTCTGACTATGGAGATGGCAAATAGAGCCAAGAGAAGGGCTATTGCTTCCCAAACATCAGAAGGTGCAGCCACACTCTTAGCAGAAGCTATAAGCCTTTATAATTTGTCCTTAAATGAAGGTATAAAAGATGATATGGTGTTTTCTTTTATACGTCAATGTGAAAATGCACTTGAAAAGAATCCATACGCCAGTAAGATTAAAAGGAACACTACGTACGATGTTAAGTATGAAAAGGATAAAGAAGCACGTGCTATCGAAATCCTTGAAAATAATAACCAGTAAATTAAAAAACGGTTAGAATTCTTTACTACACTTTCTTATTTACTATTTAATCACTTGCTTTGCTTGTTCAACCTATTAAATCACTTTCATTTTATAGGTTGAATAATTCACTATAACTAAGATATTACTCTGTTAAGGAGTTTTGTCGATAATATAAACACATATACTTTATCTAAAGATTAATACTATGAAACGAAGAATACTTTTTGTATTTGGGACACGACCGGAAGCCATTAAATTAGCACCAATCATTCTTTTGGCTAGAAGAATTTATAGTCTTGAGCCTATTGTCTGTATCACTGGTCAACATCGCGAGAAATTGGATGCTGTCTTGGACTTTTTTGGGATAGTTCCTGATTATGATTTGGATTTAATGAAACCGAATCAATCTCTATTCCAGCTTACAGCTAACGCAATCCTTAAATTGGAAGCAATTTTTGAAGTTACGAAACCAGATATCGTCGTTGTACAGGGAGATACAACTACTGTTATGGCTGGTGCTTTAGGAGCATTTTATAAGAAAGTGAAAATTGCTCATGTAGAAGCTGGTTTAAGAAGCCACAGTAAATTTTCACCTTTCCCGGAAGAAGTAAATAGGTTAATTACCACTCGTTTAGCAGATTTTCATTTTGTCCCTACAGTAGGCTCCAGAATTAATCTTCTTAAAGAGAATGTCACTGAAGATATACATATAGTGGGTAATTCAGTTATAGATGCACTACATTTAGGTTTAAAGATTATTAGAGATAATGATTTCAAGTTGGATCCTATTTTGGAGTTTTTGGATACGGAAAAGAAGATAATCTTAGTTACCTGTCACAGACGCGAAAGTTTTGGAGAGCCATTTTTAGATATTTGCCGTGCTTTAAATAGAATAGCAGATGCCTACCCAAATTTTCAAATTGTGTATCCGGTACATCTTAATCCCAATATCCAAAATACAGCACATATGAAGTTAAAAAAGCCTAATATTCATTTGTTGCCACCTTTGGATTATCCTAACTTCATATCTTTAATGGAAAGGTCTTTCTTGATTCTAACAGATAGCGGCGGTGTACAGGAAGAGGCACCTAGTTTGGGAAAACCAATACTAGTTTTAAGAGAAGTTACTGAGCGTAATGAAGGAATAGAAGCGGGAACTGCTTTTTTATGCGGTACAGACCCTGACACTATATTTAATCTTACACGACAGTATATAGAGGATGAAGATTTTTATTATGAACATTCTAAAAAGGTTAATCCATATGGAGATGGAAAAACCTCTGAACGTATATTAAAGGTAATATTAGACCACTTGAACTCGGAAATATTGGATGATTTACCTGTACTAGTTTAGCCCATTAATCTATCTGACCAATAATTACTTAGCAGTAGAGTTAAGTACTTATGTATCTTGTATTTTTTCTTTTAGAAGATTTGATGTGCTTTTCGGCACAGATTTTGAAATCTTAGCACTATACTAATGTGCAAAAAATGGAAATTTTAGGAATTGGATCACGTGTAAAGCATAGTGAGTTTGGGATTGGTGTAGTCATAGGAGTTTTCTCTGATCGTTATGAGATAACCTTCATAGATAGTGGTACACGTAAAATAAAAGTCAATACGGATTTAGAGATTATTGATCAGGTCTCACTATCTTCTGATTTGGTTAGTCTTTTTGATGTAGAACGAACACTTACTAAAGTGCTCCAAAACTGGATGGATGCTACAGAAATTGTCCCTTTAGGAGAAAGATGGGTGGGAGGAAAAATGATTCTTGAACCTGGAAAAGTGGGATTAGCATCTAAAGAAGTGCCTATTGAGACTTTTTTCCATAAGATAGTTATGATGCGTGATCGCCTGCGGGTTATGGAGCAAAAGATTAACTCATCTTCATTAGACGATGAAGCGAAAGTTGATCTGCAGCAATATATATCCAGATGCTATGGCTCTATGACTACATTTAATATACTGTTTAAAGACACTGAACAGCAATTTAAGAGCTAAATTGACGTTTCTCTAGCACAGATAGAAACTTTATTCATGACCATAATCAAACCTTTTTTACTGTTTTTTTTATTACTTTCTAGTGGAGCTAAAGGACAGTTTGAGATAAAGGGATATTGCGAGGGAATAGCTGACGGCGATTCCCTTTTTCTTTCCTACAAAAATGAAGGAAAATTTATTGTGAAGGCAACTGTTGCTTATGATAAGCAGTTCTTCTTTAGCGGATTGACCAAAGAACCTGTAAAAGCTTATATTACACAAAATCAAAATCCAAAATATGCTATAGTAATTTATGATTATGTAAATCTATATCTCGAAGACGGAATTATAAATATTAGAGGCAATGACGGAATTTTTGGTGCTTCTGTAAATGGAACACGATCAAATGAAACACTGCAGCAGTTTGAAAATGAGGTTCTTGATATTAGAAAAAAGCGGCGGGAGATAAAAGATCCTGATTTGTTTACAGAAGAGGAACTAAAAGACTCTACTCTGGTAAAAAATAATGAACAGCATCTAGAGAAACTATTTTGGGAAGAAGTAGAAGCTAAATTTCGATTTGTGGAAAAATATCCCAACTCGGTTGTCGGTTTGGATATGTTATTTGATCTTTCAAAAATTAACACACGTATTTTTGAGGTTGAACGTATTTTTACTAAGCTTTCTCCCAAACTGCAGCAAACTAAGGAAGGTGTGATAATTGCTGAGCGAATACTTAAGAAGAAACAATTATTGGCAGGTATGAAAGCACCGGATTTTTCAATGACAGACATTTCTGGTGAGACCGTTTTTCTATCTTCCTATAAAGGTAAGTTTGTTTTATTAGACTTTTGGGCTTCTTGGTGTGGGCCTTGCAGAGCCGAGCATCCACATCTGGTAAAGTTGTATGATAAATTTAGGGAATCAGGATTTGATATTCTTAGTGTATCTATAGATGTAGATCGTAAGAAATGGGAAAATGCAATCCAGAAAGATAAGTTGACTTGGACCCAAATTTCAGACTTACAAGGTAGTAACGGGCCAGTTTATAATATTTACGGTATCACTTCTATTCTTGCTAATTTTTTGATTGATCCCAGTGGTGTAATAATTTCTAAAGATTTAAAAGCTGCGAAACTGGAGGAAGAATTATTGAAACATTTAAAATGAAATCGGCGGATAAGAATCCACCGATTTCATTAACTTTTTTTCTAGGCCAATTTTGGTATAGGAGCTGGCTCAATTCCCAAAATATGAGAGGTTTCTGTGTGTTCTTTCTTAAACAATTCAAGATCCTCTAATAAACTCTTGTTATAAGATGGTATCATTTCTGATAACTTGGTTTTCCATTCGTGCGATTTAATTTGCTCTGGAAAACATCTTTCCAAAACTTGTAGCATGATAGCAACTACCGTGGAAGCCCCAGGTGAAGCCCCTAATAATGCTGCAATACTACCGTCTTGAGAGCTAACTAGTTCCGTACCAAACTCTAAAACACCACCATTTTTCCCATCTTTCTTTATTACTTGAACTCTTTGGCCAGCAACTTCAATTTCCCAATCTTCGTCCTTTACATTTGGTAAATATTCTTTAAGGGCTTGTATCTTTTGCTTAGGACTTTGGCTTACCTGATCTATGAGATATTTGGTTAGATCCATATTGTTCCAACCAACTTGCATCATAGGAAGTAAATTGTGAAAGTTTACCGAACCGGGAAGATCTAAATATGAGCCATTCTTAAGGAACTTTGTAGAAAAACCTGCATAAGGGCCAAAAAGTAAAGCTCTTTTACCATCAATAAAACGTGTATCTAAATGCGGAACAGACATTGGCGGCGCTCCTACAGCTGCTTTGCCATAAACTTTAGCATCGTGTCTGTCTATTACTTCTTGGTTTGTACATCTTAACCATTGGCCGCCAACCGGAAAACCTCCATAAAGCTTGCTCTCCGGAATTTCTGATTTTTCTAAGAGTGGAAGTGATCCACCACCAGCACCAATAAAAACAAATTTCGCTTCAAATTCGGTTTTAACATCTGTTGTTAAATTCTTAGCTTTTATTTGCCAAGAACCGTTTTCTAACCTGTTTATGTCCTTTACATCATGAGCTAGTTTAAGATGTACTCCCTTATCAAAGACTAGATATTTTATCATTTTCCTTGTCAAGGAACCAAAGTTGACATCTGTACCCCATTCCGCACGAGTAGCGGCAATAGGTTCGTTATGGTTTCTTCCTTCTATTACTAAAGGTGCCCATTTTTCTATTTCACCCCAAGAGTCTGAAAATTTCATTCCCTCAAAAAAATGGTACTTCTGAAGAGCTTCATATCTTTTTCTTAGATATTCTACATTGTTTTTGCCAAAAACAAAGCTCATGTGAGGTATGGTATGGATAAACTCCTCAGGCTTATCAATTAAATTTTGTTTAAGTAAATAAGCCCAATATTGCTTAGACACTTCAAACTGCTCAAAGATTTTAACAGCTTTGGAGCAGTCTATATTTCCATCTTCTTTTTCCGGGGTATAGTTTAATTCACATAACGCACTATGCCCTGTACCTGCATTATTCCAGGCATCCGAACTTTCGGCTGCTGGAGCATCAAGACGTTCTAATATATATATAGAAAGCTCTGGATTTAGCTCATATAACATCGTAGCCAGTGTAGAACTCATAATACCAGAACCAATAAGCACAACATCGGCTTTTATGTTTTTGGTGTTTTTGGGCATATCTCTTTTTACTTTTCGGGGTGTAAAGATAAATTAGCCTATTAAGAATTATTCTAAAAATGCTAAAAAGTCAGTAATGATTTCATATTTCAGGAATATAAGTCAAAAAAATAGCTGTTAAATGCAAAAAATAGTTAGCCAATATTAAATTATTTCACTAAGGCATCTAGTGCATCTTGATGTACTACAGCACCTGTAGCCCTATTGAAGATTCCAAAACCATTGTTACCTGTAAATCCGTTATCCCAATAAAAAGGAATAAGTCCATTTTGTTTTGCGGTTTTTGTTACGTAGTTGAGGTAGTAATTGCGGGCTTTTTTGTGATTTTCCAGCACAGAAGAATTGAGTCCAGATCTTAAAATTGCACCGTATTCACCCAAAATTACAGGAACGCCTTTATCCACAAACTTTTTCTTCATTAAACCAAAAGCCTCGTTTATCCATGCTTCTTGAGCCCAATTGGAGATATTTGCAGAGGATGAAAAATCTTTCCCCCACAAGTATTTGTTGCTATTTTCGTCACCAGCAAAATCCCAGGGATCATAGAAATGTACTTCCGCCATAAGACGGTCTGTCCTTATGTCCTTTGGTAAAGTCATATATTTATTGGCAAAGGTAATATTGGTGTTATACGATTGAACAATAAGGTTGCGGTAGGCATTTTTCCCACCTGTAGACCTCACTGCATCTGTAAATGTCTGGTTGTAAGATTCTTGTACTTCTATGTGTTCTTTGGTAGGTTCATTGTAATTAGCACGGACTTCATTGGTACCCGCAAAAAGCAAATGTTCATCAAAATCCCTGAAATATACTGCTATCTGCTCCCAGATTGCTTTTTGTTTTTTATTTACCTCTACTTGTTTACTATACAATGGGTGTTCTTCTAGCCAGCCGCCATCCCAGTGTACATTAATGATTGCATACATATCATTTTCGATACAATATTTCACCACTTCTTCTACCCTAGCTAGCCAAGTGTCCTTAATTTTATTTGTATTTCTGTCCTCTATGTAACCACTCCAAGCCGTTGGTATACGTACTGAATTAAAACCTGCCTGTTTTACTTTCGTTATAAATTCTTTGGTTACTTTAGGGTTTCCCCACATTGTTTCATCAGCCTCTGTGTCACTCTTGCATGCTTCTAATGAGTTACCCAAGTTCCACCCCACAATCATGTCTTGTGCCAGGGAGGAAGCGTTTTTGGAAACACCTAACATGCTTTCCGGCACATTCAATGGAGATCCTCCTTGAGTTATAGAAACAGTTTTTTCAAGATTGGCCACACTAAACTTTATGGTTCCTTTACGTTCAAATAGTGCTTTGTTTTTATCAATCTTAATTTTGTATACATGTTTATTTCCTATAGGTTCTTCTACACTGCTTAGCCAGAAAGCATCAGTTTTGAATGTGGTTTTAGCACTGCCATCAACTTCTATTTCTAATGTTTCTCCCAGATAATTAACTGTATATGCGTCTTTACTTACACTAAGAACATCTGTACCTGTTTGAGTTATTACTATTTTACGTTTTAAGGATTCAGATGTTATTGTAATTTCTGTAGTTCGTGGTGTCGGAGCAGGATTTTTATCAACCTTAATGTCAATTTTTGTAGTTCCTGTAATTCCACCATTAATATTTAGCGTACACCAGGGATTTGTACTTACTGCTGTCCATTGATTATTGGATTTTATGTGAAAGGTGTTCGATCCTCCTTCTCCTGCAAAATTAAAAGCATCAACAGAGACAATCAGCTCTGGTGTAGCAGCTGGTGATTTCTCCTTACAAGAAACTAATGTAAGAAATAGAAAGATAACAGTTAAGCCTAATCTTATCATGTTTGTAAAGTTAGAATAACGGACAAAGAAAATCCTTGTCCGTTAATTATTACTAATCAGTTTTTAATATAATGGTAAATGAGTACTTCATCTTTTGTATCTCCTGCTTTGACCGAGTTAGAAACCGCACCTAACCAAAACCCCTGTGTATTAATGTTTCCTAAGTTCGAACCTCCGTGGGGTACAAAGTACCAGTCTTTTGTATTACCTGTTACAGACTTCTCATTTGTACTTGGTAACCAGCTTGCTACCGTACCTGAATAATCTACCAGTGGAATACTTATGTTTAGAATATTTTTTTCGGTATCTATCTTTACTATACCATTAGCTGTAAAATCCTTACCGTCCTTGATTTGTCTTAATACAACTTTTATATCATTCCCATCCAAAGAGAAGGTAAGACTGGCACTTTCTGCCACTTCACGTACTTTTGCGTCCCAAACCCAGTTGTTACTCGTGTAATCTGTACCAAAAGTGCTAGCACTTGTCCAGCCTCCAGCAAAACCGGCAGGAAAACCAACCCAATCTGCAAACCAATTAACGTCTGGTTTGAAAGTTTTACCTACCAATGCCGTTTTCCATGCTGCAAGCGGGTCTGCGGTGGTCGTTCCGCCGCCAGGGACAAAGTGGTATGCAAAGTATTCTGGTTTTGCAGGGTCACGTTGTCCTAACCAAAGTCCCTTAATATTACCTGTGGCGTCTACTTCTGTTTTAAGAATACGTAGAGTTTTATTGGAAGTGGTACTTAAATTAACCCATCCGGATATAGCAAACGAGATATCTTTATCAAACTTAATATTATTCTTTTCTTCTACTGTGTATGAACCTGATGTAGCATTACCGGCTCCATCTGTGAAGGTGTAGTTACCTGCTCTCTCTCCTGTTTTTACCAGGGTTAAAGAAATGTTTTTTATTAAGTTAGCATCATACGGTGCCCAACCACTATTTGTATAGTCTGCCGCTGAATTCCAGTCATTTAACAAGTTACCTGCCAAATCCGCCCAATTATATGGAGTGCTGGTAGATAGTATCCATTTTTTAGTAGTAGTGGTAGAAGTTGTTAAATCACCGTTGGCATCACCATTGTAGGGTGGCTCAGGCTCTGCTTGGTTACCTGGAGTCCAGTTATCCTTAAAGTCCTTAGAAATATAATTGTACACAAGAAGTGCAGGGCCTTCGCCCGAAAGTGCTTCATCACGGATAACACCAAGCTGCATATAGTCTTTTGTTAAGGAAAGTATCTTAATATTTCCCCAATCCACTACTATTCCGTCTCTTCCTGTATCATGTAAAGGAGTAGCGTCTGATATACGCATGGTCTTGTTATCTGTATCGATCATGTATTTACCCGTTTCAAGACCTCTTGCTGCTATCATTTTGTGGTTAATACGTACGTTTGCCGCTCCTTTGAGGTCAAAGGTCATGGTACCGTAATCTCCTGCGGTCATAAGCCATGAGTTTCCTTTGTAATCTGGATTCCAGTTCCAGCAATCTCCACCTTCCTTCATACAATCACCTAACCAACCATTATCCAGGCCATAGAAGTACAGTGGTCCTAGGAATTGTCGGCTCACAGATTCTTCATCCAAATCTAATACCCATGTTTTTTCTTGGTCTACACCTCCCGAAAGCAATTCCCACATTTCATCTTCTACAAAAGGGGCGTAAAAACTAGCTACATTAAAAGTAGCAGGCTCTCCATAGACTACACCGCCGCGGGTCATTACTCCAAATTTAACCTCATAGTTTCCTGGAAATGGAATACGTAAGGTTACGGTTTTTTCTTGGCTCCTACCCTGGGGGTGATCCCACAAGGGCTGGTATTTACTATCCATAAGGCTAGTAAGGTGAATGATATTGGCATTCTGCGGGTCATGCTCTATTTTAAATGCAATTCCCTTTACTAAATCACCAGGCTTTACATCTGTAGTTCCTAGTCCAAACTCTTCGGGAGAACATGAGGATAACATAAAAACCCCAAGGAAGAGTGATGTTAATATTCTAAATATCTTGTTCATAGTTCTTACTTATTTAAGGTTTTTATTTCCAGCCCGGATTTTGGATTAAGACACCTTTGGACAATGTGATTTGTGTGTCAGGAATTTGCATAAAACCTCTAGTTTTGGTAATGTTTTCTGCTTTTATTACCACCTGATCCGGCACATTTCCGCTCAGTACATTTTGTGTTTGGGCTATGGTATTTGCTGCTACACTAAGTCCTTGACGGAGTAAATCCCAATAACGTATGCCCTCAAATGCAAATTCAAACTTTCTCTCCTCCAATAAGTTGTCTTTTGTAACGGCTTTAGTACCTAAGCCGGCACGATTACGTATGGCATCATAGTAGTTCTGTGCACTTGCAGAACCGAGTTCTGCAGCCATAAGTAGTACATCAGCGTACCGTATAACTACATAATCCTGGTCTTGTGAAATCTGGAAATCATTACTGCCGCCAGTGTCCGAGGTACCATCTGGTAAAGCTGTTGGAGTATATTTTTTGTTAGAATAACCGGTGTATTCCCTTTGATCTTTTATGTCAAAATCTGTAGCAATACCTTCTCTTTCCAAATCAATTACAGATGCTTGTCTACGGGTATCGTTAGGTTCGAAGGAATTAACAAAACGTGGGTTTACTGTGCAAGCACCCCAACCCTTACCATAAGGAGCATAGTTTGTATTACGCATACCAAGCATTACTAGCCAGCGGTTCCCGTCGCTCATCCCATTGTAGTCCTGGGTATTGTTGAACTTCTTTGCAAAAACTGTTTCGGAATTTCCAAGGCCTGCATAACCTGATTTGTCTAAGGTATTGGCATTGGCATCAGCCACGAAACTTGCAGCTGGCCACAGTGATTTGAATTCTTTTACTAAAGAAAATTCTGTACTGGAAATAACTTCTTCTAAGCCCTTTAAAACATCTGCTTTACTAATACCCAAATCATCCTTACCGTAATATCCTGTGTAAAAAAGATATGCTCTTGCCAAAAGTGCCTTGGCTGCATGTGGTGTTACTCTACCATCATTTGTGGCAGCTTGAGCTTTTGGGTATGCTGTTACTGGAATGTTTGCTGCTGCAAACTGCAAATCTGCAATGATTAACTTATATGTTTCTGTAGGATCAGCCTGTGGAATATTATCTGTAGTTGGTTCGGTCAGAAGTGGAACTCGCTCAAACAATCTTACTAAGTCAAAGTACATTAATGCTCTTAAAAAACGAGCCTCTCCTTCTATACGGCCTTTGGCTTCAGCATTAGAAGTAAAATCAATATTCCCCATTTTACTCAAAAGTGTATTGCATCGGAATATTCCGGAATAGTAATCTCCCCAGGTACCATTAAAGATATTATTATCTGATGGACTCTGCGATATATCAAAACGATCCAGTGCCTGGTATGCTCTACCATCTGTGTTACCAGTGGCTCCGAAAGTGTTATCAGAAAGAACCTCTGAAATTACTATAAAAGACTGGTTGCCATTTGATGATGTACGTTGGTAGCCATCATAACAGCCAATTAGTGCCATTTCCGCATCTGATATGGTTTTATAAAAGTTGTTTTCCAGTACACTGGTCATAGGGTCTACATCCAGAAAATTTTCTGAACAAGACACAGAGCCAAGGGTTATCCCAAGTGCCAATATGTAAGTTTTTATATTCTTCATCTTAATTTTCCGGTTTAGAATTTAACGTTTAGTCCAATTAGATAGACTTTAGGACGAGGATAGTATCCTAAGTCAATTCCTGAAACCCAACCACTAGTTCCGTATCCGATTTCTGGATCCATACCATCATATTTAGTGAAAGTAGCCACATTTTGTGCTTGGGCATAGATGCGAAGCTGGCTTAGGTAGTTCCACTTAATTAATTTAGCAAGGTCATAACCTAAAGTAATATTGCTGATTCTAAGGAAATCTCCCTTTTGTAAATACAGGTCCGAAAATTGCCAGTTAACATTGGTTTCTGTGACCCTAGGCATCCTATCAGAAGTCCCCTCACCAGTCCAGCGATCTAAAATAGCGGTAGTGTAATTTGCCTGTTTATTGGTATGGTTTCTGTATGACTGTACTATCTTGTTTCCGGCAACACCGTTTGCAACAATAGATAAATCGAAATTTTTATAGTCTAAACCGACATTGAAACCAAATACAAACTTTGGCATGCCTACTCCAAGGTTCAATTTATCTGAGGCATCTATTTTACCATCGCCGTTTATATCTACAAACCTTACATCGCCCGGTCTTACATTGGGCTGTAGTATACCTTTATTTGCACCTTTCCAGGTTTCTATTTCTTGTTGATTTTGGAAAATACCATCGGTTTTGTAACCCCAGAAATAACCTATTGGCATACCATTTTGGGCTCTGTAGAACTCATCGGAATTATCAAATAACTGTGCCGTAGGACCATGTATAATGCCATCTTCTGTAGGAATATTTCCAACTACATTCTTATTATAAGCACCGTTTACCCCAATTCTATATCCCAAACCTCCTACTTTATCTTTCCATAAAAGAGACAGTTCAACCCCGGTATTCTTAACATCTCCACCATTTATGAAAGGTGCACCTGCACCTGCTGTAGCCAATATGGGAGCTTGTACGAGCCAATCTTTAGTAAGTTTTACGTAGAAATCTGAGTATAGTTCTAATCTGCCATTAAGAAAATGAGCATCTATACCTATATTAGTTTGTTCTGAAGTTTCCCAACGTACATCTGGGTTAGATAACCTACTTGGGTAAGCACCTGGAACATTGACCTTGGTCGTACCAAATACATAGAAAGCAGCGGGATTACTACTGTTAACTCCTGTAGAAGTGTTAATTGGCGAGGCATACTGAAAATCGTCTATGTTTTGGTTACCAACTTGCCCCCAACTTAATCTAAGTTTTAAGAAATCTAAACCTTTTATCTTGTTTTCGCTTAGGAAAGACTCGTTAGTGATAACCCAACCTGCCGAAAATGACGGAAAGTAGCCCCACCTATTTCCTTTCGTAAATTTAGAAGAGCCATCTGCTCTGAGTGTGGCATTGAACATGTATTTCTCATCGAAATTATATCCTACACGACCAAAGTATGATGCACGTCTATACAGGTTTTCTGGTCTACCGTTTACAAAACGGGTCTCTACCACATTTCCGTCTGCATCTAAATGGGCCTTGCCTGTAGTATTATCTAGGTATGCAAAAGCGAAGTCATCAAATTGAGACAGGAGGTTCCAGTTTGATCCAGATAGGAAAGTACCCTGATATTTTTGGGACTCCATACCTATCATTGCGTCAAAATTATGTTTGTTTCCAAGACTGAAATTATATGATGCCGTATTGGTCCAAGTCAGGGTATGCCCTTTACTCATGTTTTGGCTTGTAACGGTACGATTTTCATTGAACGAGTAAATCGAGAATTTATAGAGTGGCTGAAAATTTCTGTGTTCCCCAGCATAATAATTGATACCAAAAATAGATTTTATCTTAAGGTTTTTTAACGGTTCCAATTCTGCATATATATCAGCAAAAAGACGTTGATTGTCATTTCTGTTGTTAGAATTGGTCATCATTAAACCATACGGGTTACCATCTCCATTGTACCATGGCGAGTCGCTTGTGTCATTAAATGGACTACCATATTTACCATTACTACTGTAAACTGGGGATAGTGGTGAGGTGCTAAATGCTCCTCTTAAAGTATTATTGTATTGGTTTCCTACATTTACTCCATTGTTTTTTATGTAATTGAAATTAACATGCTGTCCAACTTTTAGAACATTTTTATATAATTTATGCTCTGTATTTACTCTGAACCCATATCTTTCGTAGTTAGAAATGTCTTTTCCTCCCACTACCCCTTCTTGAGATATTTTGTTTAACGAAATAGAGTATGTAGAGGCCTCACTACCACCGCTGATATTAAAATTGTGGTTTTGAGTACCGGCATTTTTTACAAACATTTGTGATAACCAATCAGTATTTGCTAAGCCTTGCATTCCCTCAAAGTTTATCAATGCTCCACCCGAATTAAGTGATTGTTCGTTCATGATAGTTCTATACTGATTTGCATCCAGCATGTTAGCAATTCTGATCGGATTTTGTACTCCTATGAAGGAGTCGAAAGAAACCTGACCTTTCCCTTTTCCGCCAGACCTTGTGGTTACCAGGATTACGCCATTTGCTGCTTGTGCACCGTATATGGCAGCGGATGCCGCATCTTTAAGTACATCTATTGATTGTATATCTGCAGGGTTAAGTACGCTAATATCTCCACCCGGAATTCCATCTATCACATACAATGGGTCTGAGTTTCCGATAGTACCTAGCCCACGAATATTAACTTTCATACCCGCTCCTGGTTGCCCGGAGGTAGACAAAACAGTTACTCCGGCAGCTTGGCCTTGTAATGCCTGTAACGGGTTTAATTGATTTTGCTTTTGTATCATGTCCCCATCGACATTTATATTAGCACCAGTTACAAGCTTCTTCTTTTGTACTCCATAACCCACCACAACTACCTCGTCCAGAGCAGACAATTCTGTCTGTAAACGGATTACTATGGAGTTGGCTGAAGTAACTGTGTGTTCGGACTCCTTAAATCCTATAAATGAAACCACTAGCACGCTACCCGAAGCTGCACTAATTGTAAAATTACCTTCTACATCAGTCATGGCTGATATAGAAGAGTTTTTCACTTTAACAGTGGCTCCTGCTACTGGTTCTCCGCTGGTATCCTCAACTACTTTGCCGCTTATGGTCTGTGCCCAGGCAGGAGATATCAAGAGCATTAAGATTGCAATCAGCAGATTTTTTAAGAGATGTTTTCTACTCATTTTTCAAATTATTTAGTTTAATTTCGGGACTTATGCCCTAGGTTGAATTTTCAGTCTATTTATTTTAGCTTTACTTTTATCTGTTTTCCTTCATACTTTATTAGTTTTGATTTTGGTTTTATTGTATCGTATCCCTGGGGGCTACTTGGGGTTATAAAAACTATATTAAAACTTCTCTTTGCCAACATCGCTGCATAAGTACCTTGCCTTTCATATAGCGTAAGTGTTTTCTCAGCATCATTGTAGCCCATTCTTATTGTGCTGTAATGACCATTTTGATAGTCAGTATTTTCTCCCTGATCTTCATAAAGGGTAAATTCTCCGTCAGCACCGGCATATACGTACAGAGTAATAATGTCTGGTGCTTTTTCCAAGGTGTACTGTAATTCAGGACCCAGTGGAACCAGGCTGCCTGCTTTAACAAAAAGAGGCATTTTTTCATAAGGTGCTACAGCATCAATGTTTTTACCGCCTTCGTAAGACTGTCCATTATAGAAGTCATACCAAGTGAAGGCGGCAGGTAAATACACGCTCCTGGATGTTTTACCTTGTTCTGTTATAGGGTTTACTAAAAGGGATGGACCAAATAAGTATTGATCATTTATATCATATACTTTCTTATCGCTTCCAAAATCCATCGCTAAACCCCTAATCATCGTGTAATTATTGAGATAGGTATTTCCTGCCAATGAATAGTTATAGGGCAATAAACGGTATCTTAGATTTATATAATATACCATGCTGTTGTATGCAGGATGGGTTTCTGGAGCGATATTAAACGGTTCTCTATACGGAAATTGACCATGTGCTCTAAACATTGGCAAAAATGCTCCATATTGAAACCATCGGGTATTAAGTTCTCTCCATTCCTCTTTTCCAGCTTGGTCTGGCTTGTGCAATCTTTTTTCTACAAGAAAACCGCCAGCGTCCATAGTCCAGTATGGCGTTCCAGACATAGAGAAGTTTATACCTGCTGAAATCTGATCTTTCATATCGTGCCACCGTGAAGAAATGTCCCCACTCCAAGCAGCCGCTGAATACCTTTGTTGACCTGCAAAGAAGGAACGGGTAAGTATAAAAACACGTTTTGTTGGGTCTGTTTTGGTTTGCCCCTCAAAAATACCTCTGGTATTTTCTAGAGGGAAAGCATTATAATATCGTGTAGAAGAACCAATGGCTGGTTGCATTACATTCTTTCTTTCCTGTAGGTTAATATTAGAATGAACGTCTGGCTCACTAGCGTCCATCCACCAAGCATCTACTCCAAGCTTGAATAATTTCTTATCCATTACGTCCCAAAGGCCTTTTCTGGCATCTGCGTTAAAAGAGTCATAGAATGTGGAAGTATATCCCTTTCCAATCCAGTCTTTGCGGCCATCATAAATATTACGCATGTACAACCATCCCTTGTTTTTAAAATCATTGTAGACACTAGATTCCTGGTTTACTTTTGGCCAGACTGATATCATCAAGCGAAAATTATCCTTATGCAGTCTGTCTATCATTCCTTTGGGGTCTGGAAAACGTGCCGGATCAAAATCATGACTTCCCCAATCATGTTCTCTCCAATAGGACCAATCTTGAACCATATTATCAATAGGAATCTTGCGTTTTCTGAATTGAGATGCTACATCTTCAAGCTCTTTTTGGGTTTTGTATCTTTCGCGACTTTGCCAATATCCAAAAGACCATTTTGGCATAATTGGAGCTTTGCCGGTAAGATAGCGGTAGCCGCTTATTACATCATCTGAAGAATTACCTGCAATAAAATAGTAGTCTACACCATCTCCTGCTTCCGAGTCAAATGAGAAAGTATTTTTATGCGAGGCAGGAATGGGGCTTTGCCACCGTAAACCTAAATATGACTGTCCGCCATCTGGTAGCCATTCTAACTTTATGTCATATTTCTTCCCTGCTTCCATATTCACAGGTATTTCAAACGAACCGGCATTCCAAGATTCTCTCCAACGGTCTTCTTTCAAGATTCCGTTTATCCATACTTTTAAATAGCCGGAATAGTTAAAATGTAATCTGTGTAAGCCAGTAAACGGAGACTCAATCTTTCCCTCATAATGTACTAGGCTGTTGGCCAAATTAACTTCTTTTGGTAAACGGTCCTGGTCAGTTAAGTACAGGTAGTCAATTTCTGACTCTGCCCTAGTAAATACAGAAACCGCTGGATCCTTTTTATCATAGTAGTTTACAGTAAGCCAACCTTCATAACCTTCTTTAGAATGCAATTTAAAAGCAGACAACGGCAAGAGAGGTCTTACATCGCCTGCTTTAGTAATGGAGTAATTATGCCACAAAAGACCGTAATTGTTAGTAGATAAAAGGAATGGCACGGCTATCATGGTATTATACTGCAGCAGTGTCACTTGATGCCCTTTGTTGTAGTTCATTATACCATTTTGGTGTTGGCCTAGGCCATATAGACCTTCCTCTTCGGTTACAGTAAAAGATTGCTTTACTTTATAGAAGACATCACCATTATGTGTATCCTCTATAAATTCCTGCCGTGGTTTTTCCGAAAGTAGTGTTCTACCCGCTTTGTCTTCAAACTTAACTTCTCCGGTTACCCGCGATACAATAGCCTTTATAGCGGGAGTAGTTAAAATTAAACTTTGCCCTTCTTCCTTTACTTGCCATTGTCCTGTATACGAAGCCAGATTTGGCACCACTATCAAGTTTTCATTTCTTTTTACTGTATTATTATCAGGGGTAGCTCTTACACGAATAATTTTTTCACTTATAATTTCCAGACTAATGTTTTGTCCAGCTCTTTGGGAATTGGCTGGTAGATTAATCTCTATACCGTTTGTACTCTTTTTGTAAGTTGAAAGCTCCTGCCCTACCAAACGGGTAGATATAGAAAGGCATACGGAAAGGAGTATACTGAATGTTTTAAACATAAATACCTAAAGTTTACTTTTTTTAATATTTCCATCGTTATTCATATATAATGAATTTGATAAAAAATTGTCTATTTCTAAGGCAAAAATAGACTAGTAAAGAGCTTTAGGCAGGTATTGTTTTGTTAATAAATGAGGGTATTTTGGTAAACTTTTGTACCAAATCTCGACTTTGAGTCACTTTTTGGTCAAATTCTCCAACAAAATGAGATTAGTTTATCTATTTCACTTACGATGCTCAGAAGGTAGTTTACCAAAAAGATTCTTGAAATATTTGCTAAACGCTTTGGGATTATTAAAGCCAACCTGGTATGCCACTTCTGAGACAGTCATGCCTGAGGTTTCAAGTAAATGGGCAGCTCTTTCTAAACGTAACTTACGCAAAAACTCTGAAGGAGTTTTTGCGGTCAAAGCCAATAACTTCTTATAAAGTCCCACTCTACTTATATTCATTTTTTCAGCAAGCTCCTCGACTGAAAAATCAGGATCAGCAATATTATTCTCTATGTGTAAAAGTAAAGTCCGCATAAACTTTTCATCCAAAGACTCTAAATCAGGATTGGTAGGAGTAACAGCCAATTGCTTCTTGTATGTTTTCTCCATAGAGCTCTTTTGCCGGATTTGTGTATGTATCTTAGAGAGTAGAATATCTATATTAAATGGCTTTACTACATAGTCTGAAGCACCCGTTTCTAGTCCTTCCAGTTGGGACTTGTCACTAGCAAGGGCTGTTAGAAGTATTACTGGTATATGGGTAGTCCTAGAGTCTGCCTTAATTTTTTTGCACAACTCTATACCATTCATAGCGGGCATGTTTACATCGGAGACAATAACATCTGGATGGAAAGCCAGAATCTTTTCCCATGCATCTTTTCCGTCAAAAGCTTCTTGAAGTAGAAAAAAGTCCTGTAAATTCTCTTTTAGATATAAACGCATATCATGATGATCCTCTACTATTAGCACGCGTTCTTTTAGGCTACTTTTGACCGTTTGTTTAGTTTTTGGTAGCTGTGAAACACCAATTGTTTTCGACAGAACATCAACTGCTTCTAAGGGTATGCTAATTACAAATACTGTTCCTGAGCCTCCAGTATTATCAAAAACCTCTATTGTTCCACCTAAAAAATTAACATATTCTGACGTAATAGAGAGGCCAATCCCGCTGCCTTGGTTAAGTAAAGGCGAAGGTGTTTCGTATTGATAAAACCGATCAAAAATCTTACCTTTAACCTCTTCTGGTATGCCTATTCCACTATCTTTTATTTCCAAAACAAGTGTAGCATTCTCCTTTACTAAGGCAGAAAAACAAATTTCACCATCGTTTGGTGTGAATTTAAAAGCGTTGGAAAGTAGATTAAATACAATCCTCTCTATTTTGTCATGGTCAAAAGATGTATCGAAATTACCGTTTTCTATAGCAATAATATATTCTATGCGTTTAGATTCTGCTAAATCTGCAAAGGATTGTGCGTGTTCACGCAATGTTTGTAAAATATCTCCAGGCTGTAGGTTTGCTTGCAAGGAGTGGTTATCAATTTTCTTAAAGTCTAAAAGTTGGTTAACCAAATTTAATAACCGTCTTGCATTCCTGTTAATTAGTTCCAGATTTCCTTTAATGGGACCGTCACTTGAATCTTGAAGTATTTTTTCCAGTGGCGAAAGTATAAGGGTAATGGGAGTCCTAAATTCATGACTTACGTTTGTAAAGAATTGGGTTTTCATAGTATCAATTTCCTTGATACGTTTGGCCTCTTCTCTTTCTTGTGTAATTCTAAATCGCACTTTTTCACGGTTTCTCTCATATTTCCGGATAGAAAGCAAGACACCAAGAAAAAGTAAAATATAGGTCATAATAGCCCATCCTGTTTTCCAGAAAGGAGGTTTTACTATGATAGCGGCTAAGGGAAACTCTTCACTTCCTTCTCCCATATCCGGAGAATAGCGTACTTTAAATACATACTTTCCGGGATCCAGGTTAGTAAAAGTTGCCTTCCGTGATTCATTATCTAAGTCTATCCATCCTGTACTAGATCCTTCTAGCAAATACTGTAGTTTGACAAAGCCCTTTTGGAATATATAGAGAGAAGATACAACCAAACCTATCATATTTTGATTATGAGCTAGGCTTATTGTTTGGTATTCATAAGGGGCTTTAGATAATATTAAGTTTCCTTCTACTTTCTCACCTGCTATTATAGACCTGTTTTGCAATTGAAAATCGGATAAAACAGGCTTAGGTAAAACATTTTGGACCGGAATAGTAGTTGGATTGATAATATTGTAGCCCTTTGATCCTCCAAATATTAGAGCACCAGACGATAATTTCAAAGCAGCGTTTTCATTAAAAGATGATACTTGAAGTCCATCTTGTCTACTATAATTTCGGACTACCGGTGTGTCTCCTTTAAGATTTAATGTAGACACACCTTTAGAGGTACTTATCCAGATACTTCCTGAATTATCTTCCAAAATACAAAGCACATTATTATCTATCAAGCCATCATTAATACCAAAAACTTTAAAGCCATCTGTATGGTTGTCAAATAGGTTAAGTCCATCACGGGTAGCAACCCAAATTCTGCCTTTACTATCTTGTATAATGCTACTCACATATTCATTACTCAGCGTATTTTGTCTTTGTGCATTGTATCTATATTCTTTAATTTTCTCTATATCTTTATTTAGAACTTCTATACCAGTAGCGGTTCCTATCCAGAGATTGCCATATTTGTCTTCCATTATTGCAGACACATACGAACTTCTTAGTTGGCTTTTTTGCAAACGCTTAAAAATTTCTTTACCAGCTTCAAATACATTTAACCCGCCTGAGAGTGTACCAATCCAAATGCGTCCTTTAGAATCTTCAAATAACTCCCAAATACTATCATCACTTATAGAATTGGAGTCTTGTTTACTGTTTACAAACCTTTTAATGACACCATTTTCGTACATGTACAATCCTGCATGATACGTACCAATCCAAAGCCGCTTCTTAGAGTCCAGTAATAAGCTTACAATTACATTAGATTTATTTCCTGTTTCTTGTAAATTATATTGTTTATAGGAATTTATTTTACGATCATGATAAATAAGACCTCCCCCATTGGTACCAATCCAAAGGTTACCTTTTTCATCCTCGACAAAACGGTTTACATCTTCGTGCGGTAAACTGCTGTTATTACCTGTTTGGTGCTTAAATAATGGAAACTGGATTAACCTGGGGTGATAATAACTTACCCCTTCTTTAAATGTTCCGACCCAAATTACTCCTTCAGAATCTTTATATAGTGAAGTCGTGCTATTATGGCTTAAACTACGATTATTGAATTCATCGTGTAACAAGTACCGTATTGTTTGGCTTTTCGGGTCGAATAAATTTATTCCTCCATGATCTGTACCTATCCAGAAATGTCCACTTTCATCTTGTACAATATTGGTTATAAGATTATTATTAAGTTTATAGTCGTAACTCTGACTATTAAAACGCTTAACTGATGCCCGGCTAAACCAAAAGACTCCAAGAGGATTATTCTTGCAAAAAACCCATGGAAGTTCTTCTCTATCAATGTATATCTGGTATTCTGCTTGTATACCCAATCCTACATCATACGAATTTTCTATTTTTAAGGACTTTGTATTTAATGAGAATAAACTCCCGTTTTCATGTATTAACCATACGTTACTTCCTGTGGCTATACCTGTAATTTTTGCTTGTGTTTTAGGATTTTTAATCTTTTGGACTTTCCTAGTTCTGTGGTATTTATATAAATCTCCATTGGAAAAAAGAAACCAGTAGTTACTTTCTCTATCTTTCTTAATGTCAATTACTGTATTATTTGGTAAACCTAACTGTGTCAAAAGACTATCAGCATTTCTTTCGAAAGAAAATGAAACAGGATCAAAGACATTAAGACCTAATGATGTGTTTATCCATAAACAGTCATTTGGTCCGTTAAAAATACTTTGTACAGAGTTATCGGAAATGCTTTTAGGATTACCTAGCTGTTGCTTGAAGATCTTGAATCCATGTCCATCGTATCTGTTTAGTCCAGCTGATGTACCAAACCATAGAAAACCATACTTATCCTTTACTATACTTGTTAAATGATTATCTGATAAACCATCAGAAACAGATAAGTGCTTAAATTGGACTGGGACTTCTTGGGCAAAAAGAGATAAAGAAGTCAAAAAAAGGAGAAGGGTTGAAATGCTGGTTCTTAGAAAAGAAGATATAAAAACTCTCTGTCTATAATAACTCTCCTTACTGAATTGGATGTGATTGCCGTTGAAAATATAGTCATTGGTAAACATGTTTCCATTGTAGTTTTTTGAGGGATCAGGTTGACTAATGAAAATAATAGTTGCCACACCTGATATGATGTGACAACTATCATGAAATTACCAATATATTGAATATAAAGCTACTAATAACAAAACAATTATTAGGGAACCTGCCAAAAAGCCCGGATGTACCTTAAACATTTTGCTATCTACTTCAAGTCCATTTGGAATTACTCCCTTTTTGTTTTCTACAATACTAATGATATACATTACCACTAAACATATAATGAAAACCAACGCCATACGATCTAAGAAAGCTATCTCATAAACCCCGTCGGTATTTGGTACGGCCCAGCCAATTCCGTATAGGAAGGACAGGTCTAACATTTGTGGTAAAATCTTGAAAAACACAGACAAGAGAAACCCTCCTACAGTAGCAAACAAAGCTGCATTAGAAGTTGTTTTCTTCCAGAAGAACCCTAGAATAAACATGGCAAAAATACCTGGAGATACAAAACCTGTATACTCTTGTATGTACTGGAAACCACCTTTTTTGTCTATTCCCAAGTAAGGGGCAATGATAACAGCCAAAATCATGGAAACAACTACACTTATTTTACCAATGTTTACCAACTTAGACTCAGAAGCATTTGGGTCAATTTTTTTCTTAAATACATCCAAAGTGAAAATTGTAGCAATACTATTTGCTTTTCCTGCTAATGAGGCCACAATTGCTGCCGTAAGTGCTGCAAATGAAAGACCTTTAAGGCCTGAAGGGAGCAAGTTTAGTAATACAGGATATGCTCTATCAGGATTAAGCTCACCATCATGTATCATATCGGTTTGGAACATACCTTTTTGGTAAAGTACATAGGCAGCTATACCAGGAAGAACCACAATTACCGGCATTAACATCTTTATAAATGCAGCAAACAAGATTCCGTTACGTGCAGTAGGTAAATCAGCACCCAATGCACGCTGCGTAATGTATTGGTTACAGCCCCAATAATTAAGGTTAACTATCCACAAACCACCTAATAATACAGAGAGACCTGGTAAGTCTAGATAGTTTTTATGGTCTTTATCAAAGATCATATTAAAGTGCGTAGGTGCCTCTTTTGTAAGAATATTAAAACCAGCTACTACCCCTTCTGAACCAAAGTTTTCAGCTACCAAATCAAGTGCTAAATATGTTGTAATTAAACCTCCTAGAACCAAGAAAAATACTTGGATAACATCGGTAAAGCCAATTACCTTCATGCCTCCTAATGTAATAACTATAGCAAAAATGGCCAAGGCATACATACAAAGCGTAATATCCAAGCCAGAAATACTATTTATAGCTATGGCACCGAGATAGAGAATAGAAGTTAAGTTAACTACTACATAAAGTAAAAGCCAAAATATGGCCATAATCATGGCCACCGTGCTATTATACCGCTTTTCTAGGAATTGCGGCATAGTAAAGATTTTGTTTTTTAGATATACAGGAATAAAGAAAACTGCAACTACTATTAATGTAGCTGCAGCCATCCATTCATATGCAGCAATGGCTAAACCTAAGGTAAAACCAGAGCCACTCATACCTATAAACTGCTCTGCCGAAATGTTAGATGCAATTAGAGATGCACCTATAGCCCACCAAGTAAGCGAGCCTTCGGCTAAGAAATAATCTTTTGAGCTAGCACTTTTAGCTCTCTTACGGTAATATATCCACAAGCCATATCCGGCTACTATAACAAAGTATATCAGAAATACTACATAATCGCGGGTAGAGAGAGTATTCATTTTTGAATTAGGGTTAAATAGGACGCCAATTTATTAAAAAATGTGTCTATTTATCACATTTTCTAAATATTCTTGCTTTCCACTACGAGCTTCAGGTTCTCCATTTTCTATGGCATATGCTCTTAAGTCCTCTAAACTCAACTTACCTTCTTCAAACTCCTTGCCTTTTCCACTGTCAAAAGAAGCATATCTATCTGTTCTAACTTTTTTGTAATCAGATTTTTGCAAAATTTCTTCAGCCACAAGTAATGCCTTGGCGAAAACATCTACTCCGCCAATGTGTGCATAGAATAAATCTTGAGGGTCTGTAGAATTTCTTCTTATTTTAGCATCAAAGTTTACTCCGCCACCTTGTAAACCGCCGCCTTCAAGAATTATTAACATAGATTCTACAAGTTCATTGATGTTATTTGGGAACTGATCTGTATCCCATCCGTTTTGGTAGTCTCCACGGTTAGCATCTATAGAACCTAATAAGCCGGCATCTACAGCTACTTGAAGTTCGTGCTGGAAAGTATGTCCCGCCAATGTAGCGTGGTTTACTTCAAGATTAAGTTTAAAGTCAGCCAGTAGGTCATATTGTCTTAGGAAACCAATTACTGTCTCTGCATCATAATCATATTGATGCTTAGATGGCTCACATGGTTTAGGCTCAATAAAGAACGTACCTTTAAATCCATTTTTGCGAGCATAATCACGAGCGGTATGCAAAAAGCGGGCAAGATGTTCTTTCTCTCTTTTTACATCTGTGTTTAATAAGGACATATATCCTTCTCTTCCTCCCCAAAAAACGTAGTTTTCTCCTCCCAGTGCGATTGTGGCATCCAAAGCTGCTTTTACCTGAGCTGCACCATGAGAGAGAACATGAAAATCTGGGTTAGTAGAAGCTCCATTCATATATCTCCTATGGCTAAACAAATTTGCTGTACCCCATAGTAATTTCACACCTGTAGCTGCTTGTTTTTGCTGAGCGTAATCAACAACCGCTTGTAAGCGTCTCTCGTTTTCTACAACGTCATTACCAAAATCTACTAGATCTACGTCATGGAAACAGTAGTAAGGTAAACCCAGTTTGGTAATGAACTCAAAAGCGGCATCCATTTTGTCTTTAGCTCTTTCCACAGGATCTGCCTTAGCATCCCAAGCAAAAGTATGTGTAGGTCCGCCAAAAGGATCAGAACCGTTTCCACAGAAAGAGTGCCAGTATGCTACTGCAAACTTTAAGTACTCTTTCATGCTTTTACCGTTAATGATACGGTTTTCATCATAAAATCTATAAGCCAAAGGATTGTCCGTGTCTTTTCCTTCAAACTTAATTTGACCTACTCCTTTAAAAAATTCACTCATTGTAATTTATTGTTTAATGTTTCTTTCCACTTCTGGTATAATTCATCATACTGTTCTGTATTCTCTGGCTGTATCTCCGCTATTTTCTCAATAGCCTTAAAAGCCTCTGAACTGTCTTTATAATATCCCGCACCAATTCCAGCACCAAGAGCAGCACCTACGCTGCCATCATTATTGTATAGTTTAACGGCTACTCCGGTAGCTCCTACAAAATCCTCTTGAAAAACCTCACTCAAGAACAGGTTAGAATGCCCGGCTTTTATCACAGATGGTTGCATGCCGTTTTCACGCATGATATCCAGACCATACCTAAAAGCAAACGCTAAACCTTCTTGTATAGCCTTATAAATGTGAGACGCAGTGTGTCTATTAAAGTCTATTCCTTCAATACTACTACCCAAAACTTTGTTATTCAATATCCGCTCTGCTCCATTACCAAAAGGCAAAATGCTAAGCCCTTCACTACCTAATGGTATAGAAGAAGAAAGCCTATTTACTTCGCTATAATTTAAGTCTTTACCCATTAGCCTTTTAGCCCAGCTGTAGAGTATTCCCGTGCCATTTATACAAAGAAGTACACCTGTGCGTATCTTTTCTTTTGAATGGTTAACATGAGCAAAAGTGTTAACCCTAGATTGCTGATCATATACTAAAGAATCAGCTACACCATATATTACGCCGGAGGTACCTGCAGTAGCTGCTACTTCACCCGGTTCTAAAACATTTAGGGAAAATGCATTATTTGGCTGGTCACCAGCTTTATAGGTTACTTGTACACCTTTAGCAAAACCCAAAGTAGTGCAAACAGCTTGGCTTACTTCACCGTGATTACCAAAGACAGGTTTGATTTCGGGGAACATTTCATCTGAGAAACCAAAATGATTAAGAATATATGGAGATAACCTATTTTCTTTAAAGTCCCAAAATATACCTTCTGATAATGAACTATTAGTGGTGGTCTTCTGGCCAGTAAACTTAAAAGCTATATACTCACCCGGTAACATTACCGTATCTATTTTGGCATATTTTCCGGGTTCGTTCGCTTTTACCCACGCTAGTTTAGAGGCAGTGAAGTTTCCTGGAGAATTTAAGTGGTGCACTAAATTAAACTCATGCCCAATAGTTTTATTTGCCTCTTCACCGATATCTACAGCCCGGCTGTCACACCATATTATAGAATTACGAATTAACTCACCTTCTTTATCTACTAACACCAGACCGTGCATTTGATAAGCAATACCTATTGCAGTTATATCCTTTGGATTGTATTTACCAGATGCATTGGCTTTTAATATCGCTTTTTGCATAAAATCCCACCAGGTTTCGGGATCTTGTTCTGCCCAACCAGGTTTTAAAGAAATAATTTCGGCCTCAGTTTCTGGGTATTGTACAGAAGCCAACGTAATTTGCGAAGCGGCATCTACCGCTGATACCTTTATAGATGAAGTACCAATGTCTATTCCTAAGAAAATCATATTTTGTGCAATCGATTGTTCAAAGATATACAAATTCTTAGGTTTGTTAAAATTATTGAAACTTTTTTATTAAAAATTGTGAAAAACAAAGCCACGATATACGATATAGCAAAAGAACTGAACACCACTGTATCTACAGTTTCCAGGGCATTAGCAGACAATCCCCGTATTAGTAAAGCTACCCGACAAAAAGTTAAAGACATGGCAGCTAAGCTAAAATACACGCCTAATAAGCTAGCCGCCTCACTTAAATCTGGGAAGAGTTATACCTTGGGAGTGATAGTTCCTAGTATGCAAAACCATTTTTTTGCCTCTGTTATACATAGTTTAGAATCTGCTTTACAAACTGAAGGTTACAGTGTAATTGTTTTCCAGTCCAATGAAAAACTAATAAATGAAAAGAAAGGAGTAGCGGCCTTAATGGCTGCCCAAGTAGATGGCATTGTCACCTCCCTCTCTTTAGAGACCGATACGATTCGTCATTTTGAGGAAATAGTACAATCCAAAAAGCCGGTGATTGTTTTTGACCGTACCCATATAGACCTAAAGGTACCAACCGTCACTATAGATGATATACAAGCAGGCTACGATGCCACGGCACATTTAATTACCATGGGCTATAAAAAGATAGCCATGGTGAGTACAAGTAACCAGATAAAAATCTTTAAGGATAGATATGAAGGTTATAAAAGGGCTCTTGCAGATAATAATATAGCGGTGTGTCCAGAACTGGAGATATTTGGAAACCTTTCTATTCCAGATGGCAGATCGGCAGCAGAAAAGCTTTTATTGCTTAAACCAGATGCTATAATTGCGGGGGATGATTTTACTGCTTTGGGAATTATACATAAACTGAAAGAAGGTGGAATTACACCGCCGGAAATAGGTGTTGTAGGCTTTGCCAATGAGGTTTTTTCTGAATTTATTAGTCCATCTCTAACCAGTATAGACCAAATGGCCGAAAACATGGGTAAAGAGTGTGCCAGAATTTTTTTAGAAATGGTAAAACAAGTAAATCCATATCGAAAGGTAGAAAATGTTATACTTAAGCATAGTTTGGTAGTACGTGAAAGCAGTAAGAAAGTGAATCCTCTCAATACTGCTATTTTGTAATGAATTTATTGAAAACTATATTTTTTGATACTAGATTATGAAGATAGATTTGATCTTAAATTGATTTGTCGATTTTATCATTTTTCTGCAGAGCAGATTCTACTATCTTTGGGCAGAACCATGAAGTTTGACCTCAAATAAAAAAAAACGCATGAAAAAACTCTTTTCTCTCTTAGTATTTGTTAGCTTTCTTTCAACTGCACAAAACTCCCCTAGGTTATGGTATCAAAACCCTGCCAAAATCTGGGACGAAGCTCTTCCGATAGGAAACGGAAGATTAGGGGCGATGGTTTTTGGTGGTATTGGAGAAGAGAGAATCCAACTTAATGAGGAGAGTCTATGGGGTGGAATGCCAGAAAACAACTTAAATCCAAAAAGTTTAGACAACCTTGCAGAAATACAAAGGCTCGTTTTTGATGAAAGATTTAAGGAGGCTTATAACCTATCTACAAAAAACTTGCTAGCTACACCTCCCCGTTTCAGGTCGTACCAAACTTTGGGCGATTTGTATTTTGAAACACCATTAAATGGACCTGTTAGTAATTACAGCAGGGCATTGTATATAGATAAAGGTATGGTAGTGGTACGATACACTATTGAAGGTGTATCTTATACAAGGGAGATTATTGCTTCTGCTGAGCACGATTGTCTTATAATGCGGATTAGCAGTGACACCCCCGGAACCATAACTGGTAAGTTTTCTTTGGTTCGCACCAAAGACGCTACAACTACAGCATGGGGCGGAGATGGCTTACTTATGAATGGCCAAATAGTGAATATTCCTACTATAGATAAGGGAAAAGGTGGCATGGGAATGAAGTTTAGTACTGCATTAAAAGTGCGTACTAAGGGGGGGAGCACGCTTACGTCTCATAATGGGTTATATGTAGAAAAAGCGGATATGGTAACCGTAGTTTTATCGGCTTTCACAGATTATGATTTTAAGACGCTGGGATTTGACAGAAGCAAAAACACGGTTGGTTTGGCCCAAAGTGCTACAACAGTCACATTGACAGAAATAAAGGATTCTTCGTCTTTATGGAGTATTGGTAAGTTAAATCGTTTTTTAGAAAACATGGTCTTTACGCTTGGTGTGGACAAGGAACTTGAGAAACTTCCTACAGATAAAAGATTACAAGCTGTAAAAAATGGAGGTCATGACAGCGACCTTTTTGCCTTGTATTTCATGTATGGCCGTTATTTGCTGGCTAGCAGCTCACAACGGCCCGGTGTATTACCAGCTAATTTACAAGGGATTTGGAATGAACACTATAACGCACCTTGGGAATCTGACTATCATACAAACATTAACTTGCAAATGAATTATTGGCCAGCTAATGTCACTAACCTTGACCCCACTAACGAAGCTCTTTTTAACTTCATAGATAACTATCGGAGTCCCGGCCGTGACGCTGCTAAAAAAATGTACGGTGCCAATGGATGGACCATGCATCATGCTACAGATGTATTTGGTAAAACGGGTGTTAATGCGGGTATACACTGGGGTATGTCTCCTCTTGCTGGAGCCTGGCTAACTACCCATCTTTGGGAACATTACCTCTTTACAGAAGACATAGCATTCCTTCGCGATAAAGCTTATCCGATTATTAAGGAAGCAACCCAATTTATAGAGTCATTTTTAGTTGAAGCTCCAGATGGAACATTAGCGGTTAACCCTTCAATTTCGCCTGAAAATACGTTTTTGACAAGTGCAAATGTAAAATCGCAACTGACTTATAATCCATCTATAGATATACAAACTATAAGGGAAATTTATAAAGGTGCTATAAAGGCCGCAGAAATTTTAAAGGTGGACAAAGATTGGGTAGCACAGTTACAAAAAACTTTGCTTAAAATTCCGGAAATTGAGATAAGTGAGCGGTATGGTATAATCCAAGAATGGGTTAGGGATTATGAAGAAGCGGAGCCTGGTCATAGACATATTTCGCAGTTGGTGGGTTTGTATCCTTTTAACCAAATTACGCACCAGACTCCGGAGCTATTCAAAGCTGCAGATGCCACTCTCACACGTAGGTTGTCACATGGTGGGGGGCATACAGGCTGGAGCAGAGCCTGGATTACAGCATTGTATGCAAGGCTACAAAATAAGGAAAAGACATATGAGAATATTCATGCTTTACTAGCAAAATCTACATTAAATAACCTTTTCGATAGCCACCCACCTTTCCAAATTGATGGAAACTTTGGAGGAACGGCCGCTATAGCCGAAATGTTATTGCAGTCGCATACGGACGAAATTCATATACTTCCAACCGTTCCAATTGAGTGGCCAAATGGCCGGATTAAAGGCATTAAGGGTAGAGGTAACATTGAATTTGAAATAATTTGGATTAATGGAAAGCTGAATTTCTTGCAGGCAAAAGCTGCATCCGACAAAAAAGTAAAAGTCCGTTACCAAGACAAATTAGTGGAAATTCCGTTGGTAAAGGGACAATGGGTTAAGATAAATGATTTTACCGATAACTAATTTCTTTGCACTAGCAAACAGTCTTTTTGGTTATATTTATAACAAATCAATAGACAAATAATGAAATATTTAATTCTTTCAAGTCTCATATTATTGTTTTCATGCCAGAGTCATGAACCAGATAGTGCATGTTTCCAAGCATTAGAGGATAAAGGTAATGGTCCATGCACACTAGAGTTTCGTTCTGTAGTTTTAAAAATACAAGGAGGTTCATTAGACTCTTTCTATACTTTACGTAATTGTACAAGTGAGCAAATAAAGTATGAGCCTAACGAGATGGATGCTACTTATTACACAGTACTAGATGATGGATTCCAAAGTAGAATGATTAATAGAAGAGAAACTTTTTGGTTTGTTGGTCTGATTTCTGGAAAAGAGGTCGTTCGTGAAAAATTTGTGATAGAAGCAGACAGATGTCACATCAGATTAGTGGAAGGGAAGACAGAGATAAACTTATGATTTCTAACAAATAATAGAAAAGTTAGGATTGTATAGAGTATTATTCTATCTTTAAATACTAACCTAACTCTTATATGAAATTTTATGTATCTTGCCTTATTCTGTGCTTACCTTTCTGTGTGTTATCCCAAGAGATTGATTTTAGTCAAATTGAATCCAAAAAAGTAAAAAAGGCCCTCATTAACAATCAAATACAAAATGTAGATGATTTTAAAAATTTTCTACCCAGATGTTTTGATACCGACTCTCTAACTGCCTACTCTAAACATGAAAGAACTTATGTTTTTGATGTAAATACAGAGCAATTGTGGAATTCTTATTTGTACACCAAACCAAACTTATGTTGGGAGGGAAAAAGAACCCGGTTTGGCTTACTATTTGAAGGAAACAATAAACCCTTAATATATAAACGTGACCATTATGGCGGTATGGCTGTTGGGCAAACCATATTTATTGAGCTTAAGCTTTTTGCTGGATTGGTAAAATTGGCTGTAGCACATCAGGTAAAATCCATAGATTATCAGGATAAAATAATTAATATTTGCTATATGGCAAATGGTGCTTCTGAAGGAGGCCAAATTATAACACTAAAGAGCCTGTCGGAAGGTAAAACAGAAGTAAATCATACCACATATTATAGGAGTAAATCAAAATTCAGAGATAAGAACCTATACCCTGGTATACACAACAAGATAATAACAGAATACCACGAAAGCGTTTTAGCCCAAGCACTTTCACCTACAAATCCCCCACTCTTATCTACACTCAATTTAAAATAAAAGTAGATTTCTGTATTTTCAAGACTTTAACCCAATATTAATAATGAGAAAACTTTTCTTTGCGTTTTTTGTTTTTTGGTGCTTTCATAGCCATGCCCAAGTAAGCCTAAATTATTATCTTCCAGATGGCCAAAAATACGATTCTAAAATTCCAACCCCTAAACAGTTTTTAGGTTATGAAGTTGGCGAAATGCACGCTACGCCTTATGAAGTGATGGCATACTTTAGAGAGCTTGCTCGTCATTCAGACCGTTTTAAGGTAGAAACATATGGCCGTACCTATGAAAACCGTGAGCTTATGCTTATTACGGTTACTTCTCCGCAGAATATAGGAAATATAGAACAAATACGTACAGAACACTTGAAACTTGCCAACGCTGGTCAATCAAAAAACCTGAAGTTAAAGGATATGCCTGCGGTGGTTTGGATGGGATATTCTGTGCACGGAAATGAAGCCAGTGCTATTAATGCTGCAATTTTAGCGGGATATCATTTGGCCGCGGCCCAAGGTGCAGAAATAGAGGACTTGCTTAAAAATACTGTGATTTTAATAGACCCTTGCTTAAATCCGGACGGTGCTACCAGGTTTAGTACGTGGGTAAATAGCAATAAGAGTAATACTTTAGTATCCGACGGTAATAGCCGTGAGTTTCGCGAAACATGGCCAAATGGACGTACAAATCATTATTGGTTTGACCTAAATCGCGACTGGCTTTATCAGCAGCTTCCCGAGAGCAGGGGAAGATTGGTTAAGTTCTACCAATGGAGACCTAATATCCTTACTGACCACCACGAGATGGGAACAAATTCATCTTTCTTTTTCCAGCCTGGTATTCCTGCACGTAATCATCCACTTACTCCAAAAAGGAACTTTGAGCTCACTGCCAAAATAGGTACTTATCATGCCAAAGCTTTGGACAAAATAGGATCACATTATTATACACAAGAGAACTATGACGATTTTTATTATGGAAAAGGCTCTACCTTACCTGATATCAATGGCTCAATAGGGATTTTGTTTGAACAGGCTTCATCTAGGGGACATTTACAAGAGAGTATTAATGGTCCTTTAAGTTTCCCGGCTACTATAAAGAACCAATTTGTAACCACACTTTCTACCTTACAAGCAGGAAAAGAAATGCGTGAGGAGCTTTTAGCTCATATGCGTGATTTCTACGCAGAAGCACCAACAGATGACGTAAAAGCTTATGTTTTTGGTGGGGCTTTAGACAAAGTGAGTACCTGGGAAATGGTAAACATGTTTAAAAGAAACCAAATAGATGTTTACAAAGTAGCTAAAAACGAGAAACTTAACGGAATTGATTTTGCTAAAGATGATGCTTATGTAATACCTACCAATCAAAGTCAGCATCGCTTAATAAGATCCATGTTTGAGAAGCGTACAACCTTCCAAGATAGTGCTTTTTATGACGTATCTGCATGGACCACTCCGTTAACTATGAATGTTCCCTATGCAGAGTCGAAAGCTACAGTGAATCTTGGCGAGAAAGTTAATGATAACATCTTTCCTGCTGGAAAAGTAATAGGAAACAGCACATATTCTTACTTATACGAATGGGATAGCTATTTTGCTCCTCGTGCCACATATGAGTTACTTCGCAAAGGCTATTTCTTAAAATATGCATCTGAACCATTTACAGCTGTAGTAGAAGGTAAGCCAAAAGAATTTGGATATGGAACTGTGCAGATTTTCGCTCGAGGAAAAGACCCAAAGAGCCTATTAGATTCATTGGCGGCTAGAGATGGCGTTATTTTCTATGCACAAAACACCGGATTAACACCAAGTGGTATTAACCTTGGAAGTGAGAAGTTTAAGGTCATGAGTTTACCCACTGCCTTAATGATTACGGGTGAGGGTGTAGACGCTAATGATGCAGGTGAAGTTTGGCATTTACTAGATCAGAGGGTAGATTTTCCGCTTGTATTAGCTGATGTAAACAGGATTGGAAGTATAGATTTAAATAAGTATTCTCATATTATTCTTAACCACGGAAATTATGGTGGCTTACAAGCAGAGAAGATTAAGTCGTATGTGGAAAACGGAGGCACTTTGATAGCTTTAGGAAATGGAGCTGTTTGGGCCTCAAGAAATAAAATTGGTTCTGCTAATTTCAAAAATATGGCTTCACCGGAAGTAAAAGGAAAACAACCTTATGTAAGCCAATCACTGGCTAGTGGAGCTTTATCTACTGCAGGAACAATTTTTCTTACCAAAATAGACATAACACATCCACTTTGTTATGGATATAAGCAAGACTATCTACCAGTCTTTAAGGTAAATAACACCGTTTTTGAAGACACAGGTAATGCTTATAATACGCCATTGATGTTTACAGAAAATCCGCTTATGGCTGGGTATGTACATCCTAAAAACCTGACCAGAATTAAGAACAGCCCGGCAGTTGTGGCTCAAAGAGTTGGTAGCGGACAAATTGTAAGTTTCTCTGACAATCCTAATTTTAGAGCATTTTGGTATGGAACCAACAAGCTGTTCTTAAATGCTATTTTCTTCGGTAAAAGTATCGGTGGCGGAAGGTTTGGAGAAGAATAAAGATATAATAAAAGAAGGCTCATTTGGAGCCTTCTTTTATTATAAAGTTAAAGTTAATCACCCCCATATTTCCACTACTGGCTATTCCTTCAAAAACACCTTTAAACTTGCCTGTAATATCCGAACTAAAAAACTCTACACGGGCTGTACCATCCTCATCGGTAATAATTTCAGGATTCCAAATAAGAGTACTTCTCAAATCTGCAATATTCTTCTCCAGTGGGTTTGTCTCATAATCTGGTTGATAAAACTCCCTGTATCTTTGGTAACCTTTCAATTTAAATAGACCAAATTTATCCATCAAATCTTTATCAGTGTATTGTACAGTTCTGTAAACCACAGTACTCCTGGAGTTGCCATTTACTACGGAATATGTCTGACCATCTATAGGTTTACTTCCGAAAGGATGATTCTGACAGTTTAATATTCCATACGAGCAAACATAATCTCCATTGACGTTTGATTTTGCCATACTATCTAACTTTGCCATATATCTATCTTTATAATCCTTGCCTCTTCCCTTTATTGTGACTTCCTCTAAAAGTTTAGAACCATAAAATTTTGAAATCGGAACAGGCTTACTTTCTTTCTCAAAATATAAATTCTCCGCAAATATTTTATGAGACTTTATTGCTGATAGCTCCTGAAATGGTTTATCTAGATGTACGGTATGTCGGCTGAAGTTATCCTCTTTACTAAGTAATTTTAGGTAGACCTCGCCTTGCGTAAGATTTCTTTGGCTTAGGCTAAACTGACCGTTTTCATCAATAACAATAGGATCTGTAAGATCTCCTTTTCCATCATAATCTACCACAATCATACTTTTAGGCATATTTTTCCTTACTTTTAGGTAGCCTGTTTGTATGTTGGGTAAAGTTTCAGAAATGCCTGTAAGGTCCTTGATAGTTTCCAAACCCCACCTATACCTACGCCAACCTTGTGTGAGCAATAGTAAATCCAAAGCACTTGTTCTATCCTCATTACTTCTATCAAAATAATAATGTGGATTAACTATTTCACCATTAATTTGATCAGAAAGATGGTTATGCGAAAGTATATTAGAATTCCCGTATTTGTGCTCATAGAAGGTATCGTATATACTCAGTCCTAAGTGTGCTACTACCGGATTTCCCTCGCCGTCTGAAGCAGTAATATCCAAAATTACTTTCTCCTTTATGTTTACAGTATCGGCATTTAATTTTACGGAAAATTTCAAATCTTGGTCATGATTCATGAATACAAGTCTCTCTGTTAACGGAACTTCTTTGTCTGATATCACAGTAATTTCAGATATTCCATAAGGAAATTTATTAGTGGGAAGGCGAAAAACAAGACTATCATTAACGAAAGCTCCTGAATAGGCAGCATAGACAAATCCTCTGGATTGACCCAAAACTATGACTCTGCCAACGCTTAAACTGGCTGATTTTAATAGCATAAAGGTAGTATGCGACTTACTCTGGGTTACGAGTTTCATGGTAATACCCTCTTCCTGTATAAGTGGCAAGCCAAACTCTTTTCCCGAAACAATGGCTGTATAGGAAGCATTTTGTTTTGGTACAAAATCAAATTTCCCCATCCCTAGGTGCTTGGAGCTGAAAGCTAATAAACTGTCTGTACCTTCGTATAATACTCCACTTACAGTTACAGGATTGCCCAGCGAATCTACAGCCTTAAACGCCACTGAGTTTGAAAGATTAGCTACCAAGTGCCCTCCTTCAGGAAAAAAGTTTAATTTTAATCCTGTTCCCAGTTTGTTAGATTGGCTTAATGAGTTTTTTCCTGTGTCACGGATATAGATATTCCTGAACGAATTAAAAGGCAGGCTGTCATTTCGAAATGAGTGGGTAGTATAGGCAGCTAAAATATATTCTCCTGAAGAAATTGAAGGAGATAAAATGAAATTTCCTGCAGCAATCCCTCCGTGAATAAGAATACGATCTTCCATTACAACAGATTTATCCTCGGCTTTTAGTAGTTGTACATAGAGCGTTGTATCTGCCATTACCGGAATGAAACTCTGTGCATCTATAACATAAGCTTTAAACCAAATTTCCTCTCCCGGATCATACATTCCCTTGGAGATTTGCAAATAAACTTGAGCTGAGGCTTGGGTCTTTACTTTACTCCCAAATTCTTTAATTAGAACTTCTTGTCCAAAGCTAAAGAATGAAATACAGAGAAATAGAAAAATTTTCATAGGTAGGTTAAGATACTAAAAAGGCTCATACTTAATGTACGAGCCTTTTTAGTAAAATTAAGAATCTTAATCCAAAAATGTGTATTCTACCCTTCTATTTTTTTGACGATTATCCTCGGTATCATTAGGAGAAATTGGTTTTGTACTACCATAGCCTTTAAATTTAACCCTACTCCCATTTATGCCTTTTGAAATTAAATATTCCCTTACATTAAAGGCTCTATCTAGCGACAATTTCTGGTTGATTTGGGCATCGCCTTGATTATCTGTATGTCCTTCAATTTGTATCCTCAAGTCAGGATTGTCTTTTAAATGTTGGACCAAGGCATCTAGCTGCTTGTATGAATCTTCTAAAATTCTAGACTCACCAAGAGGAAAATATACTTTGTCTAACTTGAATGTATTATCTTCAAGCTCTTCTCCCCTATCAATAGGTTGTTTATCATTGTATAAGAAAAAATCTTTCTCAAATGATCCCCGACTAAGAAATGCTTTTACATTTAAATCTTCTTCAATACTATCAAAAGTAGGTGAAGTTACTTTAAAAAAAACCTTGGGTTTATCCACGAAAAACTCATATTTACCTGTCCGTGAAGTTTGTAAACTGTCTATGACTTCATTTGTTTCTGCGTCAATGCATACAATTTTAGCATTAATTGGTTTTTCGCTGACTCCATCTATGATTTTACCAAAAATTCTAAAGTTCTGGCTAGAAAATTCAAGTTCTGACTCCTGTGCCACTACTCTATTTTTAGGATTGTTGATTTTTATACCCCTAAAGTTCCAATAATTCGTTTCCCCTTCCTGATCTTTGTCATGTTCCAATAAATCTATCGTTTCATAACCGGCGGGAATTTGCTCAAAATACACTTTAAAGAGATATTTCTTACCGGGCACTACCTCTAATCTCTCAGGCGAAACCGGAATGTTCGCCGTTTTAACAAAACTATACGACTTACCGTCTCCCAACAGAATTCTTGTATTAGAATTAATACTAATAGTTTGTCCACCTAGTCTAATAGGTCCTTCATTAAAAAATCTCAACTGATTTTCAAGATCAGGATTGTTCTCCAGCATATTTTGGTAATTATCCACAAACTCCATGTGAAAAATGGTAAAGTCTTTTGTAATCTCCACCTTATGGATTAGCACATTATCCTGGGATTGCTTATCTATAGTTGGTTTTTGTGTAACTTGACCGTTCACTTCAAATAGTAAGACCGTACTAAGAAAAATAATCAATAGTTTTTTCATTTTCTGAAAACAGCTTTTTGTATTGTTAACGTAAAACTACTTTAAACCTTACAGTTAAAAAAAGTTAAATTTAATGAAATTATACTAGTAGCTCAGCATACCCTCAGGACATGGCTGAAAAGGGTTAGTTACATATTTCTATAATTTGTACACTAATTGGTCTTTTAATCTATTTTCTTAGCACGACTAGAGAAAACTTTTTGTAGATTCATTAACTTCAAACGAAAGAGAGAACTCAGTAGATTTTATTATCTAAATTGAATAGACGGTCCTGAAACGGCATTTTTACCGCATTTAAAAGAGAAATAGAAAATTTGTAAAGTATCTAATTTCGCAAATGCTTAGCTTTCAAAATTATACATCTGTACGTATTTTTTAAATTAAATCTTCGTTAAAATTTGATTCTGTCTATCCGAAAAAAGTACTATCTTTGTATCCCGTAATCAATAATCAGAACAATGTCATTGAACGGGAAGAAACGTAAGACAAAATACGTGTTTGTAACCGGAGGAGTAACCTCCTCATTAGGTAAAGGTATTATAGCCTCTTCACTAGCCAACCTCTTAAAGTCCAGAGGATTATCCGTAACAATTCAGAAACTAGACCCCTACTTAAACGTAGATCCGGGTACATTGAATCCCTACGAACACGGGGAATGTTATGTAACAGACGATGGTGCAGAAACCGACTTAGATTTAGGTCACTATGAAAGGTTCCTAGATACTCCAACTTCCCAAGCCAATAATGTAACCACAGGTAGAATCTACTACAATGTTCTGAACAAGGAACGTAAAGGTGATTATCTAGGAAAAACGGTACAAGTTATTCCTCATATTACTGACGAAATCAAGAGGCATATCACGCTTCTTGGAGATTCTGGTAAATTTGATATTGTTATCACAGAAATCGGAGGTTGTGTAGGAGATATTGAGTCGCTTCCGTTTTTAGAAGCTGTACGCCAACTTAAATGGGAACTAGGAGAAAACAACATGTTGGTGGTACATCTTACACTTGTGCCATATCTTAAATCGGCAGGAGAGCTTAAAACAAAACCAACTCAACATTCAGTAAAACAGTTACAGGAGTCTGGTTTACAGCCAGACATTATCGTTTGCCGTACAGAACATCCTCTACCGGAAGATATACGTAGAAAAATCGCCTTGTTCTGCAATGTAAATGTACAGTCTGTAATAGAATCTATAGATGCGGACAGCATTTATGAGGTGCCACTTTTGATGAGTAAAGAAAAGCTTGATCAAAGGGTTCTTTATATGCTGGATATCTACAATGGAGAAGATGCCGACCTGAAAAAATGGAAAGCTTTCTTAAAAACGCTTCATAGCCCAGAACACGAAGTTAACATAGGTTTGGTTGGGAAATATGTGGAGTTAAAGGATGCATACAAATCTATCGTTGAGGCATTTATACATGCTGGTGTGGTTAATAAATGTAAGGTAAATATAGAATGGATACATTCTGAAACACTTACAGCAGATAATGTTATTGACAAAATCAAAGATCTTGACGGCGTTTTAGTTGCTCCGGGCTTTGGTGAGCGTGGTATAGAGGGAAAAATTGCGGCGGTGAAACACGTGCGTGAAAACAATATCCCTTTCTTCGGAATTTGTTTAGGAATGCAGATGGCGGTGATAGAATATGCAAGGAATGTAATAGGCTGGAGTGATGCCCATTCTACGGAGATGGATAAGGAAACTCTTTATCCTGTTATAGATCTTATGGCTGAGCAAAAAGACGTAGAAAACATGGGGGGTACTATGCGATTAGGAGCTTATGCATGTAAGATACAAGATAAAACTTTGGCCAAAAGTATTTACGGGAAGGCCAAAATAAGTGAAAGACACCGTCACAGATGGGAATTTAACAGCAAATATCGTGATGATTATAAGAACAATGGGCTTGTATTAAGTGGTGTAAACCCTGACACGGATTTAGTAGAGATTATAGAGCTTCCAACTCATCCATTCTTTATAGGAGTGCAGTTCCATCCTGAGCTTAAAAGTACGGTAATGAATCCGCATCCGTTATTTGTGAGCTTTGTAAAAGCTGCATTGGAGAATAAGAAAAAGTAAGAGTTTTAGATATTTTTAGAGCTCACCACTGATGTGGTGAGCTCTATTTTTTGTGATACAAAGAGTGTTAATTACTTTATTTAATTTTCTTAGCCTTAAATATTCCGTTTGGCTGATTCATTTTCACTTCATTGGCTTTTCCATCCTCTAAAAGAAATTCAAGTGAAAAACCAGAAAGAGTTTTAATGTCAAATTTATGGTTTCCTAAAGGAATTAACTCATATTCTGGTTGTCCGGGCACGAAGAAGTACAAAGTTTTTTCTTTTACATAGGTCTTGATACCTTTTTGTCCAGCTATTTCATATTCTCCTACATAAAGAGCTAATTCTTCACTATTTACATTCTGTGCCTTTGCTGCTCTTGTGAAAACAAAAGGATCCATCCCTGCTTCTAAAGTCATATTAATGGAGACTATATCTCCAGCTTCATTCATGTAAAAAGGAGCTAATATACCTAAGACATCGCTCGTGTCAATCTTCCCCTCTTTATCATAGCCAATTAACTCAAATACATCGTAATGGTAGTGACGCATCCATCTTTTCTCAGCTGGAGATGTTAAAAATAAAGAGTCATTACTGCTTGTTACTTCAAACTGTCCGTAAGCATTATTGGAATATAATCCTGTATATTCATCCGCTTTGTGCGAAGGTTTTGTGCCTTTTTTCTTGTTTTCTTCAACACTTGCTTCCGCCTTTTTATCCGACTTTGCCTTCATATTACGACCATTCCAGTCAATTGTAGGAAGCTTCAAAAGTCTATCGGCAAGCGTATTTATAACTAAATCATTTACAGCAGAACCGTTTTGATTGGCCAGAACTACAATACCTAAACTATCCGTAGGAAAAAAGGCAACATTTGACGTAAATCCTGTGATATTCCCTCCATGCTCTACTCTAAAATGCCCTCTATAAGAATAAGTAAACCATCCAAAGCCATAGTTAGTAAACTGTATATCTGGATTTAAAGCACTGGGAACCCTATTTGAAGCAACCATCTGAGCACTTATGGCCTCTCTAATGTAATCTTCACTAAGTATTTCCTTTCCTCCTATTTTCCCTTTGTTAATCCATAATTTCAGCCAATTGCTCATATCTAGTACGCTACTATTAATGCTTCCGGCAGGTCCCATACCATTAATATTATAATACTCTTCTCTTTTTATAATACTGTCATTTTTAATACTGTAACCATAGGACACATCGCTGTCTGTAATCCAATCTTTAAAAGATGTAGTAGTACGTTTCATCCCTAGCGGCAGAAGAAGCTTTTCCTTTACCAGCTCCTCCCATGTTTTTCCGTAATGCTTTTCGGCAATCATACCCTGTGCCAAAAACATAAAATTATTGTATTGGAATGTTTGTCGTAACGGCTTAGTAGGTTTCATATACTGTACACGTTGCAGAAGGCTATCTCTATTGGAAGTATTAAAATAAAACCAGGACATATCATAACGAGACAAGCCGCTTCTATGCGTTATGGCATCACGCACAGTTATGTTCTTGTCCATCTCTGCATCGTAGAATTTGAGGTCAGGCAGATATGTTCTTATCGGTTTATCGTAATCCAGTTTTCCTTCTTTTTGCATAATTCCTAGCAAAGAAGTAGTAAACGCTTTAGAGGAAGAACCAATAGCAAAGAGCGTATTCGGCGTAACAGGAACTTTGTTTTCATAATCCTTATAACCGAAACCTTTAGCATAAATTATGCTATCTTTCTTTACTACTGCTACTGCAAACCCTGCTACTTTCTGATCTTTTAAGATTTGGTTTAGCTCTTTTTCTATCCCTCCTAACGGATCTGCTACGGGTAATTTTTTAGTTTTTTTCTGAGCTGTGGCACTCAAGCTTAGAAGTAAGAGAATAAGTAATTTTAGGGTTTTCATATCATTAAGTAATTGACTCTTTTAAAAACAATAAAGTAAAATTGTAAACTAAACAGAAGCGATGTTTTATTCAAATGAAAGTTTACTAGTCCAAATATAATGCACGCTTGCCGCACTTAATTCCTTTAGTTGTTAATACTGTATTTTATTCATTTCAAGTTTTATCTCTATATTAGGCTCAACAATTGACAATAGAGATGAAAAGACTATCAGTAAACATAGATGAATCCGGAAAAGTAAAAAGAGAAATAGAAACTGTAGACTTAAGCATTCTCCCAGAAAATGAGCTTTTAATTAAGGTTCATTATTCTTCTTTGAACTACAAGGATGCTCTTTCTGCCAACGGACACAAAGGTATTTCCAAGAATTATCCGCACACACCTGGTATTGATGCATCCGGTGTTGTAAAATCTTCGTCTTCTCCCCTATTTAAAGTTGGTGATGCGGTTATTGTTACGGGTTTCGATCAGGGAATGAACAGAAAAGGCGGTTTTTCGGAATATATCTCTGTGCCTGCTAGTTGGGCGATTCATCTACCTAAAAATCTAACACTCAAAGAATCCATGATACTCGGAACAGCTGGTCTGACAGCTGCAATGGCAATAGATAGAATTCTTACTTTTGATAAGTCCAATCTACCCGTACTGGTTACGGGTGCAACAGGAGGAGTCGGAAGCCTTTCGATCGCTATTATGAAGAGAATAGGCTTACAAAGCATAGCTTATTCCAGGCGGGAATCAACAGTAGAATACCTTAAGGATTTGGGAGCTAGTGAAGTAATACATAGCTTTGATATGTCGGAGAAGCCCTTACTTAAAGTACAATACGGCAATGCAATAGACACCGTTGGAGGTGCTGTATTAGAAACTATATTAAAGCAAGTTGCTCATAATGGCAGTGTTGCTGTGTGTGGAATGGCACTTTCTCCATCTTTAACTACCACAGTCTATCCTTTTATTCTAAGAGGATTAAACGTTTTTGGGATAGAATCTGCGGAAGCCGACATGAACTGGAGAACCAAACTTTGGAACTTATTAGCAAATGACTGGAAGCCTGAGAATCTTGAAGAAATTTCTCGTACAGTCACCCTTGACAATCTTGAATCGGAGATTGTACAAATGCTTGATGGAAATGCCCTAGGACGTGTGGTAATAGAGCTTACTGATTAGGGAATATAGCATTCGTAATCTCAACAAACTGTGTATAATCAAGCTGTTCAGCACGTTTGTTTTCGTATGGAAATTCCTGTTGATTCGAAATGGGTTTTAATGCGTTAGAAAGCATTTTTCTGCGTTGATTAAAAGCCGTCTTTACCACTAATTTAAATCTTCTGAAATCACAGCCCAGTACTTTATCATAATTTCTAACTAAACGAATCACTCCTGAATCTACCTTTGGAGGGGGATCAAACGCTCCCGGAGGTACAGTAAAGCAATAGTCAATATCGTAATAAGCTTGTAGCAAAACACTCAAAATTCCATAATCTTTATTTCCAGGAGGAGAAGCTATACGCTGACCTACCTCCTTCTGCACCATACCTATCACCTCTTGTACCTGATCTTTATAATCCAGAACCCTAAAAAAGATCTGAGAAGAAATATTGTAAGGGAAGTTACCAATTACTCCAAACGGAGAGTCATCCGCCAAACCCAGTGTTGTATTGATGTCCATTTTCAAGAAATCACCTTCTACCAAATGGTCATCAGCAATAGAAAAATTCTTTTTTAGATATTCTACAGACTCTGTATCTATCTCAATTAAATAAACATCTAGTTGCTCTTTAGGCAGCAAATACTGTGTGAGGACACCCATTCCAGGTCCTATTTCCAGAACTTTTCCTGAATGTGAATACAAATCAGCTATACGTTGGGATACCGTTAAGTCCTTAAGAAAATGCTGTCCAAGATGCTTTTTTGCCCTTACCTTATCCAATGTCTATTTATTAAATTAGGCACAAAAATAGGCATTAATTATTAATGCCTGCCTCACTAACCTCTAAAAACTAACTACTGTATTATTTTAATCATGTCACATTGTCTATAGCTAAATCAAGAGTATTACTAATAGTTTCATAAGATGTAAAATCTGTTTGGCTCTTTAGATAAGCTCATATTCATGACACCTCATTGTTAGCAAGTGGATATAAGTTAGAAAGCAATCCCAAGAAACAAATAATATGCTTTCGTTGTATTTAGCCCTTAAATCTCTGAAAATAAACCGGAATTAACTTGAATATGAAAAAAATGATTTGGTAGGCTCAAAAAAAGCTTTTATCTGCTTAAGTTATCTTCTTTTTTCGTTTATTTTACTAAGTTTTACTTTTCACATATGGCTGGTTCTAAAAACTTAAAAACAGTTTCCTATCCTTCAGATTATATAGATTTTCTAGAAGATTTTGTAGAAAATACTTCCGAAATCAATTTTATATTAAATGCTAAGGGCGAATTTATTTTCGTAAACAGTGCTTTTGTAAAGGTTCTGGGCTATGACAAGGGTGAGGTTAAAGATAAGATTATTACAGACTACTTACATCCCCAGTTTAGAGATAGTATTGTAAAAAATATTTTGAGTCTAAAACTCCAACAACATTTGATGGAGTACACCATGGTTTTTAGGAACAAAGATAAAAAGCGGGTGTATTTAATGGGGGAAATCCAATTTGTAGAACTAAAGAACAATTTAAAAGTTTACCGTTTTATTTTAAGGGATATTACTCAGAGAAGACGTGCCGAGGCAGCACAAAATCTTTATTATGGTATTGCACAGAGTAATCTCAGTACAAAGAACCTACATGAATTTTTAGCAGAAGTACACCTGAATTTAAAAAAGTATCTCTATGCAAATAACTTCTTTGTGGCCGTATTTGACACAGTAGATAATACTATTTATTATCCTTACCACGAAGACGAGTATTATGACACCGGACAAAATTATATGCGTAGAAAACTGGGCAATGGACTTATAGAGTACTCCATAGTCCAAAATAAGCCCTTGGTTCTTAATAAAGTAGAGTTAGAAAAGCTTATTGAGACCGAGAATATATTCATTTACGAGTCACATTTGCCAGCTGTACAGCTCCTGATGCCCTTAAAGGTAAATGAGCAAACAATGGGAGTTATTGGTATTAAGTCATACTCCGACGAAAACAAATTTAGTAGTAATGACCTTGAGCTTCTAAAGTTTGTTTCAGGACAGATTGCTATAACTATGGAGCGAAAAAGAGCTGAAGGTGACCTGGAGTTACAAACCGCTCGTTTAAAAGCCCTTTTTGACTCTAGTTCTCACTTACTATGGACCGTAAATACCAAACGCCAACTTAGTTCATTAAACAGCAACTATTATCATATTGTAAAAGAGCAACTTGGTGAGGAACCCAAAGTAAATACGAGTATTGAAAAATACGGATGGAAACTCTTTAAGCAAGAGGATAAGCCATTTATCCGTGAAAAGTATAACCTGGCTTTTCAGGGAATTCCACAATATTTTGAAATGCATTGGGGACAGCTAAACGGAGGCTCAGATTGGTATGAGTTCCACCTGAATCCAATTATGTCGGGTGAAAATGGAGATATAGAAGAAGTATCAGGTATTGCTCGGAATATTACGGAGAACAAAAAAGCACTTTTGTCTATCCAGAGGAGCGAAAACAAGTTCAGGAATATCATTGAGTCTTTTATTGACATTTATTACAGAACGGATATAGCAGGTAAAATCACCATGATTTCACCTTCAGTATTAAAGCATACTGGTTATGCAGAAGATGAGGTTATTGGAAAAAAAGTAGATAAATTTTTTGAGAACGTAGAAGATTCTTCTAAAAATATAAAAAGCCTGTTTAAGTCAGGAAATATCACTAATTATGAGGTAAAAGTTAAGCGTAAAGACGGCGAACTGAGACAGTTTATGCTTAATATAAGAATGATCAAAAATGAAAAGGGAACACCGGTAGAGGTCGAAGGTGTCGCTCGGGACGTAACAGAGTTGGTAAAAACGGCAGAAGAGCTAAAAAGTGCCAAGGAAGAGGCTGAATATTCCCTGAAAGTAAAGGAACAGTTTCTGGCTAATATGAGTCATGAGATACGTACACCTATGAATGGGGTTATTGGCATGATAGATATCCTTAGTGAAACCGAATTAAACAGAACCCAAAAAGATTATGTAAACACCATAAGGAGCTCATCTGAAACACTCTTAACCATTCTTAATGACATTTTAGATCTCTCTAAGTTGGAGGCAGGTAAGATGAACCTCGAATATAAGCCATTTGACCTAAAAGAGACTCTGAAGAACTTAGTTTCTCTATTTAAACAAAAAGCCGCAGAAACTAATAATATTTTACGTTTTGAATGGGGTAACAGCGTACCTCAATATATAATGGGTGACCAAATACGTCTGCTCCAAGTCTTGTCTAACCTTACTTCAAACGCCATAAAATTTACTACAAGTGGTAGCATAATTATAAAAATAGGTATGCAACCCAATAAGAATGTGAAGTTTGAAATTCTAGATACTGGCGTTGGGATTTCTCCCGAAAACCAGCTTAAACTGTTCAATTCTTTCCAGCAGCTAGATATTTCCACAAAAAAAGCTTTTGGTGGTACAGGCTTAGGCTTGGCCATTTCTAAAGAGTTGGTAGAAATGATGGGAGGTGTAATTGGTGTAGAATCAAAAGTTGGAAAAGGAAGTATATTTTGGTTTGAGATAAAGCTAGAAGTTGCAGAAAATAGCCAGGTGAAAGAGCAAAAGAAGGCGAATTCAGAAATCTCAATTGAAAATTATTTTAAAGACTTTTCACCAAAAATCCTTCTTGTAGATGATAACGCTATAAACAGGAAAGTTGCCACAGAGATCCTGAAAAAAGCCAATTGCAACGTAATTGGAGCAGATTCTGGCAAAAAAGCTATAGAAACCTTCCAGAACAATCCAGATTTTGACCTTATCTTGATGGACATACAAATGCCAGAAATGGATGGTATAGAAACTACCAAAGTTTTGAGAGAGAAGTTTAGTAATAAGCTTCCTAAAGTGGTAGCTATGACAGCCTATTCTATGCAGAATGATAAAGAGAAGTTCTTAGAAAGCGGCATGGATGACTATTTGTCTAAACCTATTAGGGCTAATCTTCTTATCCAAAAAGTAGAGGATTGTATTTCTGGGGTAGATAGAAGTAGAAGTGTCGAAGTATGCGAAGAAATTATGGACGAAGATACTCCCGCTTTTGAACTGGAAGTACTAAACTCTCTTAAAGAGATGATTGGTGCAGAAATGCTGCTAGGAGTTTACACGGATTTTGAAATCGAAGCAAAAGAGCAACTAAGTAATATAAAAGAAGCATACGATAGAAAAGACGTACTAGTGGTACAAAAAGAGTTACACACCTTAAAGGGAAACTCGGGTACTATAGGTTTGATGCGTATACATAAAATTACTGAAATGATAGAAATACCAGCCAAGACTGGGAATTTGGAAGGTTTTGAAGCTAAGTTCGAAAAGCTTGAAAAAGAATTCAAATATTTTTCTAAGCACTTTATTGAATACTGTAAATAGGAAACTACCCCGTGCTAAAAAAAGAAAGAGATGATGAATGCCATCTCTTTCTATCAAAAACATGCTACTTTTTACCTTGAAAACTTTTTACTAGCCCTACTACAAACAAGATAAGGACTGCTCCAAGAAATGCTTCCAAAATCCTGCTTACAATATCGTGTAGACCCAGCATAGTATTAAGTTCACCATCTAGCAATTTACTACCTACAAATGCACCAGCAATACCTAAAACTATTTGCATCAGAAGCGAAAAACTAAACTTCTTGAAAACCCTATCTGCCAGCCAACCTGCTGCAGCACCTACTATTAAAGTAATTATTATATTCATAAAATTGTATTAAAAAAGGGAGCTAAAAGCTCCCTATAAATAAAATTAAAGTTCTGGAATCCTTAAAACCTGACCAGGATAAATCTTATCAGGATGAGTAAGCATAGGTTTGTTTGCTTCAAAAATCACAGGATATTTATTTGCATTTCCATAAAAATCTTTAGCAATTTTAGAAAGTGTATCGCCTTTTACCACTGTGTGGAATTTGGCTTCTGGAGCCGGTTCTACTACCACAATATTATTATCTACTACAGCTACTCCTTCTACATTACCAACAGCCAAAGCAATTTTTTCTGAATGCTCTTGTGCTTCTGTTTCTCCCTCAAGAATTACAGTATCTCCCGATACTCTTACAGTAAGCTTTCTGAATGGTAAAGATAGACTTTGTACGTGGGCCAATAATGCCGAAGCTTTCAAATCTGGTGTTTTTTCTTCAGCTTCTTTTTCACTTTTACCAAAGATTTTTTCCCCAACACCTTTAAAGAATGATACTAATCCCATTTTTTTGATTATGATTTAGTTATAAAAAAAATACTAACAGCAAATGTAAGATAATTCTGGATAATTAACTCATGTATACAATAATTTTACACAAACTAAGAGATATCCATATATAACTAACTTATTTTATGAAAGTTAAATCCTATATCTAATCTGATATTTTACTTATTTCCACCTAAGTGCAATCAATTGGAATGTATTTTTTATGGTTTTATAAATATCCATTTTACTTTCGCCAAGTTTTTGGTCGTATCTTAAAATAAATGGAAGTTCATGGATAACAGGTTTAAGCTTGGCTATTTTTAGTAGAATTTCGGCCATACAAGCAAACCCTTTTTGCTCTATAAATTTTGGACCATAGATATTTACGGCTTTTCTTAGTAAACCAACTTTATAAGCCCTATAACCACAAGTATAATCACGTACACCCTGTATATTAAACACTACACGAAACATAATTCCGGCTCCATAACTAAGTATGATCCTGACCTTGTCTAAACCCAATGTACGTGAACCAGGCCTGTACCGCGAAGCAATAACGAGATCACTACCCTCTGCTATTTGCGTTTTCATCCGCATTATTAAACCTGGATTATGGCTATCATCCGCATCCATAGTTATAAGCAGGTCATTGTCAGAATACCTTCTCAAAACCTCATCAAAACCTTTACTCATTGCATTGGCCAGACCGCCGTTGGGTTGTAAATCCAGGACATCTACTCCGAACTCCTTACAAACTCCAAGTGTATTATCTTTGCTCCCGTCATTTACTACCAAAACATCAATATCTAAAGCAAAATCCTCTTTAATTCTATTTACTCTAGCCAATAAATTTGGTAAGGATTCTTCTTCATTATAGGCTGGTAACATTAAGCACAATTTTTGCATATTAAATGTAGATTATTTGGCTAAACCGAAAAAAAAATCGATTTTGCCACAAAGAACTTATTTATAGTATTATGAAGCAAGTACTTAGCGAAAACAAAGTATACATTTTAATGCCTTTTTTATTTACGGCAATTTGTATAATAATGCCCGAAATCTACAATTGGACAGGAGATTTGGCACATTTCAAAAATTGGAGTTCTTATTATTATAAAAATGGTTTAAAAAATGCTTACTTATCAGCTACAGACTACCCACCTCTTTTTCAATACATTTTGGGGTATTATGTAGCTTTGCAACCATCGCTGGAAGCCGTTCTAGAAAATATAAATCAATTCAAATACATTATTTTAGTCTTTGATTTCCTTGGTGCTTTACTAGTTTACCAATGGTTACTTGACTTCAAATTCTCTAAGGACAAAGCTCTTTTCCTTTCCTTTTTTTTACTTCTCAATGCCGCCTACTTATTTAATACAACAATCTGGGGCCAGGTAGATTCTACTTATACATTCTTCATTTTCGCAGCCGTATACTTGGCTTATAACAAGAAGGTTAATTTAACTATTCTCTTCTGTATATTAGCTATTAATGCCAAATTTTATGTATTTATCTTCTTTCCTCTGATATTTCTAATACTACTACCAACCTTAGTACAAAAATTCTCTTGGAAGAATTTGGCT
>CAZBAV010000004.1:0-49801 GCA_964489955.1 uncultured Lacihabitans sp. | reverse complement strand
GGCTGTATGGCTAATATCTGCCTGTTTACTTCAGTATGCCTTAATCGCAATCTTTTATCATAACGGTCATTTGCCATTTTTAAGATATAAGCTTTTTGAAAATGCCTTTGTCAGAAAAGAAAACCTGTCCTCATTTGCCTATAATCTTTGGTATTGGGTTTCACCAGACCCATTGCATGCAGATAGTAATGTTACTTTTTTAGGTATTAAGCAGAAAGTATGGGGTATTGTTTTGTTTGTTATTGCCTATTTCTTAATGATTCTCCCTTTGCTTATTATTAGGATAAGAAACTTGTTCTTCAATTACAAGGTAGACATAACGTTAAAGCATTTCTTATTGATAGGTACCTTAATACCGCTAATTTTCTTCTTTTTTCCAACACAAATGCATGAAAGGTATTCGCACCCTGCAATTATCTTTGCTGCTATGAACGCATTCCTCTATAGGAAATATTTAATATACATATTGGTGAGTCTTGCATACATTTTAAACATGAATGATGTTCTTACTTTCCGATATTGGAATACAGGATATTTTTTCTATAACCCTTCCTTTATAGCAGGTCTTTACGCAATATCTATCCTCTTGTTGTTCTGGAAAATTTATAAAGACTCAGCTAAATCACGGTTTCTTAATAAATCTTCTAAGTAATGTTTGGTTACACCAAACTGCTGTTTTAAAGTAGCCACGTCGTTCCACCATTGCTCATTTTGCGGCTGAGCATTTCGTTTCTTTACCGCCGTAATCATTAAGTTCTTGGGCGTATGTGCAGAATTTATAAACTCAAAGATGTTGGTTTCATAACCATAAATCTCTAGAATCTGTGCTCTTATTATGTCAGTAAGCATTTCTGCTGTTCTCTCTTCAATTATGCCGAATTTGGAAAAAACAGTGGATACTCCTGATACTTTCATGGCTTTCCTAACTTGCTTATGGCAGCAAGGTGACACCATAATTAGTTGGGCATTAGCCGTTATTCCTTTAAAAATAGCATCATCCGTGGCAGTATCACAGGCATGTAAAGCTATAAGAACTTCAATATTGCTTATCTTATAGTCTTCTATTGTTCCTTTTACAAAATCTAGCCCGGAGAAATTGGTCTCCTTGGCATATTGGTTACATAAGTCTACCATATCTTGTCGGAACTCCACTCCCCTAACCTGAGCATCTAATTTTTTGTTATTGACCAGATAATCATACATCGCAAACGTCAGATAACCTTTGCCTGAACCCATATCTAATACTTCTATAGGCGAGGAAAGACTTTGGGAGGCTACAGCAAAAAATTCTAGAAACTTATTAATTTGGATATATTTATCTCTTTTGTCTTTCTTTAAAAAACCGTCAGCAGAAGTTACGCCTAGTGTTTTCAGAAATTCTGCATTCTCTCCCACTATCCTCTGTTTGGTTTTATCGTGAGTAGACTCTACAACCCTTTGTTCTGAAGGTTTTTTTTTGCTTAATTTAGGTTTTTTACCAGATTTGAGAAAATATTCTTTATCTGTACAGAAAAGATCAGCTTGAAGGAACTCTACTCCTATCATTTTATCTAAATGTTCTACAGACTCTGATATAGTAAAGTTTTTAGTAATATCCTTTCTGGCATATCTGTATACCCAACTAAGCTTTAATCCGTCTTTGGCAGTATATGGCTTAATATAGATAGCCTTAAGTTCAGTAGAAGCAAAGAAAGCTTTGCTTGGGGAACTGATACTCAATTTCGAAAATGTTCCCTTTGCAAAGCTTTCCGCAAAAATGCTCAAAAATTTCTCTTTCATTATTGGATATAGAAGTTCCTATCAACTTCAATAGTAGAACCTTTTATACTTTTAAATTTATCTTTACTAGGATGTAAGATTTTAACGGTCCCGTCAATTTTAACTTTTACCGGCATATCAAAACCTTCAATGACATTATCCCATTTATATTCTATTTTTTTTCCGTTTTGTTTCGTCACAAGTTTCGGAATCATTGTGGTACGTAAATATTGTTCAAAAACTTTATCTAGTTTTTTCCCGGATTTAGCTTCGATATAATCTTCTATATCTTGTGTACTTACTGTCTTGTGATAAAAATCAGAATTTATTCCCCTTAAAATAGCACGGAACTTTTCATCGTCACCAATTATATGTCTTATAGTGTGCAATATGTTTGCCCCTTTGCTGTACATATCACCCGATCCTTCTTTGTTTACACCGTATGTTCCAATTATTGGAGAATCATTTCGTATGTTTCCGCGAATTCCAATAACATAGTCTTCTCCGGCAGCTTTTCCAAAGTGATAATCAGTGTAAAGAGCTTCTGAATATGAAGTAAAGCCCTCATGTATCCACATATCGGCTATGTCTTTATACGTAATATTATTGGCAAACCACTCGTGTCCACTTTCATGAATAATAATGAAATCCCACTTAAGTCCCCAGCCAGATCCGGATAAATCACGTCCTAAATATCCTTTTTTGTATTGGTTACCATACGTTACAGAACTCTGGTGCTCCATTCCTAGATAGGGTACCTCTACCAACTTAAAACCATCTTCATAGAATGGATATGGTCCAAACCAATGTTCAAAGGCCTGTAGCATTCTTGGTACATCTTGCCAGTGCTCTTTGGCTTTCTCTAAATTATAATCAAGGGGCCAATAATCTAATCTCAAATCGCCTTTCTCTCCCTTATACGTCTCAGTATAATGTGCATAATTAGCTATATTGACATTTACCCCATAATTATTGATCGGATTTTTTACCTCCCAGACAGTTGTACGTTTTCCGTTGTCTGCTACCTCATTAGAAGTAAGTAGACCGTTTGAAACATTCATAAGCTTATCAGGAACAGTAACTGTAATCTTCATACCATTATCTGGCTCATCATACATGTGGTCTTTACAAGGCCACCAAACAGAAGCTCCCAAACCCTGACAAGATGTAGCCACAAAAGGACGAGATTTATCATCTGTTTTCCACGATACACCACCATCCCATGGAGCTCTACGTGCTACCCTAGGATTCCCTTCAAAAAAGACTGTAAGCTCTTCTACTTGTCCAACAATTGGCTTTTTATTGAGCTTTATCATATAAGCGTTATTACCAATCTTGTCAAACGTGAGGTTTTCTCCGTCCTTTGTAACTGCCACAATGTCCATTGGTGGCTGCAAGTCTATCTGTAAAGTGGTTTTAGAATCCAAAACTTTGTACGTAACTACGTTTGTGCCTTTGAAATATTTCTTAGAAATATCTACATCCAATGTAAGATCATAATGCAGTAAATCCCACCATGCTCTTTCCGGAGTAATGCTTCCTCTTAGAGTATCATCCAGAGTAAATTTATGGGTATGTCCGGAAAGTAATCCCGTATTTTGGCAGGTGGCCACTAAGCCTACAAATACTAAGCAAACCGCTAAGCTGATTTTTCTCATCTATTATTTATTTTAAACTCCACCTCAAAAAAATAAATGAGGTAGAAAATTGGTCTAATCACATTTCCCTAAAAAAACTCAAATATTTTGTAAAGTCTTTACTACTTTTTTAAACATTACCGTCAAAGGTAGCAAAAAGTTTTATTCAAAAATAACCCTAAAAGTATACATAATGGACACCAAGTTCAAAAGGTCTAAATCAGTTAAAACAAAATATATTCTAATGTGCATTTTACATCAATAAGAAGGGTTAACATATTCTAGTACTTCATCCTTAAAATAATTAAAGCTGTTCATTTACAGCTGAGATTATATAATTGAAGATTTTTAACCCTATCTCATCACAGAAGTGTAATAATTTTGGGTAGATTATACTCACATTTATGTTTCTAAATACAAATTTTCTCTTAACATTTAGTACTATTGTCTTTCAAAACGATTGCAGAAGTAATTTGTAACATTTACTTTTTCTTCAACTTAACTAAACTTAAACGTTGAGTCCTATTCAAACCCCTCAAAAAACGGCATTGGTGCCGATGATTATTTGTTGTGCACTATTTTTTGTTTTAGGCTTTTTTACATGGGCTAACGGTGCACTAATTCCCTTTGTTAAACTAGCATTTAAGTTGACCTCTGATACACAAGCGTTCTTTGTGTTGTTTGCCTCTTATATTGCCTATTTCTTTTTGGCATTGCCAAGTTCGTATATCATAAAGAAGACAGGTTTTGAAAACGGATTAGTACTAAGCTTGATTCTATTGGGTTTAGGTGCGTTGATATTTATACCTGCGGCTCATAAAGGAAGTTATGGTTTATTTTTGCTAGGTATTTTTGTTCAGGGTTCGGCAATGGCACTATTACAAACCGCCGTAAATCCATATCTAAGTATTATTGGCCCAATAGAAAGTGCTGCTCAACGTATTTCTGTAGCTGGGGTATTTAATAAAACGGCAGGAATTATTGTTCCTATTTTATTTGGCAGTATCTTATTGAAGGGTTCAGCCGAAATTTCTGAGAAAATACAGGCCTTAGGCTCAGGTCCGGAACATGATGCTTTATTAGACACTCTCCTGGGTCGTGTTGATTCGCTGTATATAGTTTTGGCAGTTGTAGTATTTATTTTTGCGGGTGTAGTTAAACTTGCTAAAATGCCGGAAGTAGATGTGGACAAAGAAGAAGAATTTGACACAAAGGATGTACAATCCGTAAAAAAGACAAGTATTTTTCAATTTCCACACGTGTTTTTAGGAGCATTAGCAATCTTCTTTTGCGTAGCAGTAGAAGTAATGGCTGGAGATATCATTGGTACTTATGGCAAACAGTTAAACTTACCTGATTTCTTTGTGAAATATGGGACGGCCTTCACACTGGGTTGTATGTTGTTGGGTTATTTCATTGGTATTGCTACTATTCCAAAATATATATCTCAGCAAAATGCCCTGTTTGTATGTACCGTTGTAGGTATTCTATTTACGGTTATTTCGGTATTCTCATCAGGCTTAACCTCATATATTTTTGTTGCCTTATTGGGTGCCGCAAATGCCCTTATGTGGCCAGCGATTTTCCCATTAGGTATAAAAGGATTGGGGAGATTTACAAAAACAGGCTCAGCCATCTTAATTATGGGTATTGCAGGTGGAGCTATTTGGCCTATTGTATACGGATACTTAAAAGACACTGTTGGTATTGATTTCCAACTTGCATTCTTGTACGCAATGGTTCCTGCATATTTATATATAGTGTACTTTGCTACCTTAGGTCATAAGTTAGGTAGTACAAAATAAGGATAATACTGACTCATTAATAAGGAAAATCTCTTTGGAAATACAAAGAGATTTTTTTTATAATAAAGCTCTCAGTTAGGTTTGTAAGTCTTAAAATTCACACCGTTTGTATCAAACACAAGCTATAAATACAGCTTCTCATGAATAAAAGATTTTTACACAAAAAAATTTCTTTAATACTATTTTTTACCTACTTTTCAGTCTTAAAAAAAATTACGTGTGAGTAATAACATGAAAAGTTCTGAGCTCATCTTAAATCCAGATGGAAGCTTATACCATATAAACTTAAGACCGGAGAATATCGGCGAAACCGTTTTTCTGGTTGGAGATCCGGACAGAGTACCTTTAGTATCTTCTTTTTTTGATTCTGTAGATTTTAGGACACAGAAAAGAGAGCTCGTTACACATACGGGAACAAAAAATGGCAAAAAAGTAAGTGTAATCTCTACTGGCATGGGTACAGACAATATTGATATTGTCATTAGTGAGCTGGATGCTGCTGTAAATATTGATTTACAAAAGAAAGAAATTAAAGAAAATCACACCTCTTTAAACTTTATCAGACTAGGAACTTCAGGGTCTTTGCAGGAAGATATCCCTGTTGATGGTATTTTGGCAGGGTCGCATGGTCTCGGTTTAGATGGGCTATTGCATTTTTATTCCGATACAAAGCGATTTACTAATACTGAATTAATTGATAGTTTTATCAGTCAAACCTCGTGGAACTCAAATTTACCGAGACCTTATATTGTAGATGCAGATGCTTCTTTGCTAGAAAAGGCTAAAGAAGTTTCATTTTACTCTGGAATTACAGCCACGGCATGTGGATTCTATGGGCCACAAGGTCGAAACTTAAGACTTCAAGTAGCTGACCAAGAGTTAAATGAAAAACTGACAAATTTCAACTTTAGGGGTCTTAGAGTAACCAACTTTGAGATGGAAACATCTGCCATTTATGGTTTGTCGGCTCTTATGGGGCACAAAGCACTATCTGTAAACACTATAATAGCAAATAGAGTCAAAGGCGAGTTCTCTAAAGATTACAAAAAGGCTGTTTTAAACATGATTGACCTTGTTATCCATTCGTTTATATGAAAATCAGAACTAATACACTTCAGTTTGAAGATTATGATACAATAGATGAGCTCTCATCAGAAAACCAAGTTTTGGTGCAGAAAGCCATTGAAATAGCCCATCAGAGTTATTCTCCATATAGTAATTTCCCCGTGGGAGCCGCCCTTTTACTTGAAAATGGTGAAGTATATTCGGGAAACAACCAAGAAAACATTTCATTCCCTGCAGGCACATGTGCAGAAAGAACAGTTTTAAACTTTGTAAATGCCAATTTCCCAAACCAAAAGATAGTAGCAATTGCTGTTACAGCTACAAATATGTCGTCGTCCAATCCGGTTACCCCTTGCGGAATTTGCCGCCAAGTAATTGTAGAAATGGAAACCCGTCAGTCATCTCCTATTCGTGTTTTACTACATAGGATAAACGGAAACACCTTTGTTTTTGAGAATGCCAATGGACTCTTGCCTTTGGCATTTGATGAGGCTAGCTTGAAGAAGCTGAAGTAAATTCATGTTGTTTCAAATATCGTAGATGACTGTCCGTATTTTTTAACACCCCAATAGAATAGAAGAAGAAAATAGCCTGCCACTAAAATGGCAGGCTATTTAAAAATTACGTTTTACTTTCTAATGACGGCCTTCTGACAACTTAACTTAAATAAATGTAAACTTGTCACCCCTTTCGGAAAAATTGTCAGTAATTTTGCAGCAAATTGGTATTGGCTTGGGTTTTGAGAATACCAATAGCAGAAGATATTTAATTAACTTTTAAAAATTTAAATAGTATTATGTCAGTAAACGTAAAACCTTTAGCAGACAGAGTTTTGGTAGAAGCAGCTCCTGCTGAGGAGAAAACTGCGTTCGGAATCATTATTCCTGACACAGCAAAAGAGAAACCTCAAAAAGGAACAGTGATAGCTGTAGGTCCTGGAAAAAAAGATGAGCCTATCACAGTAAAAGTCGGCGATACTGTTCTTTATGGCAAATACTCAGGTACTGAGCTTACCGTAGAAGGAAAAGAGTATCTTATCATGAGAGAATCTGATATTTACGCTATCGTCTAATTTCATTCATTTAACATTAACAACCATAGAAAAATGGCAAAACAAATAATTTTTGATACAGAAGCTAGAGACAAACTAAAAAAAGGCGTTGACACTTTGGCAAATGCTGTTAAAGTAACTTTAGGACCAAAAGGACGTAACGTAATTATAGATAAAAAATTCGGTTCTCCATCTATTACAAAGGACGGTGTAACTGTAGCTAAAGAAATTGAACTTTCTGATGCTGTGGAAAACATGGGAGCTCAACTAGTGAAAGAAGTAGCTTCTAAAACTGCTGATGCAGCTGGTGACGGTACTACTACTGCTACTGTATTGGCTCAGGCGATTTACACAATAGGTGCTAAAAACGTGGCAGCCGGTGCAAATCCAATGGATCTTAAAAAAGGTATAGACAAAGCAGTTTCTGCTATTGTTTCTGACCTTAAAACCCAATCAAAAGCTATCAATTCTTCTAAAGAAATAACTCAGGTAGCAACTATCTCTGCTAATAACGACCACGAAATCGGCCAAATGATAGCTGATGCCATGGATAAGGTGGGCAAAGAAGGTGTAATCACTGTAGAAGAAGCCAGAGGAACTGAAACAGAAGTTAAAACTGTAGAAGGTATGCAGTTTGACAGAGGTTACCTTTCTCCGTACTTTGTAACTAATACAGAGAAAATGGAGGCTGAATTAGAGCGTCCGTTTATCTTAATCTCTGAGAAGAAAGTATCTTCTATGAAAGAACTTCTTCCAGTACTTGAGGCTGTGGCTCAAACAGGTCGTCCTCTTGTAATCATTGCTGAAGATGTAGACGGAGAAGCTCTTGCTACTTTGGTAGTAAACAAAATTCGTGGTGCATTGAAAATCTGTGCAGTAAAAGCTCCTGGTTTTGGTGACAGAAGAAAAGCAATGTTAGAAGACATCGCTATCCTTACAGGTGGTACAGTAATATCAGAAGAAAGAGGTTTTAAATTAGAAAACGTAACGATAGACCTTCTAGGACAATCTGAAAAAGTATTAGTTGACAAAGATAATACTACAGTTATCAACGGTGCTGGAGATGCTGATGCAATCAAAGGACGTGTAGGTCAAATTAAAGCTCAGATAGAAAGCACTACTTCTGACTATGACAAAGAGAAGCTTCAAGAGCGTCTTGCCAAATTGTCAGGTGGTGTAGCTATTATCTACATAGGTGCCGCTACAGAGGTAGAAATGAAAGAGAAGAAAGACAGAGTAGATGACGCTCTTCACGCTACACGTGCTGCTGTAGAAGAGGGTATCATAGCTGGTGGTGGTGTAGCCCTTATCAGAGCTCAAAAATCTCTTGAAAACATCAACGCTGCAAATGCAGATGAAAAAACTGGTGTGGCTATCATCAGAAACGCTATTGAAGCTCCATTGAGAACTATCGTATCTAACGCCGGTGGCGAAGGTTCTGTAGTAGTTCAAGAAGTAAAAGGAGGAAAAGACGCGTACGGATACAATGCTCGTGAAGACAAATACGAAGACATGATAGCTGCGGGTATTATAGACCCTACTAAAGTGACTCGTCTTGCTCTTGAAAACGCTGCTTCTATCGCAGGTTTATTATTGACTACAGAAGCTGTAGTTTCTGATATCCCAGAAGATAAAGCAGATGCTCCTCATATGCACGGAGGTGGCGGAATGGGCGGAATGATGTAATTCCAAACAGTATAAAATAGAAAGCACCCGCAGAGATGTGGGTGCTTTTTTGTATCTTACGTCGTACACTCAAATCTCAGATGACTAAGTATAAATTTGCAGCTTCTAAAAATGATTTAATTGGACAAATTATCTATGGTGTCGTACTCTTTTCACTAGTGTTAGGATTAATAATATGGCAATACAATAGTGCAAAAGTGAGAAAAAGTATCCTGAATAATACGGCGATAGGTACAGCCATAATCACCAGAATTACTGAATCAACCACAAAAGGTCGAAAAACATTTGTAACATTCAAGTTTCAAACTCCAAATGGGACACGTACGGCAACAAATCGTTATCTAAGTAACAATCTGAAGTTCCCTAAATCCTGCTATCATCATTTTATTGGTAAAAGGTTCCCTATAGCTTATTCAGATGAATTCCCCGACAAGGCACATCTGCTATTTTTGAGGAGAGATTTTGTTAAGTATGGTCAAACTTTTCCGGACTCATTAAAATGGGTGGAACCGATAGCTAAAGGATTGCCACATTATGTAGATGGCAGATCAGTAGACGCTTCAGATTCTCTTTATAATGGTCATTGAAAAGGTGATTGAAATTATTAATTAATCCCGTAAAACTCTCCATCTACTAACAATGCAGACATTAACTTGTCTAGACGAGATGTACGAGTTTCTACAAAATAAGCGTCGGCTTTCAGCTCTTCATTTACATAAGAGTTTTCTACAGAAGGTCCAAGTAAATGTTCCATATAAATAAGAATTCTATCCAAAGCATCAGGTTGAGCTCCTCGGAAACGTTTTTCGACAATTTCTGCTACAGCTTTCACATCTGGGCTCATCTTTTCTTTAAAACTATAATAATCAGGCAAAACGTAGTTTCTTTCATTATTTAAGAGAGCAATTTTAAGCTCGTTAGGACAATATGCTCTACTCCACCTCATATGGTTTAGCAAAATTTCTTCTCGTTGTTCTTCAATATATCTCCTATACTCTTCTTTTAAGAATGCTATTCTATGCTCATTACCCACAAAATTTCTTAGAAAATGAGAATCTATAGATTCTACAAACCATTCCTTTATGTTTTTCTTTAAGTCCCATAATAACTCCTCTGCCACAAGTAGAGAAGCATTTAAATTGTTATCACCTAACTTTAACTCTTCTGCGAAAGCTGCCTTATCTTCACTAACTTTATTAAGATACATTTCCCACCGAAACTTATCCAGGATATCAGAGAAGTAGATTTCTTCCAAATTCCATTCTTCCCAATTGCTTAAAGCATTCTTAAAAGATGAGGTACTTTTTAATTTTTCATATTTAACTACCAAAGACTTTTGTTCATCCGAAAACGAAAGGAAATCGTATTTTTCCAAAACCTGACTATAATTCATCATTATAAAAGCTAACTGCCTGTCTAAATAATTATTAGAGCAAAATATCCATGCTAATTCTTTCTGCTTGTTAATATGAATATCAAATGTAAACTTACATCATTTGCCCATTAATTTACAATACTTTTTAGGAATAGTTTCATTGAGAATCTCATGAAAGAATATGGGAATTTTACACTAAAAAAGTACCGCTTTTAATAACTTTTATGCGGCTCAAATTGTTTTATATATAAACAATAAATATCATGTCAACACATATTGGAATAAAAGAAAAAGACACCGCAAAAGTTGCTGAGTTTTTGACCGTTTTACTATCAGACGAGTTTGTACTATACATGAAAACTCGTAATGCCCATTGGAATGTTGAAGGCCCCGACTTCCATTCTAAGCACGTGTATTTCGAGGAGCTTTATACTGAACTAGCAACCACCATAGATGAAGTAGCAGAGAGACTTAGGAAGCTTGACCATTATGCTCCAGCCACACTTACAGAGTACTTAAAACTTACACATCTTACCGAAAAACGTTCGGGTAAAAATGATAGCTTAACTTTTATAGGTGAATTGCTTAGCGATCACGATTCTATAATTATATACATTAGAGAGCAACTTGTGGCTCTTAAAGAAAGTCTGGATAATGGTACAGAAGACTTTATAATTGGTTTACTGGAGCAGCACGAAAAAACAGCCTGGATGCTTAGAGCACATTTGAAGTAAAATAGAAGGGGTTCATTATGAATCCCTTTTTTATAGTTTCATGTCACGAATAATATCTGACAATTCACTTAAAATTAAAGAAGTAGCTCCCCAAACCCAACGCCCCTCTACATCAAATCCCGGTACATCCATGTCTTTTCCTCTAACTTTTATTTTTTTGTATAGAATAGGTTCGAAATTAATGATATCATCAATTTCTACTTCATAGATCTTATCCACCTCCCTGTCATCGGGAAAAAACTCAGGTTTATACTCGGTATAGGCTACTACAGGATGAACCAAAAAATTACTCACGGGAATGAGTACATCAGTAAGCTCTCCTAGAACCTTAATATCTATAGCTTTAACACCAATTTCCTCTTGGGTCTCCCGGAGTGCAGTACGCACCAGACTTTCATCTTCTGGTTCAATCTTGCCACCCGGCAAAGCCATTTGACCACCATGGCTACCATCATACATAGGTCTTAGAATCAGAGGGAAATATACTTTGCCGTTATAGGGATACAACAGAATTAAAACCGCACTTAATCTCGTTTTGTCTTTTAGAACAGGATTGGCTTTTAGACGTCCTTGATGAAAAAACTTCTGGTGTGAGTTAACACCCGGTAAAGGTTTACTTAATCGCTCTTGGAGTCCATATATTAGTTGGTCAAATTCCATATCACTTTAGTTTGTGTGGTGTTCAAAAAAAGCATTAATACACCGTTCGCCGTCTACGGCAGCGGAAACAATCCCTCCGGCATATCCAGCTCCTTCTCCGCAGGGATACAGTCCCTTTATTTGTGGATGTTCTAATGTATCATGATTTCTTGGAATTCGCACCGGAGAAGAGGTACGGCTTTCTATACCTATCATTTGTCCATCATTATAGCCTCTCATTTTCTTTGCAAAAATTTGCAAACCTTCTTTTAAGGCACCCACAATACTGTCTGGCAATATCTGATTAAAATCTAAAGGGATAAGCCCTGGTTGATATGAAGTCTCCTTTAGTTTTTGACTGATCTTACCTTTCTGAAAATCTTCAATCATTTGTGCTGGAGCCTTCTGGGTAATTTCACCTTCCGTTGCAGCTACCATTTTGTATGCGTGCTCTTCTATACTTTTTTGAAATTCTAAAGCTGCCAAAGGACCGTGATCATTAAAGGCTTCCCAGTCCTTTTCATTTACTGCCACTACCACCCCCGAGTTTGCATAAACAGAATCCCTTCTGGACGGAGACATCCCATTAACTACTATTTCTTTTTGGGCTGTAGCTGCGGGTACAATAAAACCGCCCGGACACATACAGAAACTAAATACGCCTTTATTACTGTCCTTATAACTAGTTTGTGCTACCAAAGTATAAGCAGCAGCCGGTAAAACTCCTCTATCCTTTGTATGATATTGGCAAGAGTCTACAAATTTTTGAGAATGCTCTATTCTTACTCCTAAAGCAAAATCTTTATTTTCTATAGCTATACCCTTCTGATGCAACAAATAAAAAATATCTCTGGCAGAATGGCCGGTAGCCAAAACAACTGCATCAGCCCTCCAAAACTCGCCAACTTGATCCATAACACCCTTTATAACATTGTCTTCTACAAACAAATCTGTTACTTTGGTATTAAAATGAATCTCCCCGCCCGCTTCTAAAATAGTCTCACGTATGTTTTGGATTACAACTGGTAATTTATTGGTTCCAATATGTGGATGAGCATCAATAAGTATCCTTTCCGTAGCTCCGTGTTTAACAAATATTTCTAAGACCCTACGAATATCTCCTCGCTTTTTGGATCGAGTATAAAGTTTTCCATCCGAATACGTTCCGGCACCGCCTTCCCCAAAACAGTAATTTGAATCTGGATTTACTGTATGTTCTTTGTTTATCGCAGCTAAATCCCTCCTTCTTGACTTTACATCTTTACCCCGCTCTAAAATCACAGGTTTTAACCCTAGCTCAAGACATCTTAGTGCAGCAAACATACCTGCCGGACCAGCTCCGACGATAAGAACCGTTTTCTTAAAATCTTGCTTCTTATAAACATATTCCGGAAAATCGGGAGTGGAAAATGAGTCAGAAGTATTAATTTCTATGTCAACATAAACTTTAATATCCTTTTTCCGTGCATCAATAGACTGTTTTAGTTTTCTAAAATAAAACTTATCTGTCTTCAAATGAGACACTAAAAAATCCTTTAACTTGTCGTCGTCTAAGGCAATTTCTGGTTTTAAGGTAAATGATAGGACTTTGCTCATATGTAGAAAGGTATTTATCCTCTAATTAAATACAAAAATACAATTGAAATTGATAATTTTGTAGCAATACCCAATTGGTAAAAACATTTTGGCATATTTTTCAGATTTAAAACGAGGGATAAAGACAACTGCTAAAGGCTTATCACTTACTTTGAAGCACATTTGGGCTGCAAGAAAAAGTAAAGGTGCATTAGACTTTAGGAGTGATGGATTTTTTGACATAACTGAAGGAAACGTAACGCTCCAGTATCCTCATCAAGCACTACCTGTACCGGATATAGGCCGAAACAAATTAGATATAGAGATAGATGATTGTATAGTTTGTGACAAATGTGCCAAGGTTTGTCCCGTAGATTGTATAGAAATAGAGGCAATTAAATCCCCTGAAATAATACGCTACGCTTCTGACGGCTCTCCTGTACGTCTACATGCTGCAGTTTTTGATATAGACATGGCCAAATGTTGCTTCTGTGGACTCTGTACTACAGTTTGTCCAACAGAATGCCTAACTATGACAGGAGAATATGATTATTCTGTGGGTGAGGTAGACCTGCTTAACTTTGCTTTTTCTAACCTTACAGAGAAAGAAGCTCAAGAAAAAAGAGAGCTTTATGAATTGTATGTAGCTGAAAAAGAAGCAAACAAACCCGCCCCAATATCGAAACCTGAAGTTTCCGGTACAGCCGCTCCGAAGTTTGTTCCTAAGAAACCTATTATGCGTACTGCAACTAGCAGTGCTGAGGAAACGACAGAGAAAACTGCTGAATTAAAAACAGAAGGAAACAAACCAAAGTTTGTACCCAAACTTAAGCCGCAAGTCAAAGAAACAGAGCAGGATAAAAATAATGTTCAAGAAGAAAATAGTAATCCTGAACAAACGGCTGCAAAACCTAGTTTTGTACCAAAATTCAAACCGAAAGCGGCTCAAATTTCAGAAATTAGTGCAGAATCGAAGGCTGATAATAAAACCCCAGATTCTGATAACTCACAACTCATAACTCATGGCTCAGAGCCAAATACCGAAAAGCCTAAGTTTGTACCTAAATTCAAGCCCAAAGCAGCTCAAACTCCGGTAGACAATGACCTGGTAGATAATAGTAGTACCTCAAGACCAGAAAGTCAGGACTCTCAGCTTAAAGCTCAAAACTCAGATATAAATACCGAGAAGCCTAAGTTTGTACCGAAATTCAAACCGAAAGCGGCTCAAGTCCCTAAAGATGGTAGCGAAGTTGATTCTGCAAGCTCTCAGCTCTCAGCTCTCAGCTCGGATTCTGATAGCTCACAGCTCGGAGCTCAAAACTCAGAACTAAATGCTGGAAAGCCTAAGTTTGTACCCAAATTTAAGCCAAAAGCAACCCAAGCTCCTGAAGATAATAGTCAGGTAAACAATATTGACTCATTGCCGAATACTCCAAACTCGCAACTCACTGCTCATAGCTCAACTAAAGACCCTAAAGATGTTTAACCTTACAGATATCGTTTTCTGGATATTTTGTCTCATTACCATAGGTGGAGCCTTGTATGTCTTAACCAGTAGAAATGTCCTGTATTGTGCGTATGGTCTTCTCGTGAGTTTTTTGGGTGTGGCAGGAATTTTTATTTTTGGTGATGCTGAATTTGTATCCGCCGCACAAATTATGATTTATTCAGGAGGGATTATAGTAGTGCTATTGTTTGCTATCATGCTAGGTTCAAATAGGAAGTCAGGCGTTGGCTTTTTGCAAGTAAAAGAGTCTCATCCTCTCCTATCTATTGGGTTTGCAAGTATACTCACTATTTTACTATTGTTTTTAGGGTCCCGTCTATTTATTATTTCCACGGGTGAAAGAATGGATAAGCCAATAAAGTCTTTGGGAGAACAATTAATGACATCACATGTATTTATACTTGAGTTAATAGGGATTTTACTTTTAATGGCACTTATTGGGGCTACATATATTGCAAAAGATGACAAATGACATTTATCCATATTTAGTTGTGTCAAGTATATTGTTTGCAATAGGCTTGTCAATTGTAATATCCAAGAAAAACTTGGTACTGATGCTCATGGGAGTGGAACTTATGCTTAATGCAGCAAATATTAACTTTGTAGTTTTCTCAAAAAAAGCAGAAAATTGGTACGATGGTCATTTATTTAGTATTTTTATTATGATCATAGCAGCAGCGGAAATAGCTATAGGTCTGGCAATTATCTTAAAAATCAAAAAATACTATGAAAATATTGACCCAGATGTAGCAAAAGAATTGCACGGATAATTTGCAAATTAAAAATCTTTGCCTACTTTTGCAATCCCAACGGCTGCGTAGCTCAACTGAATAGAGCATCTGACTACGGATCAGAAGGTTTTAGGTTTGAATCCTAACGCGGTCACAAAGCCCTCATATGAGGGCTTTTTTTTATGTTTATATATCCCAGAAACATTTTTCACACAAGTTCTCTGATAAAAGAAAAAGAACCGGTTGAGTCAAAAAACATTCGAAAAAAAACTGAGTGCACCAAGATTACCTATCATGTTTTTGTCATTATTGAGCTTTAAAACACTTAAGGGCACTTTCGTAACTTAATAACTAAACATATCCACAGCTACATTCTTCCATTCCAAGTTACTTGACCGCTTTAATGCCTGAACTGCTACTGCTCCACCAGAAAAATTTGGCAGCAACATCTTACGGTTCATTTAGCCTCAACCTAAATACTATGAAGCTGTTATTATTGAGTCTCATAAAGCTCGGAGGAATAAATAGAATTAAGACACGAAATCAAGCGATGTAAAATAAGTAGGACGATTCTAAAACTATTTCATTAGCGTGAATGTAGCACCCCAAAACATTTTAAGAAAAACTTCTCTTCTGGAGTATATGTATACAAAAAAAGGTTCTCCAAAGAGAACCTTTTAAGATTTTATACCATAGTTACTAACGCACTTTGCAAGATCATTGCTCGAGTAACAAGCTTTTTATTTAAACCAAAACAGTTTTCTTACCTGGATACAGAATGGAAACTACGTAAACAGTCAAGACTGCCAATGGGAAAGAAATTAGTGCTGGGTTTTCTAACAGATGGGGTGAGTTCTCCGCTCCTTTTCCGTATTTATCCCACATAGTGGGTGAGGTAAGGATTATAGCTAAAGAAGATACAATACCTACAACTATGGATGCCGCAATACCAGTTTGCGATGTATTCTTCCAAAATAGCAGGAACAAAATAGCTGGGAGATTTGCAGATGCAGCTATGGCAAATGCCCAACCTACCAAAAAGGAAACGTTTATGCCTTTAAATGCCATACCTAGTGCTATAGCAAAGACTCCAACTCCAACGGCAGCCATTTTTCCAACCTTTACCTTTTTGTTGTCATCCAAATTCTTTTTTAGATAAACATCTATAAAGTCATGTGCTATAGCACCGGAAGAGGCTACAATAAGACCTGCCACGGTACCCAAAACGGTAGCAAATGCTACAGCAGAAATAATAGAGAACAACGCTACACCAAAAGCTTTGGCTAATAAAGGTGCAGCCATATTACTAGACTCCACATCCAATACCCCATTCACAGAAGCTCCCAAACCCATAAAAAGTGTCATGATATAAAAGCCACCAATAGCAGCAATTGCCAAAATAGTAGATTTACGAGCATCACGAGGTGTTTTTACGGTGTAGTACCTAATTAAAATATGTGGCAATGCAGCTGTTCCTAAAAATAAAGCCAACATCAAGGATACAAAATCCAGTTTGCTCCAAAGACTTGCCCCCTGTCCTATCTTGTATTTTAAACCAGGTAACATAAAGGCCTTTCCTTCCGTAATTTCCGGATAATAAATAGAAACTTGATCATTACCATCGGTAGTTTTCACTTGTAAGAAACGCGTAATTTCACTCTTTTCAATGGTAGAAAGAAACTCAAAAGGACCTACAGAACCCGTCTTCTCCACCTCTTCTCCATCTACAATAATCTTACTTAGATTACCTACTTGATAAAACTTCCGGTCTTCTTTTGGAGCTCCATTGTACAAGACTTGTCCGTTTGCCTGTTGTGTAACAGATAATGCTTCCTTGAGCTTATCTCCACTTAATCTAAACCATCTTTCGCCTTCACTGCCAGATAATTTTACAAAGGTTTTGCCAGCTATGGTTTGTTGTGAAACTACACTATAATCAGCTACTGAAAGTACCTTTTCTCCATCTAGTTGTGGTGTAAGTTCTGTAAAGTTATGGCTTTTTTTATCTTTAAAATCTGGCGATAGGGAAAGTCCATTCTTAAGGATAAATACTGTTAACACCAGGGAAAGCACAATAAGCAAACCGCCTTTTAAGAACTGCACATAGGTGGTAGATGCCATTCCTGCACTAGCTACTATCACAATCACTATTGTACCTACCAATATCACTCCAGCCCAATGTGGTAATCCCAAAAGTGGCATAACCAAATCTCCAGCTCCCACCATTTGAGGAATGAGGTAGAAAATAGAAATGATAAGCGTACTGATAGAAGCAGTAAGGGTAATAGCCCGAGAATTAAATTTGGCGTTCAAGGCATCTGTAAATGTATATTTACCCAAACGTTTAAATGGTTCCGCTATAAGGAAGAGAGCTACAATCCAGCCTGCAAGAAAGCCAATAGCATATAGAAAACCATCAAATCCTGCTACTGCAATCATACCACAAATACCTAAAAATGAGGCTGCAGAAAGATAATCTCCTGCAAAAGCGATTCCATTTACTGCCCAGTGAATTTCTCCGCCAGCTGCATAATATGATGAAGAAGAGCTCTTCTTTCTACCAAAATAGAAAGAAAGTCCAATCACTAAGCCTACAAACACAAAGAAGAATACTAGTGCGGTATAAGATATATCATAAATCATAGTGATTCTTTGGTTTTAAGGGTTTCGTCGTCTTCATACTTGGTGCAGAAATAATTATAAATTATTCCCATAATAACGGCTATCACAATCAAACCAATGCCGTAAACTAAGGCAAGATTAAGTCCAGCAAAGACTTGGTTAGACAGTAGTTCATATTGGACAACTCCAATAATAACAAAACCTGCATAAAGGATTAAGTAGACAAAAAATAAGCGTATTCCCAACGCCGATTTCTTCTTGGTCAAGGCTTCACTTTCCTCAACGGTCTGATTAACGTGCATAATAATTTAAGGTTAGATTTTTTTAATGGCTGCAATTATTAATATTTTATCGTATTAAAATCACATTTGCAATGCTAATAAAAAATTCCCGTGCATTTTTTATTTCACACAGAATACGAACAAAATATTTTGGTAAATTGATATAGATATTCTCTTTGAAGGGATTATCACAACCATTCTCTTTAGTTTCTTTAGCCAAAAAAAACTATATCAAGAGATTGCTTATAAGAAAGTAGGCTGCGTAGAATTGCATAACTTAAAGAAAACACAATCAATACACTAAGTATATCAATGTACCAAAAAATGGATCAATAATATTTTATCAACTCTCAGTAAGACGTGCATAATTACGCTTAACTACAAGTAGTATTTCTCCGTTAATCAATATTTCTTTCCCAAAAATTGGCATTTTTAATACCTAACTCTCTGGAATTAAAAACCGGATTTTTCCCTTGCTTTTTCTGAGATTTATAGTCTTTTAAAGCCTTCAAAGCTGGTTTACGGAGTAAAATAATTGCTACAATATTAAGCCATGCCATGGTTCCTACACCAATATCACCTAACATCCAGGCAATTTCAGCTGGTTTAACTGCCCCATAAAAGGCAGACCCCATAATACATAAGATAATTATCCATCTTCCCGTTTGCATAAATTTACCACTTTTGTCTAAAAAAGACAGGTTTGTTTCTGCCATAAAAAAGTAGGCTATAAAGGAGGTAAATGCAAAAAAGAACAGTGAAATAGCCACAAATGCACTACCAAAACCAGGGAAACTTTTCTCCACTGAATATTGTGTATACGCAGGTCCGATTCCTACACCCGGAAGGTTCTCTACTATGAATCCACCTTCTGGATGATGCACGTTATACTGATCAGTGGCTAGAATCATAAATGCTGTAGCAGAACATATAAAAAGCGTATCTACATAAATAGAAAATGACTGCACTAAACCTTGTTTCACCGGATGACTTACCGAGGCAGCCGCAGCCGCGTGTGGTGCGGTTCCTTGCCCTGCTTCATTAGAATATATACCTCTTTTTACTCCCCACGATATTGCTGAGCCAATAATACCACCAAAAAGAGGATCTAACGAAAATGCAGAATTAAAAACCAAAGTCAGCATAGCAGGTATCTTATCTAGATTTACAGCTATTACGATAAATGCTGCTATCATATAACCTAAACTCATAAAAGGAACTACCAATTCTGAAACTTTGCTAATACGACGCATCCCTCCTATTACAATCACTAGAAACAAAAGTACCATGGCAATTCCGCTGTATTCCAATGGAATGTTGAATGCCGTATGCATACTAGTAGAAATGCTGTTGCTCTGTACTCCTGGTAAGCAAATAGCCATACTAATAATGGTCATTATGGCAAAAACTATTGCATACCATTTAATACCTAAACCTTTTTGAATATAAAATGCTGGACCTCCCCTATAAAAACCGTTTCGCTCTTCTTTATAAATTTGTCCCAATGTTGCTTCTATAAATGCAGAGGAACTTCCCAAAAAAGCCATAATCCACATCCAGACTACCGCTCCGGGTCCACCAAACGCTATGGCTGTGGCTACTCCGGCTATATTTCCAGTACCAATACGGCCACACATGGCAATAGCAAATGCTTGAAATGAAGAAACTCCGCTACTGTTTTGGTTTTTGGCAAACAGTAATCTTACCATATCTTTTATGTGGGTAATCTGCAATAAGCGGGTAGAAATTGTAAAATAAATACCCACTCCAAGACACAAAGCTATTAGAGCATTGCTCCAAACAATATCATTAATCTTACGTATAAGTTCTTCCATAATATCTGATAAAGGCCAAAAAATACAAATTAATGAAAAACCATTGTAAAAGGCACACTTAAACAAGAATATAAATAAAAAGGACACCCTTTTTGGATGTCCTTTCAAATCATGCTAAGTCAAAAAAATTACTTCAAAGACTTAATAAGCTTTTCGTTAAGATCAACATACCCATCATTTCCTGCTTTCTTAGCCACTTCAATAGACTTATTAGCCGAAGCAACAGCACCTGCTTTATCTCCTAATTTAGCTTGTATTTTTGCTTTAAGGTGCGTAATCCAAAAAGCATGTGGTTGAGCATCGGCTGCTTTTGTAGCCCACTCCAAAGCCTTCTTCATATCCTTGTTGTTGTCATAATAATATGATGCAGCGGCATGATAAGGTTTGCTATCTACATTCATAGCTTTGTCAATTGCATCCATTACCTTTTGGTCAATATTTGCAGTAATTTCAAACTCCACATCAGTGTTTTCCCACAATAGGCTCACTTTAACAGAGCTGGCAGTTTGCTCACCAAAAGCTATCATAAACGTCTCAAATGCAAAAGGCATCTCGTTCGGCTTTACAGAAAACTTCACTACTACATCCTCTTCTTTAAAGGTAAAAGAAGAAGCAGTTGGCTTACAAAACATCACCTGCCAAGAGTCCTTTCCAGGGATAGTCAACAATACATATTTCCCAGCCTTTAATGCCTTACCACCAACAGATACATCCTCTCCGAAGGTAAATGTAGTAGGAGAATTTGCTCCCGTTCTCCATACGTTACCATATTTTTCTAAGTCACCAAAAACCTTACGACCTTTTGCAGAAGGTCTTGAATATTCAACATCTATGGTAGACAATGCAAACTCTTGAGAAATCTTCTGTAATGGGCTAGGAGTAGGTGTTTTTAGAGATTGGGCACACACACTGAAGCTAATCAATGATATAGCTAAAACTTTAAGTAGTTTCATAATTATTCGATAGTTGTTTAATAAAATTAATTTAGTGCAAAATAAACACAAATCTGGATAAAAAGCATGATTTACTATAATGTAAGCAAGATTAAATTCAAAAAAAAGAGCATTTATTATTTTAAATAAATCTAAATAAGGTATTTTTGCACCCACAATAAATAAATGCAATCATTCAATTATTATTCAAAATAGTCTTCACGGTATTTTTTATACAAACTTATGTTCTAGCACAAAGCAGCAAAGTAAGCGGAGTAGTGCGTGCCAGTAATGGTGAAACTTTAGCTGGTGTAGTAATTAAAGCTAAAGATACTGGTGAAGTAACGACCACAGATGCGGACGGTAAATTTACTATAAATGTAAGTAAAAGTGCTACATTGGTTATTTCCATGGTTGGTTTCACCACTCAGGAAATAACTGTACTACCAAATACCAATCACAATATTAAACTTACAGAGCAGATTAATGTACTGAATGAAACTGTAGTGACGGGAAAAACAGAAACCGCTCTTAAACGAGAGGAGTCCATTAAAACCGAAGTTATTGATTTAAAGAAAAGCTATGAACTACCTGTAAACATTTCTGAATTAATGAATCGCTCTTCTGGAGTTAGAATCAGGCAAACAGGAGGTTTAGGTTCAGCCACAGATGTTAGCTTAAATGGTTTTCAGGGAAAGTCTATACGTTATTTTAAAGATGGCGTGCCTATGGATTACATGGGCGATGGCTTTTCACTTTCTGCCTTACCGGTAAATATGCTTGAGAGAGTTGAAATTTATAAAGGCGTTTTACCTGTAAGTTTAGGGTCAGATGCTCTAGGTGGTGGCGTAAACTTAGTTAGCAGGAATTTAAATAAAAACTTTGTAGATGTATCTTATGAGGTAGGATCATTCAACACCCATAGGGCTAACTTAAACTTATACCTTACTAAAGGAAAACTGTTTTACGGCACCGATGCATTCTTTAACCATTCCGACAATAACTATAAAGTAAATGCTAAGGTTGTTGATCCTGAAACTAGAAATCAAAAGGATGCCAAGTTAAATCTCTTCCATAATGCCTATACAGGTTATTTTGCACAAGCTTTTGCCGGATTTAGAGATTTATCATGGGCAGATGAAATCCGGTTAGATTTAGCAGGATTTAAGTTTACAAGAGAGCAACAACATCCGGCACTAATGACCGAACCTTATGGTGGTATTCTATCTAAACAAACTTCCCTAATTCCTTCATTAAAGTACAAAAAACAAGCTGGGTCCCTGAGTATTGATCAGTTTTTAGCATATAATACATTAACCATTAATCGTATTGATACGGTAAAAGGAACGTATGATTGGTATGGAGTATTTACTCCCAATCCTCTAAGAAATGGCGAAAGTAGCCGTCCCTCCCTTTCTGATATACGAAACAAGTACTTTACTTCCAGAACTAATTTAAAATACAGTTTAAATTTAAATAATACCTTAGAGCTTAACCAAGTCTTTACACAAGCTGATAGAAAAGGTAATGACCCTTTAGGTGCAAAGTTCTTGGATACACAAATAGATGTACTTAGCTTACCATCAGAGTATTTCAAATCAGTCTCCTCAGTAGGTCTTAACAGTACTCTTTTCAATAGAAAGATTGAGAACTTGCTTATGCTGAAGTACTTTAATTATAAAGCATCTGGTGTAGAAACATATCAGTCTTTAGACGTTAACAGCAGTGATGCCAAAAAACTAAACGGAAATACCTGGGGTATTGCGGAAGGCATTAAATATCAACTAAACAGCTCAAACATTATTCGCTTTTCAGCTGAATATTCAAACCGACTACCAGATCATACCGAACTATTTGGTGATGCAGTTTGGATTGTGCAAAACTTTAATCTGAAACCTGAACGAAGCCTTAACCTTAATTTAGGTTGGAGAGTAAATCAAAGAAATAAATTTACGGCAGATATCAATGCTTTTTACAGGAGAACAAAAGACTTGATTCTTCTGGTACCAATACAAGCACCGTATGCCCGTTATGAAAACCAACAAAACGTAAAGGGTTTAGGAACGGAGCTAGACTTAAGTTATAGTCTTACCAAGCAATTTACATTGACAGGAAACGCAACCTTTCAAAGCATGAGATTATTTGGAATTACAAACTCACAGGAGGCTTGGAAAAACGATGCCAGATTAAGAAATACTCCATTCTTGTTTGGGAATGCCGGACTAAACTACCAGTCAAAACCATTTTTTAATAACAGTGCTACTTTAAAGGCGTTTTTGTTCTATAATTATCTCCATGAATATTATTTAGAAACTATCCCTAAACGTTTAGAAGGAAAAGGGATTTTCGGAAAAGCTACGGTAAATACTCTACTAATTATCCCAAACCAACATTTAGTTAACTCAGGTATACTCCTGAGTTTCCCTCAAAAGAGAATATCTATAGGTACCGATGTGAAAAATATCTTAAACCATGATATCTACGATAATTACAGGGTTCAAAGAGCCGGTAGAAGCTTCCATTTAAAAATTAATTATTCAATTATATAAATGCTAAATATGAAAAAAATAACGCTTAAGTTCTTAGCCCTTGCTGCTGTCTTTGCTGTTGTTTCATGCGACAAAAAAGACCCGGATCCTACTGAAGAGCCTAAAGAGAGCAAATATGTTTTAATGACCATGAGTGAAAACACTCTTACAAAACCTGGTTATGTAACGGTGTTTGATCAAATTCCCACAGGAAACGTATCGAACATTACTACAAACTCTACCCAAGGAATGGGAATGGGTGGCTGGAGACCATACAAAAATTGGTTGCTAAAGCTTTTCAAAACTAGTGATAATGCCAAAGGAGTAGAAAGACTTAAACTTGAGAATGGTAAGATTGTTTCTGAAAATTTCTTAGCAGGTGATAATACGACAAACGGTACTGGAAATTTCGTTATAGCTAATGAGACCCAAGGATATTATTGGGATGGTGCTAGCCCGTTGAAAATTCAGACTTTCAATCCAACTACTCTCGCAAGAACAGGTGAAATTGATTTAACTACAGCTGTAAACGAAAGAGGCACAACTGACGCTGCTATATTGTATCGCTCGGTAGGTCAGAAGTTTTTAGCAGTCAAAAACGGAAAATTGTTTGCTAACGTAACTTATGCGAAAACAAATGCAGCTCAGAAGGGCTTTTGGGATGATTTCTTCCCCGATGTTTACATAGCAGTTATCGATATAGCTACAGGCCGTTACGAAAAAACTACTAAAATAGAGGATACCGGAGCTATAGCTTACATTAACGACAATGAAATGTATAGCTTTGATACAAACGGAGACCTTTACATCGTTACGCAGGGTACAAGCCCTACCGGAATTGGAGGAAAATCAAAAATTGCTCGTATAAAGGCTGCAGAGACAGAAATTGATAAAAGTTGGGAGCTAAAGATGGACGACATTATGACAGGTGGAAAGTTTGTTACAGTTTATGCTACAAACGGAAAATTGATCACCACTATTCCTACGGTAGCCTTAACCGGAGGGCCTACAGGAAATATTAATTTCTCAGAAGTATGGGACTTTTATGCAATTGATGTTGCAACAAAAGCAAGAACCAAAATTAACGGAGTGCCATCTGTAACAAACCCAGGTGCTGCATATGGTACAGTTAAAGTAGACGATAAACTGCTTATTAGAGTTAACGCTCCTACAAAAAGCATTAACGGCTACTTTGAGCTTAATAGTTCTCTGAACAATGCTACACAATTATTTAACGTAACAGAAGGTGGTTCTGTTTCTGGTTTTCATAAAGTTGAATTATGATTAAACACTTTTTAGCATTTTTCATATTGTTTTTGGCTGTGCAGGCAAAGTCTCAATTTACAGTTAAAATTGTGGTAGAACAGTGGCCAGACGTACATGTAGATGACTCCGTGTACTTAACAGGAGCATTTAATATGTGGTCTCCTAAAGACAAAGGCTACCTTATGAAAAAGGAAGCCAATAAGCTTACTTTTACCTTACAAAATGTAGCTGCAGGACTTTTAGAGTACAAATTTACCAGAGGCAACTGGAAGACGCTAGAAAGTACAGTTGATGGTCGTTTGGTGGCCCCAAGGCGTGCAATAGTAAAATCTGACACTACTTTAAATTGCACTATTGAAAACTGGAGAGATGATTTCCCGGCATCAACAGCATCACCCCAGGTACACATTTGGAATGACTCTTTACATATTAAGAACTTTGATATGTATCGTAGAGTTTGGATCTACTTACCAAAGGATTACGCCAATAGCAATAAAAGGTATCCTGTAATTTACATGCACGATGGGCAAGACCTTTTTGATGAAGCTACCTCTCAAGGCCGTATAGGCCCCTTAGAATGGGGTGTGGATGAAACTCTAGACTCTAGTAAAAACGGGGCTATTGTGGTAGCTGTGGCACATGCAGGCACCAAAGACAGACGCATACAGGAATACTATTGGAACGCCAACGAAGATTACGCTGTGGTACATGGCAAGGAGTATTTAGATTTTGTAGTAAACCAGCTTAAACCCGAAATAGACAGGCAGTTCCGTACTAAACCGGATAAAGGTCATACTATTATGGCTGGTAGTTCTATGGGAGGACTTATTACGTATTACGCAGGTTTAATGTATCCCAATGTGTTTGGTGTATTGGGTGTTTTTTCACCATCTATCTGGCTAGATTATGATAATATATATAAGGAATTCAACCGTTTAGAAAATAAGAAACATATTAAATCACAAACTTACTTCCTTTATGGAGGGGAAAACGAAAACAGATTAAAACCAGATGGCAGTTATGTAAAAATGAACTACGATGTCCTTAAGTCATCGGAGTTTTTGAAGAAGCTCGGACCTACTATCAAAATCTCTATCAATCCTGAAGGAAGACATGGAGCTTGGTACTGGCGTTCGGCCTTCGCAGAATTTTATCAATTTATTAGTAAAAATTTTTAAAACATGTTAACAAAAATCAAAATTGCTGCTGTAGCACTATTTGCAACAACGGCTTCGTACGCACAATCAGTAGAGAAGACTCAAAAAGTGGGTTCTGGCCTTTATGAACTGGTTTATAACCAAAAAGACAACTCTGTTTATGTAGCAAGTGCTGGTTCTAGAACCAAACCACATGGTTTTGTAGTAAAATTAGATGCCAATACATTAGCCGTAAAGGACAGCATTTCTCTTGCGGATAACCCTCCTTATGGAATTGGTATTAACAATAAAACACAAAAGCTTTACACTACCAACACCAGAAATAACTCTGTGAGTGTAATTGACCTTAAAACAAATAAAGTCTTAGCTACGATTAAACCATCATTCGAACGCTCTCACACAAGAGAAGTAGTAGCGGATGAAGTAAATAATAAAGTATATGTTTCTGACGTAGGTGGTGGAAGTAAAATATGGGTTATTGATGGTAAAACAGATAAACTAGAGAAGGTAATAGAAAACACAGGTAAGAGTACCACAGGAATGGTTGTTGACGCTGAAAAAGGTAAATTATACTACACAAATATGGGTACAAACAATATTTGTGTTCTTGATTTGAAAAGTCATGCAGTAGTAGATTCATTCTCTACTGGAGGCGAGTCTTCTATTAATCTTGTTCTGGATAAAAAGACACAAAAATTGTTTGTAGCGAACCAAAAAAGTAACAATGTTACAGTGGTAGACCTAAAAACAAAACAAGTGGTAAAAACCATAGAAGCTGGTAAAGGAGCATTGGGAATTGCTCTTGATCCTGTAAAAAGAAGAGTTTATACTGCCAATAGACAAGATGGCACTATTACGGCAATTAATGCAGATACGTACGAGGTAGTTTCTACACTTAAGACAGAAGGAACATTCCCTAATACAATTACGATTGACCCTAAAACAGGTAGTCTATATGTAACCAATAAGGCACAAGGAAAACGTGACGAACCTACATTTGTGGATCCTAATGGAGATGTAGTTTCTAAAATCAAAATTTAAGTATAGATATACTAAAAACAGGAAAAGGCTTTCTAATATATTAGGAAGCCTTTTTTATATCTTTTTGTTTTGGAGATTTCTATAAAAGCTAGCTATATTTATACAATTTAACTAAAATACCGAATGAAAAGATTACTAGTAGTTTCCTTATTGCTTCTTTCCAATTGTGCTTTTTCGCAGCAATGGGTGTCACTATTTAATGGAAAAAATATTAATGGCTGGAAACAGTTAGGCGGCCAAGCCATTTACAAAGTGGAAGATGGCTGTATAGTAGGATATACAGTTAAAGGAACTCCCAATTCCTTCTTAGTCACAGAGAAAGAGTATGGTGATTTTGTTTTGGAGTTTGATGTATATCTGGAAGAAGAAATGAACTCTGGTGTTCAATTTCGTAGTCTATCTAAGCCGGATTATAAAGATGGCCGTGTTCACGGATACCAGTTTGAGATTGACCCTTCTGCACGTGCTTGGACAGGTGGTATCTACGATGAAGCACGTAGAGATTGGCTGACTTTTCCGGAATTAAATGCAGAGGCTAAAGCCGCGTTCAAAATTGGCAAATGGAATAAAATGAGGATTGAGGCAGTAGGAAACCAAATGCGTACTTTTGTAAACTCTACACCTGTTTCATACTTAATAGATGACATGACAGACAAAGGCTTCATTGCCCTTCAAGTGCACAGCATTTACGGAAATATGAAGGAAGGGATGAAAATAAAATGGAAGAATATTAAGATAAATACGCAAAACCCCAAGTTAAGTCCTGTTGACAATACTCCTGTGGTAAACCTTCTATTAAATAACATCTCGGAACAAGAAAAACACCAAGGTTACACACTATTATTTAACGGTAGAGATTTTGATGGTTGGTACTCAGCAGGAACCACTACTAGGCCGGTACGCAGATGGAATATAACGGATGGAATCTTAATGGTTAATGCATCTGATGGGTCAGAGACTGGTAATGATATCGTTACTGAAAAACAATTTGGAGCCTTTGAGTTAGCTTTTGACTTTAAGTTCACAAAAGGTGCAAACTCCGGTGTTAAGTACTTTATAAACCAGAATTTTGATTCAAAAGGTATGTCTGCTATTGGACTGGAGTTTCAAATTTTAGATGACAATAATCACCCTGATGCCAAACAAGGGGTGGTAGGAAACCGTACATTAGCCAGTTTATATGACCTTATTCCTTCTGAAAAATTGGAAGCGAGGTTTTTAGGTGATATTAATTCTTGGAAAAAAGGTCGTGTAATTGTTTATCCGGATAACACAGTACAGCACTGGTTAAACGGTTTTAAAGTAATTGAATACAAAAGAAACAGTAATATTTACAGAGCTTTAGTTGCACGTAGTAAATACAATGTGTTTGAAGGGTTCGGTGCAGGAGATAAAGGCAACATCTTGTTACAAGACCATGGAGACCAGGTATTCTTCAAAAATGTAAAAATCAGAGAATTGAAATAACTTAAAAAGAGCACTGGGAATCACCCAGTGCTCTTTCTTATATAAAACTCTACACAACTATAACTAATTCTTATCTCAGCAGCTTTAAACTTTACTATTTCTCTCCTAAAAAAGTCTTCTTAAGGATGATTAATATCCAATTCTAGTTTCTTAATAAAGTAAAGTTCACCGACAGCATATCCCAATTCATTAGTTACGTCTGCAGTGCCAAATGCAATAACATTATGTATATCAAGATTCTTCAACTCATAGTTAAAATTGGAAAAACGGTTCTTTGAATTATCAAAAAGCTCATGTCTTTTAACATTTCCTCCTTTAAAGTCATCAATTGCAATAAACTTCTCTTTCGGCAATAAACTGTAATATGATTTACCATCAAATAAATAAGCAACAGTAGGTTTCAATTTAGGAATAACAAAATTGTCAATTTTTGCTGTATTGCTTGAATACAATTGGCCATCTGTTCCCACTTCCGCCAAGATACTTTTACTTATGTTATACTGCTGTAAAAAATTTATTACGGGACCATCTAAATTAGTAATGTATTTATTTGCACTATTACTTGTGCTGATACTATACGTCTCCATGTTAAGCAAGAAGTTATTAGTACTAGCATTAGAAACAGAAAATAGAACTCTGCCACTGCCAGAACGATAGTCACCACTTTCAAGACGTTTTAGTCTTTTTTCTTTAGCCCCATCAGACAATATATCTCCGTAACTGTCTAGCGAGTAATAGGGAAAATACTTAATTTCAGAGATGTTATCCAGTGAGGTAAAATAAAAACCTGTAGAAATAACTCCACAACCAGACCCATATGTGCCCATTAAAAATGGTTCACCGAGCTGGTTTGTTTGTAACTCTACATCTTGTATCTTTTGCTTTTTACTACCCAATTCTCGTTTAAAAAGGTACTTTCCCTGTTCATTATAAACCTTAATAATAGAATTACATTTACTTCTTTGTGTGGTTACCACATATATTTCTTCACGTAATGGGTTTACATGTAAACTAGAGATCTCATCTCCTTTAAAATAAATTTCGGGTAAAACTTTTTGGATCTTGTCCTCTACATCATGAAGCTCTACTACAGGTCTCAAATTGTATTGCCCATAAATGAGAATTTTATCGTTGAGAAAACTGAATCTAAAGGCTTCCAAATTTGTCAAAAGATTAATATCATGTAATTTCCAATTACCATCAATAACATCTATCCTAACCAGCTTTAGCTTCTTAGAATCTGCTTCCCTGAAAAGATAGTTTACATATCCACCGGCTACTATAAATCCAACAGCCGAGTAGCCCGACTGAATCGGAATAACACTAGACCACCTAGTCTCGAGATTTGAGTTTAGTTTGGTTACTGATACAATTGCATCGCGTTTAAAAATCTCTGTTTGTAAATTTATAAGATAGATAAAATCTCCGACAGGTACTACCTCTATGTCTTCATACACATCAGTAGGAAGCAAAAGACTAAACTCAGCCTTTTCTTTTAGCTGAGAGTAGCAAGAAACTGAAATTAACAATAACATAACTAGCAGCCTCATAACATTTGGGATTAGGGTTCTATCTAGAACCTAGTTCTACAACCTCAAGGTTACTTATCCGTCCCTTCTCTAAATCCATCCTCATTATGGTCCTAATGGCATGGAAACCATGGTGACCCGCAGCTCCGGGATTAATGTAAACCAAGTTTTGGTCTTTTATTACACGTAAAATATGCGAATGTCCGCATAAAAACAAATGAGGCTTATGTATTTTAATGAGATTCTTAATTCTTGCAGAATATTTACCGGGTAAACTGCCTATATGTGTAAGTAGAATAGTTAAACCTTCTCGTTCTAAAATCAGGTTCTCCGGAAACTCATATTGCAATTCTCTAGTATCTATATTACCGTAGACAGCAAAAGTAGGTTTAAATGTCTGAAGATCCTTAATGACTTTTTCATCACCAATATCACCCAAGTGCCATATTTCATCACAGTTCTCAAAATGTTTAAAAACAGACGGGTCTAAGTAAGAATGGGTGTCAGATATTAAACCTATACGTAGCATTCTATTCGTACTTAATCTTTAAACCATGATAGGTAGAAGCTTCTTCATAATCTTTCCGAAGTGGGTGTCCAATCCAATCTGCAGGAAGTAGAATACGCCTTAAATCAGGATGTCCTGTAAAAATGATGCCAAACAAATCGAAAATCTCTCGTTCATGCCAATTTGCTGTGTTCCAAATACCTGAAAGAGAATCAACTTCTCCTCCATTCCTGGAAATAACCACTTTAAGAATTAATGAAATCTCTTTGGGAATAGATGTAAAATGATAAATCAAATCCAGCGTACCTTTATCAACTCCATTGTCAACGGCAGTAACACAGTTTAGAAGATCAAAGTATAACGTGTTAAAAAGAAAACCACAAACCGTATTTAAGTCTTTACTCTCTATTAACAAGAAAGGCTGCTTAACCTCCAAAGTTTCCATTATACTTACGCCCAAATCATTTTTTAATTGGGCTGCAATAGTAGAGGTTGCAGAAAGGTTCATAAATTAGTTCTTTTGAGCTAGTAAAAACATTACTGCCATTCTTACAGCAACCCCATTCTCTACCTGGTCAAGGATAACAGAATGAGGAGAATCAGCGGCATCAGAACTTAGTTCTACTCCCCTATTTATCGGTCCCGGATGCATAAGGATTATTTCCTTATCTAAATTCTCAAGCATTTTTCTATTGATCCCATAATACAAAGAATACTCTCTTAATGAAGGAAAAAACTTCAGTTGTTGCCTTTCTAACTGTATCCTTAGTACATTGGCCACATCGCACCAAGCTAATGCATCCTTTACATTTGGTATTTCCTTCACACCCAACTCACCCAAAAATTTAGGAATTAAGGTCTTAGGGCCACAAACCGCAACTTCTGCTCCTAACTTCTTTAAACAAAAAATATTTGAAAGAGCTACTCTGGAGTGCGTAATATCACCAATTATTGCAACCTTTTTACCCTGTAAATCACCTAACTTCTCTGTCATAGAGAAAGCATCTAATAAAGCTTGCGTTGGGTGCTCATGCGTTCCATCACCAGCATTAACAATATTAGCTTTAATCTTATCTGACAAAAAATGTGGTGCTCCAGGACTACTATGTCGCATAACAACCATATCTACTTTCATAGCCAATATGTTGTTTACTGTGTCTAAAAGAGTCTCCCCTTTTTTTACAGAACTACCAGAAGATGTAAAACTTACGGTATCTGCCGAAAGCCTTTTCTCTGCTAATTCAAAAGACAAACGTGTACGAGTAGAGTTTTCGAAAAAGATGTTAGCAATAGTAATATCCCTCAAAGAAGGAACCTTTTTAATTGGTCGGTTTATTACTTCTTTGAAAGATTTGGCCGTTTCTAATATTAGCTGGATATCATCAGAAGTGATATTCTTAATTCCTAAGAGATGTCTGGTACTTAACGCCTGCATTTACAAGAATAATTTAGCAAAAGTACATAAAAACCTTTATTTATTCTAATACAACGACTGTATATAATGTATTCCAACAGGAATATTTATAAACTGTTTTTGTGGGTCAATAGTAGGATTCTCTCCTGTCTTGAAAGTATAAAATTGTATTTTGCCTTGTGGCTTCCCATAAGATTTTGACTGAAAATACGAAACCACAAAATTTCTTCCCGTCCTATCAAAACTTACTTTAGAGGGAAGAAATCCATCTAAGCCGTATACCATTTTTGTGTCTATACTATTATTGGTAAAATACAATACACTTAAACCAGTCTCACTATCCGTACCTGCTACAAAAAGGTTATTTGCCGTTGGATGTAGAACAAGAGACTTAGGGCTTTTACCTACCTCTGCCCTAGCTAGTAGAGCATGGTTCACTTCCGTTTCGAAGTTAGGTCGTATAAGATATACTTTTCCTTGTCCACCACCACCATCATCTAAAACAAATAAAGTATTACCATCTTTGGAAAATAAAGCGTTTACCGGAGTTCCTTCAAACTTAATGTTATCACCCAGAATCTCTAGTCTTATAATAGTATTTTGATCTCTAACAATTTTAACTATACCAGCTTCCCTACTTTCCTTTTTTACAAATACCAAGTAGTTCCCACTAGGATGCCATTCTAAATCATTTACTTTCCCTTTCCCTAAATGGGAGATTTTCGGAAGCAACCTATCAGGTTTTCCTGTCTGGTCTAACTCATAAATCTGTATTTCGTCGTCCTCTCTTGTTGAACTTATAGCCAGATACTTATTTGCCGGATCTAAACTAATGGAAGAAGGATTGTTACCTACAGGAAAACGATATAGGGGTTTCAAAGAACGTAGATTAGATACATCTATAACACTTACGTAAGCACCTTGCTCTAGCTCACTAATAGGCACATCTGAACTGTTCTTTGCCAAAGAGCTACGGCTTTCTATAACATAAGCCAATTTCCGTGAAGAATTGTAAGCCACCATACGGTGATCATCTAATATAGAATTAGAGACAGGTTGTTCAGAAGGGTTTTGGGTATCTGTAAAATCCAATGGGAAAGTAAAGGCTCCAAGGTAATCAATACCCTTCTTGGTAATAGTCCCGGTCTTTAATGATTCTACGTTATAATCACTATCCGAGAAATATAGGATTCCTTTCGCATCAAAATCTGGGGATTGGGCAAACAAAACTCCCGAAAACAAAAACAAGTAAAGAGATTTAAAAATTTTCATTCTGTTAGATTGACTCCGAAAGATACATCATTTCTTGTTAAGAAGCCATTTCAATCCTTATACTTTTGGAACTCATCATAAGCAAGAAGTAAAAATTGCGAAGTAGAACTCCCATGATCACCACCAACCACAGTCTTCAATGTAACCGAAGGAGAACCGGCTGCTTTCAAACCTATATTTGCCAATTCAGAATTTACATAAGGTACATAGGTGTCGTTACTTCCATGCACCAACACTACCGGGACATTTGTCCTGAAATTAGTGAGATCATTCTTTTTGAATATATCAACTATCTCTTTCTCTGTTCCAGCCTTATAGCTATTTATAAATGTAGTATTTAATAATGTATTAAAACTACCGGTTTTAGTTATCATGTGTCCTTTTTGAGATATCTCTGTCACTATTTCGGGCTTAAAGAAATAATCTAAAGGCTTGTTCAAATTATGTAGTTTATTATAAGTTTGCATAACCCATACATAAGATCTATTATGCGATAAGTCTCCGGCAGAATTTTCGGTAACTAACATATCAAGCATCTTTGACTTACTATATGCTCCTGCACCGCATACAGAAACTTTATGCTTAAACTCCGAAGAAAACTGTTCTTCGAGCAGTTTATGTGTAGCTAAAGTAGCATATCCTCCTTGAGAGTAACCAGCCATAAGAAGATTGCCGTTCCATTTGTTATTATTCTCTTGTAAATACTCTTTCACTGCCAAAAGGAAATCTACACCGGGCTTTGCAGTTCCTTCAGCATGCTCATATGGGTGGCTAACGTTTTTAGAATCTCCATAACCAACATAATCAGGCATTGCAACAATGTAGCCTAAAGAACCCACAACCATACCTATACTACTTTCAGAAGCCAATCTAAAATAGGATGGAGCATCTTGTTCATCAAAAATTGTCCCGTGACTGTAGCCCACCAGAGCCACATCATCTTTCGGGTTTTGCGGAATAAAAAGAGCACCGGAAGCTGTAATCTCTTGTCCATCCACAGTTTTAGTTTTATAGACTACTTTGTAATATTTTACATTATGCGTCAATGCTGGCAAGATAGCATTACCTGCAGACCCTAAATACGCTTGCAATAATAGCTTAACTACACTGGCTTCTTGCGTTCCAACCTCGGTCACCGAAACCAAATGTTGGTTTTCTGCCTTATCCGGGTCTTTATCTTTCTCACAAGAAACAAAAAAAATCACTACTACTAAGAGCAGATAACGATAAGCTATTTTCATAATATTTACTATTTAAGCATGTTCATTCCCTGTAATGTTGGCTCTAAACTTATCCAACAAAACATTTAACGTTTCAAACTCCTCATTTGATATACCATATGTCTCCCCGTCTACATGGGCCATTTCTACATTTAGCTTTTCAAGCAACTCTTTACCTTTATTAGTAAGTGTTACATCACAAGCTCGTCTATTGCCTTCTTTTTGTCGCCTCTCCACCAAACCCTTTAAATAGAGCTTATCTACCAATCTAGAAGCATTAGACATTTTGTCTAACATTCGGTCAATAATACCATTAATGGTTAATGGCTTATTATTCTGTCCCTTAAGAATTCTTAATACGTTATATTGCTCTAAACTCACCCCATATTGCTTTATTTTCTTATTTTGCACCATATTTATGGCATTATTGGTGTAAATAATGTTCACAAGACTCTTTTCTAGAGAGCTTCTAAAGGGTTTCAGTTGTTTGATTTCTTGTTCTAATCTCATGAGAATATATAATTTGCAGTGAGTGTTGTTACATTAAATACAAAGGTAGCTATTTTTTAATTAAATGAAAATAAATAAACCATTAATATTGGCGTCTGGCTCTCCACGGAGAAAGGAAATATTGGCGGCAGCAGGCTTCACATTTGAAATAAAAACTTTACCAACTAGTGAAGATTTCCCAAAAGATATGGAAGTAGAGTTAGTGCCTAGCTTTCTTGCTAAAAGAAAGGTAGAAGCTTTTTCCTGTATAGGAGATGATCACATTATTATTGGAGCAGATACAGTTGTTATTTTAGACAACAAGGTGTTAAATAAACCAGAAAGCCCTATAGAAGCACATCAGATGCTAGCTTCTTTGAGTGGCAAAACCCATAAGGTGGTAACCGGTGTCTGTATCAAAGATTATAAAGGCTTAAATGTATTCTCCGATACGGCATTGGTTACTTTTGCCGATATCAGTGACCAAGAAATACAATACTACATAGATAACTATAAACCTTTTGACAAAGCAGGGGCTTATGGTGTGCAAGATTTTATTGGAATGATAGCTATCAACAAAATCGTAGGCTCTTTTTACACCGTAATGGGTTTACCCATACATTTGGTTTATGATTATTTAAAAAGTGAAATTATATATGGACAATAATTTGGTTACTATTTTTTTAAATGCAGAAGACGATAAAGTATACGTAAAGGTTCCTCCAGGAATAGAAACTCGTTTCGAACTACAAAACCTAGCCGGAAAACTTATAGCTGCAGAAGTGCACAACAAAGCTCTCCATGATTTTGATCTAACAGGCTTGCCTGATGGGATATACTTTGTAATTGTAAACCAAAACGACCAAATACGTTCGAAGAAAATTGTAAAAGGCTACCACCCATGAAAAGACTTATAGTAGATATGGATGATGTGCTAGCAGACACTAGCTCTAAAATACTCAGTATATTCAATACCATAAACAAGCAAGAGATTCTACCATCCTACTTCTTAAAGAATGATTTCTATAATTTTGTGCATCAGGAAAAATTCTCTGCGTACAGGCATACCTTATTTGAGCCAGGCTTTTTCTCAGACTTAGTAGTTCTGCCAGATGCCATAGATGTAATGGAAGACCTGAATAAAAAGTATGATATATACATTGTTTCTGCAGCACTAGAATTTCCAGAATCGCTTAAAGAGAAATACGACTGGATGAAAGTCCATTTCCCATTTATTCCGTGGCAAAAAATAGTTTTCTGTGGAGATAAGTCCATTGTACATGGGGACATTATGATTGATGATCATGTCCGAAATTTCAAAAACTTTAATGGCGAAAAACTTCTATTCAATGCTATTCACAATATTTTTGTAGAAGGAGATTTTAAAAGAGTACATGCATGGAAAGAAATACACGAACTACTTGGATAATACTTACCTATTTTTTAGTTCTTATTGTACAAATATTTGCAAGTAGTACAGAATATAGACCACTGGCTATGGTAGCTAAAACGGCACTTATGCCTATTCTAGCCTATTTTACATATTTACACAAGTCAAAAGAAAAATTCTTGTATTTTGCTCTACTATTTAGCTGGGGAGGAGACATTTTTCTGATGTTTAATGGCGAAATGTATTTCATACTCGGTTTAAGTTCATTTCTCTTAGCTCACCTATTCTATGTACTACTATTTACAAGGGTATTCAAGTTTAAACTCCTGCCCTCTTTAGTACTTCTGGCTGTAACATTATCCTACTTTATATTTCTATCACCCCACATAACCAAAGAATTATACTATCCGGTAATGGCATATTGCATAGTAATTACTACTATGGGGCTGGCAGCAATATCAAGACCTAACACCTCATATTATATTATACTTATAGGTGCACTGTTGTTTATAATTTCAGATTCATTTATTGCTTTAAATATGTTCCACACCAAACTCAAGTACCCTGCATTATATATCATGAGTACCTATGGTTTGGCTCAATACTTAATAGTAAGTGGCTGGCTTAAAAGAGATTCTCTTTTATAAGTTTAATACCAATAGCAAGAATAATTAAACCAAAAACTTTTTGGAGAACTTCTACCGTACCCGGCTCGAGTTTACGTTCTAACCAAGCTGATGATTTAAGTACAACATAAATCAGGATTAGATTAAGAAGAATACCACTCAGGATATTAACATCCGAATATACAGCTTTCAATGACAGTAAAGTAGTCATGGTTCCAGCTCCGGCTATAATAGGAAAAGCCAAGGGAACAATACTGGTACCCTTACCATCCGTAGCTGAATTATGTTTGAAGATTTCACGGCCCAAGATCATTTCAAAACCAATAATAAGAAGTATAAGAGCTCCTGCCACCGCGAAGGACTTAACATCTACCCCAAAAAGTTGTAAAATTTTAGTACCTAGAAAAAGATAGGCGATCATTAACCCGGCAGAGATAAGTGTAATACGCCCGGCGGCAATACCACCAATCTTTTTCCTAAGATTAAGAATGATGGGAATAGAACCCAGAATATCAATTACCGAAAAAAGGATAATGGTTACAGAAAACACTTCCTTAAAATTAAAACCTTCAAAAAATTTCATAGCTATCTATTTTAATGCCCTACAAAGGTATCAAGTAATCCAAATAATGTGTTAAAATCTTCATCGGGAATAGCCGGAAAATTTGCTATACGGAAAGTATCATCTTTCCAATCTCCGTATCCATTACCCAGCAACACATTATGGTTTAGCATAAAGCCCTTTAAACCAGAAATATCTTGACTTCTGATACATAATACAGTATCAGATTTCAGTTCTTCTTTCTCCACTAAAACAGAGAAAAAAGGACTATTATCAAAATAGGAATAAAGACTTTTTGCCCGAGTAGAAATTCTGTTTGCAACAATGTCAATATTCTCAATATTATCTAGTAGTCTTCTCAGTAAGTAAATCCCTAAAATATTTGGTGTATATGGTGTTTGAAACTTTCGAAAATTATCCAAAACAAAAAGCATTGAATTATAAAACCGGTTGTCGTTAATTTCTTTGGCTCTATCCACTGCTTTAGGGGAGAGAACCATGATACCAAGTCCTGCTGGTAAGCCCAAACACTTTTGTGAACAGGCTATCCAGATATCCGCATTCTCTATCTTATAATCTATACCACCAAACCCACTCACAGCATCCACAACTACTAATCCGTCTGTACTTATAACTGTATTAAAAGAAATACACGTACCGTTGGATGTTTCATTAATTACAAAGCAAACATCAGTATTGGCTTCAAATTCTACCGGATCATTAACTGCAAACCTCACTCCGTCTACACCGTTCTTCAGCTTTTTTGTATATGTATACCACTTTTCTCCAAAAGCACCATTATAATAAAATGTAGTATCTCTAAGAATTGATTGGGCACAAATTTCCCAACATTCTGTTGCAGATGAGGTGAAAACAACTTGGTAATCATTGGGAATCGAAAATTTCTGCTTGAAATAAAAAATGCACTCCTCTAAGAGTGTCATAAAAGCAGGAGATCTATGGTTCTTTTCTATTATGCCTGAAGAAAAAGCCTCGCTAGCCAAACTGGGAACAAAGGAATAGAGTTTTGAAGGCCCAGGGTAAAAGTTCAGCATTATACTAACTAGATTTTTAAAGGAATTCTTATCCTAGGCTTCTCACCACCAACTTCTGTCTTAAACAAAGAAAACCATTGTAAAATTTCCTCGAAAGTAGCCAAATTTATAGTGTAAACCACAAATTGCCCCCTTTTCTTAGAAGTGACTAAATCCGCTTGCTTTAAAATATCTAAATGGTGGCTGATACTTGGTTTTGATATATTAAATCTATCCGAAATCTCACCTGCTGTAGTAGGATTTATACGTAGAATTTCTAGAATTTCACGCCGGGTAGCATCATTCAAAGCCTTGAAATACTTGTCCATAATATGCTTAGAACAGTTAATAGTTATACAACTAACTAAATAGATATTAGATAACCAAAAAAAATGCCACAATTTTAAATGTTTTACTAAATATTTTTCAACCAAAGCCTACAAGAGACATAATTTAATATATTTGCGTACATATTTTAATCATTTTAACCACAAGCCGCAACGCTAATCTGGGTCATTAAACCCCTTACACTTAATGAGAGTTTTAAAATTTGGAGGGACATCTGTTGGTACTGTTAATAGCATACAAGAAGTAACAGAAATTATATCAAAAAGAGCTAGCAAGTCTGCTGGTTTAGTAGTAGTTTTCTCTGCCATGTCTGGCGTTACAAACAAACTGTTGGAAGCAGGAAAAACGGCAGCAGAAGGAAAAGATGAGTATTTAGAAACAATAAAAAATATTGAGGCCCGTCATTTCGAAGTAATTAAGAGTCTTATTCCTGTAAAGTCACAAAGTGCTATTTTGGCTAATATTAAAGGAAAGCTTAATGATTTAGAGGACTTCTTGAAGGGCATAACATATATAGGAGAATTAAGCCCACGTACCGCAGACTTCCTACTTAGTTTTGGAGAAAGACTTTCTACTACCATTGTAGAATTTATCTTAAAGGAAAAGGGCATTACTTCGGAGTTTATAGATGGCCGTGAAATAATTACAACTAATAGCCAGTTTGGATGTGCAGAAGTAGATTTTAGCGTTACCAACGAAAAAATCATCTCCAGGTTTGCGAATCAAGACATCGTATATTGTGTAACGGGCTTTATCGGCTCTAATCAAGCCGGTGTAACTACTACTTTAGGACGTGGCGGTTCAGATTATACTGCATCTATAATTGGAGCAGCCCTTAACACCGAGGTTATTGAAATCTGGACGGACGTTAATGGCATGATGACCGCAGACCCAAGAAAGGTTAAAAATGCTTTTACTATACCGGAAATTTCCTATTCCGAAGCTATGGAACTTTCTCATTTTGGGGCGAAGGTAATTTATCCACCAAGCTTAGTTCCTGCTTTTCAGAAGAATATTCCACTGAGAATTCTCAATACTTTTGATAGTAACAATCCGGGCACAACAATATCGAGCAAAATCATACCTAAAGCTTACTCTATTACGGGTATAAGCTCTATTGACGATGTTGCTCTTATTAACATCCAAGGAAATGGCATGATTGGTGCCGCTGGGGTAGCAGCTCAGGTTTTCGGGATCATGGCCGCTAATGATATCTCCATAGTACTCATTACCCAGGCTTCATCAGAACATTCTATCTGTTTTGCTGTAGATCCTTTATCCGGCGAAAAAGTAAAAAGCATTTTAGAGCAATCTTTCAAAAGCCAAATTCTCACAGGAGATATAGACCGAGTTTCTGTTCAGTATAATGTATCTATCCTTGCCATAGTTGGCGAAGGTATGAGGTCCAGCTCTGGTATTTCTGGTAAATTATTTTCAGTTTTGGGAAGAAATGGTATAAATATAATTGCTACTGCACAAGGCTCATCAGAACTAAATATTTCTGCTGTAATAAAGAAAAAAGATTTATCTAAGGCACTAAACGCAATACATGAGACCTTCTTTGAAATAGATGGCTTTACACTTAACCTATTCATACTAGGCCCTACTGGTTTAATAGGAAAAACACTGATTAACCAAATATCTGAACAAAAGGACTACCTGAGAACAGAAAAGAATCTAACCATAAAAGTAGTGGGTCTGGTTAATACCAAGAAAATGGTTTTAGACCCAGATGGAATTTCTATAGATGACTGGGAAGAAAACCTAAGAGAAAATGGAGAAAGTGTTAATTTGGGTGAGTTTTTTGAAGACATCCAGGCCATGAATCTTGTCAACAGTGTTTTTGTAGATTGTTCAGCGGAAAGAAATGTAATACAACACTATTATCCTCTATTAAATAATAATATTTCTATAGTAACTCCAAACAAGTTAGCTAATTCAGGTACGTACGATGAGTACTTGCATTTAAGAAATGTAGCTAAAACACGTAACGTAAAGTTCCTTTATGAAACCAATGTTGGGGCCGGATTACCTTTAATAAATACCTTACAGGGTCTTATCAACAGTGGTGATAAAATTCATAAGATAGAGGCTGTTTTAAGTGGTACTCTTTCATTTATTTTTAACACGTTTACTGTAGGTAAAAGATTTGTAGATGTTGTAAAAGAAGCCAAAGCCAAAGGATACACCGAACCTGACCCTAGAGATGACCTTAGCGGAACAGATGTTGCCCGCAAAATTCTGATATTAGCAAGGGAATGTGGCTGCAAAATGGAAATAGATGAAGTTACTAACCTTCCTTTATTAAGCCCCGAAGCTCTTCAAGCTGCGTCTGTAGAAGATTTTTATGCTGTTTTAGACAGAGAGAACGACCATTACGAAAAGATCATTGCAGATGCACACAGCCAAGGTAAAGTATTAAGGTTTATAGCCAAATATGAAGAAGGCAAAGCCCAAATTGGTCTTACGGCAGTAGATATCTCCCATCCTTTTTACAGCTTAGCTGGTAGTGAAAATGTAGTTTCATTTACCACTGAGAGGTATTTTAATAATCCTTTAGTGATAAAAGGGCCTGGTGCCGGAGCAGAAGTAACAGCTATGGGTGTATTTGCTGATATAATAAGTTTGAGTAGTTTTTTAGCATAAGAATATGGAATCTATAAGGGTTTTTGCCCCAGCCACAGTAGCTAATGTTGGTTGCGGTTTTGATATATTTGGTTTGGCTGTGGACAATCCTGGTGACGAGGTTATACTAAAAAGGAGAAAAGACAACCAAATCATTATCCAAGAAATAACGGGTGATGGTGGAAAACTAACCAAAGATCCTTTAAAAAATACGGTATCCGTTCCTATACTAAAGTATCTCTCACATCTAGGGGTAGAAGCTGGTTTTGACATCTACCTGCATAAGAAAATGGCTCTGGGAAGCGGTTTGGGTAGCAGCTCTGCAAGTTCTGTTGCTGGAGTATTTGCGGCAAACCTCTTGCTAGGAAGTCTCCTAGAAACAGATAAGCTCCTCCCATTTGCTATGGAAGGAGAGCGTGTAGCATGCGGTTCTGCCCACGCAGACAATGTAGCTCCAGCCTTACTGGGTGGTTTTGTAGTAGTACGCTCATATTCTCCTTTAGATGTATTTAAGGTACCTACACCAGATGATCTTTATGTAAGCCTTATACATCCAGACGTAGAAGTAAACACGAAAGACGCCCGTCATATACTTAAAAATGAAGTATCAATGAGTAAGGCTATTTCTCAAATGGGCAATGTAGGTGGAATGATTACCGGACTTATGAGCTCCAATTATGACCTTATAGGCCGTTCTATGGTAGATTTCATAATAGAGCCGATACGTTCAATCTTAATTCCGCAATTTTTTGAAGTAAAAATGGCAGCAATGGATGCTGGAGCTTTGGGCTGTAGTATATCCGGAGCCGGTCCCTCTATTTTCACCTTCTCCAAAGGAAAAGAGACAGCAGAAAAAGTAGCTATAGCTATGGCTATGGAATTTGATGCAGTTCAAATAAACGCCACTACATTCGTATCGCAAATAAACAAAAACGGGCCTAAAGTACTTGGTTAAACACCAAGTACTGACTGTGCTAATTCCTGTAAGTCTGTACCGCCAAAAGTACCAGATGACATTAGTAGCAAATTAACATCTGTCCAGTTTTGTTCAGCAATAAGATCTGCTAGTTCCTCTTTGGTCGTGAGCACAACTAAATCCTCTCTTCCAAAGTATTTCTTTACGTCTTCCTTAGAAATTGGAGGCATTTTTTTCATTTCCAACGTGTGTGGAGAATAAAACACCACCGCTATGTCTGCATCATTTAGTTTCCCCTTGTAATGAGGTAAAAAATCCTTATTTAGGCTTGAGTATGTATGTAATTCATAGGCAGCAACCAGCTTACGATCCTTATAGAGCTCTTTTACAGCAGCAGTAGTAGCACCCACTTTAGATGGAGCATGGGCAAAATCACGAAAAACATGTGTAGAATTATTCTTACCTAATGTTTCTAAACGCTTGGCAGCACCTTTAAATGTTTTTACGGCCTCAAAGAAAGCCTCTTCATTAACTCCTATTTTTTCTAATATAATACGTGCCCCATTCAGGTTTTTCATATTATGCTCCCCAAAAATCTCTAAACCAACCTCACCATTGGGAGTTTGCAAGAATGTTTTACCGTCTCGTACTTCATAAGGGTAGGCCTTATAAGGAATTTGTTCTACCCCAGCAGGAGCCTTCTCCCCTACTTTTTTAGCATCGGCATCTGTAACATCATACAATAAAACTGAGTCTCTCTCAAAACCTCCAACAAAAGTCTCAAACGTCCCGATATAAGAATCAAACGTAGGAAATACATTAAAATGATCCCACGCAATACCGCTTATTAAAGCTATTTGCGGATGGTAAAACAAAAACTTGGAACGCATCTCTATTGGTGAAGACAGGTATTCGTCCCCTTCAATAATAATAATTGGAGCGTCTTCTGTGAGTTTCACCATTAAGTCGAAACCTTCTATTTGTGCTCCGACTAAATAGTCAAAGTTCTTCTTATGATAAGCCAATACATGTAGAATAATACTAGTTATAGATGTTTTGCCATGACTGCCAGCAATAACAACCCTCTGTTTGTCGCGGCTTTGTTCATAAACATATTCAGGGAAAGAATACACTTTTATCCCCAATTCTATCGCCTTTAATAGTTCAGGGTTATCTTTCCGGGCATGCATACCCAAAATAACCGCATCTAAATCAGTAGTTACTCTCTCAGGAAACCAACCCATTTCGTCAGGTAAAATACCCGCAACACTTAACCTACTTTTGGCGGGATCATAAATTTCATCATCAGAACCTGTCACCATAAAACCTTTACTATGTAAAGCTAAAGCCAAATTGTGCATTACTGCACCACCAATAGCTATAAAATGTACTTTTTGGGAAGGTTTTTGCGTTTTCAAAGTATACTTTGGGTTAAATATTTGCAGAACTAAAACTAGATAAAAATCTCTCTTGCAAAGTTCTAAAAAATATGTCAATTTTGCACGAATTTTTTATAATCAAAAAACACCCTTTATCTCAAGAGAATAAATGAAGAGATACATAGATTTAATACAGCAGACATTTGAGTTTCCAACAAGGGAATTTGGTGTAGACGCAGAAAGTAATCTACAGTTTAACAATGTCCCTTTGATGGACGTTATAAAAAAATATGGCACTCCCCTTAAGATAAGTTATTTACCTAAAATAGGAGAACACATAGAGCATTCTAAAATTCTTTTTAAGAACGCAATGAAAAAGTACAATTACAAGGGTAGTTATACCTACTGTTATTGTACAAAGTCTTCGCACTTTAAGTTTATCCTTGATACAGCACTAAAACATAATATACATTTAGAAACTTCTTCTGCTTTTGACATACCTCTTATAGAGACCTTGTATGAAGAAGGAAAGGTCAATAAAGACACCTATATTATTTGTAACGGGCATAAAATGCCACAATATTTAAATAATATTACAAGGTTACTCAATAACGGTTTCCAAAATTGTACCCCAATATTAGACAATCTGGATGAGATAGATCATTATCTCAACCATGTAACTGCTGATAATGTAAATATAGGTATACGTATAGCTACAGATGAAGAGCCTACCTTTTCGTTTTACACGTCAAGATTAGGAATAAGATATAAAGATGTGGATGAGCTTTATTTAAAGAAAATAAAGCCTAACAGCCGGTTTAATCTTAAAATGCTCCATTTCTTCATTAACTCAGGCATAAAAGATACTGCATATTACTGGTCTGAGCTCACTCGCTTTATGTTTAAATATTGTGAGATGAAGAAAATCTGTCCTGAACTAGATTCTATTGACATAGGTGGTGGTATGCCTATTCAGACGTCTGTTGTTTACAATTTTGACTATCAAGCTATGGTAGATGAGATTATTGAAAATATTCAATGGATCTGCCATAAGAACAATGTTCCTGTACCAAACATTTTTACTGAGTTTGGAAGCTATACTGTAGGTGAAAGTGGTGCCATTTTGTATAAAATAATTGACCAAAAACAACAAAATGACAGAGAGTTATGGTATATGGTGGACGGCTCGTTTATCACCCAACTACCAGATGCTTGGGGGATTGGCCAAAAATATATTATGCTCCCGATAAATAACTGGGATGCACCATACACCAAAGTAAACTTAGGTGGTCTCACGTGTGACTCTGCAGATTATTATAATACAGAATCACACTCTGAAGATTTGTACATGCCAATAATTGACGACAACGACCCAACAGATGAGCAATTTATTGGATTTTTCCACACTGGAGCATACCAGGAATCTCTTGGTGGTTATGGTGGGATACAACACTGTCTTATTCCTGCTCCTAAACATGTACTGATAGACAGAGATGAGGACGGAAATTTAACAACCGAGCTTTTTGCCGAGGAACAAACGGAAGAATCTATGCTTAAAATACTTGGTTACCGGGGCGAAAGAAGAACTGCAGAGGTTTTAACTGTTGGCCCTGAGAATAAAATTTATTATGAGGATGTAAAAGAAAATTCTTAATTTGTCGTTGTAAACAATAAAATATGAAAAAAGCATTGGCCTTACTAGTAATCGTAGTTTCTTTAATATCAGTATCTTGCGGTAAAAAAACGTGTCCTGCTTATGGAAATTCGGCAGAAATCACTAAATAAAAAGAAAAAAACCTATATATTGCACTTGTGAAATAATTGTCGCAAGCAATGGCCTCTATACTGACCCTTAAATCAATTACAGCCCAAGACGGCTCTTTAGCTGTCTTGGAGAGAGAATTCCCTACATCAATTAAGAGGGTCTATTATATTTATGGGGTTCCGGAAGATAGCATACGGGGTGGCCATAAACATAAGAGTTCTTGGCAAGGCTTGATTTGTTTAAATGGATCTTGTAAAGTGTATATACAAGAGGACACGGTAAATTCCTATACTGTAGATTTAGATAGTCCAGAGAAGTGTTTAATTTTAGAGCCCAAGGACTGGCACCAAATGTTCGAGTTCTCTGAAGGGGCTATCTTACTAGTAGTAGCAAGCACACTTTACGACGTAAATGATTATATAGACGAACCTTATACACCAGAAACCATTATAGTTAAATCTCCTATAGAGCAGTAATGCAAATCCCTTTTTTATCCCTTAAGGCTCAAAATAGCCTATATGAAACAGAGCTAAAATCAATTTTCGAAGAATTTCTGGACTCTGGATACTATATGCTGGGCAAAAATGTCCAAAATTTCGAGGCTGAATTTGCATCTTATGCCCATGCTAAGCATTGTATAGGAGTAGCCAATGGTTTAGATGCACTAGAACTAATACTAAATAGCTTTTCGTTTCCTGAAGGTTCAGAAATTATTGTACCTGCCAATACATATTATGCAAGTATTCTTTCTATAATTAATTCAGGATACACCCCTATACTAGTTGAGCCCAAACTAGATGACTACTTGATAGACACGGATCAACTCAAAAGCAAGATTAGTAATAAGACAGTTGCTGTAATGGCTGTTAACCTTTACGGAAGGATGTGCGATTTTAAGTCCTTAAGTACTATCTGTAAAGAAAACAACCTCAAGTTGATTGTTGATGCTGCCCAAAGTCATGGAGCCAAATATAATGAGAGTAGAGATTGCCTGGGAGCAGACGCTATAGCTTATAGCTTTTACCCTACTAAAAACCTTGGTGCACTTGCAGATGCTGGTGCAGTAGTGACCAATGATGAAACGATAGCCAAAACAATAAAAGCAACCAGAAATTACGGCTCAGAAATCAGATACCAGTTTGATTATGCGGGAAAAAACAGTCGGCTAAGTGAGTTACAAGCTGGGTTTTTATCCCTAAAACTAAAGACATTAGATCAAGACATCGAAAAAAGAAGATCAATTGCAAATAGATATCTGACCGAAATCAATAGTGATAAAATCATTCTCCCCCCTTCTGACAGCGTCTGGAAAGATTCGTGGCATCTCTTTGTTATCCGTACAGATGACAGAACCAGTTTTACAGCGTGTTTAAAAGAGAAAGGTATAGGTTTTGATATACATTATCCTGTTCCGCCTCATAAACAAAAGGCTCTAGAAAAATACAATAATTATTACTTACCTATCACTGAAGAAATACACAAAACTGTGGTGAGTATTCCTCTTCATCCTTTACTCACGCAGGAAGAAGTAGATTACATCATTGATACTATAAACCAATACTAAGATGTTCGATTTTTCTGTCGTAATACCCGTCTATAATGGTGCAAATTCCATAGCAGGACTTGTAGACACCCTAAAAAGTACTCTTGAGAGTTATAGTTTCGAGATAATTCTAGTAAATGATGGGTCTAAGGATAATTCTGCCAAAATCTGTACATCTATTGCCCAAAATAATGAAGCGGTTACTTTTGTAAACTTACGAAAGAACTTTGGTGAATTTAATGCTGTATTATGTGGACTGAACTTTGTAAGGGGTAAATACGCTGCCATTATTGATGACGATTTTCAAAATCCACCTTCAGAAATCATAAAGCTTTATAACAAAGCTCTGGAAGAAGATTACGATGTGGTATACAGCTACTACGATGAAAAAAAACACCATTGGTTTAGGAACTTTGGTAGTAAAGTTATTAATTCTTTAACGACCTTTTTGTTAAAGAAACCAGCAGATCTATACCTGAGTAGCTTTAAGCTTATAAAGAAAGAAGTTATAGACGAAATTATAAAGAGCAAAAGTCCTCATCCATATATAGATGGCTTAATTTTTCAGATTACTTCAAATATCGGAAGAGAGAAAGTTATACATTTAAATAGAGCTACCGGACAGTCTAATTACTCTCTAAGAAGACTTATTAGTTTATCTTTAACCATAATTTTTGGATATTCTTTATTACCATTAAGGCTCACCTTCTTGCTTGGTTTTATTTCCGTGCTCTTTTCTCTGGTGTACATGACACTGTATGCTTTTGATATCATTACGCATTGGGGATCACCCATAATTATATTTATGTGTGGAATAATACTTTGTTGTTTTGCGTTAATAGGCGAGTACATTGGCTCTGCTTACCTGATTGTATCAGGTAAACCGCCCTTTGTAGTTAAGTCAGTCACAAATAAAACAAGTCATTAAGCGTTCTTAACGTTATTTATTAACATTTTACTTCTATTTTTGCAAATTACTTAATTAACGCATTTTTATGCAAGAAAAGACAAAAGACCCGAAAAAAAAGAAATCACCCATGAGGGAATGGTGGGACTCCGTTTTATTTGCGGTTGTAGCAGCTACCCTAATACGGTGGTTATTCCTTGAAGCCTATACAATCCCTACGCCATCAATGGAAAGAAGTTTACTAGTTAATGACTTCCTTTTCGTATCAAAAGTACACTATGGTACCCGTACTCCAAAAACCATTTTACAGTTACCATTAACTCATCAAAAAATTTGGTTCACAGAAATCCCTTCATATCTGGATTGGATTCAGTTACCGAACTACAGACTGCCAGGTTTTACTTCAGTTAAGAATAACGATGTAGTTGTATTTAATTACCCCGCTACTCCTGAGCGTGGCCCAGATGGTTATGGTGGTTTTGATACGCACCCGGTAGATTTACGGACAAACTACATAAAAAGATGTGTTGCTATAGCTGGAGATGTGGTAGAGATTAGAGAGGGTGTAGTATACATAAACAATGAGAAACTTCCTGAAGTACCGGGAATACAGAAATATTACGAGATTGAGTTTAGTACGAATCCCAATCCAAAGATTTTCGAGAAAGCCGAGGTTGAGGCTAGTCCAATTGGAGCAAAAGACAATAAATATTATTATGTTGTTAATGCTACCCAAAAAGGCATTGATGAAATAAAGCAGTATGATTTTGTAACAAATGTAAAGCCTGTATTACAAGAAAAAGATGATATTTCACGTCCTGTATATCCATACAATACGGAACTATTTCCTAGTAATGGAGATAATATGTTACCCATTACAGTACCAAAGAAAGGTATGAAAGTGACTTTAGATGCAAAGAATCTGGCCTTGTACAAATCAGTGATTACAACCTTTGATTTAAATAAAAACGCAGAGTTTAAAGATGGAAAAATTTATATAGATGGTAAACCAATAACCGAATATACATTTAATCAGAACTACTATTTTATGATGGGTGATAACCGTAACAATTCTGATGACTCTAGGGGTTGGGGTTTTGTGCCGGCGGACCACATCGTAGGTAAAGCAGCATTTATCTGGATGTCTATAGACTCCAATGGCTCTTTCTTGAATAAAATTAGATGGAGTAGGTTGTTTACAATAATAAAGTAAGATTTTTTAACAAGAGCTGCCTAATTGGCGGCTCTTGTTCCTCTATATAGTTCGAACTTTTGCAGTTTCGCGTCCATCCCTCCATTTAAAGTATCTACTTTAAAACTAGGCTGCAACCTCACAGCACGAAGTGCAGAAAAGTCACTGCTTATTATCCAGGCATCAAAACCGATGTATTTTTTCTTAAGTGTGTCCCCTATCCTACTGTAAAAGTTTTCTATATCATCCATTTTTAGCCTCTCTCCATAAGGTGGATTAAGAACCACAACACCAGAATCATTTTTTGCTGAAGAATCAAAGAAATCTTCCATTTTCAAATTTAAGTAGTCTTCTACCCCTGCGTTTTGGGCATTGGCTGATACAATATCG
>CAZBAV010000003.1:127761-133935 GCA_964489955.1 uncultured Lacihabitans sp. | reverse complement strand
CGTTCACTTTTATCTTTTTTCAGGGTGTAGGTACGCAACAGTTTTGGGCCAGGGATTCTAATAATCCCTCTAATGTAATTAATGTCACTGTAAACGTATGCGAGCCATGAGAACACAACTAACAACGAATAGTGAACAGTTAATAACTAATAGTGAAAAGTTAACAACGAATAGCGGCCGCCGCTGCGGTGAACAGTTAAGAAGCAAAACAAAGCAAATAGTTATTCTTTTTATTGTTACTTGTTCACTATTACCTGTTCACTTTGCCAAAGCTCAGGTTACGCCTAACAATACCCTCCCGTGGGTAAAGGTACAAACCGCTAAGGTGCCAACTACCAATCCGAATGACCTAAACGATCCGCAAAAGAGCCATACCCTTATCCAGTATCTGGATGGATATCAAAGGCCATATCAGACCGTAAACTATGCTGTTACACCATTGGGCAAGGACATCGTTTCCGGTAGTGGTACGCTGGATGCTATAGGACGTACAGATAAAAGCTATCTTCCCATTCCGGCTGGTTCGGCTTCGGGGCAATACCTAAGTAATATAGAAACCGCAGCTCAGAGCTTTTATAACGATACCAAACCGTATAGCAAAGTAGCGGAATACGAGGCCTCGCCTATGAGTAGAGTGCTGAAGTCTTTTGCTCCCGGTGAAGCCTTCCAGACGCTAAGCTCTCAGGGAACACAGCAAGATTATGAAGTTGCCGGAGCAGGAATACGCAAGTACGTCATAACAGATGAAAATACCATTTCGGGAACCGGTACATACAGCACAGGCCAGCTCATACGCACCTGGGTGAAGGACGAAGACGGAAACGAAAGCATTGAGTACAGAGGCAGCAAATCAGGACGATTGATACAGAAGCAGCAGAAGTCAAAAACAGGCTCTGAGCTTCTCATTACAGCCTATGTATATGACTTTATGGGCAGGTTAAGGTTTGTGATAACCCCCAAGTTATATAATGCTACTACCACGATTACCGTTTCATCGCACGCTGAAGGTTTATACATTTTCCGTTACGATGATCGCAGCAGAGTAGTGGAAACACAAAAGCCGGGAGCAGCTGCCGAGTATACCGTCTTTAATGAATTAGGACAAGCCGTACTGAGTCAGGACGGAAGGCATAGAGAGTCTAATACCTGGCTATGGGTAAAGTATGACGGGCATGGCAGAACCGTAATGAACGGCACACTGACCAGCTCGCTAACAAGAGAACAGATCCAAAGTCATTTTGACGGGTATTCGGCTCCGGAACATTTTGAAGAGCCCTCTCTTTCGGGAGGAAACTTACTAGGTTACACCAACAGGAGTTTTCCAGCAGAGTTACCCATCACCGAAAGCAATGTCAAAGCAGTAAACTATTATGATGGCTATGGCTGGGTAAATGACGTTTCGCTTAGTTTTCAACTGTATGAGAACCATCGCTGGAATTACTCCGACGGCCTACCTACCGGAAGTATGGTGCGTAGACTGGATACCGGAGCATGGATGAAAACCGTTCTGTATTATGATGACCAGAACCGGCTCATTCAATCCCAGACAAAAAACAGGTTTGGTAGCGTAAACCGCACAGATATAGTCATGGACTTTGAAGGTAAGATATCTGAGAACCGCACCATTTACCGCAGGCCCGGCCACGATGACCTTAGCATCAGCACCCTATATGCCTATGACCATACCGGGCGGCAGACTTCGGTAAAACATAAAGTAAACGGTACAGAAGCACCACTGGCCAAGTACGGTTATGATGAAATAGGCAGATTGGTACGCAAATATCTGGGTGTGGCAGATGGTGACGAGATTATCATTGAAAACAGCCCTCAGCCACACGGAGATCAAGATATAGCCTTTCGGTATGTGGAGCTTCTCCCGGGTACGATCTCGGCTGAAAACGGCACCTATCTGGCTGGAATAGCTCCCGGACCACTACAGACTATAGACTACAGTTATACTATTCGCGGTCAGCTGAGAGGCATTAACCTGAACCCTTCAGGAGAGATAGACTTATCCGGCGGTAAAGTCTTTGGTTTAAAGTTAGATCATCATGAAACAGGTCAAACCTACAACGGTAAACTGAATAAGCAGACCTGGTCTACTGTCAGGTCGAGCGGAGTCGAGACCCGTTCTTTCACCTACAACTACGATAACCTTGACCGTATCGGCTCGACCTCTTACTCAGGTGTGGGAGCAGAAGACTATGGCATACCGGGAATAGAGTACGATGCAAACGGGAATCTGGCGGCTATGCACAGAATAGGAATGGTAAGTCCCGGAAACTGGGGAAGCATAGATATACTGGGTTATGATTATCAAAATGCCGTAAGCAATAAACTTAGTCATATTGTTGACTACGCCAATCAGAATATTGGTTTTAAGGATAATGGTGGCTTCGGTACAGATTATACCTATTATCCTGATGGTAGTCTGAAATCAGATGCCAACAAAGGTATTACCCTCATTGAGTACAATTATCTGGGCCTGGTAGATAAGGTGAATTTCGGAGCCGGTAAACGCATAGAAAATATCTATGATGCCGAGGGCGTTAAACTAGAGCAGCGGCTTATTAATGGCAGTACTACCCATACTACCGAATACATCGGGGATTTAATGTATGTAAACGGGGTATTGGAAACCATTATGCACGATGAAGGTCGGGTAAAAACCGTAAACTGGGGGCAGAGCGGAGCCGAAGCCAGGTATCAGTTCTTTATTAATGACCACCTCGGCAGTACCCGAATTATCATTGAGCGAGTAAGTGATACGGCTGCTTTAGTACAGGAGTTACATTTTGGTGTCTGGGGTGAAAAACTTGAAGGTATTGGCCAAGAAGGTGATTGGAAGTTTCTCTTTCAGGGCAAAGAATACGTCGATTTTGAGGGATATGAAATTTATGATTTTCACACGAGAGGTTATGATCCTTGGACAGGACGGTTTAATCAAATAGACGGGGCTGACCAGTTTGCGAGTGGGTATACTGGGATGGGTAATATGCCAACTATTGGTATAGACCCGGATGGCCAATGGGTGAGTTTTTTGATTGGTGCTGTAACAGGTGGAATAAGTGGTTGGCAAATAGGCAAAGCCCAGGGAGTTAAAGGGAGCGAAATGTTCGGAAGAATATTTTCTGGTGCTGTAATTGGAGCATTGACAGCAGGTATTGGAACCGGGGTTTCTGCTGCTACCGCTTCATGGGGTACAATAGGTTCGGGAATGGCATCGGGAGCAGTTTCGGGCTTTGTGGGAGGCGGTTTTAATTCTGCACTAGCAGGTGGAAATTTCTGGCAGGGAGCCGGCAGAGGGGCTTTGTTGGGTGGAGCATTAGGTGGAGGGATTTCATATCTAAATGATGTCTATACCGACTGGAGTATAAAACAAGAATTATTTTCGTCAGATTATGCTTTAGCTCAACAAGGCGATCCTACTTACAATGGTGGTACGTTAAGTGAGGTTGTAATCCGTGCTAAAAGAAATGCAGGCATAAAGTTATCCCTCGTAGGAGCCGCTAGAGGCCGAGCTTTAGGGGCTTTTGCAGCTACAACAACATTTTTAAATTCGCCCCCAAAAAGTGATGGAATTTATCAAACATTTGGACTAGAAGATTATTTAGGAGGTGCAATAGCTAAACGATTGGCATCTTCTACTGTTGGACGCCTATCTTCTAATACTATAGGAAGAGCATATAGCCATAGTTTCAAATATAGTGATAAGGTTAGGATGAGAGCTATAACAGATCCAAGAGCTCATAATTTTCCTTACAGTTTTGATGACCTAATTCTAAAAACTAATCCTATCTTAAAAGACGGAGGCTATCGAATTTTTCAGCATCCTGGAACTATGACTGGTAAAAGCGGCTTCTTTGAAATTGGAGTAACAAAGAATGGATTTATTGATCACAGAGTTTTTAAAGCAAGATAACAATGAGATATTTAGTAATTGATGCCTATCTAAATGGAAGTGGAATAAGAGACAAATATGAAGGTGAATCTGTTTTACCTGAAGATTTGGGACTTAGTATGCCATTATTGGTTAAGCTTAGTGAATGGTTGTTAAAATATGAAAAGGAACACTTCAAGGGGTATTCAGAAAGTACCATTGTTGATGAACTAGATCAGGAAGGAATATCCATTGCAAGAGCTATAAAGAATGAACTCACTGATGTGAAATTAGAATATTTCTCGGATGCAAAAATGACAAGTATAATGATTTAGTTTTGGCCCTGGTAAAAAGTATCAAACAAAGATTCTCTGAAATATTTCGTCTGCATCCGACAATAAAGTTTTTTCAAATAGAAATCGGATGCCAACGAGGGCATAACAATAATTGAATATAATTTTGCTGTTTCTACAGCCACAGCCAGTTGGGGTTCGTTAGGTTCAGGAATTGCCTCAGGTGCTTTTGCGGGAGCTACTGCAGGTGAGTTTAGCTCTGCCATGACAGGAGGTGACTTTTTTACCGGAGCAGGACGGGGGGCATTAAGGGAAGGGGTTTCATATCTAAATGATGTATATACCGACTGGCGTATAGAACAAGAATTATTTTCGCCGGATTATGCTTTGGCTCAACAAGGTGACCCTATTTACAATGGTGGTACGTTAAGTGAGGTTTAATACGTGCAAAAAGAAATACAGGTATAAAGCTATCCCTCTTAGGAGCCGCTAGAGGCCGAGCTTTAGGGGCTTTTGCTGCTACATATGTTGCTCCTAAACAAAGTCGACCTCCTTATAAACATACCGGAGCCCTTACACCATCGTATCCTGAAGCCCTGTTTATGCCAATACCGAAATTTGGCGTGGGGGGAAATTCAATGGCAAATGCCCGGGCATTAGGAGCTGCAGGAGAAAGAGCTGCAGGAATTACTGGACCCAAGACAGGCATAATGATTAATGGGAAGATGCGATTCCCCGATGCAATTACGGAAAGTGCTTTGATAGAAGTAAAAAATGTAAAGTCTTTAAATTTCACAAAACAATTGAGGGATTACCAAACTATTGCTCAACAAAGAAATTTGAATTTTATTTTATATACTAGGGCAAATACAACCTTATCAGGTCCGCTAAAAAATGCTATTAGTAATGGGAGTATAACTCATAAAATTATTTCTCGCTAAAAAATGAAAAAATGAGAAGTTCAGAAAAGATACTAGAAATAGAAAAGAGATTTAAGGAGCTATTAAAGGGAGTTAAGAGGAAGGCAGACTCAAATAATGCACCCATTTTGGCGTCGGATTTACAAGCACAATTGCAAAGAGATCCAGAATATCAGAAATGGTCAAAAGAAATGGAAAAAGTTTCTGAGGAATTAAAGGGAGCTCTTTTAGAAGAAGCGAAGGATATACTGGATGAATGTAGAGTTGCAGGGAAAGCAATTACTTCCGTCTATGATTTAGTAAATGGTAAAGATTCTTATCCATCCATTGTGCCAATTTTAGTTAAGTACATGGACTCGGATTATCATCAAAGAACTCTTGAAGGAATAGTTAGAGCCTTGACAGTAAAAGAAGCTCGAGGTATCGGGCTTCCTGCAAAACTCTTAGACTTGTATGATAAAGTACCAATGGAGCCAGAATATGAAGGTTTTCGATGGGCAATAAGCAACACTCTGTGGTTTACAGTTACTAAAAAAGATAAGGATATTTTACCTCGACTTCAAAAAATCATGAGTGACCCTAATGATACTACAGAAAAGAATAGGTTTATCGGAGCCTTGAAAAAACTAGGAGGGTAAAACTAATATTTTCTCTTTTAAAGAGTTTAAATTTATTCATAAGAAACTTTGCTTTCAGAAAAACCCTCAAATCTAAATTTGAGGGTTTTTTACTAAAAATTTTTCACCTCAATGCCGTTAACAACTGTAGCATTTTCATCCGTTAAGTGATTATATCTCTGGTCACGAGTACCAATATTTTTCACGGAATGAAACATCAACTCCTCATACAGTTTTTCGAGATTACTTCCTGAAAGTGTGATGATGTGTGTTGTAAATCCCAAGACAATAATGCTTAGATCGGGGTTGTATTCACCCGAAACTAGATAATTGTAATTCAGAAAAATCCGGCTGCCGTTCAAGTGCGTAAAACACACGTTTCTAATGCCGCTATAGTGCGTATAAAATTCTATATCCGGTGCATTGGCTTGCATATTTGTACCCCTTTGTTCGTCTGATGTAGG
>CAZBAV010000003.1:0-127751 GCA_964489955.1 uncultured Lacihabitans sp. | reverse complement strand
ACGATCCTTAAAGCTCTGGTTCATAGTTTTGAGTTTTTTCTATTGTTTTTTCCTTACTGTTATTTTTGGTTTTCTTTTCATCTTTCTGAAATGTTCTGGCGATAGTTGCCTCATGCGATTGACTTTTTCTTTCGATCAATTCTATTGCTGAAACCCGATCACCCATTTCGGAAGCGTGATGCAGTAATTGCTCTTTGTCATCCGTATAGATTTTTACGTTGTCACGGCCACGAGATACCGAAACATAAAACTGTTTGGCATCCGTTGCCGGAAAGGTTGCGGCTGGCTGAGCAATATATATATTATCTACCGTTTTGCCTTGTGAAGAGTACGATGTAATACAATGGGCATGATTTAAATGTCCAAAGTCCTTATCAAGAACATACGTGTTCTTACTTTGTGGATTGATAAGTGTGATTGCTCCTTTTTTGCTGACCGACTTTACTTCTAAGGCTTGTCCGTTATTGAGGCGTTTATCATCTTTATCAAAACTATTACGGGTGATATGCAACCGATCACCTTTTGAAAGCGAAATAGTGGAGGTTTCAAAAACCTCAAACTGTCCTGATTTCTTTAGGGGTAACATTACATTTTCATTTTCACGATTACGAAGTTGTACATTTGAATGCTCTACTCCTTCAACCCGCCATATACTGCCTCTTTTTATTCCTCTTAAGTTTTGAGAGAATTGCACGACTTGACCTTCCTTGTAATTTTTGGGGTCGCTCTTTTGAGCTTGTGTAAGGTTGATATTAGATAGCTTAAGAGCCTCAATTTCCTTTTTTCCCAGGAGGCCATTTTTGCGAAGGCCTTTACGAATTTCCTGTGTCACATGATTTCCCTGTTTATGGGTTGGAGAAATGACCAGAGCCGACTTGCCTTTTTTCACCGCATCTACATAATCTTTTACAAGTTCGTCATTCGGGCTTAACGGGTCAACGGACTGAATAGAGCCAATCAAATCCAACTTTTCAAAAGCCGTTCTGACATCCCCCTTGAATAGATCATTTACTGCCGACCGATAGGTCTCATTGTTTTGTCGATAGATACGGCTTACTTCTGCTGAAGGTATACTGCCAACAGTATTGAGGATACGTAAGGCATCACCACGGACGACACTGGCATGTTGTCGAGTATCGCCACCAAGGATTAAGCGTGTGTTGTTATCTTCTGCTATACGCAATATGCGGGTCATGTCCTGAGTACCTAACAGGCCTGCTTCATCTATCCACAATACCTGATTACGTAGGGATTCTTGGATGTTTGCATTAGTCAAAAGGCTTGCCACTGTTTCCGCATTTGTAAAGCCTTCTTCTTTCAATACTCCTCGTGAAGCCTGAGCAGTGGGAGCAACAACAGTAACTTTCTTTCCTGCTTGCTCAATTTTGGCTACGGCTTCTTTCATCAATGTTGTTTTACCTGAACCCGCAGCTCCTCTTACAATGGATACACGGTTTCGGGTGGTCAGAATATGCTTGACCGCTTCTTCCTGTTGACCGCTTAATTCCAGTTTTGGAGATTTCTCATACAAGGGATTCATCTTGCCAATTCCTTTTCTGGCAAGGCTGACCATTTCTTTTTCTTCGGCCAATACTTCACGTGTAGTAGAAACAGGCTGTCCTCGATCCTTGACCCGAAAAAGCCGTTTATCATTTTGGAAATGACTATCGATTTCTTGCAGTGAAACAAAAAAATCGCCCGTGGAAAAACGATAGGCTTCCTGAAGGATGCGTCTGTCTGGCATAACCGAAGCTCTTTCAAAAGAATGCTTGATAGCGTGGTCGATAGAGTCCTGCGGAGTACTTACAGTTTTAGAAGCCTCTTTTTGTCTAAGTGGGGGGTGGTATTCAGGTCTGTCTTGTATTCCACCATTTTCTTCTAACTCCCTTATCTGGCGTTTCCAGTCCTGAAGGAGTTCTTCCATCCCCAAACCTTTTTGTTTACTACTGCGACTTTTTGCCCCAAGGTTGTCCAAAGCCTTCGCATCAGTAATGCCTTTTTCCTCTGCTATTTGGCCTATCTCGTTTGTCCGTTTTGAGAAATGATCGAGAACCTCACTGGGAACGCCTATAACCTCAAAGGACGATCCGGTTCGTCTGATTTTATATCCTGCTTCGGTGAGACGGTCAGCCATCAGTTTATGAAATCGTGCCTGATAGTAGGGCATATCTCTTTTGATATCTCTGAACTGTGCAGCCTTAAAAGACTGTTCTTCCTGATCCCATGTCGCATTGAAAACAAAGCAATGACTGTGCAAGTGCGGGTCAGGAGTATGACCTTTTACAGGGCGTGCCGTTTGATGTGTAAACTCTGCCCAGACAAGCTCACCCGTCTTTCGGTCTTCATAGCGTCCACCCTTTCGAACACGGGTCATGACATCTTGCTCAATATGTTTCATGGTGTCTTGAACACTGTTTTGAAAGATGTTCAGGACATGACTGTCTTTGCTCAAAACATGAAGAAGAGATACGGATTTCGGGCAATGAAAATTGATATCATATCCGACGGTTCTTTCTTCTTTTGTTCGTGGGGTGAGGGGCGTGTTTTCTTTCGGGTGAATGTTCTCACAAAGCGAAAAAAATGCCTCTTTGGTCGCCTCGCTATCCAGCTCTAAACGTTCGGCCAGACGACCGTAAAAACGGCCCTGTAATTCCTGATCGTTGATGTAATAATCTGCCTGTACAAGGGAAGAGTTGAAATAGGATTCAGCCCCTGCGGCAGACATGCTTTGTATCATTCTTATCATAGGAGTGAGTGTATAGGTGCTAGCTTGCTAATCGGTAGGTCTACCTATTTTGAAACAGCCAATAATTGTGAATAATGTATCCATTTCATGAGGACACTGAACCCCGTTTAGGATATAACCCGCAAGCAGTGTTCAGTGACTTGATAAAAGCAGTGCGGAAAAACGGATTTCCACACTGGCTATTTTATCATCAGACATCTTCCCTTAGCACAGCTAAGGGGTAGAATTTCCTTGTTGACGTTTACAGTGCTATTGCTTCATCGTCGTCGTCTGACAGGTAATACTCGTATAGTTTTTGCCTTTTTTCTTGGTCAGACGGTTTTCTGCCATAGACATAAAAACCTCTGGTTTCTGATGGGTCAACATCGTTAACAAATGAATTGACCATCTCTTCCGATGCAATCATTTCATCAATTTTGTCCATGATAAACTGATCTCCGAAATAGTAAGCACCGCTATAACTCAAAGAATAAATGATACTGCAAGTAATGATTAATATGCATAAAAAGGGCTGACCTATGAGGCCGAAAAAAACACCAATGATTAAAAAGAAAAGAGGTTCAATATAAATTTCAATTTGTCGGATGCTAAACACTTTTCGTTTGAATAATTCTTCCAATAAGAAGGGGTGAAGAATGCCATTAGAAAGACTAAATCTAGCAAAGTCAAAAACGGAAGGGAGGCGTTTTATTTCAAGCTTTCTTCTGTATGAAACATATAAAAACGCACAGGCAAAAATATACCAAAGCTTGTTATCTTTTAATATTTCCCATCCTTCGAAATGGTAAGAGTTAAATTGATATTCCGAAAAAATGGCAGGAAGAATTAGCAGGATAATAAAGATGGTTATAGCTGTCACAAAAGAGAAATATCTTTCGCCAAAGTTCCTTCGAATAAAAACCTCTAAGATCATTCGGGGGTATGATGCAGCGGAAAGAAAAAGACGTAACAAAAAATCTTTGATGATGTTCTTACGTTGAAAAACGGTTTTGTAGTAAATACTTTTCTTCATGGTTTGAAAATTTAAATTTGATAAAAACTATTTTTGAGAAAATAAAACCCGATTGAAGTTCCTTCCGTTGAACAGTGAATCCCCTTGTTTGTGCATAACTGCTCCTACAGTGTGGTTGTTTAGTTGCCCACCTGTGCGAAGATTGACAAATTCCTCAGGACGTATTGCTTGTTCTAAGATTAGGGAGCGATTACGGGAGCGAGAAAAATCTTTGGCTATTGAAACGCCATCCTGAACATCTTCATAATAAACCTGACCACATAGGTCTGATGCGTACTGATTGGTTTCTATATCAGCATTGGCATGAAATATTTTTGTAGCCAGTGTTCCCAGAAGGCTTTTTACACGGTACTCAGATTTGTTTCCGCCCATAGAGGCGTGATAGTTCGCTAAATTCTGAGTAATATAAACTGTCGAAATTATACTGGATCGTGCAGTCGCTTGATAAACGGCATCGTGCTCATGAAGGAAGTTCTGGGCTTCATCAGCCCACAGAAAAACAGGTCTTCTATTCTGGCTGACATTTCTTTTTTCCATGGCTCTTTGCCAGATATATTTGAAAAGAATCTGACAATCCCGTCCTACTTTGAAATAGGTTTTTACAGGAAGGTTAATCAGAATTATCTTTCCATTGAGGCAGTCCTCGGGTGTAAAATTGGACTTGCCTTTACAAAACAAGGAGTACACAGGTTCTCGCAAAAGGCGATACAAAAAACTAGAAACAAGAAAGTCAACAATTGATCGTGTTTTTTCACTTAAATGAGTGTAATTTTCGAGAAAGAATTGGCTGACATAATTGAATAAACGTGCTTCTGGGAAATTGTCATTTAACCAATCTCTGTAATTTACACTTTTGTACGTTTTTAAAACATCTTCGGGGTCTTGGCTGTTTTCCCAGTCTGTAATTTTTTGTAAAATCTTCTGATGGGCTTTAACCATTGCATTTTCGAATGCAGTAAGTTCTCTTTGCGATTTCCCTTGCGAACGTTCCTCACTTCGGAGGGCGTCTAACTCTTCTTGCCTAGTGACTACTTTTTGTCCTTTATTGGGTATGCTTTGGGCAATATCATAAAGTCTGTCGATGGAAACAGATCCATATGCCAAAAGACAAAGATCGATGGTGTTAAAAAGAAGCATATCCAGTGCTGAATCCCAAAAACTGTCGTCGCTATGCCCTTGTTGTTCTTGAGCGGCTTGAATAACCGTTTTTAATACGGATACAATATTTTCAGTATTTGCTTGTCCCTTGGGAGAATTTACAGCTTCATAGTCAAGAAAGTTGAAACGATACTTGCCATTGGGTTCAACAATTATCAGATCATCAATACGACCTGTTTTGAGACAATAATCGACCCATAAATCTTTTTCATCAGGTTTGGCAGTCAGGACAAGACCACCAAATCCATTCTTAAGAAATTCGGTTGCAATTTTTTTACCTGAACCACTTGTTTTTCCGCTACCTATACCGCCGAAGATTTGTGTACCTTCGACTGCATGACGAATTGTCCAATTACTGATACCGTCTTTTTTTCCAAACTGTATGATGGGACTGTCTAACTCAAAAGTTTTCATTGTTAGTGTTTTAATGATTAGAATACGTTTATAGCCTTTGCAATCGCAATATTACGTGGAAGTTTTGGGTACGATATTTCATGGTATTTCCAGTATGGAAATGTATATTGAGGATAAAATGTATTAAATGTAATTTTACCCCGCCATGAAAATTGAGAAGCTCGCATATGATAAATTCTACTATGTTTTATTTGATGCTTATATTGAAAAAGTCTTAGAAGAAGAGGAGTGGAATGCTAATGGGAAGGAAATGCAGAGGTATTCACCTAAACTTTGGGAGCTAACAAGAAAAGAGAATGGGAAAGATGTCTATCTCATTTATAAAGTAAATAATAAGGAATCATTAGATACTAAAATCTATTATCGCTATTTAACGGACTATAATACAGAGAGAGCAGTTGATGGTGTTTTAGATATAAATGACGATGTACTAATTGAAAGTATTAAGTTTCTGGACTTAGAGTTAGAAGGAAATTTGCAAGGGGATTTAGAACTTACACCAGAACTTGTAGCCCCTGCATATTTTCAGTTATTCCTAGAAAAGCACTTCCCAAAATATCTCAGTAAAAATCCCAAATATCGAGTTGTTGATTTTAAGCGAGATATAATTTTGCATTCCCAGCAAAGACGTAATGAGGTACTCCTTAACAATAATACAATTACTGAGCCTGCGGAATATTCGCAAAGTAGCGGTATGAATTACGAGATTATTAAACTCGTAAATGATTTTTACCGGTATGTTGCACACGAAAAATTACGTTCTAAGGGGTGGGACTTGTTATCTGATTCTTTTAAAAAGAAGTATGCTGACGGTTTTGACGGTTTTAATATTGGCTATACGAATACTGAATATATAAAGGACCTGCATATTTGGGATATTAAAATACATGGGGATTTGGCTAGTTGTAACGTCTTTTACCTAGATTCGATTAGGACGCATACATCATATGACTTGGTGGGGATTGATAAAATAAAAATTGAAAATATAGATGTCTTGGTTTCAATAGCAAATAATCTGGTAGAGAAGTCCAAGTCTACAGATTTGAAAAACGTAGAGAAAGTAGAGCTGTATAAACTTTTTGACCCGTCGGTAAGCGAGTATATTTGGTACAAGGGAGGTCAAAATCCCGATATCATAAACCAGTTACTACCCGATGAAAGAAGTATCACAGTACCACGGCTATTGAATGTGGAGTGTATCAGGGTAGATGAAAAATGGTTCATTAAAGGTATAGTTCCTATTGCTAGCCGGTTAATCCGTTAGGGTTCAGGCTCTAAGTCAATGTCCATATCTTTATCCTGAGTCATATCCTGCTCATTGACTGTGAAATCTTTAGTCCACGATTTGTTAAAGTCTTTCACTTGTTCTCTGAAGTACTCAGTGCGTCCGGCCTTAAAACCGTCAAGATGAGCGGAGGCATTTTCAATTTGGCTTATTTGCTTGGCTAAATCAGGTTCGTGTTCCGACATATAGTAGCCATTGTTGTATCCCTTCTGATATGCGGGATCGACTTTTTCTTCTTCCATTAGTGCTTAAGATTAAAACGTTTCACGTACATGTTTTTCAAGATAGCTATCGATTGATAAACTATCGTATAGGATAATCTTTTTCTCAGGCTGAGAAAATCTGATTTTTCCTTCATCCCTCAATTTTTGTAGCGTTGTCTTACTTGTAACTCTCAATTTTTGCATCGCTTCATCACCAGAAATCCATCGGTCAGAAGTAACATTATGTTTTGCTTTTATTTGTTCAACAACTTTGTCTACTAAGGAATAGAGAGCCTTATCTTCAAGGCAAATGACATTCATATATGCTTTACATTTTATTCAAAAATAGAGAATTAGGCCCAAATAGAGAAAAGTTGAATAATTTATATTTCTCCTAAAACCTTTTCTAATGCTTCATCAGCATCTTTATTCACAAATGCAGATTGATATCCAATTGTCGTAAGTACACTAGAGTGACGGTATAGCTTTTGAAGCATTTGAACAGGAACTTTGTCTCCTGCTTCAGTAGCGAAAGAATGCCTGGCAATGTGCATAGTCAGTCGCTTAGTGATTTCTGCTACAGGAGCTACGTCTTTTTTGAGACATTTATCTATTGCACTTGTTTTAAACGCAATTGTTCTTTCGGTAATAAACTGATCTGAGATATCTACACCTTTAAGCTCAGGGAAAACGAAATCATGATTACTAGCTTTAATACCTCTATATTGATCTAGTATTTTTTCTGCTTTTTTAGGAATTCTGAGCGAACCTATCTTACCATTCTTTCCCATGACATACATTAATCGGTCATCTTGAATGTCATTCCATTTCAGTCGTAGGATGTCTGAAATTCTCATTCCTGCAAAGTAAAAGGAAAAAAGCCACAGGTTACGGCAATGATTAGGTCTTTCAGGTAAATGAATATCTTCAAGTTTTTTAATTTCATTTAGATTGAGTCCTGTTTTACCCGTCTGAGGAAACCTTATAACAACTTTTCCTTTTCCAAACGGAGTCTGTTCTGGTTTGATAGCTTCTTCTCTTTTTGCAAGACTAAATACGGAACGCACCATTGATAGATGATTTTCCGCCGAACGCTCTGAAAGTTTTAAACTTCCTATAACGTAGGCTCTAAAAGAATCTAATGTTGATGTGTCTACTTGTAGTAAAGGTATATCTTGCCTAAGGAACTCTCTGAAGTGCTTTACTCTCGGTTTGTCAGCTGTATATTGATTATACTTCCCTGAATTTTTTAAAAGCGTAAGATACTTCTCTGCATATTCTAAAATCATATGCGGAGTCCCTTTTTTCGTACTTTTCTTTATAGAGGTGGCAGTAACTATATCTTTTGTGGTTTCAAGCTCTAAAGCTTTTTCGCCTAGCTCAGCAATTCTTTTCGCTATTAAGTTATTCATCCTTGCGGAATTGGGATAGCCCTTTTTTACTCTACCAGAATTGGAATCCCAAAGTTCTTTTGGAGTGCTATACCCCAGTTGGATGTAGTTTGTTCTTCTATCCTTAGTAATTCTAATAGCAATTGGGTGCGTTCCGTCCTGCTTTTTATCCGATTTGATAACTGCTTTTATTGTTGTCATAGGGCAAATGTACAATAAAAATTCGAAAACAATTCGTAAACATTTTGCCGATTTATATGGATTCATATGAAACCATTTAAATACAAATATTTTTTAATAGTCTTATTATTAGACATATAAATACTAATTCGCTCTCTATGAAAAGATAAGGCAAAGGACTGAAAATCCTTGTGTCGGCGGTTCGATTCCGTCCATCACCACCAGAAAAAGCTTCTTGAGAAATCAAGGAGCTTTTTTGTTTTCATTCGGAGACACTTTTTGAAAAAGGAAACAGTAAGCCTACTTTTGTTCATATATTTGTTATAGGACAACAATACATTAATAGAATATGCGGCTTGAAGAATCTATATCATCTATAGTAGACCTGAACGAGCCCATCCTACAGGCTATCCAGCGAGAGTTTCACTCTGTAACCTTACCAAAGGGAGAAGTTGTATCTCAAATGGGAAACGTGGCTAAGCATATTTTTTTCATTGAGAAAGGCCTCGCTCGCATGTTTTATTACAATGAGGCAGGAAAGGATATCACTTACGAGTTTTTTGTGGAAGGCAATTTCATGGCTCCCAGCAAAAGTTTTCTGGAACGTGAGGAATCGCAGTATACCGTTGAACTGCTGGAAGATGCTCAACTCAGGTATATTTCGCAGGATGGACTAAATCGGCTTTTGGATGAATTTCCTATTGTGGAAAAGATAAAAAGCCATATTCTAGCTCATTTTCTCTATCAAGCCAACCAGCGTATTGTGGCTCTGCAATTCCAAAATGCTCACCAACGCTACGAAACTCTGGAACACACTAAAGGTAATATTCTTCAAAGAGCTCCGCTTGGACACATAGCATCTTATTTGGGTATTACACAAGAAACCTTGAGCAGAATAAGAGGAAAAAGATGAGTGATAGGCGATAAATGATACATATTGGTGATAGTTTACAACCCTGAACCAAGCTTTTTCCGGTAAGCAGCAGTGGCTTTTAATATTTCTTCTGTGCACGCTTTTAAGTAACTTATTTTTTCGGGAGAGAGTAGCTTTAAAGACTCTACAATTTCTAACCAAAACAGCGTCTCATCGACTTCTTCTACAACTATACTAAGTTTGGCAAACCTTTCTTTTTCTGATCTGGCTCTACCTACCGCTCTATAATTTGCTGCCACCGAAGTAGCCGAACGAATAACTTGTTTTAAACATGGTCAGAGTATGGCAAAGGAGGATATTACGGCTAAAGCGAGGCTCTTGCTTTTTTGCCGAAAAAGTTCATTGTAATCCATGTTAAAGAAGTGTTGATAATGAGTAAATATACAAAGAATCTAACATTCATCACTAATCACCCATCACTCATTATTTGACATATATCAAAAATCCTGAATTTTAGCCTGCCGAACTTTGCATCGTAATCGTAAAGAAAATACAATGCAAAAGAAATTAATCACAGTTCTATTCCTGGCGGTAGGGATTTCAGCTGAAGCTCAGCAAACTCCGCCCACAGTGAATGAGCTCATAGAAAGTGCCCTGAAAAAAAGCCATAAGTTAGAAATAGCTAACCAGAATATTGAGGTGTCTAATCTTGATATGCACCGACTTAAAGAAGCCTATTTGCCTACAGCGGAGGTGTCTGGAAAATATGGATTCATGGCTCAGAATATTGATGTAAGAACTCAGGCCTCCACAATTTATCTTTCAGATGGAGCCCATCAGTTACCCGCTCTTGATAATGGAATTACCAGCAAAGCCAACCTGGTTCAAGCAGGTTTAGATGTTAGCACTCTAATCTATTCTGGCGGAAAGATTCCTGCTATGAAAAAGGCCTTGAATGATAAAATTAATGCTCAAAAAACCATAGTAGAAAAAGACCGGCAGCAAATCACCGAAGATGTGCTAAAAGCCTACGACCAACTGGCTTTATTAGACCAGGTGAAATTACTCCTTGATGACAGTCAGAGACGGTTGGACCTGCATAAAAAAACGGCTGATAAGGCTTTGGAGTACGGACTAATAACAAAGTATGAAAAGCAAAAACTAGATGTGGCTCAAAGCCAATTGAATAGCAAAAAACAGTCGTACGAAGGGCAGAAAAATCTGCTTATCCATCAGTTGGAAATGTATACGGGAATTGCTCCTGAAAGATTGAAATTGATAAAAAGTAATCTGAATGTAATAGCTACAGCGGGCAGTCAAAACTCGGTAGAAAACAGGCCAGAACTACTGGCTCTTGAGTATGTAATAAAAGCCAACCAGCATCAGGTATTGGCTGCTAAAACCTGGTGGAAACCTAAGGTGATGGCTTCTACAAGTTTAGGTTACATGAACCTTTTTGATGCAAAACTTAAGGGAAAGACGGAGCTTCCATATAATCTGGGTCACAACACACTGTATACAAATCACATTGCTTTACAACCCGACTTTAGGATTGGAGTAGGTTTTAAGTGGGAGATTTTTGACGGCTGGAAAGGCAAAAGAGAAATACAGAAAGCAAAAGTAGAAGTGAGAATAGCGGAATTGGAAAAAGACGAAGCGAAGGAGCTTTTAGAGCTAAATCTAGTGAAAGCACAAACGGATCTAAACAATGCGGACAATGAGATTTCGGCTAAGAAAACCCAGATGGAGGTAGCAGAAGAAGCTTTAGGTCAAGCTTCAAAAGAATTTAAAACGGGCTTATTGAAATCTTCAGAATTAATAGATGCAGAAAACGATTTTCTATCGGCTTCTCTGGAGTACCAGCAAGCGGTTTTTAACCAAAGAAGAACGGCCTTTGCCTTATTAAAAGCTACGGGTTCTCTTAACAGTCAAAATATTAATCTTTAAAAACTATTAGGTGTTGACAATTTGGGTTAAGCTTCGGCTCCGCTCCATCAGACAACGCTGAATACAAATATTACTACAATGAAAAGTCTCATAAAAATCTCTTCGTCAATCGTTTTATTGGCAGGCCTAATCAGCTGTTCTGACAAGTCCACAGAGCAAAGAGTGGAAGGAAAAGTAAAACGTGATGTAATAGCATTTGCTCCGAAAGTTACGGGCCGCATTCTTCAAATAAATGTAGAAGAAGGTGATCTGGTACATAAAGGAGACACGCTGGCGGTTTTGGATGTACCGGAAGCCAATGCCAAATTATCTCAGGTGCAGGGTGCAGTAAAAGCTACGCAAGCTCAAAAAACGTTGACGCAAAACGGAGCTACAGCCAACCAATTGAAACAATTGAGAGCTAAAAAATCAGGGCTGGAAGAGCAATTTACCTTTGCCGAAAAATCGTATAACCGTGCTAGAGCTATGGCTGCAGATAGTATGATTTCTCCTCAGTCTTATGACGAAATTATGGCTAAATACCAAGGTGCAAAGGCTCAGCTAGATGCCGCGAAAGCCGAACTTAATGAAGCCGAAATCGGAGTACGGTACGAAACCAAGCTAGCGGCTCAAGGCCAGGCCGACCAGGCTTTGGGTGCTTTGCAAGAAGTACAGGTAGTTTTGTCTGAAAGATACATCATCGCCACCACCGATATGCTGGTAGAAACCATCAGTCTGCATGCTGGCGAGTTGGCTACAGCAGGGTTCTCCTTGTTTAATGGCTATATTCCTAATAGTGTTTACTTCCGTTTTACGGTTCCTGAGCATGCCATTGGACAATATGAAAAAGGAAAAACACTAAGTCTGGAACTCCCATATTTGAAGCAAACTGCAGAAGGAAAAATAACAGCAGTAAAGCAGCTTACCCGATACGCAAACATTACGGCAGCCTACCCTGAATACCAAATAGAAGAGGCTATTTATGAAGTGAAGATAGTACCTACAAATGGCTCTGACAAATGGCTTACCAATGCAACAGTTTTTTTAAAATAAGATCTAGTGACCTGAGTTTGTGGGGTGGCTTTATACGTAAGATTACCACCGATAAACTGTCACCTTAAATTCTAAGAAAATGAAAAATTTTATCATATTACTAAAAAGGGAGTTTCAGCGGTTTTTTAAAGATTCAACTCTGGTTTCGGTCTTTATTTTGGCACCGATTGTATATGCTGTTTTGGTAGCTATGGTGTACAAAGAAGGGAAAGTACAGGATCTTCCAATCCTAGTGATTGACCAAGATAATACACCATTAAGCAACCAGTTAGTAGACATGCTGAGCGAAAGCGAGAAACTGAAAATCGTAGAACTGAAATACGAAAACACGTTTACGAATGAAGATTTAATTACAAAAAAAGCAGTACTTGCTGTGGTTATTCCTGATAGGTTCGAAGCGGATGTTTTACAGAAGAAATATCCCGAAGTGAATACCTACGTAAACACTACTAATCTACTCACCGCTAATTTGGCTTCAAGTGCAGCACAGATGACCATCGGCTCGTTTAGTGCAGGTGTAGAGATGTCGGGATTAAAGAAAAAAGGGATGAGTGACCTCCAGGCGTCACAAAGCTATGAGCCGTTTAAAGCTAACTATATCCGGCTATTCAATCCCAGTGCCAACTACTTTACTTATATGTGGCCGGGCATGATTATGGTGGTCTTCCAGCAGATATTGTTGTTGGGACTTGCGGTCAGTTTTGCTCGTGAATTTGAAAACAGAACCTTCCATAAAGAACTTTTAAGTCGTACGGATTGGGCCTCGGAAATGATTTTGATCAAAGCCATTCCGTTTTGGGTGTTTTCTGTAGGAATAGCCGTTATGTTCTATTTTTTCCATAAGGTTTTTAATGCTCCCATGCCGTATAGTGTTTGGCCGTTTATTGTAAATACCGCATTTTTTGTGCTTGCTGTAAGTATGTTAGGAATTTGTTTGAGCGTATTTTTCAAAAACTCTTTAAGAGCCACTCAGATATTGATGTTGATAGCCGCTCCGGCCTTTATAATGGGCGGGTACAGCTGGCCTTTAGAAGCTATGCCTGTAGGTATCCGGAATTTTAGTTCGGCCATTCCTTTGACTCCATTTCTGGAAGCCCACAAAATGATGCTTTATCAAAAGGCTAGTTTGGCAGATATAGCCCCAAGTCTGAAAACTATGACGTACCAAATATTGGCATACGGTTCAGTTTCCTGGGCTTTGGTGAAGTTCAGTATTTATAAGAGCAAAAAGAAACACGCAAATGATTAAACCGAAATTTAGCAGCTGGAAGGCTGCTTTTTTTGTTTGTCTGAAATGATTATTTTTGATTAATAATCAAAAAACATGGCTGAAAACCTTATAAAATCAACAACTCCATCTAAGAAAAAAAGTAGGATTCAGCTCCAATTCGACAAACTTTCTCAAAATCTTGAAACACGGCAAGTTCAAGTAAACACGCTAAAAGAAAGTATTAAAATCATATTACCTAAAGTAGAGTCTGAGCTTAGACCATTGATAAATAAGGAAATAGATGGCAGAAAAAAGAAGCTTTTTAGGCTGGATGAGTTAGCTGATGAATTGGGCATCAAGAAAAAGGATCAAAGGAATTTTGATGAATATATGGTCTCTGAAATCGCTTACCTCATTCCTAAGCTCACGGATAATTCTGACAATCTGAAATCTCTGTATCAAAAATATGCAGGTCAAAATTATGAAGTGAAAAATAGGGACGAGAACCAACTGTCTCAAGAAAGAATAGATACCGGAGAAAATTATTTTGAAGAGGATTTTAAAAGAGAAGAACAAAAAAAACAACGGAATCAAGCCCGAGAAGAAAAAGCCTTAGGGAAAAGTGCAAAAGCAATTTACCTGAAGCTAATGAAGAGGTTTCACCCAGATAAGGTTCAAGATACAGTTCTGAAAGAAGAATATAACGAAATCAGCTCTAAGATTACGAAAGCCCATCAATCGGATAATTTTTTAGAACTCCTAAAACTTCAAACAGAATACCTTAATGATACGGAAACAACCGATCTTGCAGATGAAATATTAAAACGGCATATCAAACTTCTGGAGCAACAATTACAGGAACTAGACGCTGAACTTGAATCTATTAGAACAGATTATGAGGGAGTTATCGAAAACTTTCTTGATAAAAATCTTCAATTTAGCCCTGAACGTTTTACTAAAATGAAAAAAGACTTGAAACAAAACGTAAGGCACTTCGAGGAGGATTTTGTAGTTTCTCATAGATATCCGGAAGAGTGGTTTCAGCAATGGACTAGTGCAATAATACGTGTAGTTACCAATAGAGATTAAGACTAGGGAACCTTACTTTTTTGTGGCTAAGTCAATTAGAATATTTGTATATCATGAATAAAATCGAAATTAGAGAACAATATAAAAATCTAAGAAAGGCTCTTTCTTCGGAGGATGTAGAAGCAAAAAGCAAGGCTATTTCCAACTTGTTATTTAGCCGTATTCCTATCCACCGGTTCTCAGTTGTTCATGTTTTTTTGCCCATTAAAAAGAACAATGAACCCGATACCTCATTCATTATAGAAACACTGAAAAAAGATTTCCCGACAGACATATATATATCTAAAAGTCTCGAAAACGGAGAAATGCTTCACATACTTTATAAAACCGATACGGTTCTGGAAAAAAACCAATGGGGTATAGAAGAACCTTCGGATGTTTCAGAAGCTTTAGATTCCAAAGCATTCTTTGACAAGTTTGAAAAAGAAGATATTTTGGTTTTAATTCCTCTCCTTGCATTTGATAAAACAGGAAACAGGGTAGGTTACGGGAAAGGCTATTATGATAGGTTTTTAGCTTACTCGCATGCTACTAAAATAGGACTTTCTCTTCTTGAGCCAATTGATTTAATTACGGATGTAGACCCACGTGATATAAAGATGGACTATTGTATTACTGCTGAGCGTGTGTTTAGTTTTTGAGGTACTATTGATATTTGGTTTTTCCTAAAAACGATTAAATTTCGTAATTTTGCACACTTCATTAAAACAACATACATCTTACAACTATAAATTGGATAAAGTTAAGCTCCTTTTTAAGAAGGAATCTAGTAAGGATTCCTTGCGGAATATTTTAATAATTGTCATCCCTAGTATAATTCTCTATTATTTAGTAAATCTAGACTTCGCTATAGCTTTTGGGGTAGGGGCTTTACTGGCCTCACTTACTGATATTCCGGGAAACAGACAAGATAAATTACGTACCGTAAAATGGGCATTCCCCATCTTTGCTATTACGGCTATTTTAACCTCCTTCTACTTTTCTACAGACAGCTGGGTGCTGGTTTTGCTTTTGGGGATTCTGGGGTTTGTTTATACCATTATCTCTTTATTTGGTTTTAGAATAAGCGTAGTAGGAAACCTAGGTTTGGTAGTGGCTAGTTTTACCATAGGTTTACGGCCATCAGACCCTACTTTTTTTACATTTGGTTTTCTTTGTGGAAGTGCCGTTTCTTTTATTATTTCAATTATACAGGTCCAACTTTTCCCTTATCGCTCTTTAAGTTTTGCTATAGATGAAGGCATAGAAAACATGGCTAACTTGTTGAGGTTAAAGATAGATTGTTACGATGAAAACTCAGCATTAAACAAAACGTACAAGGACCTAAGCATGCTGCACGTGAAAGTGAGCGACCAGCTTGAGACTGTACGCTCTTTGCTTCTCCGTGAGAAAGAGCTAGTGAACTCGGAGAACCAAGTAACTCAGGCTTGGCTTACAAAACTTTATCATTTGGTAGATCTGTATGAACTTCTTATGGCCATAGATACAGATTATGAGACAGTAAGAAAAGTCCTGAAAGATACCAATACCTTGCCTCTGATACGTATAGCCTTATCTATCATGGCAGACGAAACGGAGAAGCTGCGTTTATCTAGTAAGAAAAGCACAATTGAACCACAAAGACGTGAAGAATTAGAAGCTATAATTAAACAACTTCATATAAACGGAGAGTGCACATCTGGCGAAACGAAAAGTTTGATAATGTCTATTTCGACTCATTTGGAGCAGATTTCGGGTATTTTAGGGTTAATAAAATCAGATGAAATTGTAAACAAGCAGTCGTGGGTAGAAAGTAAAAATTACGCAGACTTTGCTCCGCCTAAAAGTAATCTTAGAACGGTTCTCAACAGCCTTAATTTTAAGTCTCCGGTCTTTGTTTACTCCGTACGGATGGCTATTCTTTTGGTTTTTAGCGGATTAATAGGCTATTTGTTACCTGAGTTCAGGTATGCTTCTTGGATTATATTAACTATCATATTGGTAGCACGGCCATCTTATAATGTAACCCAAAAGCGAAACCGCCAGCGAATCATAGGCTCTTTTATAGGTTTGGCGGTAAGTATTGTTTTACTGCTTACAATTAAACACCCGGTCGTCTTACTTGGAATCGCTCTTATTTCTCTTTACCTGTTTTTGGTTTTTAACAGGCCAAACTACCTTGTTTGCGTTATTTTCATCACTATTTGTATTGTTTTGGGCCAAAAACTCTACAATGGCGATACCGCATCTATTCTCGGTAGCCGATTTGCGTTTACGCTCATAGGTGCTGTCTTGGCCATACTGGGCACGTTGGCTATTCCTATAAACCACTATCGAGCTATAGAAAAAACCACAGAATCTTTGATTAAGAACTTTAAAAATTATCTGCAAAAAATTAGGGAAAACTTACAAGCCGACGATGTGAATTTTTATGACCTGAGGTTATTGAGAAAGTTTACCCAAACTTCCCTTGCTCAATCTTACGATTCCCTCGAACAGCTTTCTAAAGAACCTGTGATAGGTAAACAGTTCATAGCCGAAATCAACCATTTACAGTCTTTGGCCTATAGAATTAATGCCTTATTGGTGGGCTTGTCTATAAACATAACCAAACCCGATGCCCAAGAAGAGCCAGCAGTTTTGAAAGAAAGAATTTCTAATGTTACCCGGCTAATTTACGACTCCGAATCCATATCGAAGAAAATAGCTATGCGGCACAAAGTGTAAGTCAGGAAGTCAAAATTCTACTTATCTCAACTCCTCTCATGATTTATGTAGAGCCTCCTATACTTTGTTTTTATTTTTGGATTTCCATAGTCTAGTTCTACATTTGTTTTACCTATACTATGTGGTCAATGTAATGATTGTGTTAAAAACCTCATACACTAAATCTATTTCAATTAGTAGCAAGATATACATAAACACCATCATTTATCCCTCATCACTTACCATCCCTCAGCTGTTCTCTCCCCATTTTTTCTTACTTTTGCAAATTATTTTAAACACAAGTAATGGAAATCTCAAAAACCTACAGTCCAAAGGAAATCGAAGACAAGTGGTACGCTTACTGGGAAGAAAACAAATTCTTCAGTTCAAAACCTAATCCGGAAAAAGAGCCGTACACCGTCGTCATTCCTCCGCCAAACGTTACAGGAGTACTTCACATGGGTCACATGTTGAACAATACTATCCAGGACGTACTGGTCCGCAAGGCCCGGATGGAAGGAAAAGAGGCTTGCTGGGTTCCTGGTACAGACCACGCTTCTATAGCCACAGAAGCCAAAGTGGTGGCTATGCTAAAGGAGAAGGGCATTAATAAAGCAGACCTTAGTCGCGAAGAATTTCTAGGGTATTGCTGGGAGTGGACAGAAAAGTACGGTGGAATAATACTCAAGCAATTACGCAAACTGGGTGCTTCATGTGACTGGGATCGTACCCGTTTTACCATGGAACCGAGCCTGTACGATGCCGTAATAGAGGTATTTGTAGATTTATATAACAGAGGTAAAATATACAGGGGTTACCGCATGGTAAACTGGGACCCGGAAGCTAAAACTACAGTTTCAGACGAAGAGGTAATTGCTAAAGAAACGGCTTCGAGGCTGGTTTATATAAAGTACCTTTTCCCGAACAGTACAGAAGGGTTAACCATAGCTACAACCCGCCCGGAAACCATCATGGCCGACGCCGCCATTTGTGTAAATCCGAACGACGAACGCTATAAAGACGTAATTGGCAAAACGGTATTAATTCCTTTAATAAACAAAGAAATCAAGGTTATTGCCGATGAATACGTAGAAATGGAGTTTGGTACGGGTTGCTTAAAAGTAACGCCTGCCCATGACCAAAACGACTTTCTTTTAGGAGAAAAACACGGACTGGAAGTTATAGATTTATTGACAGACGATGCTAAACTTAACGAAAAAGCTCAGATTTTGGTAGGCGAAGACCGTTTTGTGGCACGTAAGAAAATCATAAAACTTCTGGAAGAGTCCGGCAATTTAATAAAGGTTGAAGATTATAAGTCTAATGTGGGAACATCAGAAAGAACTGGAGCTGTTATTGAGCCGAAAATCTCATTGCAGTGGTTCTTGAAAATGAAGGACATAAGCAAGCCGGCCTGGGAAAACGTAATGAACGATACCATCAAACTTATTCCGCCTAAGTTTAAGAATACGTATAACCACTGGATGGAAAACGTGCGAGACTGGAACATCAGTCGTCAGCTTTGGTGGGGACATCGCATTCCGGCATATTACCTAGCAGATGGAACGGTGATTGTAGCCAGAAGCTTGGAAGAAGCCGTGAATATTGCCAATACTCAAAAAGGGCTTTCTGTAAAAGCAGAAGACTTTACACAAGACGAAGACGTATTGGATACGTGGTTCAGCTCCTGGTTATGGCCCATCTCGGTTTTTGATGGTTTTAAAGACCCGGAAAACGAAGACATTAAATATTATTATCCTACCAATGACCTCGTGACTGCCCCTGAGATTCTGTTCTTCTGGGTGGCAAGGATGATTATTGCCGGATATGAATACAAAGGCACGCTTCCGTTCAGAAACGTGTACCTTACAGGCATTGTTCGGGATAAACAGGGTCGAAAAATGTCTAAGTCGCTCGGAAACTCACCGGATCCATTAGACTTAATTGAGCAATATGGAGCAGATGCTGTTCGTACGGGGATGTTGTTCAGTTCTCCTGCAGGAAATGACCTCCCTTACGATGAGAAACTAGTAGAACAAGGACGTAATTTCTCCAATAAAATCTGGAACGCTTTCCGTTTGGTTAAAGGTTGGGAAGTGGGCCAAGGCGAAGCTAATCCTATAGCTGTGGAGTGGTTCAGAGCAAGACTAAATGCAGCTGTGGCTGAGTCGCTGGAGCATTATGAGAAGTTCCGTATTTCGGATGCCTTGCTTACCATGTATAACCTCATATGGAACGACTTCTGTTCGCAATATCTGGAGATGGTAAAACCGGCATATATAAATGGAGTTGGCCAACCAATAGATCAGGAAACTTACGAAGCCACTATTGGTTTCTTTGATGAATTGATGCGTTTAGCTCATCCGTTTATTCCGTTTATTTCGGAGGAATTATGGCAAAACCTCTCTGAAAGAACTGTGGGCGAATCTATTTCTGTGCAGCCTTTCCCCAAAGCCAAAAAGGTGGATGAGGAGATTCTTGCCGATGTAGATATTTTGTTGGAATTGGTATCGTGGGTGCGTAATACCCGCCAAAGCAAGCAGCTGTCGCCGAAAGATAGTTTACCTCTTGAAATAAAGACCAATGCTCCGGGGAAGTACTTAAAAATGGAAGGCTTGATTATGAAGCTAGCCAATATTTCTTCCATTGCTTATGCAGACGAAGTTACAGGCATAAGCTACGTAATCAAAGGCGATGAATTTGGACTAGATTTAGGAGACAATTTAGATACTGAAGCAGAAAGAGAAAACCTTAAAAAAGACCTGGAGTACAATCTAGGCTTTAAGAAGTCTGTAGAAGCCAAACTATCTAACGAGAAGTTTGTAGCCAATGCGAAACCCGAAATCATAGAGCGAGAAAGAGCGAAACTTGCAGACGCCGAAGCCAAAATCAAAGCGATTGAGGAGGCGTTAGGAAAGTTATAGAAATTATTAGTTTATGAAATACAAGAAAGCCCACTGTTTATCAGCGGGCTTTCTTTGTATCTATTAAAGACAGAGTGCTTTATTAATGCCCGCCTTCAGTCTTCACTTTGCCAAGATCTATCCCTTGGGATTTTAATATTTTGGGTACCCTAAGAGCATAGAACACCAAGTAAGCAAAACAAGCCACACCTACTATAAAACTAAAGTGGATAGTAGTTTTATCTGCCAAAAGACCTTGTAATGGAGCAATAATGCCGCCACCAAAAATCATCATGATCAAGAAACCAGAACCCTGGTTTGTATGTTTTCCTAACCCGTTTATAGCCAAGGCAAAAATACACGGCCACAGTGTAGAAACAAACAAACCTACGCTGGTAAAAGCATAAACAGAAAGCATTCCGTCTGTAATCATTCCTATAAGTAGGGCAGTAATCCCTGCCAGTGAGAAAATAAGTAGCATTCTTGCCGGGTTTCCTTTGCTTAAGATATCACAGATAATCATTACAATTATTACTAAACCGTAAACATAAAAAGCAGAGATATCATGCTTGGCAATAAGGTTTACCAGGAGAAATACGCCAAAAGCTAAATACGGAGCTAGGAAACGCAATATCTTCTTGGTTCCGCCACTAAAGTCAAATGCGTCTACCGCACCTGTCCAGCGGCCAATCATCATAGATGCCCAATAAAGAGATATATATGGTGCAGTGTCTTTGGTAGAAAATCCTAAGTACTCTTCCATATAAGCCGGAAGGTTAGAGGCAGTACTTACTTCTACACCTACGTAAACAAAAATGGCAATCATACCCAAGATTAACTGAGGGTAACTAAATGCAGAAGCCCTTGATGTTACTCCCGAATAGTCTTGTGTTTCTTCACTTATTACTTTATCTGGTAAGGAAGAGAACTTAAGCATTATGGCTACCAAGATAAATACCGCTCCTAAAACCAAGTAAGGTATCTTAACCGACTCTATGCTGGCTTCGGTGTTTGAAGATGCTGCCGAACCAAAAATGGCGAAGGTTACAATAAGTGGTCCTATGGTGGTACCAAAGTTATTGATACCGCCGGCCATCGTTAGCCTTTGGCTGCCCGTTTCGTTTGGGCCAACTAAAATAGCCAAAGGGTTGGCCACAATCTGCTGTAAAGAGAAGCCTAAACCCACAATAAACAGAGCCGAAATCATGAGGTTGAAAGATCCAGCATTAGCAGCAGGAATGAAAAGCAATGTACCCAAGGCAGAAATCACCAAACCATATATTAAGCCATTTTTATACCCGATCTTATTTACAAGGTCAACTTTCAGAGCCGATGAGATAATCATATAAATGATAGAACCTACGGTATAGGCTACGTAGAATGCAGAGGCGACCAATTGGCTTTTAAATTGCGTGAGATTAAATTCCTTCTTAAAAACAGGAATCAGGATATCGTTACTGGCGGCCACAAAACCCCAGAAAAAGAACACAGTAATGAGAGGGATAAACTGTGCCCAATTGGTACTTTTATTTTGCATATACTATTAATAGGTTAAATTAGTTCGTTGTTTTCTTGTTGCCAATCCAGCATTTCGTTTTTTCCGGCATCCCAATTGGGATAAATACCAAAGTGTTTTTCACGCACCATTTCTACCAGTACATCCCGGAGTTTATCCATGTTTTCGTTTTTCTCGGCTGAAATAAACGCCACATGTTTAGCATTCTTCTTAAGGTAGCTGGTTTCTAGGCGTTCCAGGTTTTTCTTTAGGTCTTCTTCTGTGGCCAAATGTTTATCTAATCCCTCCTCAGACTCGGGTTGGAACTGGTCCAGCTTATTAAAAATAAGCATAGTTGGTTTATCATTAGCACCAATTTCGGCAAGGGTATCGTTTACCACCTCTATTTGTTCCTCGAATGTCGGATGTGATATATCTACCACATGTATCAAGATGTCTGCGTCTCGGATTTCGTCAAGAGTAGATTTAAAAGATTCTACTAATGTGGTAGGCAGTTTTCGGATAAAACCAACTGTATCTGTAAGTAAGAAGGGGATATGCCCCAAAACCATTTTTCGTACCGTGGAGTCAATCGTGGCGAATAGTTTATTCTCTGCAAAAACATCAGACTTTGTTAGCCTCCGCATAAGTGTAGACTTGCCCACATTAGTATAACCAACCAAAGCCACACGTACTAGGCGGTTTCGTTCTTTTCGTCGGGTGGCAGCTTGTTTATCTATTTTGTCTAGTTTATCTTTCAGGAAAGCAATCCTGTCTTGTACAATACGTTTGTCCGTTTCCAGCTCTTTTTCACCTGGGCCTCTCATCCCAATCCCACCTTTTTGTTTGCTAAGGTGGCTCCACATACGTGTAAGTCTGGGCAAAAGGTACTTATATTGAGCCAGCTCTACTTGGCGTTTAGCTTGATCCGTGCGTGCTCTTTGCGAGAAGATATTGAGAATGAGTAAGCTGCGATCCAAAACTTTTTTGTTCTCAAAGACTTTTTCCAGGTTACGCACTTGAGATGGACTCAGTTCATCATCGAAAATGATGGTATCTACGGGGTTAATTACAGTCCATGTATGTATTTCCTCCAGTTTTCCTTTTCCCACAAATGTCTTTTGGTCAGGAAAATTAAGCCTTTGCACAAAGGTTTTGAGGGTTTTTACTCCCGAGGTTTCGGCCAAAAACGCCAATTCATCCAAGTATTCTTTGGTCTGTTCTGCACTCTGTTTTTGGGATATCACACCTACCAAAATGGCAGTTTCCTGCTCTTTATGGGTGCTAAGTAAGGGGGTATTTAACAATGTTCTCTGGTAAAATTAATGTTTTAACAAGGCAATATTACTAATTTTTGGAATAATAATTCTATTACTAAGCCAATTATTAGAAAAGCTATTTTAGTCACGATTAATATTGGGAAATATTAGCTTCTTTGCTAGAAAATGTCTCAATACACGTAAAAATATGAAGTTCATATTTTGATTTTTGTTTTCCGCTATTTACATTTGTCTGTCTGAACGAAGAAAAGAATAATTATTTATATATAATTCTTAAAGATTTAATCCTTCAGTCCGGCTTCTTGCCGAAACTTGGATTATTAGGAAAGCACGTAAGTCGGAATCCCTGTCACTACAATTGAGGCAGGGATTTTTTATCTCTATGCAATTGTTACTAATGAAATGAAACTACAAAAGACCATAAACATACAGAACCGTAAGGCCTCTTTCGAGTTTTTCTTCTTAGAAGAATACTCGGCAGGAATGGTGCTTACAGGTACAGAAATAAAATCTATACGCGAAGGAAAAGTGAGTATGGCAGATGCGTATTGTATTTTTAATAAAGGCGAGCTTTACGTAAAAAACCTCAATATCTCTAAATACGAGAACGGCACACATTATAACCACGAGCCACTACGCGAACGCAAACTTCTCCTGAAGAGAAAGGAGTTAAAAAAATTAGAGAGTAAACTAACAGACAAAGGATTGACCATTATCCCTACTAGGGTGTACATCAATGATTCAGGATTGGCAAAAATAGATATTGCACTAGCCAAAGGTAAGAAGCTATACGACAAGCGGGATAGCATCAAGGATAAGGACATGAAGCGTGACCAAGATAGGAGAATGGAGTAACTATTTTTATAGGTGGTTGGTGCAATTACACCACTTGCAAAGGCGTTTATAGAGGAAACCCTTAATAAGATGAGACTCTCTATTTTTATTCTTCTTTTTGGATTTCTAAACACAGAGGCTCAAACTCCACTTTCTAAAGCCGCTGAGTCCATTGTAAACCCACAAATAAGGTATTTGGCGGACTATGTAGTTATTCCGTATCCAAATGGCGATGTACCTGGTCACACGGGCGTTTGCACCGACGTAATTGTGCGTGCTTATCGGAAAATAGGAGTAGACCTACAGAAAGAAGTACACGAGGATATGAAGAGGAACTTCGCAGCGTATCCTAAAAAATGGGGCCTAAAATCTACTGATAAAAACATTGACCATAGAAGAGTGCCTAATCTTATGAAGTTTTTCGAGCGTAAAGGAGCCTCTTTGGGCATAACTTTAAATGCTGCCGACTATAAACCAGGAAATGTTGTCAGTTGGGATCTCCCCAATAAACTTACACATATAGGAATAGTGAGTAACCAAAAGTCAAAAGATGGGAAACGCTATTTAATGGTACATAATATTGGAGCTGGTCAAGTACTGGAAGACTGCCTGTTTAGCTTCAAAATCACGGGACACTATAATTACAAGAACAACTGATGTTGTTTAGAACCGTATCTAGTTTCTATTCAAAAATGCCAAGACCTTCTCCATAGCCCTACCGCGGTGGTTAAGCTTATGACGGAGCTCAAAACCCATATTGTGGAACGTATCTTTGTAGCCATCCGGTATAAAAACGGGGTTATATCCGAAACCTACTTCTCCATCAAAGCTCTCCTTTATTTTACCAAAAACTTCGCCCTCGAAAGTATGTATTTCCCCCTCTAATATGAGCGTTATTACGGTGCGAAAATTGGCAGTGCGATTTTCTCTACCTTCCAGCTCGCGTATTAGTTTTATGTTATTGGCGGTAGAGTCTGACGGCTCCCCTGCATAGCGGGCAGAGTATACTCCGGGCCTTCCGTCTAAAGCTTCCACTTCTAAGCCAGAGTCATCGGCAAGTACATTTAAACCATATTTTTGGTATACATATTGAGCCTTAATAAGGGAGTTTTCTTGGAAAGTACTTCCTGTTTCTTCAATATCTTCGGTACACCCAATGTCTTTTAGAGTTTTTACAATAAACGCATTGCCCAAAAGGCTTTGCAGCTCCTCTATTTTGTGCTGATTATTGGTTGCTAAACAAATCTCGGTCATTGTATTTTAGGCTGCAGAAGCTCCCATTTTCTCGGTGTTCTCGGCTATTCTCAGTTTCTCAATAAACTCACCAATGCTACCTTCCATAACCGTAGGTAGATTATACACAGTAAAACCAATTCTGTGGTCAGTTACCCGACCTTGTGGATAGTTATAAGTACGTATCTTATCTGAGCGGTCTCCAGAACCCACAAGGGATTTTCTCTCTCCGGCTATAGACTCATTTTGTTTGGCCAGCTCTATTTCGAAAAGGCGGGAGCGTAGAACAGTCATGGCCTTATCAAAATTCTTTATTTGTGAACGCTCATCCTGACATTGAACCACCAAGCCACTGGGAATGTGCGTAACTCGTACAGCAGAATATGTGGTGTTTACAGACTGCCCTCCCGCACCTGACGAGCAGTAGGTGTCTTTACGTATATCCGTCATATTTATTTGTACGTCTACCTCATCTGCTTCTGGTAAAACAGCTACTGTTGCTGCGGAGGTATGTATACGGCCCTGGGATTCTGTAGCAGGCACACGCTGTACACGGTGAACACCAGATTCGTATTTTAGTTTTCCGTAAACGTCTTCTCCTTTTACACTTATCACTACTTCCTTATAACCACCAGATGGGGCATCTGTGTAGTCCATAACCGTAAATTGCCAGCCTTGTACCGCAGCAAAACGCTGGTACATCCTAAACAAATCTCCAGCAAAAATAGAGGCCTCATCACCACCTGTTCCGGCACGGATTTCTAGAATACTGTCTTTGCTATCATTGGGGTCTTTTGGTATGAGGAGTTCTTTCAGCTTTTCTTCTATCTCCTCTTTCTTTGGCCCAAGCTCATCTAACTCCATTTTTGCCATTTCTCGCATTTCCTCATCCTTCTCGGTAGTAAGGATTTGCTTAGCTTCTTCCAGATTGGCAAGGATTAGTTTATAGTTTTTATATTCATCTACGATTTTCTCCAAATCGCGGTATTCTTTGCTAATCTTCTTAAACTTATCCATGTCAGATACCACTTCGGGCATAGTAATCTGCTGGGTTACTTCCTCAAAGCGTTCTTGAATAGCCTCTAATTGATTTATTAACATATTGATTTCCTTCTCTTTCTTAATAAAACACAAAAATACTACTTTTTGTGCAAAACTTTTTCATGGAAAGTGACGATGTGGCTTTAGTTGTTAAACTAACTAATATAAGTATTCATTTAATTTGTAAAATTTTATCTACCTTTGTATACAATTAAAATCACAAATTTTTATGAAACGAACACTTTACACACTTGCAATTCTAATTGCTTTTTTATCATTTTCTTCAAATCTGTTCGCACAAGGACATTTTGGAGTTAAGGGAGGGGTGAACTTATCTAATCTTGATGTAAAAGATGTAGGTAAAGGAGATAACCTTATTGGCTTCCAGGCAGGAGTAGTTTACTACTCAAATTTAGAAAAAGCACTTTATTTTCAAACAGGATTATTGTATAATACAAAAGGCCTTAAGGAAACAGAAGCCGGGGAGACAGGGAAATTTATCTACGAGTTTGTTGAAATTCCTTTAAATGTTGGATATAAAATTCCAGTCGGGGAATCCTTTAGTATCAGTCCATTTGTTGGGGCTTTTGCGGGTTATGCACTTAAAGCGAAATTGAAAGCAGGTGGAACTACAATTAATCTTTTTGATAAAGATTTACTTGGAGAATCTGATCCTAAGAGATTTGACTTTGGAGCAAATGTTGGTGTGGGTTTACACATAAGTAACAGAATTATAGTTTCGGGTCAATATTCACATGGTTTAGCAGATTTAAATGATGTAAAAACTCGTGCAGCTACATTAGGGCTTACCTTCTTGTTTTAAGAAAACAAAACAAGAACTTTAGGAAGGGGAAACATGAGGTTTCCCCTTTTTTTGTTTCATGTAGTATCAGAGTCCTATCAGAACAATAGCTTTCTAGTTCAGAACCCATTCTCTTCTTCCAAGAAATCGAGAAGCTTTCTTTATCACTACTTCCATATTGCTACTAAGGGACAGAAGAGGGATACTGCCAATATTAGGAACTAGTATTTTCTGTTACAAAATTCCAGCAGAAAACTTGGTATAATCTTTTTTGTAATGATTTTCCAGCTTACTGCCGTTTTTGGCGGGCAAAAAGAAGCATCACGGAAAAGGTAGAAGAAGATGAGAGTAACTATTACTCTCCTCTTAATTAACTTAGACTTCGACAAGTTTCGCATTGCAGGGTCTTATCGGATACACACTTCGTTTTAGAAACCTCCTTTTAGGCACAAAAAAAGCGGCTCAAACTGAGCCGCTTTTCCTTATAGTTTAAGAAACTTATTAAGCTTCTTCTTCGTCTTTTTTCTTAGAAGCAGTTTTCTTCTTTGTAGAAGTTTCAGCCTCTACTAACTGGTCTTTAAGAGCAGCTAGAGCAGAAATATCACCTAAAGTAGATTTCTCAGCATCAGGAAGTTTCACTTTATCAGTAGCTTTTCCTGCTTTTTTCTTAGGCTCATCTTCTGAAGGAGCTTCCCAAGTTTTGCTGTGAGAAAGTACTATTTTCTTATCTTCTTTGTTAAACTCAATAACTTCGAAAGATAGTTTCTCGCCTAATTCAGCTAGTGTACCATCTTCTTTAGTGATGCCTTTAAGCGTAGCTATACCTTCAATTCCGTAAGGAAGCTCAAGTGTAACTATTTTATCATTTTTAGAGATGATACTAGATTCGTGTACAGAACCTACTTCAAACACTCCTTCAAAAGTATCCCAAGGGTTTTCTTCCAGGTGTTTGTGGCTAAGAGCCAATCTACGGTTTTCTACATCTAACTCAAGAACCACAACTTCTAGCTCTTCACCGATTTTTACGAAATCAGATGGGTGCTTGATTTTCTTAGTCCAAGAAAGGTCAGAAACGTGTACTAGACCGTCTATACCTTCTTCTAGCTCAAGGAATAAACCAAAGTTAGTAAGGTTTCTTACCGTTCCTTTGTGCTTAGTACCTACGGCGTATTTAGAAAGTAAATCTTGCTTAGTCCAAGGGTCTTCGGTAAGTTGTTTGATACCAAGAGACATTTTTCTTTCTTCTTTGTCAAGAGTAAGAACCACGGCAGAGATTTCGTCACCGATTTGTAAGAAATCCATTGGGTTTCTTAGGTGCTGAGACCATGACATTTCTGATACGTGGATAAGACCTTCTACACCTGGCTTAAGTTCAAGGAATGCACCGTAATCAGCTATGTTTACGATTTTACCTGAAACTTTAGAACCAACTTCAAGATCTTGAGCAAGAGAATCCCAAGGGTGAGCCTCAAGCTGCTTCATACCTAGAGAGATACGTTTTTTGTCATCGTCGAAGTCAAGAACCACAACCTTGATTTTGTCATCAAGATTAAGAACTTCGTTAGGGTGATTAACACGACCCCACGAGATATCTGTGATGTGAAGAAGACCGTCAACACCACCAAGGTCGATGAACACACCGAAGTTAGTGATATTTTTAACAACACCTTCCAATACCTGTCCTTTTTCAAGGTTAGTAAGGATTTGTTGTCTTTGAGACTCAAGGTCTTTTTCAATAAGCACTTTGTGCGATACAACCACGTTATCGTTAGTATGGTTAATTTTAACCACTTTAACTTCCATACGCTTACCTACAAATACGTCAAAGTCTCTGATAGGTTTCACGTCAATTTGAGAACCTGGCAAGAACGCCTCAATTCCGTAAATATCCACGATAAGACCACCTTTTGTTCTACGCTTAATAAGGGCGTCAACAATGATGTCTGTTTCAAGAGCACTTTCAATTCTAGCCCAAGCAGTAAGGATTCTAGCTTTTTTGCGAGAAACCACTAATTGGCCAAGAGCATCTTCTTGTTTTTCTATGAAAACCTCTACCTTATCACCTACTTTTAGGTCAGGAAGGTCTCTGAATTCAGAGCGGGAAACGATACCGTCTGATTTAAATCCGATGTTAAGGATAACCTCTCTGTCTGATACACCTACTACTAGGGCGTCAACAACATCTTTTTCTTCAATAGCTGAGAAAGTATCACCGTATACTTTTTCTAACTCTTCTTTTTCGGCGTTTGAATATCCGCCACCAATACCTTTTTTGGTTACTTTCTCCCAGTCGAACGCTGGAAATTCTTGATTTGCCATATAAATGCTACCCGAGTTACATCAGTGAGCTGGGCTATCTCACTGAAAATTAGTTAATAATTATTCCTTTCTTAAAAAGGAGTGCAAAGATACTGATTTATAGTAAATTATCTAATATTTGGCTAATAAATTTCTTTGAGGCAACTAGAAAATCAAAAATAGATTAGATATTGCTTTCGTTTCCTAGGTATCTAATTACATAATCTGACAGAAATCATTCATGGAAAAAGTACCAACCTTAGAGGTTATTATAGAAAAACTCTTAGCTCAAGTTTGGGGATTTCTCCCAAAGTTTGTCATAGCAGTTTTTACCTTAGCTATTGGTTTCTGGCTAGCAAATCGTATTAGTAGCTGGTTTAGAAAATTACTTGAAAGAAAGAGAACAAGTAGCAACATTGTCCCCTTTTTAACCTCATTGGTATCTATACTTATCAAGGTTTTGGTTCTTATAAGTGTGGCTACTACGTTTGGTATAGCTACTACTTCTTTTGTGGCCTTGTTAGGGGGTGCAGGGTTGGCTGTTGGGCTTGCCCTGCAAGGAAACTTATCTAATTTGGCAAGTGGTGTTATGATTTTGGTTTTTAAACCCTTTAAAATTGGAGACACCGTAATCATCAGCAATCATACGGGGGTAGTTCAAGAAATTTTAATTTTTAACACGATACTTAAGACAGCAGACAACCGAAGCGTGATTATTCCCAATAATTCCATAACCTCTAGTGCCATTATAAATATATCGGGCAATGGAGAGCTAAGAACAGAGCTTAAGTTTAGAGTATCAGGAAAGGAAAATATAGAAAAGGTTAAGGCTTTAATCCTTGATGTTTGCCAAAAGAATGATCTTATTTTCACGGATCCAGCTCCAAATATTGCTGTAAATACGGAAGATCTTTCCGTGACTATTTTTAGAATTCGGGTATGGTCCAGGTCTGGAAATACGGGCGGAGTAACAGACTTCTTAAATGAAGAAATAAAGAAAACTTTCGAAGCCAATAATGTTCAACCCGCTCCGACCGCATCTTAATTGTATATTATAATGATGTAATAGTGTGAGTGACAATATCTTAATTCTCTATTAATCTGAACTAAATGATATTAATACATTGATAAAGATAGTTTTATGGTTTAAAACTTATGCGGCTAAGAAGTGGTTCTTATCAAGTCGCAACAGCTCAAAAGAGGTAAAAGCGTTTATTAAAATAAGGTTATCTATAGCTCCTAATATATTTAAAGTCTTTTTAGGCTCCAAAGTTTGATTCATAGTATAGCGTGTAATGACATTTTTTTGAGTGTTAGCATAAGGATTAAACTTTGGAGGATGATTTATTTCAAACCTTATTATATTTGTATCAAAAAGACAAACCTCCTTTATATGCTCTACTATTTATTTGAATACCTAGATAAAGTCTTTGATTTCCCAGGTGCCGGCGTTTGGCGGTTCATTTCTTTCCGTGCATCGGCAGCCATAATAGTGTCTTTGGCTATAGCGGCTATTTTCGGAAAAAGGATAATTAAACGCCTTCAATTACTACAAATAGGGGAGAGTATAAGGGATCTCGGGCTTTCTGGCCAGATAGAGAAAAAAGGTACACCGACTATGGGTGGGTTTATTATTTTGGCATCGTTACTTATTCCGGTGTTCTTGTTTGCCAGATTAGATAATGTGTACATCATCTTACTTATAGTAGCTACTATCTGGACTACGCTTATTGGTTTTGCAGATGATTATATTAAGGTATTTAAAAAGAATAAAGAAGGTTTACAGGGTCGTTTCAAAGTTATTGGCCAGGTTGGTTTGGGTATAATTGTGGGATTAACCCTTTTCTACAGTAAAGACGTAACTATACGTCAGTTTACAGGTGGCGGTAAATATGTGGATACAGCCTCTCTTCAAACTACTGTTCCGTTTACGAAGAACAATCTGCTAGACTATGAGATTCTTTCGGGGTACCTTCCACAAAGTTTGGAATGGTTGCCGTACGTTCTTATATGTATTTTTATTATCACAGCAGTTTCCAATGCTGCTAATATTACGGATGGTATAGATGGGCTTGCAGCAGGAACATCAGCTATTATAGGAGTAACTTTAGCCATTTTTGCATTCTTATCCGGCAATAAAGTTTTTGCGGAATACCTTAACATCATGCTCATTCCCAACTCAGGGGAAATCGTGATTTTCTCCGCGGCTTTTGTGGGAGCTTGTGTCGGTTTTCTTTGGTATAACTCCTATCCGGCATCCGTATTTATGGGTGATACAGGTAGTTTAATGCTGGGCTCAGTGATTGCTACCATGGCTTTGATACTTAGGAAGGAGCTTCTGATTCCGGTTTTTTGTGGAATTTTTGTGGTGGAAAACCTCTCTGTAATGGCCCAGGTGGCTTACTTTAAGTATCAGAAACGAAAACATGGCCTGGAATATGCCCAGCAAAATCGTCTTCTAAAAATGGCTCCGCTGCACCACCATTATCAAAAGAAGGGTTACCATGAGTCGAAAATCGTGACCCGTTTCTGGATTATCGGCATCCTGCTTGCTATTGTAAGTATAGTTACACTGAAATTGCGTTAATACAACTTTTCCTTCAAAAGGAGGGAGGATTGGAGTGTCCCTTTTACTTAAAATACCTAACTATTGAACCTGCCACAGTTTCTTAGGCAAAACCAATGTAAGTAGGCTTTTAAAACAGACAGTTAGTTTAGTCTTGGACTGGCTGGGGAATTTGCCATTATAGTATAATTGCCTCCGAGCTTTAGTAGGGAATCCCGCCAAGTATTTTGGGTAGGGGTTTCAAAAAGAATCTCAGGAGAAGATTCCGTAATTACCCATATACTGTCATTTATTTCTTGCCTCAACTGGCCCTCGCCCCAACCAGAGTAGCCTAAGAAAAAACGGATATCATCAGGCCCCAGAACACCGGTATTCAACAAGGTTTTTATGGAGCCAAAGTCTCCAGACCACCATAGGTTCTCGGATATTTGGATAGTGCCCTCAACTAGTAAGCCTTTGCGGTGTACAAAATGTAGGGTATTGGATTCCACCGGGCCTCCCACAAAAACGGGGACATCAATAAAAACGTCGTCAAAAAAATCGGAAAGAAAACTATCTGTAGCTTGGTTTATAATTAACCCAAAAGCCCCGTCTTCGGAGTCTACACACATGACCACTACAGCCCTTTCAAAATTAGAATCTCCTAAAAAGGGTTTTGCTATAAGTAATTTTCCTCGCAATACAGTTTTGTTGATTGTGAGCTAAGATATGGCATTTAAATGAGCAGACAAAGGATTTTTTTTAATTTAGAGGCGTAAGAAATACGCCCTTTTTATCCATAAAAGGGGAATTTACGGAAGTGTGGTCTTTTCCTATAAGGTTATCAGCATGTTAGAAAAAATGATGTGGTTTACGGGTATATTATAGTTATTACGTTTTTTTTTATTTTTTTCAAGATTGTTTTCTCTGCTGGAATCTTTAGGTTTATAAAGGAAGAATAACCTTAGCGTTTTAATAGATACAAAAGATAAGATTTGAAGGTAAAATAATGGCAAAATTCAGGGCTGAAGGCTCTGGGGTTTCCGCTAATTTGTGTTTAAAAACAGGGGGCCAGGAATTCTGTTTTGATAGAGAAAATAGATATAGATACGGGCAGTATAATGTGACACAGAAGCGACCAGATTTGTAAACGGAATAAGCCCACTATCTTAAAATCGCGGGCTGCTAAAACCCAGATTAATCATCAACCAATACAGCATCCCAATGATACTTCATATAAGTTTTACAATCACCAAAGCCATGCTTTATTATATGTATTAGGTCTTTTGCTTCTATTTTATAGCATTTCGTTTAGCTAAAATCTTCTAATGCGTAAACAGTGCTAGACAGAAGTTAAATACTATCCGGGTCGTAGTTGAAATTATTTGGTGTACACAATCACATCCGGATGTGATTTGGTCATACTCTTTATGTTTTGTCTTCTTAAACGTGTATTTATTTCGTTAGCAGCAACCTTCTCCAGACCATTTATTGATATTAGATCTTTTTCAGATTTAAGCTGTATGTATCCGGTTTTGTTTACGATAAAGTAATCCTTGTCTATCTGTATAAAAATATCCTCGTTTCCACTTTTTGCAGCTGTTACCTTGTTATTGAAAATCACTTTCTTTTTGAAATCTTCCAATTTTGGCGAAATACTTTCAAAAGTGTTTGGTTTAAAGTCCAAACTATGGTCACTGTGAGCGGAAATACCTGCAGAATTGTGGTTTTTGAGAGCAATGTAATAAACTGGATTCAAATCAGATCCTAAATCGCCCCAGCGTTCAGCCTGAATATGGGTGTTGTAACCACTTTTCTTGGCATCAAAATCAAATTTGATTTCTCCTGTCTCACTAACCTCTATTTTGGCAGTAAAGAAGCCTTTACTGTCGCTTGTACCTAAAGTTTTAGAATCGAAGTTGCGTATCTGCACGTTTTCCAGTGGGGTTAATGTTTCCGCGTCAATGACTATTCCCGTGATGTTCAAAACCCTGTTTTGGGCATTTGTAAAAAATGATGTGCAAAAAAGAAAGGCAAAAAGCTGTAGATATTTCATAGTGTTGAGTTTTGAAAAGAAAACGAAGTAGATAGTGAAAGATTGTTGTTAGAAATATATTAAGTGTCTCATTTCATGATTAATAAGAGAAACTCTCAAAAAGCTAACAACAATAATTCCATATTTTTTTAGACACTTAATCCCTAATCTCCACCCTGATGCCCTCGCTATGTGCACTCAGTTCGGGAGCGTACATGTTTTGCATTTGGGTGATTCCGTTACTGAAGTTTCCGGCATTATTGGCCCTAAGGTCATACTCAAAAACGTACGTGCCTTTACGCATATAGTCGGCAAAGAAATTGGTGGCTAGGTCACGGGTGCTTTCGTAGTAACCGAAACCGTCTTTCCATTTGTAACCCGACAGCACATTTACCGGCTCAAAGCCGCTTGCCCGCATGTCTTTTATGTGAACAAACTCCATGTTTCGGTCTATGCTTATTTCTAATCTTACAGTTACCAAATCACCGATTTCTATAGGCGTAGTGGGCGTGATTTCTCGTAGGACTGGGCCGGTAGGAGAGTTCTTTTTCAAATACAGTTTTTTGTTGAATTTTACTCCCGTTTCGGCTGATGTTATCTTATCCAACTCCTCGAAATACTGCCAGTACATGGCTCCCCAAGCCACACCTGGCGATGTTTTCTGTACTTCTACTTTGCCCATTTCGGGTTTGATTTCATCTTTGTTCCAAGCCATTTTTACATAGCCAGAACCCGCCTGTGCCGATGGTGTGTTTAGATCAATGGATTGTCCGCCTATTTTCACGCTTACGCCTTTTTCGGCATCAATCCAGCTTTTTCCGGTGTTCATAAGAGCGTACACCGCTTTGGTGGTGGCTTTAGTAGAGTTCCACTGATTGGTCTGGCGGTTTTTAAGCAACCAAACTTTCATAGCTTCTACGCTGGTTTCGTCTTTCAAAACTTCATGAAATGCTTCTATAAGCAAGGCTTGAGTTTCTACCGGAGCCTGATACCAGTACCATCCGCTTTGGTTACTTTTCCAATATTTACCCATTTCGTCTGAATCAACCGAGTGCTCGTTTACCGTTTTTAAGAGCTTTTCCGCAGCTGGTTTTTCTCCAAATCGACTCAAGACAAGTGCGGCCATGGCTTGGGTTTGCAGAGAGAAGTCTTTAGCGTTTTTCTTGATGTTGTTCAGATAAATGAGTTTTAGGCTGTCAAGTGTTTTTGGCATGGCGTGTTCCTGTAAAAAGAAACTACGTGCATATAGGTAATGAATTCCTGTGTTCCAGTCCAGGTCATTTTTCTTCAAACGCTGCTGTTCTTTGTAGTACTCCAGTTGCTTTTGGTCGATGAAATTGATCGCATTTTTCACCAAACTGTTTATTTCAATTCCGTGTTTTTTTAAGTCAATCTTCATGTTTTTCAGATTGCCAAAACCGCTTACTATGTGCGTAGTGATGTACTCGTTTTCTCTTCCGCCATCAAACCAAGCGAAGCCGCCCGAGTTTTGTTGTTTTTGACTTAATTTATCAAAAGCCGCTTTCATTTCCTGCTGCATTTTATTGAGGTCAAATAGTACCGCAATGCGTTTCATTTGCTCTTCTTCGCTTACTGCATCACGCACCCAGGGGGTTTCTTCCAGCAAAATGTTCTTCAGTTCTTGGTTCAGTTCCAGCTTAGATTTTAGCTGTCCCTTGCGATTCCAATCGTCAAAAACGGCTTTAATTTTCGGTTGACTGCCGATGATATTTTCCGAAATAAGGTTTCCATACAAGCGACTGAACACCTGCTCGCTGCACTCATAAGGATATTCTCTCAGGTACGGCAATGAGAAAATAGCGTACCAAAGCGGATTGGTGGTCATTTCGAAAGTAAGCTTGAAATTGTCCAGCGTTTCCGAAGTGTTTTTGGTTAGCTTATCAAACGTGAAAGTCTTGTTTTGATTTTCACGAATGCTTATTGGAAGCGTTTCGGTTACCAGCATACGGTTGGTAACTACGGGTAAAATGGACTCTTCTCCATCCGAAAAATCGCCAGCTGCTGCTACAATTTTGTAGCTAACTGCTTGTATGTTCTTAGGCACTTTTATAGTCCACGAAACTTCTCCCGACTCGCCCTTGGCTGTAGTGAAGTTTTTGTCAGTTTTTGTGTTTGCAAAGAGAGAATTTACCTCATTTCCGGAAATGGCGTCAGTCAAAACCAAGCGTGCTGTTCCGTTTAGACTTTGCTCCGAAAGGTTTACGATTTTGTTAGAAATACGAAGTTCGTCGCCTTCACGTAAGAATCGTGGAACATTCGGCACCACCATAAGGTCTTTCTGGGTTTTTACTCGGGTTTCGTAGTAGCCCGTTTTCATGTCGGGCGTATGAGCAAAAGCCATGAGTTTCCATTCGGTGAGGCTTTCGGGTACGGTAAAATCAAAGCTCACATTTCCATCTTTATCGGTACGCAGATTAGGATAGAAAAATGCCGTTTCCTGCAACGCCTTTCGGGCTTGTACATTATTAAGAGCCGAGTCTTTTTCTTCGGTAGATATCGTGTCTGATGCAGCTCCGCCTGCAGCAGCTGATTCTTTTAATTCAGGTGGGAAGAATTTCTCTTGAGCTACCATTGATTTCTTTTGTTGCCCGCCATAGCCTGTAACCACCACTTCTTCCAAAGCACTAGCATCGCTCATCATAGCTGCTGGAGCACTTTGAGGGAAAACTCGATCTACTCGGCTGTTTCTTCTATATTGATTTCTGTAGGTGTTAAACGTGAAGTTATGATCCATTAACAGAAGATGCTGAAGCGAGCCAAAGTAATTAGGATGTTTAGCTCCTGAAAGAATGGCATTTGAAGTATTTTTTGTGAACGCATATTCAGTATAACCAAAACCGTGCTTTGCGAAGCTATAAAAATCATACACAAAATGGCTGAACGAGTTTGAGGCAAACTGATCCAGTGAGGCGTCATACATTCCGGTTAAAAACTCTGCCAAAACCTTATCTTTATTGGAGTCCGAGACCTTAAAACTCCAGGTTTCTTTACTTCCTGGGGCCAGTTTATCACGAGTTACGGCTGTGCTTACATCCAGTTTTTTGTGGTTGTACGGTACCTGAATATGAATTGTTCCTTGTTCTTTGGTATTGTATTTTACCCAATAATAGTGCACGTGAATATTGCCTCTGTGTTCTTCTTTTATAGGAATTTCCAGTGTTTTTTCTTTGCCTTTGAGCTGAATAACTTCTGTACGAATAAGCTTTTGGTTGCTCTCCACACGCACGGTCACAAATAGCTCATCTGCTCCAGTATTCAGACTTATTTTTGCTACTTCTCCGGGTTTATACTCGGTTTTGTCTAGGTTATGTGTAAAAATTTCTTTGGTTTTAGAATTTCGCTTTTCATTGATAAAATATAGTAATTCTCCCGTTTCCAGACCGTCTTCTGTGCGGAGGCTGACCCAATAGTAACCTTCATCTAGCTTGTCGGTTTGGCTTACGCTAAGGTCTGTAGTTTTTTGGAAAGAGGCTTTATAAATACTCTTTCCTCGTTCCCAGTTTTCGGGTTTTGCTTCATCTCCGTAAGGCTCGTTCGGGAAAAGTTTTACAAATTCTGCTTTGGAATAAAACTGATAATCCGACACAAAATTGGATTTGCGAAGTGGTCTGTTTGGTGATTTCAAAGCAAAAATCTCTAAAGTGCCATTATGGTCTATAGCTTGCTGATTGAGGTTGTTTACTTTCACGCTGAAACTGCCCAAACTGCTTACATGCGAGCGATTTTTTAGTGTGGTAGAAAGCAGCACCGACTTGTCGCCCACGCTTACACTTTGTGAGCCGCTTTGGGTTTCTCCGTTCAGGTCGGTCACATCTACATTTACATGATAGGTGTAGGTTCTTATGTCTTTCTCGTCCTTCTTTTCTCTAGCCGGAATAGCCTTGAAGTTCAAGGTAAACTTGCCGTCTTTGTCTGTAATTGCTGTTCCAAAAGCTATTTCTTGGTCGGGTTCGTAAGGCGGACGATAACCCCACATTCTGTATGGATAAATGGCTCTACGAGAAACGCGGTATTCCACTTTTGCTCCGTCTATATTTGCACCCGAAAAAGCTATGGCCGCCCCTTGAACTCTTATTGAATCATTGAGCGTAAAGACGCCTTTTGGCTTTTCTATTTCTACCGAAAACTTAGGCCGTTTGTACTCTTCTACTCGGAAAGAGTAATGTCCGCTAAGATTGGTTCGGATAGAAAAATGACCTGTAAGAGCCGACTGAGGCAGAACAAATTCGCCGTGAACCGAGCCAAATTCGTTGGTTTTTAGTTTTAGTCGGCTTAGCTCTTTGTTGTTTACGTCATGTAAGGTTATTTCTACATCTTTTTTTGCAAGAACAACTACACTGTTGCTACTAGTTTGGGTAACAATGCCCTTAAAATACACGGTTTGGCCCAGGCGATAAATGGCTCTATCCGTAAAAATTTTGGTAGAGGTATGGCTTCGGTCTTCGTAGTTAGGTTCTTTGTAAGAATAGATGCCAGATCCGTAGAAAAACTGTTCGCCTTTTAGTCTATAAATAAACCGCAGGCCAGATTCTATTTTAGCTAATCCCTTGGAGTCGGTAAGCAAGCTTTTTGCCAAGGTATATTTGTTAGAATTGCGTTCCATAGTAAAAATTTCTATGGTTTTTTGAGCTTGCGGTTTACCTGTTTGCCTATCTGTAAGCAAAAAAGCATTGTTGTTATAATCTACCGAAAACTGTGACACCTTTACCTCTAAATAACTGAGGTCTTTATCGTTAGTGTAGGAAAAAGTGGGGTCTTGGCTTATCAAAACCACGTATCTACCGCTGGGTAGCGGTTTAAGGTTAAATATGGACGAATGCTCCTGATAATCTTCGAATTTGTTGAACGGAATTGCGTATTCTTGCACGGTTTTGTGATTCTTCAAAAACGTCTCGTAACGCTCTTTTGCGTTATTGTGCCAAGTAGAAAAGACTGTATGTAGCTCTTGAGAAGTTGGATCTTTTTGGCCAACATCGTAGTTTAAAACACGGATATAGGCTGTTTGCAGGTTTCTGTGCGAAATCTGTATCGGAGTGTTTTTGTTGGGCAAAATGAATTGGTCTATTTGAGCTTGGATAGAAGTAGATTTAATGGCTTCTACGGTAGAATTCACTTGTTTAAGCACCTCAGAGTCAGGATAAAGAGCTGATATGGTTTTCTGTAACTCAAATATCTTGTTGTAGTCAGTCAGTTTATCTATGGAGTTTTGTCTCTCAAAATAGCGTTTTACTAGTTCCTTATATAGCTCCCCGCTGTACCATGCTTTTGGATATTCTTTGGCTAAAGTTTCTAATTTTTGTAGGTCCTCGTCTTTATCTCCGGTTGGTAAAAGTAGGTATGCATTGTACAGATATGCGTTGTATTGCTTTTTGGCAAGGTTTAATTTCACCAACTCTTCCAGATAGATATTGGGTTCAAATAGTCGCTCTTTTGCATAATGTACAAAAAGGTCATAAAGCGTAGGAGTAAGTTCGAGCTTTTTGTCCTGTTGGTCGTCTTTAACCACCAGACTTTTCCACTCCGAAATGTCTTCTTTCAGCAGGGCATCTTTTTGAAAAAAAACATGCATATAGACGTCCATTATTCGAATTTTAAAGTCTGACTCTGTCCAGAATCTTACATCATCCGAGCTTGGGGTTTCCAGATCGGTGCGGTTTTGAACTCTATAACGGTTTTCGTTGAAATATATATCATAAAGTCGAGCCAGATATACTTGCAAAACGGCTTTGCCCACACTCGAACTGGCTTCTATTTCTTTCTTGAAAGACTCAAAAACGGGCGTAATGTCATCGGTTTCGTCTGATGTAACTACCGTAATCTGACCCGAATAAAACAGCCCTTTTGCTAGTAACGGAAGGTTCTTTTCTGCTCTGGCACGCTGCGTGGCTTCGGTTACCAAAGGCTGCACACTTTTGAGGTTACCGTTGTCAAACTCTTGGTGTATTTTTACCCAAAGAGAATCTAAGTTCTGTGCCATAAGCGAAGAGGATGAAAGGAAAAGGAAGATAAAAAGGAGGTGCTTCATAAGTTTTATTTTTTCGGGACTAGAAGTATTCAAAGAAAACGGTCTTGTCTAAGTTTATATTACATATGTAGATTATGTAAATATAGACAGTCTTTAACAGTAAAAAGTTTAACTATTTATTTAGTTTATAACGAATAAATTTACTTTTTCTTATAAAGAGAATGAGTCCGACTTGATAGACGGACTCATATGGATACTCCAAAAAGTATCTCCAGCCTATTTCAAATTATACTTAAACAACTTTACTTTATTGGTGCTTAAATCTGATACGAGTATAAGCGGACCGGAACCCGTATGTAGAATTTTGTGTATAAATGGCTCAGTCATCCCTAATTTGGTGTCAAACTGAACAATATGTTTACCTTCGTCTACAGTTTCAAACAAGCTCAGCGTTTCTTGTAAGCCGTTAATACCTCCTCCAAAAAGAATATGGTTGGTGTTTTGAGGATTTACCCAAACCCCATAAATGTATGCATAAGGAAATTTCGCTTTTTCCGCAGAAAGCTCCTCTTCGTCGTCTACTTTGAAAATATAAGAAGATTGTCCATTAACAACTTTAGAAAGAGCACCTTCTTGGCCTACATAGATAGCATTACCCGTAAAGGTGTTGGTAATAAGTTCCACAGGCCTTCTATTACTCCAGGTATCTATATTTACCAGTAACTTCGCTTCTCCCAATTTAGAAGGATTACTAGCGTCAATCTCATACTCGCCCAACCAAGCAAAATCTAATGGGTTTTCGCTGCCTTGATAGATTTTATTGGGCTGACCGGGTAAGAAAACCAAATTGCTCTGGTACCCAAAATTAGAGTCTTCTTTGTCGTTTGTTCTTTTCCAGTTCTTTCCTTTGTCAGTAGAAATGGCAATGGTAGTCCCGCTCATGTTAGCGTAAATGTGATCGGGAAAGTTAGGACGTACTACCAAATCATAGTAGAGTTCGTACTTTTCATCCCAAATGTTGTAGATCGGGGTTTCTACCGCAATCCAGGTTTTACCGGCATCTTCCGACCTAAAAAGAGATTTCTCGCCTTCGTGTACATTTGTGTTTATGCCGGCAAATAGCAAGTTGGCATCTTGCGGGTGAGCATATACCAATGTGACTTCTTTGCCATCAAGGCCTAATCGTGCCCATTTAGATGTAGTTGTATTAAATTCCCAAACACCGTCATTAGTAGCTATTACCACCTTCTCTGAGGTAGCAACAGCAGGTTTAAAACCGTAGGCCACCTCGACTTTTGCAGGGAGCTCTCCTAAATCTACTAATTGTGTTTTACCAGGTTCTGGCACGGTGATTTCGTCATTATTGCACCCAAGACTTAGCCAAACTATTCCTATTATGGAAGTGATCTTCCAAATTACTTTTCTCATTATCTATTATTTATTGTTTCAGGTGGCCACCCTTAAATACAGGACTAATGTGTGATGAAAAAAGTTGGAAAAGATAAGTGTTAAGAAATTGAAAAACCTTAAATTTTTTATTGTATAACTCTTTAAATCAGCAAGTAAGATAGTATATTGTGAAATAAAAATCATGGAAATATATTTGCTGCTTGAATTCTTCTCTACCCGTAAAAATTGTATTAATTCCAGAAATCGTTTTCTGACGGGTCCTAATTTCTGTAAGAGTGGGCTGGCATTGTGGCCTCCCAACTATTCCGTATATTTGCATAAAAACAAACTAATTAAATGTCTGATAAAAAAATAACTCTGAGCGACTTTCACGAATCTATTGGTGGTAAAATGGTGCCTTTTGCAGGTTTCATTATGCCTGTAAGATATTCATCGGACAAGGAAGAGCACTTGGCCGTAAGAAACAGCGTAGGCGTTTTTGATGTGTCACACATGGGAGAGTTTCTTCTAAAAGGCGAAAGAGCACTTGAATTACTTCAGCTAGTTTCTTCCAATGATGTTTCGGTACTTTATGACGGGAAAATACAGTACGGTTATTTGCCAAACGATAAAGGAGGAATTGTAGACGATTTTCTCACGTATAAAATTGCGGATAACGAGTATTACCTGGTAGTAAATGCAGGAAACATAAAGAAAGACTGGGATTGGATTAGCAAACATAACACGTTTGGTGTGGAAATGACCGACTTGTCTGATGCCACAAGTCTTTTTGCGGTGCAGGGACCAAACGCTGTAAAGGCCTTACAAAAACTTACAGATGAAGACCTTTCTGCTATAGAATACTATTCATTTAAGAAAGGTAAGTTTGCCGGACATGATGATGTCTTGATTTCGGCCACCGGATACACCGGAGCAGGCGGATTTGAGATTTATGTGCCTAATGAGATAGCTTTGGATGTTTGGAATAAAATATTTGAAGCCGGAGCAGAATTTGATATAAAGCCAATAGGCTTGGGAGCCAGAGATACACTACGTTTAGAAATGGGTTATTGCTTATACGGAAACGACATTACCGACGAGACTTCGCCACTTGAAGCCGGCCTGGGTTGGGTTACTAAGTTTACCAAAAGTTTCATAAACAGCGAAAACTTACAAGCCGAAAAAGCAGCTGGTTTAAAACGCAAACTGGTAGCTTTAGAAATCATAGAGAGAGGCATTCCGAGAAGCCACTATGAAATAACAGACGCAGACGGAAATACCATTGGAGAGATTACTTCTGGAACAATGTCGCCATCGCTAAACAAAGGAATTGCATTAGGTTATGTGGCACTTCCGCATGCCAAGGTAGGTACAGAAATCTTTGTTAAAATACGGGAGAAGCTTAATGCTGCAAAGGTTGTTAAGCCGCCTTTTGTGAAAGACAACGTATAAGATATTTATAAGCTGGGCTAGGTATAAAACCTAGCCTTCATTTTTACCTCATAGCTTAATAATTCAACCTACCCAATAGCATGAAGCATACTTTGACACTCATTTTCTCCTTTTTGTTTTTAGTTCTCCAAGCTAAGGAACAGCCATTGAAGTTAGCAGTAATTAATCTTACGCATTCACATGTCCACTGGGTTTTTGAAAGCGAAAAACGTGGGGATATTGAGATAGTAGGCATTGTAGAACCAGACAAGATGGTGGTAGAAAAGTATGCCAAACAATATGGTTTCTCAGATAAACTGGTTTATAATTCTATTGGCGAATTACTTAAAAACACCCTTCCTGAAGGTGTAGCGGCTTTTGGTCCTATTTATGACCATTTGGCTGTGGTTAGTGCTTTTGCTCCGCTAGGCATTCATGTAATGGTGGAGAAACCTCTGGCGACAAACATGAAACATGCCAAAAAAATGGAAGCTCTGGCCCAAAAACACCAGATACACCTGCTTACTAATTATGAAACAACCTGGTATCCTTCCAACCACAAAGCTTACGAAATGATAAGTAGTGGTGAAATAGGAGACGTCCAAAAAGTGTTGGTTAGAGACGGGCATAAAGGCCCTAAAAATATAGGTGTCCCCGCTGAATTTTTAGACTGGCTTACAGACCCTGTTTTAAATGGGGGCGGTGCTTTAACAGATTTCGGCTGTTATGGAGCTAACCTTATGACATGGCTCATGAAAGGGCAAAAGCCAACAAAAGTGTTAGCCGTAAACCAGCAATTTCAGTCTGAGAATAACGAAAAAGTGGAGGATGAGTCAAATATAATCTTGGTCTATAATAAAGCAAATGCCGTCATCCAGCCATCGTGGAACTGGCCAATAGGTAGAAAAGATATAGAGATATATGGAACACGTGGGAGTGTTTTTGCCGAAAATAGAAATCTCTTAAAACTAAGAATGTCTAAAGGGTATGATGGGTATACAGAGAATGTGTTTAATCTGGAAGAAAGAAGCAAGCCTTATGATGACCCATTTTCGCTTTTTAGGGGTGTAATACGTAACCAAATTACACTATCGGAGTTTGATTTAAGTTCGTTAGAAAACAATATGATAGTTGTTGAGATTCTTGACGCTGCGGCAAAAAGTGCAAAAAAGGGGAAGGCTATTAAGCTTAAACCTTGAGACTATACGTGTTTACCAGAATTACCCTATTATTATAAAGTGAGCGACAGGCTAGGCATGCCTGAAGAGTACATAAATAAGCGTAAGATTATTCTTTCTTAAAAATACCTTTTGGGTCTTCTTTGCGGTTAAGCAGTTCAATCAATACTTCCCTGTTTACTTCCCGAGGGTTAAGCTCGCAAGCTTTGTGAAAGTTTTTCCAGGCCGCATCAATCTGGTTTTCCAGAATGTTCATTACTGTCATCTGAACAAATGCAGGGGTATACTGGTCTTTTATTTTTATGGCGTCACTCAGTAAGGTTTTTGCGGTTTCTATTTCCAGAGTAGCCTTAGATTTGTTAAAAGCAGAGGTAAGGTAAACTGTAGCTAAGTCTACCATAAATACATAATTTTTTCCATCTGACAAGGCTAGACCCTGGGACATTAAGTCTATTGCCGAGTCAAAGTTCTGGTTTTGGAACTCAATAACTCCCAGGCCCCAATAAACGTCTACGTTTTCTGGCTGCAATAAATAAGATAAGTTAAACCGGTTTATGGCAGTATTCTTATCGCCTTCGCCAAGATATTCCCATGCCATTTTTGTGAAAAAATCACTGGCTTCTTTTCGTGTTTTAAACTGAAGGTCACAATCAGAACGGAATATTTCGTCGTTAATGAGTTGATTTTCGGTCTTTTCAAAATTTCCGAATAAGGGCAAATAGTTTATATCTACTCCAGCGGGTGCTTGGCGAGGCTTAGATTTTTCCCTATCTACAGAAGTATCAGAATCTATCTTAGATGTGTTAGCCACATGATGATCTACAGAATTATCCTTAGCCCCTTGGGCTAGTGGACCAGAGCTGATGGGTTTTTGGGCTAAGCAAACACTTTGTACCCCTAAACAAATACCAAAAATTAAAAGACTCCTCACTGTTCCAAAATTTAAACTTTGGTTAAAGCACTATATTAACGAACTCCAGATTGTTTTATTTGATACGACCGGTGAAATGTTCCATTGTGGAGTATACCCCGAGCACTTTTCCAATAAACCAGTCGAAAAACCATATAGGAAATAGGGCTTGCCCTAATCTCACAAAACGGACGCTCCATGGCATACTTACAAAAACCTTACCCTTTTCTATACCTCGGATTATTTTCTCTGCAGTTTTTTCTGGATCCAAAATCGGAATTAGCGATTTTACTCCATCAAACATCCCGGTATTTATGTAATAAGGCGTTACTGTGGTTACTCCCACACCCGTTCTTAGTTGTTCCATTTCTATCCTTAGGCTATCTGACCAGCCCGTGAGCGACCACTTACTGGCTACATACACAGACATCTTCGGATTAGAGATTAAGCCTGCCGAAGAGGCTATGTTACAGATAGATCCGTGCTGTCTTTTTAACATACCAGGTAAAAACTGAGCCGCTATATACATGGGTGCGTTGGCGTTTATTTCCATGGTCTGGTAAATTTCCTGTACTGTGTGGTCTTGAAAATGCTTACCTACAATTATACCCGCATTATTAATAAGGATATCTACTTCGTGACTTTCTAAGACCTCCTTGGCCTTGGTGATAATCTGCTGTTTATCAGAAATGTCCATTTGCCAAGTATGTACTTCTCCTAATGTCTTTAGCTCCGTCTCTAAAGCAGCAATGTGATCAGCACTAATATCCCAAACCAGTAGTTTTGCCCCTCTTTCCAGTACCTTCCTACCCATGATTTTTCCGATACCAGAGCCTCCGCCAGTAATGAGAACTGTTTTGCCGCTAAGGGGATAATGCATAGTTAAATGGTTTGGGATATGCAATATATGTAAAAACTAAATAGAAACAAAACTATACAGGTTCTGGAGAGTGTCACTTAAACCATTGAATATTTAAAGTGCTAACCTAATTCCAGTTTCTAAAGAGATGGGGGGTGATACACTCGGTTAATTGTAGTAACACTGTCTACTTCCACGCAGGAATTTCTTATCGTGACTTTACTTTTTTTGCTATCTGCTCATATGAAAAGCAACATGCAGAAATGCTAAAACGAGCAAAAAAACCTCTACCATAAAGTAAAGTCTCTGTTGTTTACTAAATGTACTCTGTGATTCACAAAGTGGAAACGCCTCTGGGTATAAAATAGAGGGAAAAGAGTTTTAGATTGCTGCCAAACTAAACTTTATGTCTTATGAAAAAATTCATTTTACTATTTCTTTTTTGGGCTTGCTCTAGCTTTCTATTTGCCCAAAGTATTACCATTACGCCAGGGAACACGTTTAGTGAGGGCGGGGTGTATGAAAACATAGTGGTTAGATCAAACGATTCTTACTTAGGATTGCTCTCTCAAAGGTATAATGGGTCTTCATCAAGCAAAACGCCAGTGTTGGCGAACAACGCGTTATTAAATTTATATGGAGGAGGCTATTATACTCCAAACTATAATACTCTGGGAAGAGCCCAAATTTCATTTAGAGCTTCAGAGAACTGGAGTTCTGGAGGTCATGGGACAAAAATGCTTTTTAGGACAACGCCCAATGGGGCAACCTCAATGGTAAGTAGAATGCTGATAGACCAAAACGGAAATGTTGGCATAGGTACGGAGGAGCCGGCAGCTAGGTTACATGTTTTACATTCAACAAGCTTAGTTAGTGACCCCACTGTTCATTTATTTAACCCAACAAACGCTACCTTGGGTCTAAACCGTATTAGAACTTCTACCGCCAATACATCGGACAATGGCTGGGAAACTATTTTCTGGAATAGTACCACGGCTAGCTCTAATTTAATTACACTGCATTCTAAAACAAATAATATCACTGCATTGCAATTGAATGGGCTTGGAGATTTGATAATCTTCGGAGGTTCTGAAACCAAGAAATTTAGCAAACTAGGAGAAGATGCTCCCAGAGTAAAAATGAAAGAATTAAGCGGGACTACTTCCAATCTTTCTGGAGGAATGGCAGAAATAGTTCATGGTCTTACACAGTCTAAAATTTTATCTGTATCAATTCTTGTCAGTGATATGTATGGCAGTGACATACCTCCCGGGCTCAGTTTTTCCTCTGCGAGGTATGAATACTATGTAATAGCAAATCACATACGTATACAGAATATTGCAGGAACAGACTCCCAGATACTAGGGAGGCCAGTCCGAATTTTAATAACCTATAAAGAGTAAAAACAAATAGACCCGTTGTTTTCACAGCGGGTCTATTTTTATGTTAAATAAGGAAGGAATCAATAAATTTCCTTTCTCTGAGCTTTTACTCTTTCGTCTGTTAAGAATTCATCAAAGGTCATCAGCTTATCTAAACAACCTTTTGGTCCAAGTTCTATGATACGGTTGGCCACCGAGTTGGTAAGTTGGTGGTCATGCGATGTGAAGAGCAGGTTACTATCAAAATCTTCCAAACCTTTGTTCAATGCCTGGATAGATTCTAGGTCAAGGTGGTTGGTAGGTTCGTCAAAGATGAGAACGTTTGAGTTAGAAAGCATTAACTTAGAGAACATACATCTTTGTTTTTCTCCTCCCGAAAGTACCGTACATTGCTTCAAGGCTTCTTCGCCAGAGAAAAGCATACGACCCAAGAAACCACGGATAAAAGTCTCGTCTTTTTCGGTAGAATACTGTCTTAACCAATCTACCAAATTCATGCTGCTATCTGTAAAGTAGTCGCTATTATCGTTTGGTAAATAATCTTTGGTAATAGTTACGCCCCATTTAAACGAACCCGAAGTCGGCTGCTTTTTCTCCATAATTATATCGAAGAACGCACTCACAGACTGTCCGTCTTTGCTCAAAAACGCTATTTTCTGGTCCTTCGCCACCTGGAAACTTAAGTCCTTGAAAAGGTACTCGCCTTCTTCGTTTTTATAGCTAAGGTTTTCTACTGCTAGCATTTGGTCACCCACTTCACGCTCTGGTTTAAAGCCAATAAATGGATATTTTCTAGATGATGGCTGGATGGCCGTAATGTCTAGCTTATCAATCATCTTTTGACGGGCAGTAGCTTGCTTAGATTTGGCCACGTTAGCAGAGAAACGGCGGATAAATTCCTCCAATTCCTTCTTCTTTTCTTCGGCTTTTTTGTTCTGGTCAGCCTTCTGTTTAGCCGCTAGCTGGCTAGACTCGTACCAGAAACTATAGTTTCCACCGTATAAGGTGATTTTCTTAAAGTCAAGATCGGCTATGTAGGTACAAACGTTATCCAAGAAGTGTCTGTCGTGCGAAACCACGATAACGGTGTTCTTGAAGTTCATCAGGAAGTTTTCTAACCAAAGGATAGACTCAATGTCAAGGTTGTTGGTAGGCTCATCAAGTAATAACACATCCGGATTACCAAAAAGAGCTTGTGCCAAAAGAACCTTCACTTTTTCAGCAGGGTTCATTTCAGACATTAACGTGTAATGACTGCCTTCACCGATTCCCAAACCAGATAACAACGAAGCCGCATCAGACTCCGCTTCCCAGCCATTCATTTCGGCAAACTCGCCTTCCAATTCTGCAGCACGGTTTCCGTCTTCTTCAGAAAAATCTTCTTTAGCATAGATGGCATCTTTTTCCTGCATGATTTCATACAAACGCTCATTTCCACGCATAACGGTGTCAAGTACGGTGTATTCATCATAAGCATTTTGGTTCTGTTTCAAAACACTCATCCGTTCGCCTGGATCCATACTTATACGGCCGGTAGTAGGGTCAATATCGCCCGCTACTATTTTTACAAAAGTCGACTTCCCTGCTCCGTTAGCCCCAATTAGGCCGTAAACGTTACCCGGGACAAACTTCAGATTTACTTCATCAAAAAGGACTCTTTTGCCGAATTGCAGCGAAAGGTTAGAAACAGTTAACATGCTCGTTTTATTAAATGAGCCGCAAATTTACGGATTATTCGGGGCTTTCTCAAAAAGAACCTATTAACTTAGATAGGTTATTAAAATCTTTGGCATAATGAAGACACTTTTAATATATTTTATTGGGGCCTTTTTACTAGGATGTAAAGAGGATAATTCTAAGACTATGATTGCGGAAGGCAAAATAGCTAGGATTTATTTTGACAACGACCGAAGTACATTGGACGCCCAAAGACTTATGGAAATTCAAGACGAAAACTTCTATATCTCGCTCCATAAGTACAAGGGTGAGTATGTTTTGTATTCGCCATCCGACTGGATGGAACGCTCTAGTTTTCATTTTTTTAGAGATTCGGTAATTATTAATGTTGGAGGCGAAGAATATACGTTTTTTATCACGAAGAGAGATTCGCTAAACCAATCATTTGTATTAAAAAACCAGTACCTGGATAACGTTCCTTTGGAAATGAAGCCGCTGGAATCTGCCAAAGGTTTCTATATTGCGAAACTGCAATTTTATCAAGAAAACGAACCAAGTTATAAGTTGCTGGTAAAGTCTACCCACACGGCTAATCTCCCAATTATTGTTTACGACAGCCCCACCGAAAAATGGGGCGATGTATCTATAGAGATGGATAGTTTAGACCTAAAAAAGTGGTTCGAAAAACACTAAGTCAGATTTCCTAAACCGGGTGTCTAGTCTTTCTTCTTGGTCATTATCCAGCCGTACAGATTGTCTACTTTTCCGTCACGCAGAGTGCCGGATTCTATCAGGAGCTTCACTTTCCAGTTTTTAGATTCCCCGATAAACGAAAGTGAGTCTGGGTTTAGGTCATAGGTATGAAAGGACTTCAGGTTTTCTAAATTTATATCCAGGGTTTCTGATCCGTCAAAAACAATACGGCATTTATAGTCTGCCACATTAAATTTTACTTTGTTGGAACCGATGGTTTGATTTTCAGAATTCTTATAGTAGGAAAAGCGAGACATTAGGTCATATCCACCAATATGCATTTGCTCGGTACTCTTTACGCCAAAGCCTTGGTAGTCATAAATCTGCTTGTTTACCTGCTTAGGCAGACCTGTTCGTTTGTAAAAATCAGAAACGATAGAAAATTGAGCATTTTTTGGGTCTATCTTGCCTTTAACTACAGAAGTCAATGTTTGTGGAGAATTCGAGGCCAAATACTCTACTGCCGCATGTAACTTGTCAGCATCTTTGTCAGATATTGTTTTTTTACCAGAATAAGAGATTTTTTTATTTACCAGGAGATTGTTGGAGTTAAGAACCTCATTAAACCGTTTGGTCTGGTTTTTCAAAGAAACATTAAACGCACTAAATGGACCAAAAGCGGCAAAAAAGGCCACTATACTTAAGCTTATGGGTATAATTTTGATATTGTCTCTAAAAAGAAAGTATAGGGTAATTCCCAATAACCAAAATGCAAGAACCACCACAAAAAAGCGAGATTCTGTTAAACCATATTGATTTACACGGGTATAAATGGCTACAAAAAGTAAGGCTATGAGTGGTATTAATAACCGATAATAAATACGAGAAAAACGGGCTACCCACGTATTTTGGCTTTTTATTGGAAAAAGAAGTAAGAAAGCAAAAATACCCAAAACAGCACTAGCCAGAACCATCATACTTACCCAACCTACGGGTAGCTGCCAAGAGCTTATGATTTTGATTTCGTAGGCAAATAAGATCAATAAATAAACTGAAACCAGAGGTAAGAGAACGTATAGCGTGAAATACTTTAGGCCTTTGGGGTAGCTGTGGTCTAATTCATCTAATTTGGGGAACTTAGAAGTGAAAATTACGGTATTCAAAAATCCATTTAGTATTACCCACATAGAAGGATAGGTTTTAGAAGAGATCTGGATGTCAAACAAACTTCCCACTCCCTGAATTGCTAAAAGTAAGCCTATGCTGAGCGTAACAGTGTACAAAAACGAAGTAAGGATAGTTAAAAATAGATGCTTATTATAGGACCAAAAGCCCTCATTGGAGTTCAAAAATGGTGAAAAAGAAACAAAAAGGTGTGCTATAAGCAGAGCTATTATCGTTCGAATAGTGACTTGTTCATTTTGAAATAACTGGGATGCTTCTTTAACCACAAAAAAATAGAATAGACCTAAAACGAAGGTTATCACGAGGGCTTGTTTCCATTTTGTTATTCTTCGTTGTTCGGAACCGATTTCTACCCCAAATGCTACAGATACCCCTAATAAGCAGGTGAAAAAATAAGGGTCGTTTCCGATCTCGGAATTTTGTATTTTTATTAATGCAAAAACGGTCGCCCCGAGACTGGATAGTAGCGTAATGGGGAACCTAACGATAGCATTGTATATCTGCTGTTGGTTTATTTTTAGCTTCATAATTGGGAGCTGCGTTTTCTTTCTACAATAATAGGTCTTTTTACTTGCTATCCTGCTAGTTATAGGTTTTTTTGATAGAATGTATTGCTCCCTTCTGTAACAGAAGTTACAGTAGCATGACGCTTTAGATAAAGTAGTAAAGAAAATCTTATCGTGAGAATTTGCAGATTTCCAGAAAGTTTTGCAAATTTTACTACATGAAACTTTCTCCTATTATAAATATTGGTGAACTGCTGACAAAAAAGGATGTGGTTCTTGTAGATGCGAGTAACAGTCCAGATGCACACCAGAAATTTCTGGAAGGGCATTTAAAAAGTGCCCGCAATGTAGATGTAAATACCCAGCTTTCGGCAAGTACCGGTAACCCGGTAGAGGGAGGACGTCATCCTTTGCCTCCGATTGAGGAATTCGGGAAGGTTCTTGCAAGCTTAGGTATACAAAAAGATACACATGTGGTTGTGTATGACCACCAAAGTGGAGCCAATGCTGCTGCCCGTTTTTGGTGGATGCTTCGTGCTGTAGGTCACCAAAATGTACAAGTTTTGGATGGGGGATTTCAGGCTGCTATTGAGGCGGGTTGCCTTTTAGAAACAGGGGAGCCGGCAGCTGTGCTTGAGGTCGATTCCTACCCCGTAAGTACCTGGTTACTTCCAACTGTTGATATTCAGGAAGTGGCGGAAGTTGTGGTAAGTGAAGCTTCTTCCATCATAGATGTGCGTGCTAGTGATAGGTACCTGGGTCTTGTAGAGCCGTTAGATGCTGTTGCTGGTCATATTCCTACCACAATTAATATTCCGTTTTCCACAAATCTTGATCAAGGTGGGTTTTTCCTTGGTAAGGATGCACTCCGAGAGAAATATGCTGCATTAGAGAATGCAATAATACACTGCGGGTCCGGTGTTACAGCCTGTCACACCATTTTAGCCATGGATTATGCGGGCTTACAGGTTCCAAAGCTTTATGTTGGGTCCTGGAGCGAATGGAGTAGTAGGAGGATTCACATTTAGACTTGTTTTCTGAGAGGGATTTGTCTGTTTCGGATAGGATTTCTGTGTGAGAATGGCTCGTTCGCTGTAACGAAGTCCGAAACAAAATCTCACCGAGGCATGAGTATTGTGGTTCTTTATTTTATACATTATACATCGGTTGGTTTAAACCAATGTAAGTAATGTGAGGTATCATATTTTCGAAACTCTCTTTTGGTTATGCTAAATAGGTGGAAATGTATAGTTAAAATATGCTTTTAGCCGTCTGGCATAGGGTAAAAAATTGAGAGAAAAGTTATGGTTTCCGCTTCTTCTGATAGTATATTTCGGCTGATGGCTGAAATATTTCCATGATATGTAATGATAGAATTTAAACATTATAGTTCTCCTTTTTATGTGTTTTAAGTCTCAAAGACTTGGAGACGGAAGCTGTTAAAAAAGGTGGGGGATAAATCCATAACCTTAATTAAGAAGTACTTATATGAAGAAAAAACTACTTTTACTTTTCTTGTTTTTTGCAAGTTTTTGCCATGCCCAAAACATCAGGATTAATGAGATTATGGCCTCAAATATATCCACTATTCAAGATAATGTAGGGAAATACTCAGACTGGATAGAGCTACGAAATCTTGAAAACTACTCTATAGATTTGGCTGAATATTACATCTCTGACAAAAGTAATAATCCTCAGAAGTTTCGTTTTGCCAGTACTCCAGGTCAATTGGTTTTGCCAGCAAATGGATTTTTAATAATCTGGGCAAGTGGGAATACCCAAGACGGCCCAAGCCATACAGATTTTTCGTTGTCTTCTACAGATGGCGAGTCTGTGGTAATTAGTGCCCCAAACGGTACAATTATAGACCAAGTAGACTTTCCACCCCAAAAAGACAACATTTCTTATGGTAAGAATACATTAGGGGAAATGAGGTACTTTTTTCCAGCTTCTCCCGGCACACAAAATGTGGAAGCAAACGCCTACGAAGGTTTTTTGACCCCACCAGTATTTTCTAAACAAGGAGGGTTCTTTTCTGTAAATTTCTCATTGTCATTGTCGCATGCAGAACCTGGAGCACAAATTTTTTATACTACAGATGGCTCAGACCCGAGTCCCGGAAACTTAGCAGGAACCACTTATTCATATAAAAATTCGTTTCCTCAGTTACCAAGTAACCCTTATGGAGCTCTTCTTTACAGGAGTTATATTACTCAAGTATATTCTTCTCCTTTAGCGGTTTATGACAGAAGCGATGACGATAACCAAATAAGTACGATTTCTGGGACAAACGATTTCAACCCTTCATATTTGCCCACTTCGCCAATTAGTAAGGGGACAGTGGTGCGGGCTATGGCTACAAAGGTGGGATATCTTCCTAGTGACATTAAGTCAAATACTTACATATATAGTACTAGTGGAGAGAATCCCTATACTTTCCCTGTTGCTTCTGTAATAAGTCAAGAGAATAATCTCTTTGGTTATGAAACGGGTATATATACACCAGGAAAAACTTTTGATGATTTCCGAGCGGCTAATCCTAGTAATATTGCTATGGATTGTCCTACAGGAAACTTTAGAATGCGAGGATCTGAATGGGAGAGGAGTGGAAACTTCGAATTTTTTGATAACAATGAAGTAAAGCTAAACCAAAACATAAAGTTAAGACTCCATGGCGGATGTAGCTCTAAAAGTAGGTACAAGTCTTTAAGGCTTTATGGCACAGATTTTTTTGATAACTACCCGTTTTTCAATAAAGAATCTCAAGTTCTCCATAGACGTTTGATTCTAAGAAACTCAGGAAATGATCAAACAAGAATAATTTTCAAGGATGAATTTGTGCGTGAATGGATCCGTCACCTGAAGTTTGGCAGCCAAAAGTCAGAACCTTCCATACTTTATCTCAATGGGGAATATTGGGGAATCCATAATCTACGAGAAAGGATAGATAACTATTACTTACAGCAATTGTATGGAATAGACCCTGATAACTTAGACCTGATGGAAGTGGTGTATAATGGTATTGATGAGGTTGGAGAAGGTGATGATGTACATTACATGTCTACAAAAAACTATATTCTATCCAATAGTGCCACAGGTGCTGGGTATTTTGCCCATGTGAATACTCTGGTAGATATAGACGGACTCATAGATTACCATATTGCCCAGCTTTATATAGGTAATACAGACTGGCCAAATAACAATGTAAGGATGTGGAGGACCAGAAATGTCTATAACCCAGACGGCGGTTACTCGGATGGAAGATGGAGGTATGTCTTTTATGATTCAGATTTAAGTCTCGGGGATCAGGCTTCTGCCAGCAATAATGACTTTTTTGATCTGGGTTACAAGGCCAACGGGGATATCCTTCTAAAACTGCTCGAAAACGATGAATTTAGAGATAAATTTGTTAACCGCTATGCAGATTTGTTAAATACGTCCTTCCGTCCGGACTTTGGCTCTGCACTTTTTTCATCTTTAAAAACAAAGTTTGCAGCAGAAACCCCCAAGCATATTGCTCGGTGGAAAACCCACAACAACATAACACAATGGGAAAACACATGTAACGAAGTCGCTAATTATGTGCAAACGCGAATTAACCATATTTATAACCATATTTATGGAAAAACTAGAACCAATGGGACATTTGATTTAACAGTTTTATCCCAAAACTTAGACTATGGACACGTAAGGGTTAACTCTATAGACATAAATAGTGATATTACTCGTGGCTTAGAAATGAATGGTAGAAGTTGGTCTGGCAAGTACTTCAGGAATATATCTGTGCCAATTACAGCCGTGCCGAAAAGGGGATATAAGTTTAGTCATTGGCTTCATAATGGAGAGGACATATATACACCAGAAATCTGGATTAATACAGGAAGTAACAAAACCTATGAGGCGTTCTTTGAGTATGTTGGGATTTCAGAAAATCCTTTTCCTTTAGCTAAAGCAATAAACGAATGTGGTTATCATTTCAACTATTGGAGTGCTACAGAACCAGCGGGAAGTTACCCCGCTAACTCGGCTTTTGTATATATGCCCAGAGAAGAAAATCCTAGAGAGTCTGCATTAGAAGACTCGCTTTCTTATACTACGGGAGCATATAACTTTTCTAGTGGAACACGCATAAATGGTTTAGGTTCCAATGGCTTTTCCTTTATAAATACAGGAGGAGAAAATGAGGGTTACCCAGGCTCTAAATTGGGAGCTTTTGTGGTAGCTATAAATACAAAAAACTCTCAAGAGATAAATGTAAAATGGACAGCTCAAACAATTACCTCCAACAGTCGGAAGTACAAACTGAGGCTATTGTACCGAGTGGGGGATATTGGCCAGTTTACTCCATTGGGTGGCGAGTATAGTTCAGGGAGCAACGGACATTCGCAAACCTTTGATAATATAGTACTTCCTTTAGGGGCAATGGATAAGGATTATGTACAATTAATTTGGCAGTATTATGACACGCGTACTGTAAATTCGGGACCAAGGGATGAAATTGCAATTTCAGAAATCTTAATCACAGAGAAAATAAAGCGGCCGGAAAACCTATCAAATATTGTTTCCCCCAATTTTCCTGGAATTATTAGTAGTATGGAAATAGTGGAAGGAAAAAGGGAAGAGTTTGCAACTCGTTTTATTGAGCTTTTGCCAGGTTTTGAGGTGAGTGATGGAAACGTGTTTCGAGCTGAAATAGAGGAGTGCCCATAGATTATAGAGGTCACAAAGGATCTGTTATGATGAGAGCAAGGACTGTCTAAAACATAATGCAACACTGTACGTTTTATATCCATTAAGAAGTGATGGCATGGCCAGAATCTTCTCTTTTTCCTTTTATTTCATTGGAAAAAAGTGCTTTTTTGCAGATTAATTTTTAGGATAGAATTACGTGGTACAGCATATAGTTAAATATTTTGGTTTGGTTTTCGGGTTGTTTGTCTTTTTTCCGGCTCAGCCCTTGGCCAAGAGTTTTGGAAACGGAGTTCTTGTTTACCAAGATAATCTTTGGGCCAGCAAGATTCTGGCAGAAATGACTGTTGAAGAAAAAATTGGACAGTTATTTATGGTAGCCACATATTCTAATAGAAGTGAAGCAGAATACCGTACCGTAGAAAGCCAAATCCAGAAGTACAACTTAGGGGGAATAGCTTTTTTCCAAGGAAATGCTATAAAGCAGGCAGAGCTTACCAACCGCTACCAAAGTATTTCCAAAGTGCCGTTACTTATAGGCCTGGATGCAGAATGGGGCTTGGGCATGAGGTTAAACAATACCTATTCTTTCCCGAAGGCCATTACTTTAGGTGCTACCAAAGATCCTGCTTTGGTAGAAAAAATTGGGTATGAGATTGCTTCCCAATGTAAACGTATAGGAGTACATATAAACTTTGCTCCGGTGGCAGATGTTAACTCCAACCCGCAAAACCCTGTTATTAATTATCGGTCTTTTGGGGAATCGGCAAGTACCGTTTCGGAGTTGGCTACGGCTTATGCCCGTGGGCATAGGAAAGCAGGTGTTATGGCTTGTGCCAAGCATTTTCCCGGGCATGGAGACACAAATATAGACTCGCATTATGGTTTACCCGTTTTAAACCATAGCAAGAACAGGATAGATGATGTGGAGGCAGCTCCTTTTAAAGCTTTGATTAAAGATAGTATTGCTGCCGTTATGATAGGCCATTTAAATGTGCCGACATTAGACGATAGGAAAAACTATCCGGCTACTGTGTCCGAAAAAGTTATAAAGGGCTATTTACAAGGAGATATGGGCTTCAAGGGACTCGTTATTACAGATGCCCTAAATATGAAAGGTTTGTTACAAAGTTTTCCTGTAGGAGAGGCCGAAGTTCAGGCTTTTAAGGCGGGAAATGATATCCTTTTACAGACCGCCAACGTGGCAAAAGCCTATGACACCATGCTACAGGCATTTATAGATGGAAGGATTACAGAGGCGGAAATAGATGCCAGTGTCCGGAAAATCCTAAAGGCCAAATACTGGGCGGGTCTGCACTCGTATAAGCCACTTAACCTAAATACCATACAAAGTGACCTACATCCGGCACAAAATGAGATTCTGACCCAAGAGGTATTTAACAAGGCCATAACAGTTTCCAGGGATGAGCACGGAATCGTTCCACTAAGGGGAATATCTACAGTTTCTATAGCTTCTATTTCTGTAGGGGCAGAGCCTGAAAACCTTTTCCAGAGCACAATAGGGCTTTATGGGAATGCCCGATCTTATACCCTTACCGATAAGCCAGCCCGGAGTAACGACTGGAAGCGGATTGTGGATGAAGTGAGTCAAAATGATGTGGTTATAGTGGGTATTCATAAGCTGCGGCATTCAGAAAAGCTGGACTATGGCGTTACAGAAGAGACACTCTCTATGCTTAGGGATATACAAAGAAAAACAAAACTTGTTGTGTGTGTGTTCGGGAATCCATATAGTCTCAATTTTTTTGATGAGTTTGAGACAGTAGTTTGTGGGTTTGAAGACCAAGAAGAAGCCTACATGGCTATGGCGAACGTATTGTTTGGAGTAAATGGAGCACATGGAAAAATACCAGTAAACACACTTTCTGCACATGGAAAGCTAGATTACGGGTTTGACATACCGGGCTTTAACCGGCTTGGGTTTGCTATGCCTGCCAAAGTGGGTATGGACGCCACAAAGCTCATTGAAATCAATAGGATAGTACAGACAGCTATTAACAATGAGGAGTTTCCTGGCTGCCAGGTGTTAATTGCCAGGAAAGGAAAAGTGGTGTTTTATGAGGCATTTGGTAATTATCGGTACAACTATGCAGACCCCGTAACCCGCCAGACCTTGTATGACTTGGCGTCTATTACCAAGGTGGCATCCACCATACAGGCTGTGATGATGCTTTACGATCAAAAGAAAATTGACATCGATAAGAAGCTATCCTATTATCTCCCTGAGTTGGCAAAAAGCGATAAAGAGAACATTACGGTAAAAGAGGTGCTTTTGCATCAAGCGGGCTTAAAGGCTTTTGTACCTTTTGTAGATTACACCAAAGATGCCCCAAGCGTATATTTGTCTACTGATAGTCCGCATTTTCATAAAGTGGCAGATAACCTCTCTGTAAGCCCCGTGGTTAAGGACTCCGTCTTTTCGTGGATTAGAAACACACCGCTAATTGCTCCGGCAGGGAAGCGTTATGTGTATTCAGATTTGGGTTTAATACTGCTTCAAAAGATGGTTGAAAGAATTGTCGGTCGAAATCTAGATGCCTTTTTGGGAGTAAACTTATATGTGCCAATGGGCTTAGATAAGATGGGGTACAACCCATTAGAAAGAATAAATAAAGAGCTTATTGCACCAACCGAAATGACAGGAGACTTCCGCAAAACGGCTATCCAAGGTTTTGTACATGACCCCAATGCAGCTTTACTTGGTGGCGTAGCTGGGCATGCGGGACTGTTCTCCAATGCCTGGGATTTGGCCAAGCTAATGCAAATGAACCTTAATGGTGGAGGTTATGATGATCACAACTTCTTTTCCAAACCTACTATAGACTTGTTCACCTCATCCCAATCCAAGATTAGCCATCGGGGTTTAGGTTGGAATAAGCCGTCTGGCGAAGACGGGAGTGTATCTAATTCGGCATCTGATCTTACATTTGGTCATACGGGATTCACAGGTACAGCTGTATGGGTAGATCCCAAAGAAGACTTGGTTTATGTCTTCTTATCCAATCGGGTGTATCCGTCGGCAAGCAACCAAAAGCTTATTCGTAATAGAACAAGGCAGCGTATACATGATGTGGCTTACAAGGCCATTATCAAGTAAGAAAGCAAACAGTGTGGCGTTATAAATGCAGTGTGGGGCTATTTAAGCCCACACAAAACATAGAGAGTTTTTACTCTTCGCTTATTTTACCCACGCCCAGAATCCGGAAAAATGTTTCCCAATAATCTGTAACCAGAGGATTGTTTTCTTTGCTGGAGCTTGTTGGGGAAAAGGGAAGGATAATGGAGACGCCTGCATTCTGCAAGTTGTAAGAACTATATTTTTTTGCATCTTCTATGGCCCAGCTTTCTGCTTGTGCAGGTTTAGTTGGGGGCGTTTTGTGGAAATCCCGTCCAGATTTCATACTCTCTACCATATCAGAGAAAAAGTAAGCTTGTACATTCGGGTACGCCCCGATAGCGGCAGCTATTACTGGAACACTTCCAGAAACATTGGTTTCATTATTAGAAGCAGAAGTGTTGGGTGTCAACATGCTTTTTAGTAGGGCATCGTATACCAGTTGTCTCTCTTTTTTTATTTCCATATCGTAGGCAAGACTTGCAGCTTCCCGGTCGGTAGGACTCATGCCATCGGTATTGGGTTTTAGTGTACGAGGTTTTACGCTTACCACCTTAGCTTTAGCGGTGTTCTCATGTATGAGGTAAATATCTAGCACATCGCCCTCCTGGTTAATGTTTTTATCTACTAACGCACGTAGAGCCTGTTGATATTTATTCCGCACAAAGCTGTCATTGGGGTTTACACTTTGTGTTTTGTCAAAAAATACCACCGTGTAGGTATTCGATGGGGCTGTTGTGGTTTCTTCTTTTGCACTAGAGCAGGACAAGAAAATAAAAGGAAGTAAAAGCAGGATAAGACTCTTTTTCATGTTAAGTAACGTTTTTCAATTATTTGGAAATGCAAAGTTAGGCAAGGCCTATGAATGGAACGATAAAAAGAGAGAAAACTGCTGCTTCTCTCTTTCTTAAATTTGCATGCTCTTTGGTTTGGCTTAAAAGAAAAAGTGCTTAAGCTGTTTTTCTAGCGGTAGGTGTAGATTATGATGTACTCCTTAAAAAGCCAGGGGCGATTATTATCGTGTTATTTTTTATGATATATTCTTGACCCCCCCCCTTTTCATCAGTAAAGTAGGTCTTTATTTCATTCTCGTGGAGTTCCTGGAATCCGTAGTAAAACATTTGTAAATAGTCCCATTTATTAGGACGGGTTATGTCTTCGTATCCAAACCGATTATTGTATAAGGATAAATATAGTTTGTGTTGTATCCGTACAGGGGTTTTTACAGGTTTAAACTTAAAATTAGCTATGGTTTCATAATCCCTTTTGTCTAAAGACTTTACCCAGTAGTCTTCTTCTTTATAGTATTTGCTTTGGATTTTGATACTATCCACAGAGCCATCCATGTTTACCCAAAACTCAAATATGGCATATCCGCTCGGCCGCCCTATATTTTTCTCTCTTAATATTCTCTGCGGGGTATCCCCATTGAGGAGTTCGGGTATTTCAACAGTGCTTTGGCCAAACCCTAAACTATAATTTAGACAGCTTGCCAACAGTACTGTTTTTATAAGACTTACATTCATAATTTTACCGGTAAAGTTTTGAAAGAAAAATAAAGAATTATTTCTCGTTTAGGTTACCCCTACATTGATGCTAGTAGTTAAAGATTTATTATACTGACGGATGCAAGAGTTCATTAACTTGTGTTGAAAAAAAGACTAAGTGAAGATAGCAAAAAATAAGATAGAAAGCAAAAAATCGCCTAAGAGAAACCTCTGAAGGTTAACATATAAGGAAACAAAAAATATAAATATGCGGGCCTGTTTAATGCATTACATACCATAATGGAGCCTCTTTTCGTTAATTCTCCATATTCCGATTCCGGCCTATGAGAGCTTTCCAGACTTTTTTTATTTTTATTTCTTTCGGTGCTTTTGCCCAAGACAATTCTATTGTGGTGGGCAAAAGCTATTTTGGTTCGGCTATCAATGAAAAGGAAATCTGTAACCTGATAGCCTTTACCTCTAGACCAGAAGTGAACAAGGCTGTAGAAAACATCGTGAGGCGGTCCGGTTTAAAGCAGAACTTCTATGTTATGGAGTGTCCTAACATAGACAACTGTTTTGCTGCCACGCGTAACGGGGAGCGGCTTATTGTATACGATTCCCGATTTTTTAGTAAACTTAATCTTGTGGGAAAATCAGAGTGGGCTGCTTTAAGTGTTTTGGCACATGAAATAGGCCACCACTTGCAAGGACATACTATAAAAGGTGGAGGGTCTGACCATACGCGTGAGTTAGAAGCCGACGAATTCAGCGGTTTTGTAATGTATCAAATGGGAGCCACTCTGCAGCAGGCCCAGTCTGCCATAAATATGGTAACCGGAAACCATGCTACGACATCCCATCCGGGAAAGAGCAACCGGCTGAAAGCAATATCAACCGGGTATTACAACGCCAAGGAGCTATATCCTCAAGTGCCCACACTGCCTGCCCCTGTACTGGTTAGTATTGAAGCAGAACCGGTTCGCACCACAGGATGTATTGAGGGAAACTGTACAGAAGGTAGGGGCGTAGCTGTAAACTCAAAGACTTCCGAAAGGTATGAAGGAGGCTGGTATATGGGGAAAAGACACGGATATGGCAGAGAGTATTTTGCTGATGGCTTGCTAAAGTATGTGGGACAGTTCCAAAACGGGAAGTTTCACGGAGCGGGCATTTTGTATTTTGCAAATGGAGACCGTTATGAAGGAAGTTTCCAAAATGGGAAAATGCATGGCAAAAACGTTAGGTATGTATACAATAATGGAGATGAACTAAGGGTAAATTATACTGATGGACAGCGGCAGGGCTTTGGAATACTTACTGAAAGGGACGGTAATCAAAAGCAATTTTTCTATAAATAAGAGAGCAAAAAGTGAACAAAAGCTATACTTTTTATGGGTAACGATAGATATTTGATCCAAAAGTCTTCCCAAAGCCGTCGCCTTCGGGGGGTGTTAAAGAAAGAAATAGGTTTGTTTTCCGACGAAAAATGTTTTTTCTTTGTTCCCCATTATCTAATAACTCTATGTCTTGGTTTAGAAGAACAGAAAAAGGAATAAGTACACCTACAGAGCTTAAACGTGAAGCACCAGATGGTATTTGGTACCAATGTCCAAGCTGTAAAAACGTGTCTCAAACCCGTGAACACCAGGAAAATGCGTATACCTGCACCAAGTGTAACTATCATGAGAAAATAGGTTCTGAGGAGTATTTCTCTATCTTGTTTGATGAGGGGAAATTCACGGAGTTAGACAAAGACATGATATCTGGAGACCCGCTTGGGTTTGTAGATACCAAAGCATATCCGAGTAGGATAAAAGCTACTATAGAGAAAACAGGGCTAAAAGATGCTTGCCGTACCGCATACGGCACTATAAATGGCGTAAACTTCACTATTTCATGTATGGACTTTTCATTCATTGGAGGGTCTATGGGCTCCGTAGTGGGCGAGAAAATAGCACGTGGAATAGATCATTCTCTTAAAACTAAGTCGCCTTTCTTGATGATTTCAAAGTCTGGAGGAGCCAGGATGATGGAGGCGGGATTCTCTTTAATGCAGATGGCCAAAACTTCGGCTAAACTGGCTCTATTAGAAGAAGCAAAAATTCCTTATATATCTTTACTTACAGACCCTACTACAGGAGGTGTTACGGCGTCGTTTGCTATGTTAGGTGACTTTAATATTGCAGAACCGGGTTCTCTTATAGGTTTTGCAGGACCAAGGGTTATTAAAGAAACTATTGGAAAAGACCTTCCTAAGGGTTTCCAAACTGCAGAATTTGTTCTTGAACATGGTTTTCTAGACTTTATAGTGGATAGAAAGGAACTTAAAAACAAGCTTTCGGATACAGCTACATTGCTTACCCAGAATCTGAAATAAGGATTTCTTGGCTAGGATAATAGTAATAGGGTCTGGTATTGCGGGAATGGCCGCTGCCAGTAGGTTAGCGGCAGCGGGAAACCAGGTTACTATCTTAGAAAAAAACAGCACAGGCGGAGGTCGGGCTGGAGTTTGGAAAAAAGAAGGATTTACCTTCGATATGGGGCCCAGTTGGTATTGGATGCCTGATGTTTTCGATACTTTTTTTGCCTCTTTCGGAAAGAAAACAGCTGATTATTATACGCTTCAAAGACTCGATCCATCTTACCAAGTAATCTTTAAAGACAATACCGTAGCCTTGCCGGCAGGTGTAGAAGGCCTAAAAACTCTTTTTGAAAGCATTGAACAGGGAGCAGGGCAGTCATTGGAACGCTTTCTTCTTCAAGCCAGGGAAAAATACGATATTGGCATGGGAGAGTTTGTTTGGAAACCGTCAGTAAGTGTAGGAGAATACCTGGACTTGCGGTTGCTAGGCAAAGTTTTCAAAACTGATATGTACAAGGCTTTTTCTAAGCATGTTCGTAAGTTTTTTTCTGATCCGCAGATACTTAAAATACTTGAATTTCCTGTTTTATTTCTGGGAGCTACTCCACAGAATACACCCGCCTTGTATAGTCTCATGAACTATGCCGAAATGGCCCTGGGTACGTGGTATCCCATGGGTGGAATGGGAAAAATACCGAAAGCTTTGGAGAAACTTGCACTAGATAATGGCGTTAAGGTTGTGTTTAATGCCGAAGTAACAGGGTTCGAGATCCAGAATAGGAAGGTAGTTTCTGTGAAAACAAAGTCGGACACCTACAACTGTGATGCAGTGCTGAGCACAGCAGACTATAGACATACCGATACGCTCCTGTGTGAGAACGCAAATTATACAGACAAATATTGGGAAAGCAGAGTTTTAGCTCCATCGGCATTGGTTTTTTACTTGGGAATAAATCAGAAGCTGGCCAAGCTAGAACATCATAACTTGTTCTTTGATGAGGAGTTCGAGCTGCACGCAAAAGAAATTTACGAAGCTCCTCAGTGGCCTAGTAAGCCTTTGTTTTACGTTTGTGCCCCATCTAAAACGGACCCAAGTGTGGCCCCTGAAAATATGGAAAACATCTTTGTTTTGGTGCCTATTGCTCCAAATCTGGAAGATACGGAAGAATTGCGAGAGAAATATTACAAAATCTTGATGCAGCGGTTGGGTAAGTATTGTGGTGTTGATATAGAAGAAACGGTGGTAGTAAAGAGAAGTTATGCGGTAAATGACTTTAAGGCTGACTACCATGCCTATAAGGGTAATGCGTATGGTTTGGCCAATACGTTACAGCAAACCGCAATATTTAAACCAAAACTTAGGCACAAAAAGATAAAAAACATGTACTTTGCCGGTCAACTTACTGTACCAGGCCCGGGAGTTCCTCCTGCTTTGGTTTCAGGAATGGTGGCCGCAGACTATATTTGTAAATCGTGAGGGAGTTGTTTGATAAAATATCGTTTGAAAATGCTAAGTCTGTAACCCGGACTTACAGCACCTCCTTTTCTATAGGTATTACACTTATGGCACCCAAATACCAAAACGCTATTTATGGCATTTATGGGTTTGTGCGGTTGGCAGACGAAATTGTGGATACGCTTTACGGTTACCCACAAGCTCAGCTTTTAGCAGATTTTAAGAAGGATACCAATTCGGCTATTTCTATGGGAATAAGTCTAAATCCTATCTTAAACGCTTTCCAAAAGGTGGTACATGACTATGGTTTAGAGCAGCGGCACATTGATGCTTTTTTCGAAAGTATGGAGATGGATTTAAAACCCATGAACTATACAGATAGCAAGTATCAGGAGTACATTTATGGTTCGGCAGAAGTGGTGGGTTTAATGTGCCTCAAGGTTTTTTCCGACGGAAATCCAGAACTTTACCAACCTCTGCAAGAGCCGTCTAGGAGGCTTGGGGCGGCTTTCCAAAAGGTTAATTTTTTGAGAGACATACAAAGTGACGCCCAAGATCGTGGGCGGGTTTATTTTCCGCATCTTGATTTAGATAATTTTTGCCCCAAAATAAAAGCAGAAATAGAATCTGATATAGCAGAAGATTTTAAAGTAGCAAAGGCGGGTGTTTATGCATTGCCGCGTGGAGTTAGGTTTGGGGTTCTGCTAGCATATTTATACTACTTAGCACTTTTTAATAGGATAAAGGAAACTTCGGCAAACAAGATTCTTACAGAAAGGATAAGGATAGATGACTGGAAAAAGTATCTACTTTTTGGTCGTGTTTTTGTACAAAAACAACTAGCTTCTGTATGAAAATAGACCTCTTTATATTGGCTATTTTGTATATGATAGCTCTGGCCTTTTTCATCCCTGAGCTAGCCCATCTCTTGCCTCTAGATAGCTTTACGGGTGTGGGTATTTCACTTATTTTTTTCTTTTACGGGTTAAAACTTAGCCCGGAAAAGCTAAAGTCGGGTTTAAGTAATTGGCGACTACATATATTAGTGCAGGCAATTACGTTCATCATATTTCCTTTAGTGGTAATTGCTATCCGTCCCTTTTTTCTTGGTAATCAAGAGGAGGAAATGGTCTGGTTGGGTCTATTGTTTCTAGGTGCTTTGCCCTCTACGGTGTCATCCTCTGTGGTGATGGTAGCCATAGCCAAAGGCAATATTCCTGCCGCTATTTTTAATGCTAGTATTTCGGGTTTGATTGGGATTGCCGTTACGCCACTTTGGATGGGGCTTTTCTCTGGTTCCGAAGTAACAGGATCTATAGATTTTGTGGAAGTATATACCAATCTGCTACTGGAAATTTTCGCTCCGGTTTTGGTAGGTTTGCTGCTAAGAAGATGGCTGGGGGCATTTGCCCAAAAGTACAGCTCGGCACTTTCTAATTTCGATAAAAGTGTGATTCTTGCAGTGATCTACAAGAGTTTCGTCCATTCCTTTGAAAGCGGGGTTTTCGCTAGCATGAATTTGGTAGACTTCCTGATTTTAAGTACTTGGGTTATTCTCCTGTTTATTCTTATCTACGGCATTACCATGCTGCTTAGCTATAAGCTCAAGTTTAACTTTGAAGACCAAATAACAGCTCTTTTTTGTGGTACAAAGAAATCACTTACGCACGGCACGGTTTTCAGCAAGGTACTCTTCGCTACCTCGCCTGCATTAGGTATAATCTTACTTCCTATAATGCTTTACCATGCTTTTCAGATACTGGTAATCAGTGTTATAGCAGGGAGATATGGGCGGAGGTAATCAGTCGAAAAATTAAGTATAGATAAAAAAAAGAGGCTTAAACAGCCTCTTCAATTATAGTTATTTTTTGGATGGTATCTCCTTGTCTTATCTCATCCACCAAATCTATACCTTCTATCACTTTTCCGAAACAAGTATGGTTACGGTCTAGATGGGCAGTATTTTGACGGTTATGGCAAATAAAGAATTGTGAACCACCTGTGTTTCTACCTCTGTGAGCCATAGAAAGAACGCCACGGTCATGAATTTGCTTTGTTCCTGTAAGCTCACATGGAATAGTATATCCAGGGCCACCTGCACCTGTACCATCTGGGCAGCCTCCTTGTATCATAAATGAAGGGATAACTCTATGGAACTTTAGTCCATCATAATATCCTTTTTTCGACAAATCAATGAAGTTTTGTACAGCAATTGGGGCATCATCATCATAAAACTCTACCACCATAGTGCCTTTATCTGTAAGAATCTCAGCTTTACGCATATCTAAAAAATTTTTTTCTGCAAAAATAGACCAAAAAACAGATTTATAAAAATGTGTTGTTAGGAACAGAAGGATTCTCTGTTCCTAACCATACAATTACTATCTACAACAAAAAATTAACAAAACAAGCCATTTACTTACTTAACGCTTTCCTTACTGCGGGGGCTACTTTTGTTCCAAAAAGCTCTATCGACTTCATCATTACCTTGTGGTCCGGAGCCCCTACATCCATGTGTCCGATGTAACGGGTAAGGCCGAATAGCTCATGCATATGAAGGATTTTATCGGTAACTTCTGATGGGTCTCCAATAAATAATGCCCCGTCTTTTGAGCGGCCACCATTGTACTGGTGCTTGCTATAAGCTGGCCATCCTCTTGATGCTCCAATTCGGTTCATTTGCGAAGCGTAATTTTCAAAATAGCCATCCGAGACATTTTCATCTTCACTCACAAAGGTATGGGAATGTATCCCTACCTGCATTTTTGCTGGGTCATGTCCGCTGGCCAAATATTGCTCTTTGTAAAAATCCATAAGAGGTTTAAACTGTGCCGGCATGCCACCTATTATAGCCAAAATGAGTGGAAGACCTAGTTTAGCTGCACGTAGAACAGACTCAGGAGTGCCGCCCACAGCAATCCAAATTGGCAATTTACCATCGTTTAAAGCACGAGGATAAACAGTTTGGTTTACCACAGGAGCTCTAAGTTTACCTTTCCAGTTTACTACCTCATTGTTGTTAATGTTAAGTAGCAGATCAAGTTTTTCCTCAAAAAGCTGGTCGTAATCTTTTAAGTTATATCCAAAAAGAGGGAACGACTCTATGAAGCTTCCACGCCCTACACCTATTTCTGCCCGGCCATTAGAGATCAGGTCTACCATGGAAAAATTTTGATAAACACTTACCGGCTCCGCTGAACTAAGGACGGTTACGGTACTCATTAGTTTTATGTTTTTGGTTACACTGGCTGCGGCTGCCAAAAGTATTTCTGGAGAGGAAACCGCATAGTCTTCCCTATGATGCTCGCCAATACCAAAAACATCTAAACCTACCTCATCTGCCAGCTTTATTTCTTCTAATATCTCTTGTAGCTTTTCAGCGGGGTTTTGCACCTTTCCTGTAACTTTATCAAAAGATAGATCGCCAAACATTCCTATTCCTAATTCCATATTTAATCCTATTTTTTCACAAATTTAAGCACCAGATAGGAGTCAAAACATTGATATATGTTAAGAAAGCTTTGAAATAGGGCAATAAAAGGCGATAATTGTAAAAAAAAGAACATGGTAAAGGTCCTATCATACTTGTATTTAGCATTTGGGTTAGTAAACCTTTTCAATTTCGTTCAGTCATTTATTGTGGAGTTACCTGGTCCTTTTCATTTCATGTTTTGGGACACCAACATTACAGGTTATAGGGTAAAATGCTTGCTTTTTGCCATGGTTTTTATATACTTTTTTGTAGCCCAAAGGAAAAGGCTAGGGGGGACAAAAAACGAATCTTAACAAAGCATTAACAAGCTAAATAGCCTGTTTTTGCGGCAAAATATTATATTTGTTGTCTATATGACACGTTTTCGCAATCTGTACATATTAAAGTTCGTCTGGCTTTTCATGGCCTTTCATGTTTCTTTCTGGAGTATGGGCATGGCAGATATTAGCGAAAAAGAGGGGTATACCTTATCCCAAAAGAAAACTGTAAAATCTTCTATACTTAAGAAATTCATAGCGGCAGATTCTGACTTAGACAGTAAGGTACAGGAGGACATGGTAGAGGCTGAGGATTTTACACTTATAGGGCTTAGGACTCATTCTACCTATATTTCTTATACATTCCCGGCATCTAAGGAGGATTCTCCATACCACGGATTTGATAGAACCCAATTTCAACCTGATCAACATTCCCCGCCTCCTCAAAGGTAAAAACTTTTTTCCCTATCATTTTAGCATAGAAGCAGCCTTCTATGTGCATTAACTATTTAAAATTTAACAAAAGTTTATGAAGACTTTAAGCAGTTATCTGTTTTTAGGCATATTCGTATTTATAAGTGCGTGCTCAAAAAACAATCAACAATCAGAAGAAGAAAAAGAGGATAAATATTTAGTAATAAATCCAATCATTAAGTCAACTACCCAGAAAAACGAATATGTGGCAGAGATAAATGCCAAACAAAACGTAGAGATAAGAACCAAAATAAAAGGTTTTGTAGAAAAAGTGTATGTAGATGAGGGACAAAACGTGCGTAGCGGTCAGTTACTATTTACCATTAATAACATACTTTACCATCAAGAGCTTACTAAAAGCCAGGCGTTGGTGAAAATTACAGAAGCAGAGCTAAAAGCTATACAGATTGAACGCGAAAACTCTAAAAAGTTATTTGATAAAAACATTGTTTCCAAAGCCGAAATGGACCTTGCACAAGCCCGAGTGGATGCAGCAAAAGCCAAGGTAGCCGAAGCAAAATCGGAAGAAGAAAGAGCTAAAATGAATATTTCTTTCTCGCAAATAAAAGCTCCGTTTGATGGTATCATAAACCGTATTCCACATAAAATGGGTAGTTTATTAGAAGAAGGTACCCTACTAACTACAATCTCTAACAATGCAGAAGTATACACGTATTTCAATGTGTCTGAAAAAGATTACCTGGATCTTGTAACCGGGAAACAAGATGGAGCTCAAACTTCTGTAACTCTTATGCTAGCTAACGGCATGGAATATCCTTTTAAAGGAATTATAGAAACGGGAGAAAGTGAGTTTGATAAAAGTACGGGGAACATCGCTTTTAGGGCAAAATTCCCCAATCCAGAGAGGCTTCTAAAACACGGAGGTAGCGGTAAAATTATACTTAACACGCCCGTATCCAATGCGATACATATTCCTCAAAAATCTACTTTTGAAGTACAAGACAAGCTTTACGTATACGTTGTAAACGCCAAAGGAGAGGTAGAACAACGGTCTATTTCGCCGGCGTTTAGAATACCGCATTACTACATTGTAGAAGAAAACATTACACCCCAAGACAGGATACTTCTTGAAGGAATCCAAAGCGTAAAGAGCGGGGATAAAATAAAAGTAGACTTGATTTCGAAAGAAAAGGCCGAAGAGCTAATTAACCAGTAAGAGATATGTTCCAAAAATTCATCCATAGACCGGTATTATCAATCGTAATATCGGTGTTAATTGTACTGATGGGGACCATATCACTTATGCAGCTTCCCATCACGCAGTATCCGGACATTGCTCCGCCCGAAGTAAACGTAACTACCCGTTTTACAGGAGCCAATGCAGACGCTGTAGTTAAAGCCGTAATTACGCCCCTAGAAAGAGCCATAAACGGGGTTCCCGGGATGTCATATATGACCTCCGTGTCGGGTAATGACGGTACAGGTATTATCCAAATCATTTTCAAATCGGGTGTAGACCCGGATGTGGCCGCAGTAAACGTACAAAACCGGGTAAGTTCACAAATGGACGAGCTTCCGGAAGAGGCGATAAAAGCCGGGGTAATTGTAGAAAAGGTACAAAACAGTATGTTAATGTACCTCAATATCCTGAGTGATGACAAGGAGTTGGATGAGAAGTTCTTATTCAACTTTGTGGATATTAACATCCTTAAAGAATTAAAGCGTATTGAAGGAGTTGGTTTTGCGGAGCTAATGGGTCGCAGGGATTATGCTATGCGTGTGTGGTTAAAGCCGGATAAGATGCTTATGTATAACATTTCAGCCAATGAAGTTATAGCCAAACTTAAGGAACAAAACGTGGAGGCCGCACCAGGTAAAATAGGGGAAAGTTCAGGTAAAACAGCCCAAGCTTTACAGTATGTTTTAAGGTATACAGGAAAGATAAATTCCCAGGAAGGTTACGAAGAATTAGTGGTACGAAGCAAAGAGGACGGAGAGATTTTGAGACTGAAAGATATTGCAGAAGTATCCTTTGACTCTCAGGATTACAACGTACTTTCTAAAGAAAACGGACAGCCCTCGGGCTCCATCATGATTAAGCAACGACCTGGTTCAAATGCTAAAGAAGTTATTGAAAATATCAAGAAACGTATGGAGGAGTTGAAAGCGTCCAGCTTCCCTCCTGGCATGGACTACACTATCGGGTATGATGTTTCTGCTTTCTTAGATGCTTCAATATCAGTGGTTTTGCGTACGCTTTTCGAGGCATTCCTTCTGGTGGCCTTAGTTATATTTGTGTTCCTGCAAGATGTACGTTCTACCATAATACCTATCTTGGCTGTGCCTGTTTCATTGGTGGGCACGTTCTTCTTCATGCAAATGATGGGTTTCTCACTAAACCTTATCACGCTTTTTGCCTTGGTTTTGGCCATTGGTATTGTGGTGGATAATGCAATAGTGGTAATTGAGGCCGTCCATGCCAAAATGGAGACCAAACGGCTCAGTCCGCTTAAAGCCACAGAGGAGGCTATGTCTGAGATTTCGGGAGCCATTATTGCCATTACATTGGTTATGTCTGCGGTGTTTGTGCCGGTAGCGTTTATGGAAGGGCCAACTGGAATTTTTTATCGGCAGTTCTCCCTCACCATGGCCGTGGCTATTGTACTTTCTGGGGTTACAGCCCTTACGCTTACGCCTGCACTTTGTGCTATCTTCTTGAAAGACGTGCACCATGCAGAACGGAAGAGAAACTTGGTTAACCGTTTCTTTGACTGGTTTAACAATTGGTACAATAGCATTGCCGGTAAGTATCAAAAACTATTGGGAGTTATTGCTAATAGGCACGTGATAACATTTGGTTCTTTGCTAGCATTCTCATTCTTATCTGGACTGATAGGGAATTTTGTACCAAGCGGATTTATTCCTGAAGAAGATCAGGGAGCTTTTTATGCCAATATTACTACCCCGTCCGGAGCCACGCTTGAGCGTAGTGAAAAAGCTGTAGATGCGGTGCAAAAGGTAGCAAACTCTATTGAGGGGGTAAGTACCGTATCTAGCTTGGCCGGTTTCAGTATTCTCTCTGAAGGTACAGGGGCTATTTATGGTATGAACCTAATTAGCTTAAAAAGCTGGGATCAAAGGGATAAGTCTGACAAAGAAATCATGGCTGAACTCACACAGAAAACCAAGAATATAAAGGATGCCACCATAGAGTTTTTCTCTCCGCCACCTGTTCCAGGTTATGGTAACTCCAGCGGTTTTGAGATGCGTTTGCTTAACCGTACAGGTTCTGAAGAAATAGGGGATCTGCAGGAGGTAGCTGACGACTTTATTGTCGAACTGAATAAACGACCAGAAATCACTAACGCATTTACTACATTTGATGCCCGTTTTCCGCAGTTTCTTATAGATATTGACGAAGACAGAGCGGCCCAAAAAGGAATTACCGCAGATAATGCGATGAGCACCTTGCAAACACTCATTGGCAGTGAATACGCCACTAATTTTGTGCGTTTCGGTCAGATGTATAAGGTTATGGTGCAGGCATTGCCAGAATACCGAGCTCAACCTGAGGATTTATTACAACTTACAGTGAAAAACGATTTGGGTGAAATGGTGCCTTACTCTTCTTTTCTTACTATAGAAAAGGTGTATGGACCGGAGCAAATAACGCGGTATAACATGTATCCGTCTGCTATGGTAAACGGTATGCCGTCTCCGGGTTACAGTAGTGGGCAAGCCATTCAAGCTATTAAGGAGGTGGCAGCCGAAAAGTTACCAAGAGGTTATGGATACGACTGGGCAGGAGCTAGCCGTGATCAAGCCAATGCGGGTAACGAAACCATCATTATTTTTGCAATCTGTTTGCTTTTTGTATATCTCATTTTGGCAGCACAGTATGAGAGTTTCCTGCTTCCAATGCCTGTGATTTTGTCTCTTCCTGTGGGGATATTCGGAGCCCTTCTATTCTTGTGGATGCTAGGTTTAGAGAATAATATCTATGCCCAAATTTCAATGGTAATGCTTATTGGTATTCTAGCCAAAAATGCCATCCTCATTGTTGAGTTTGCGGTACTTATTCAGGAAGAACAGAAAGTGAGCCCACTTAAAGCGGCTATAGAAGCGGCTACAGCCCGTTTGAGGCCTATTCTTATGACCTCGTTCGCATTTATAGCTGGTCTTATACCACTTATGTTGTCATCTGGAGCAGGTGAAATTGGTAACCGTACTATTGGTTCTGCCACGGTTGGTGGAATGCTTATCGGTACAGTTTTAGGGGTAATTATCATCCCGGGATTGTACGTGGCTTTTGCTACTTTGTCTGAGCGTTTTTCGAAGAAAAAAGTAGAAGCTTAATTTATTGCATTTAGTTAATTATCGTCTCCTTCCTCTCTCCACGAGAGATAGGAAGGAGGTCAAAAACAATAATATGAAAACATGGATTAAACTTGTTTTGCTTTCCGTAGCGGTTTTTCTAGTCGGATGCAAAACCCAAAATATAAACTTCACTGTTCCCGAGCGAACCTTACCTGAGCGGTATTTGAACTCATTAGATACAACTAATTTGGGGCAGATTAAGTGGCGGGAGTATTTCACAGATGCTTATCTGGTAAGTTTGCTAGATTCGGCACTTGAGCATAATATTGATAGAAAAATAGCTCTGGAACGTATAGAGTTAGCCAATTCTACGCTCATGGCAGCCAAAGGAGCTTTGTTACCAACTGTTTCTGCAAATTTTGCCCCGGCCATCCGCCGTTTTGGGCATTATACTATGGATGGGGTAGGTAACGCTACTACCGAAATGCATCCGGGTCGTATTGTACCCGTAAACCTTCCTGATTACTATGTAGGTTTACAGTCTTCTTGGGAAGTAGACATCTGGAAAAAGTTAAGTAACAGAAGGAAGTCTGCGTATGCAAATGTTTTGGCTAGTGCAGAAGGGGGTAACTTTGTGACCACATCTGTGGTAACAGAAGTTTCTGCGGCATATTATGAACTGATAACGCTAGATAACGAGCTGGATATTATCATAGAGACTATTCGGAACCAGGAGGAAGTCTTGGATGTGGTACGTTACCAAAAAGAAGCCGGACGTGCCAATGAGTTGGTTTTGCAGCAGTTTAAAGCTCAGCAGTTACATACGAAAACGCTGGAAAGAGAAACTTTACAAAGAATTCTAGAGACTGAAAACAGGTTGAACTTCCTATTGGGTCGTTATCCGCAACCTATTTCTAGAAACAAAGAAGAACTTTTTAAGGATTTACCGTTGGAAATAGCAGCTGGTGTACCCAGCCAGATGCTTTTAAATAGGCCAGATGTGCGTGCCGCAAACCTACAGGTACAAGCTAGTAAGTTTGATGTAAAGGCAGCAAATGCTGAATTTTTGCCCAGTTTAACCATTACAGCAGGAGTGGGTTTTCAGGCGTATGACCCTTCGCTTTTGTTTAAAACTCCAATGTCCATGGCTTACTCTTTGGTAGGTGGTTTGGTGGCTCCCTTATTAAACAAAAGTGCCATAAAAGCTAGGTTTAATACGGCAAAGTCCAACCAGATTATAGCCATGTATGAATACCAAAAATCCATAATTAATGGATATACTGAGGTTCTAAATGAGTTAAACAAGATAAATGCGATACGTGAAATAAGCGACTTAAAAACACTGCAAAGTAATGAACTGGAAAAGGCAGTAGAAACGTCTAACGAGTTATACACCTCGGCCAAAGCAACCTACATGGAGGTTCTTTTGGCACAGCAAAACGCCTTACAAGCCAAGCTAGATATGGTAGAATCCCATAGAAAACAGCGTATGGCTATGGTAAATATGTATAAAGCCCTAGGTGGAGGTTGGAAATAAGGAACCCCAATTAAGTAGTAGGTAGTTAATGCACAGTGGAGATAAAAGAGGAAGGCGGAAGTCTTCCTCTTTTTGCTTGTAACATATATAAGCCACGTACACGAGAATGAAGCCAATCATATAGAAAACCTAGTTTCCCTGCTTACATTTTCCAAACTTTGGTTATCAATAATATCAAAACCAATGCGAAGCATAATCGGAACCTTCGAAAAATATGTACCAAAGTATTACAAAGCAGGCATAATTGTTTTGCTCTCTTGTCTAGCAATATATAAGTTAGGAGAGAGCTTCGGGGAGTTTTTATATCACCTGTTTAACTAATAAGAAAACAGAAGAATTGTAAACCAATTATCGTTTGTCGTATTGGTTTGGCTGATCCATAATTCAGGTTTAACCGGTGGGCTTTTGCGAGATATCTTAACGCATTTTTCTAAGTACCCGAAGGGCTTTTTTAGCTCTGTCTGTCTGTATAACATCTACCCCCATTTTAGCGGCCTTGCGGTAAGCAGACTTGTGGTCATATATAAAAAGGAGGTCCGAAAAAACCAGGATTCCATGCGAGTGAATTCTTTCTACCAGCTCAGGGGTAAGTGATGCGTAAGATACATCAAATGCGTAAGGTTTTAGATTAATAGTTTTTACTTCCAAATCATTTTCATTTTTCAAGCCCGGCATAATTTTCAATTTTGGATCTAAATCTCTTAGAGTTTTCAAGTAGGTATCATTGCCATAAAAAACGGAAGAATGAGCCATGTAAAATTTATTTAGGGTTTCCAAAAGTACTTGAGGATTAGCATCTTTGCAGTCTACATACAGGTTAATAATTCTCTCAGGGTTATCGGTATTCCAGTTCTTTACCAGTCTGCATACCTCCTCCAAAGTGGGGATAGTGTTTTTGCGAAAACGAATATTAAACCAGCCTGTTACTTTTACCTTCTTTAGCTCTTTGGTTGTTAGCTCTCCCACTTTAGCCTTACTATTTGTGGTGCGTTTTAGACTGGCATCATGCATGATTACAAGATTACTGTCTTTGGTGGTTCGTACATCTATCTCAATGAATTTTATACCTGTAGGAAGGAGTTTTTTCATTCCCCTGATAGTATTTTCGGGCACAAAAGACGCTTTTCCTCTATGAGCGGTTACCGTAGTATTTTGGGCTTGAAGGGTGTTTTGTAATAGTAGAAAAAGGAAGAGAGCGAGGTATTTCATGGATTATAGAGATTTCATATTTAATAAGTACGAAAAAGGGAAGCTTATGGCCTATCTCTAAGTATAAATATAATGTAAATAGTAAATTTTACAAGCCGTACATCCCAAAAGTGTAAGAAAGGAAGAGGAAATATCCGTGAACTTTGCAGTTTAAAATAAGATGCGTTGAAAATAGTAATAATTGGAGGATACGGAGCCGTTGGCAAAATAATCAGTAGGGAGTTATCTGTAGTCTATCCAAATCAGGTAGTGGTGGCAGGAAGAGACGGCGGGAAAGCAAAAAAGCTGGCAGATGTGCTCAAAAACGGGGTAGTTTCATACCAAGTAGATGTTAACCACATAAAAGATACCGAATTTTGGGATAATGTTCAATTGGTGGTTATGTGTTTGGACCAAGAAGATACCCGATTTGTGAAGTTTTGCCTAGAAAAGGGTATACATTACATAGATATAAGTGCTAATTATGACATTATCGGAAAGATAGAAAAGCTAAATCAGGAGGAAGTGAAAAGTGCAATCGTATTGAGCGTGGGTTTAGCTCCTGGACTTACCAATCTTTTGGTCCAGCATGGAATAAGCCAAGTAAAAGCAGTAGAAGGGATTGACATTTTTGTGCTTTTAGGCTTGGGCGAAAAACATGGAGATCATGCTTTTCGCTGGACTTTCGATAATATACATAAGGAATATACGGTACTTAGAAATGGTAAGTATGAGAATGTTAAAAGCTTTACATGGGAGAAAAAGACCAACCTGGAAGGACGCCGGAGTTTTTATCTGTTTGACTTTTCTGACCAACATGTTTTGGCCAAAACTACTGCCGCCAAAAGTGTGACAACACGTATGGCTTTTGATGTAAACGTTATCACAAAGAGTGTAGGTTTATTAAGAAAGTGGGGGCTTACAAAGGTTTTTAGAAGTAAAAGAGTTCAAAGGTTGCTCATGCCTATTTTTAAAAATCTAGGCTTTGGCTCAGATATTTATGGAGTTAAAGCTGTAGTTTATGATGAAAAGGGAGAGAGTTACGAAAGCTCAGTAAGTGGGTATGGTGAAGGAAGGGTTACAGCATTGGTAGCGGCAAAAACAGCAGAATATATATTGCAAAACCCTGTAAAGCCCGGAGTTTCGCATCTACATGAAGTGATAAATGATATTCCGGCTTTTCTGATGGGTCTGGATAAAGAGGCAAAGGTGAACTTATCATAACCAATAAAGGTCGCAGACATAAGGAACATAATAAGCTAGGTTTTAGATACAGTTTTTTACTATTATTGCAGGGGATTAAATAAATAGAGTATGAAAAACATCAGCAAGGTTATTTTGGTTGTAATGGTAGTGTTGAGCCTTATGCGGCTGGATTATGCCAATTTAGCAGATTGGGAGTTAAATAAAAGAGGTTATATAGGCCTTATTGTTAGTGCGTTGTTTGGCCTGTCTCTATATTTGAGAACGCGAAAAGGGGTGTAGGATTTATTTGATAAGCAGGTATTTGGGTAGATTTCCCTTTTGAGTTCGGGATATTTTTGGTTCAATAAAGACTTTGGAATAGTGTGTGGTTCTCGCTCTATAATTTAGGCACATATAGATGTAAAAGAGGCCGTAGGCCTCTTTTACATTGAAGTTTAGTCAAACTTCATACTATCTATAAACTTGTTAATTGAGTCTTTGGTTTCTCCGGTTTTCTTCTGAATTCGACCAAGTAACTCATCTTCTTTTCCTTCTTCATAGAGCAGCTCATCGTCGGTTAAGTCTGCCCATTTTTGTTTTAAGTTTCCTTTAACTACATTCCAATTTCCCTTTAGCTTATCATTTAGCGTACTCATAATAAAAGTATTTAGGTGAATAAATAAGTAAACCTTTTGAGCGGATTTACCTGTTTTTGTGTGATTATAAAACGACTCTTCAACGGGTATAGTTGCCCACTTTTGCTATTTTAAGGACTATTTAATTGAGATTAAAATGTTGTAAGGCAGGAGATTAAGGGTTTAAAATATTGACAGTAAAGACTTTATTAATCGCGAGGGAAACTGCAAAATGTAGGATAAGTCCTCCCAGAGAGATGAGCCGTCAAAGCTTGACGAAGTTTGTATAGAAAGGATGGAAATACTTCAAAGAAGCTCCTTACTCCACCTCCCCCCAGGCAGTAACCACTATCTTTCTGCCCGTATCATAATTGCGGTGTTCGCCTAGGTAAATGCCTTGCCAGCGACCCATAAGTGGCTTGCCTTCAGAGATGGGTATTTGTACAGAACTCCCCAAAGTAGATGATTTTAAGTGGGCAGGCATATCGTCTGAACCCTCATAGTTGTGTTCGTAGTAAGGAGCATTTTCTGGAATGGAGTGGTTAAAGTGCCGCTCGAAATCTGCTCGTACCGAAGGATCAAAGTTTTCATTTATGGTTAAGCTAGCCGAGGTATGCTTGATAAAAACGTGTAACATGCCTACAGTTATTTTAGAGATTTCCGGGAGAGACTTTAATATCTCTTCGGTGATTAGATGGAAGCCTCTTTTGCGAGCTTTTAGCTTAGTTTCCTTTTGAAAAAACCGGGTCATAGGTTTAATGATTTAATAGATACATATTTATTAGGCTTTGTTATAGGCCTACTTTTTTGTGTGGAAATATAAAAAAGTAGGTTGCCCGTAAAGACAACCTACCTATCTAGAACGTTATCTTGTTTTATGCTTCGCCAATTGGGCCACCAAAATTCATCGGAAACGGGACAGGCTCGTTTGATTGCCTAATCTCACCAAAGCTCTCTTCATACTTTCTGATATTGTCTTGCAGGGCAAACAATAACCTTTGGGCGTGTTCAGGCGTAAGTATAATACGTGATTTTACTTTTGCTTTTGGAACTCCTGGCATCAGACGTATAAAATCTACCACGAACTCACTATTTGAGTGGGCTATCATAGCCAAATTGGCGTAAACTCCCTCTGCTATTTCCTCCGAAAGCTCAATATTTATTTGGTTTTCGTCTTCCATCTTTTTCTGTTTCATTCCCAAAACTATTAAAAGTTTGGATTAAATTGAATAGACAAGAAAAAAAATAGCCACGAATGCACAAATCATTATGATTCGTGAACCCGTGGCAAGTATTACTTCTTCAAATACTTATCTAAATATTCGTTGGTTTCCCATAGTAAATGCAAGATGTTTTCTTTAGCAGCATAACCATGGCTTTCTTTTGGTAAAATGACCATTCTGGTTGGAGCTCCTAGGCCCTTAAGAGCCTGGAAGTACCGCTCTGTCTGGAGGGTGAAAGTACCAGGGTTGTTGTCTGCCTCGCCATGCACTAGTAACATAGGAGTTTTCATCTTATGTGCATTCATAAAAGGAGACATTCTAGAGTACACCTCTGGTACATCCCAGTAATTACGTTGCTCACTTTGGAAACCAAACGGAGTAAGTGTACGGTTGTAGGCTCCGCTTCTTGCTATTCCCACCGCAAACAAATCTGAATGAGTTAGTAGGTTGGCAGTCATAAACGCACCATAAGAGTGTCCGCCCACGCCTACACGTTTAGGGTCTATATAGCCCAAATCATCTACGGCCTTTATAGCGGCCTCACCATTGGCTACCAGTTGCTCCACAAAAGTGTCATTCGGTTCAGTAGTTCCTTCTCCTACAATTGGGAAAGCGGCATCATCAAGAACGGCATAACCTCTTGTAGCCCAGAAAACAAAAGAACCATATGATGGGAAGGTAAATTGGTTAGGATTATGGGTAGACTGGCTGGCACTGCTGGCATCCTTGAATTCTCTTGGGTAAGCCCAAATCAAAAGAGGAAGCTTCTCTTTCTTAGTTTTATCATATCCGGCAGGTAGATAAAGTGTACCAGAAAGTTCCACACCATCTTTTCTCTTATACTTTATTACTTCTTTGCTTAGGTTCTCAAGTCCAGCAAACGGACTTTTGAAATGCGTGATTTGTACAGGAGCTATCCTTTTCTTGATATTACGCAGGTAATAGTTAGGATATTCCGTGGCAGATTGTAACATCACCAAAACTTCTCCATTTTTAAAGTCTTCTATAGACTGTATAGTCTCTAGCTTGTCTGTGTAGGCAGATTGGTACAGCCTGTTGGTCTTAAGAGTGTTCCAGTCAAGTTCATCTATAAAAGGAAACTGTCCTTCTTTACTGTGGCCGGCTCCAATAAGGAAGCTTTTACCATCTTCTACTGCCACTACATATCTACCATATTGGTTTTTTGTAGTCTCAAAACGGCCTGGGTTGGAGTAAATATCTTGCGAGTTTCTGTCCCAAATTAGTCTTGGTTCAGCTTTAGAAGATGGGTCGAAAACGAAAGTTCTGGTGCTACGTGTGTCATACCAGGAGTCACTTAAAATAGCCAGTTTTTCATTACCCCAAGAGATACCTCCGTACCGCTGTTGGGTTTTTACCAATGATGTAGCAGCGGCAGAAAAAGGGGCTTTCCAAGTGAAAACTTCGTCCCTATAATCTACCTTCTTTGCAGGATCTCCACCGTCTAGAGCCTCTACATATACTAAAGTAGCGGGTTCGTCAGGTCTCCAATTCATGTTTCTTTTACCTGTTCTTACGGCATTGAAACCTTTAGGCATTATTTCGCTCAAGGGAACTTCGTTTACCACTTTTACTACTTTACCACTTGCATTGTATACGGTGCTTTTGTTAGGAAAACGGTTAAGCGGAACAATGTATGAAAACGGTTTTTCTACAGTAGATACCATAACATAGTTACCATCTGGAGAAAACGACTCGTCTGTATATAGTCCTGCTGGCAGGAAAATTGTTTTTTTGCCAGTAAAGTCTACTGTAAATATTTCGGATGTAATAAGGGTTTCAAAATTAGCCTCATCGGTAGGGTTCTTAAGCAAATCCTGGTACGTGCGGTTTTGAGAAACCTTTCCGTCTGCAGTAGAGATTACCGGACCGCTTGGCAGACTTACTTTTGTATCTATAAGAGCCTTTCTGTTGGCTGGGAGGTATTTTACCAATAGTCGTTTGCTATCACGATACCAACTTATAGGATTACCCAAATTTGCATTTAAAAAACCTGTGCCAACTTTCTTTGCGGTAGCAGTAGCCACGTCTAATAACCAAAGTTCTACTCCTTTAGCTGCTGTGATAGTGAATGCTATTTTTGTTTCATCTGGAGACCAGGTCAGGTTAGTAATATTTGGGTTTTGAGGTAGGCCCTTTACTTGTATTTCCTGAGTATCTTTTACTTTGCGGAGTTTAATATTGTTTAGATATGTCACCGTACTAGATATGTTGGTAAGAGGGTTAATTCTTAGTCCTCCCAGTTTTACCTCCTCTTGGTTTAGGTCATCTAGGGTCTTGTAGGTGTTTCGGTAACTTAAGAGCATGTACTCTTTTTTTGAGTTCATAGATACGGCGGGTGGTCGCTCATAATCTACCAAGTCAAGGATTTCCTTGGGTGGTTTTTGGTACTCTAAATTTTCTTGGGCCAGGGTAGGGAAGAAGCCCCAACCCAATAGCATAATTGCAATAAGTTTTTTCATTTGGTACGGTTAAGTTAGTATAACCAACCAATTTACAAATAATATCTGTTTTCCCGAAGTTGTAAACGAGAAAAGAGATAAATCTGTAGACGAAAAATAGCTTAAAAAACCAACCTGTTTATGGTTTTGTAAAGGCAGATATTCCTGCCTTGACCATAGGGTCATTTTGATTAAGTACCTGGAAGTACTCGTTACTTAAGCCATTGCTTTTCCAGATGTTGCGGGCTATTAGGGCTTTCAGGTATTCTTGCATATAAGCTTTGGACTTCTGGAAACCTTTGTCTGAGTATTTTGCTTTGTTTCTTATGGCAAGGGCATTAAAGTCGGCCAAAATAGCATCTGATATCTTAAAGTTCTGTAAGTAAACAGGAAATCCTTTTTTCTTTAGCTCTTCGCCATGTTGGGTAGAGTAACTTAGGGCAAATTCCCTGAATATATTTTTAGAAAACAGATCTATAAGGTACTCAGTATAATAGGCGGTGTCTTGAGGTACAAAGATATCTGGAGTGATACCGCCACCACCATAAACGACTTTGCCGCCTTTGGTTTTGTACTTCAGACTCTTGTCGTTTCGGATGCTGTCTGCCACAAACATTTCTTGGTGGTTATAGCGTTCTACTACATCTTCATAATACCCCATTTGGTTACCTTTTTCATAAGGTCTTTGTATGCTTCTACCGCTTGGGATATAATACCTAGAAATAGTTAAGCGTAGTTCTGATCCATCAGACAGTTTTATAGGGGCTTGTACAAGACCCTTACCGAAAGTACGACGACCAACAATAGTGGCCCTATCATAATCTTGTAATGCACCACTCACTATTTCTGATGCCGAAGCTGAACCTTCGTTTACCAGGATAACAATTTTTCCATTCTCAAAAATACCCGGGTTTCTGGCCTTTACTTCGTAATTGTTTGCTTTGTCTTTACCTTTGGTATACACGATTACACCATCTCCACCAAGCATTTCATCAACCATGTCTGTGGCTCTATCCAGATAACCACCCGGGTTATCACGAAGGTCAAGCATAAGTTTGGTCATTCCCTGACCTTTAAGGGTCTTAAGATATTGTCTAAACTCCTCGTATGTGTTTTCTGAGAAACGGTTTATTTTTATGTAGCCAGTGTTTTTGTCCATCATATAAGCAGCATCAACAGAAAACGTAGGTATTTTATCCCTTTTTACGTTAAAAGTCATCAATTTAGATGCACCTTTTCTTTTAACAAGTAGTTTTACATTAGAACCTCTTGGACCTCTCAGGCTTTTAAAAACCACATTAGAGTTGAGTTTTTTTCCTGTAAGTACTATTGTGTCTGCTTTCAGGATAATGTCACCAGCCTTTATGCCTATTGCCTCAGATGGGCCACCGGATAGGGGTGATATTACGTGCAAAGAGTCATTGTAAATATTAAACTCTACACCAATGCCATCAAAACCAGTACCTAGGTCTGCACTTGCTAACTCGGCCTCTTGTGGAGGTAACAGAGCGGTGTGCGGGTCTAGTTTTTCCAGCATTTTCTCTAGGCCATAAGTTTCTAGGGAGTCTATATTTACCTCATCTACATAGCTTTTTTGGATGTTCATTAGTACCTCTTTGTATTTAGTACCTAAGCCCGAGCCACCCGAAACCGGAGAGGATGAGCCAAAAAACTTATGTCCGATGAACATCCCAGCTGCCAGTGAGATAGAAATTACAAGAGGAAGAGAGATTGATCTTTTACTATTTTTATATTCCATTTGTCCCAAAAAAACATACTTTACATAAACGTATAGTAAACCGAATAAGTTTATTATACCTTAACAACTATGCTTTTTCTTTTCAAAAACAGCAGAACCAAAGTCCAGAAAAGTACATTTAAGATGGCAAAACTAAGGGACGCCATTTTGGGCTCAGAGAACAGGGGAGATAGTACGTCTTTGTATAGAGCCGTTAAAGCTGGTTTTTCATTTATAGAGATCATGTTTATTGCCCGGGGGATTATTCCTGCTCCAAAAAATACAAATATGGGATTAACGCCCCACATAGTAAAAAATGAGGATATGGGGTTGCTTTTCTTCCCATCGAAAAGGAAAGAAAACAGGCTGCAGATAAGCAAAGCCAAACCAGAGGTATACAGAACATAGGAACTGCTCCAGAGAGGCTTATTAAGAGGGAAATATTGTGCCCAAATGAGTCCACATAAGAGGAAACCTATACCTACAGGCAGTAATACATTAAAACCACTACCTTGCTTGAAAAGTCTACCTGCCCAAACACCCATTAAACAAGAAACAATGGCAGGCAAAGTACTTAGGACGCCTTCTGGATCCCAGGGTTTAGAGGAACTCCAGACATGGTTACCTAGTACTTGGGCATCTACCCAAGCCGCTATATTTGCCCCTTTTTCAAAACCAACTATGCCAGTTCCCGGTGTGGGTACGAAGGCCAGAAGTAAATAATATCCTAAAAGCAAAATAGCCGAGAAACCAAATTGGGATTTAAAAGGTAGTAAATAATGGATTAGGGCCGCAAAAAAGTAAACTAAGCCTAGTCTTTGTAGGACTCCGGGGATACGCACGTTTGCAAAATGCTCCATACCACTAAACGCTAAACCCAGCATAACAGCCAAAAGGGCAATTGAGGACCAGAGCTTGAACATTGGGCTAAATTTGCCTAGTAAGATATATCCAACGGCTACCGTTACTACCATCCGAACCAATAAAAGCGGAATGCCTCCAGCACCTTCCCACGTGATAAGGGAAAAGAAATTGAGAAATAATCCTAAGGATATAATACGAAGCGAACGAGTAAGGGTTTTTAATAAAAGGGTTTTGGAAAAAGGCTCCTCATTGGCAAATGGCATAGCCATACCCATAGCAAAAACAAAGAATGGAAACACGAGGTCGGTAGGTGTACAGCCGTGCCAGTCGGCATGAAGAAGAGGAGCATAAACATTATCCCAGCTACCTGGGTTATTTACCAGTATCATAAGAACCATAGTGGCACCCCTGAAAACATCTAACGAAACTATCCTTTGTTTTTCCAATATTTTAATCTGAAATTGCTCTACAATATAATACTTTTGGTAATGAAAAACGGACTAGTTTTAGTTTTTGCAATTTTTTCATTGGTTTCTTGTAAGACAGCAAAACTTAAACCTCAACTCACAGAAGACCACTCTATGGTGGGGGTGTACATAAAGGATACCAAAACCGGGAAAGTGATATGTGCTCATAATGAGGGCAAGAACTTTGTACCCGCTTCTAACACCAAGATTATTACCTTATATACAGGATTAAAAGCCTTGGGCGACAGTATTCCTGCTTTTAAGTATTTCAGAAGAAACGATAGCCTTTTTGTTCTGGGAACAGGAGACCCTACGTTATTACATCCAGACTTTGCAGAAAGTAAGGCTTTGGAACTATTAAAAACAGCAAAAACGGTGATTATTTCGGATCAAAACTTTGCACAGAATTCATATGGAGTGGGTTGGGCTTGGGACGATTATGCAGATTATTACCAAGCAGAGATTTCGCCTTTACCTGTTTATGGAAACGTCCTTAGAGCTTCTTTAAAAGAGGGGTTTTTAAATGTAAGTCCAGGGTATTTTGCCAATGCAATTAAAGATGGGTCAAGCCCGAATGGAAACCTACAAAGAAACCAATGGGACAATACTTTTTTTGCCAATAAGAAGGCAAATCGAGGAGCTAGATTTTCACAGGAAATCCCATTTAAGACTAGTATACAGCTTACTGCAAGCTTGCTTTCGGGAGCAATAGGGAGATCCGTTGATTATAAGGATTTTGAAATAACGGAACCGCTAAAAACAGCGTTCAGCCATCCTGTGGATACCGTTTTCAGAAAAATGATGCAGCAGTCTGATAACCTTCTGGCGGAGCAGCTTTTGCTGTTGGCAGGCGGACAATATTCAGACACAATTTCTTCCAGCAGGAGTATAGAAAATCTTAGTAAGTGGTTCTTGCAAGACGCAGAGGTGGAGTACAAGTGGAGGGATGGTTCCGGTTTATCAAGATATAACCTGTTTAGTCCCAAAATGATGGTTGGAGTTTTAGATAAACTATATAAGGAGTTTCCAGAAGAAAGAGTTTTCTCTCTGATGTCAATAGGAGGGAAGGCTGGAACCTTACGGAATAAATACAAAGCAGAAACGCCTTATGTTTTTGCAAAAACAGGCTCAATGGGAGGCGTTTATAATGAGTCAGGTTATATCATCACAAAAAAAGGCAGGGTACTTACATATAGCGTAATGCGTAATAACTTTGCTGGGACTGTGGCCAGTAATGGACAAAAAACGATGGAGCTTATGCAGTGGGTGCGGGAGAATTATTGACTGAATTAATACGAAAAGTTTGTCCGGGATTACACATTCTCTGTAAACTCCCGGACAAGTTTATATTACTTCTCTACTCTAAAGCTTTTTTTGCCAAAATGCTCTTTACCAAAGAGGTCTTTGGCTCTAATTTCAATAGTGTGTCCGCCCTCTTTTAGGTTGGCAGGGAAGCCCGCCCGCCAGAGGTGCGTGCTTTTTACACCATTGCTTGGTCTGCGACCTGGCATTAACTTTTCTGTATGATCCCAACGGTGGAGGAGGTTTAGGTATGAAGGGTCCACATCACTCACAAAAGCCATGGTTCTCCACTCGGTGTTATCTATGCGGTACTCTACTTTGCTGTCTTTGTGTCCCATAAAGAAGTTCACAAACATGTTTGCACTGGTTCTCTTTCCTTCCGGAATAACCTTTGGTGCGTAGATTTCCATTTGGTAAGAAAGATCTTTGCCCGTGACCTTGTAGTCAATAGAATAACTATTGTCATTGATGTTTAAAAACGCATAACCACGTGGAGTACCATCTCTCATTGTAGAAAAAGGGACTCCGTTTGCATCCAGTTCTCCGGAGTACCAGTCACCGGAAGTAGTTCCGGCATTGTACTCGTGCCAGGGTTTCGCACCCAGCCAACCCTCCTCCTTACCAAAGAAGTTTTGTCTTTGGAGGTGAGTGTGTGCAGACATGTTAAACACATTTGTATAGTCTTTCAACATATCGAACAGCCTTTGGCGGTCTTCATCCCTAAAGGAGTCTCCTCCCTCTTCAAAAATAGGGATATGAAATGCCAAGACAATTAGTTTGTCTTTTGGAACAAACTTGAGGTTGTTTTCTACAAAGTCCAGTTGGTCTTTTCTGAAACCACCCCAGTAGCCGCTGCCTCCACGCGGATTGGGATAAAGGATATCATCCAATACAATGAAGTGGGCATTTCCGTAGTTAAAGGCGTAATTGGCTGGACCAAAATTAGCTTCGTAGGTTTCGTCTGAAAGGTGATCTTCTTTGGCATCGTAGTTCATATCATGGTTACCCATAAGGTTGTACCACGGCACGCCCACTTCTTTAATCGCCTTTATATATGGGTGATGCAGAAGGAGGTCGTCTCCAACTAGATCTCCCAAGCTTAAACCAAAGGCAATACCCTGCACACCCGTTACTTCTTTTACTACAGCTTGATGAAACCAGTCTATCTCCTGTTGGGTATAAGGTTGAGGGTCACCAAAAATAAGGGCTTTGAAGTTTCGGTCTTCTTTCTGCGGAGTTAAAGCAAAATCCAATGAAGCAGGTAACTCTCCGGTTGGTGCTGAGCCTTTGTATTGGAAATCTGGTGAGCCCTTTGGCTTATGAATTCGGAAGAATTTGGCAAGATTATTTGAGTCCGTTTGGATTTTATAATCTGCAGGCTTGATCACAAAAAAAATGTTGTCGTCACCTTTTGGCAGTTCATACTTTCCGGTAGCGTCGGTTTGTACCACGTCTACACCGTTGGTTACAGCCACACCAGCAATACCTTTTTCTTTGCGGTCTTTTTTGCCGTTTCCGTTGGCATCTTCATATACAAACCCCACCTGCGTTTGGGCCATTCCCAATGCGGGCAGCAGCAGTAAGGATAAAAATATTTTTTTCATGGTTAAATTCTAATTGATTATTTCTTTTTCTCTGGAAATGGGTAGGTTAGCTCATATAAAACATGGCCGTCGTTTTCACGCACGTAAGTTCTAAACTCCCGTTTTCCTTCTTCTAGTTCTATGATTCTGGCTCCGTTTTTGTAACGTTGGTAAGTGTTTTCTGAGCCGGTCCAACAGCCGTAAGCAAGGGCAATTCCGTTGTAGTCTACCAGATAGTCGTTTACATGGTCATGTCCTACAAACATGCCCATCACATCTCCAGCCTCAAACATAGCTGCATACATGCCGGTGTTTATGCTTGGAGGACATTCATTCTCATAACGCAGACCTACACGTTTGTTTTTGAGGTCATCAAAGGCCAGCTTATATTCTGGCAACGGAATATGAAAGAACGCCAAAGCAGGTAAAGGCTGACCGGCATTGGCAGCAGTAAACTTCTTAGAAGTTTCTGTGTACCAGTTTACTTGGTTCAAGTGGAACCAGCCATAACCCTTTATTCTTGGATTGGTGCTGTACGCATGACTATCCATTGCATATACCACAGCAGAAGTTTTTCCGCTCTTATCTTTCACAGATATGGCAGCATTTAAGTATCCCGCTACATTGTTTATTCCCACTTGTTTATTTACTAAATATGGCTTGTTAGACACATATTCTGCTACTTCTTTGCGTTTCATTTCGGCTTCGTCATCGTGGTTACCAAAAGTAACCACATAGGGTATTTTACGAGAAATGCACGGTTCCAGAATTTCATCCCACCCTTGTTTGGTGGGGGCTTTAACTACGATATCTCCCGAATAAACCACCAAGTCTGGTTTTTCGGCATCCAGGGTAGCATTGATGGTAGTTATTGACTTTTCAGATGGTTTTGCACCCGCTATATAATGGATGTCTGTAAACTGAACAATCTTAAGTTTGCCTTGGGCATTGAACTTGATTTCTTGGGCGGAGGCTATTCCCAAACTAACGAATAATAAGACTATAATTTTTTTCATGATAAAACTTTTCATGTTCTAAGTACGTGAAAAAGTAGCTTGTGGGCTACTTTTTCACATGAAGAATATGTTATACTTTTAAGAATCTGAGTATATCCAAACTCTTCAAGAAACCATCAATTCAACCACCAAGTCTTAGAGTGGATATTATCCGAACCAGAGAACTGTCTTTGAATTGCTTCAGACACATTCGTTCCATTGGTATTGTACTCTGCTTGTGGGTACATCCACCTGTAAGCAGTTTGTACATTTGCTCCTTTTCTGAAAGTAGGGTAGCCCGTTCTTAGGTGATCTAAGTAAGATGACAGCCCGCCTTGGTGAAATGAACGCAGGTATTTCTGCATCATTATTTTCTCCAATTTTGCAGCTGTAGTAGTTGCTGTAGATAACTTCACTATATCTTGGGCTAAATAGGCCGCTACTTTATCTTCACCTACAAACGAACCAATACCTTTTGCATAGTTTTCATAAAACTTAAATCCAGAGCGGATACCGTTTTCGTAAGCTGCATTGGCATCACCGCTAATCCAACCTCTCACAATAGCTTCTGCAATGATGAATTGTTGCTCAGCGTAGCTTATCAAAACCAGTGGCTCGGTGGTAGGGTCTTGGGTGTATCTTTCTAGTACTTTCGAAAGATTTCCTGCTACAGCTTTATCGTTTACACGAGCGTAAGGGGCTATTGGGTCACCACCTTCATAAGATGTGAAATCATCAAGTGCTTTACCTGCTTCTTTCCCTAATCTGGTTTGGCCAGCTAGCACAAATAATCTTGGATCTCTATGATCTTGCATTCTGCGAATAAACGTAGAGTCCATATACATACCTGAACCATAACCCGAAGAGTTAAATTCTGGATAACGGTTACCTTCTTGATTTAAGAAAATCAACTGGGCGTCGTCACCGGCTATGTTGGTAAATAGAGGTCTTGAACTTACAATAGAGGCAAACTCGGTTTTTATATTCAAATCGCTATCATTTTCACGATTAGAGAGTGTCATCAAGACCTTTAGTCTAAAAGAATTTACCGCTTTTAGCCAATTGGTACTGTTTCCACCATAAATGATATCACCTGATATTACCGCAGGATTGGCTTGAAGTAAGTCGTTGGCCTCCTTTAGTTCTACTAATATCCCCTTTAAAACGTCTTTTTGACTATCATACTTTGGCGTGAAAAGTCCATCTGTTTCGCCCTTTAAGGCTTCTGTGTAAGGAATATCGCCAAACTGCATAGTGGCATTGTAGAAATAATATGCCCTAAAAAACTTACCTAAACCTACATAGGTTTTGTCGTTTATCTTTTCGGCTTCCTCTATCATTTTGGACACATTTCTTAAATAAGAATATGAGTCGAAATTGCCACGTTGCCAGTTGTAAATCTGCCCGGCGTTTTCGCCATCTGTTTGTACTAACATCTTTTGGATGTACAGCGGACTCGTTCCCCTAAACGCCCTGAAAGCGTCCCACTCAATCTTAGTTAACAAGGCCTGTGGGTGGGTTGTGGTGGCATTGTTTGGGTTATCGTTTATTTCTGCAAGGTCTCTACATGATGTAAAAACTGCTATGCTTAGAATAAATATTATTATCTTTTTCATTTTGTTTTTTGTTTTAAGCCGTCAGATATCAGCCATCAGTTTTTAGCTTCCGATTTTGGGTCATTCTTTAACTCCTGACTGCTAATTTCTAACCTCTGCTAGCTAATTTCTGACGACTGGCAACTGTTTTAGAATTTGAAGTTTAAAGACATACCAATGTATCTGGAAGACGGATCTTGTAAGTCACCATCGTTACCTTGTTTAAAGTCCGGATCTATGTAAGGTATATTCTTCCAAACGGCCAGATTATATCCAAACACGGTAGCTTCAAGTCCTCCTAATTTATTTATCTTCAAAACCTTGTTTAAATCATAGGTCACAGATAATCTTCTAAGCTTCACGAAAGAGCGGCTGTACGTGTTGGCAAACATACCTCCTTCTTCTTCTGTAACTCTAGCTCTGTAAGGATACTGCTGAGACCAGGTCTGCCAGCTCACAGCTTCTGTCCAAGGTCTGTATTCGCGGGTATCCGAAATCACATTTCCAAGAACGTCTCTAGTTAACTGCCCTCCAGTCACTACCACACCCTCAGGTACATAAACATATGCTCCGGTAGAATACTCAGCATCTCTGTGTAATGTAGAGCTTGGGTGTTTTCCTGCCCACCACATTTTCTCAATAGTGTTAGAATTCATGATTCCACCAAATGCACCGTCAATATCTGCATTGATAGTGAAGCCTTTAACTTTCACAGTATTCATAAAGCCAAACTGCCAGTCTGGATTTAAGTATCCTATATTTTTTGCATAAGAGTCTTGTATTGGCATACCTGTATTGCCATTAAGGATTAGCTTTCCATCGGCCGATTTTTGCCAAACAGTAGCGTAGTAGCTATCTGCACGGTCACCCACTTTGAAGTTACCGAATCTCCTGTCTTCCTCTGCAACAGAGGCATTTCCATAGATGTCTGTAATTTTCTGGATATTCCTAGACCAGTTAATAGCCGTGTTCCAAGTAAGCAAACTGTTTTTAACCGGTACCGCTGAAAGCATAATTTCAAGACCATTTGTGGTGTATTGGTTTCCATTTACTTTTCTTGAGTTAAAGCCTGAAGCTTGGGAAATAGTAAGGTCAATGATTTGGTTTTCATCCACTACATTGTAGTAAGTTACATCCAAAGCCAAACGGTTTTTAAACATGGCAAAGGCCGCACCTACTTCCAGAGATGTAGATCTTTCTGGTAAGATGTTTGGGTTTATGATGCCAGCAGGATAGGATACCGAAGGAGTGGAACCGTAAGTTACGTCTTTAGAGAAAACGGCACTAGTATTATAAGGGGCAAGGTCATTAGAAACTTGTGCCCACGAGCTGTACACCTTTAGATAATCTACGTTTTTACCCACTTTGAAGTAGTCTGAAAGTACCGAACTTAAAGATACAGATGGGTAGAAATACGATGCATTGTTAGCTGTAAGTGTTGAAGACCAGTCATTTCTTCCCGAGAAGTTCAAATACGTAGATTTGAAAATATCGAAGTTTACAGATCCGTATACACTTCGGATAGCTTTTTGGTTTAGATCGTTGGTAGCTCTTACTGGTCCTTGGGTATTATTTAAACTGTATACAAAAGGCACTACAAGACCATCCGTAGACTGATAAGTAGCACGGATATCTCTTGTGAAAACAGAAGAACCCGCATTTACACTTATTCCTAAATTATCAGTAATATTATCGGTGTAAGTAGCCAAAACGTCAGCATCAAAATTCAGCTGGTTTCTGTTCCAGATTTTATAATCTCCGTTTCTTGAATCACCGTAGTTCATGTACGATTTCGGGCTTTTCATGTCTTCAAAAGTAGAAATCTGACGGGCAGCAGCACGTCCTTTAACTACAAACTTATCGTTTATTAACCAAGTAAGACCTGTTTGTCCATGTACTACATCACGATCATATTTTTGGGTAAGTTCGTTAGCAGCAAAGTACGGGTTGTTATACCACGCATAGTTATAGTTAGCCTGGCGGTAACCTTCGTCCCCAATTCTGTAATAGTTGTTCTTTAGGTCATTTCCGTTTACATCGTCACTCATCCACAAAAGGATAGTATAGATATGGTTCTTAGGGCCGTATCCATAACGGGGATAATTTGGAGAGATGACTTTGTTGTATGACAGGTTCACATCAAAAATCAAGTCTTTAGTAAACTTGTAATTACTATTAATGTTTAAACCTCCGGAAGAAAGCTTAGTGTTTGGTACTTGTCCTTGTTGTTGGGCGTATTTACCAGAAACAAAAATGTTTGCTTTATCCGTTTTGTAGGCCAAAGAAAGGTTGTTTTCGGTCACATATCCCGTTCTTAGGAAATCACGTAGGTTATCATGACGTACCCAGTCTGTAGGTACACGTTCGTACTTAGACTTGTCATCATAGATGGTTCCGGCTACGTCACCATACCACTGTATAGTCTCACCCGTCGCAATATTGCGGATTGGGCTATTCCATTGTTTGTATTTAAGTCCTGTACCAAACTTTGGTCCCCAGGTCATGTCACCATCTGAGATACCACCATCGGCTCCATCCCAGAATTCATACTGGCCGTTTGATCCGCTACCGTATTCGGTTTGTGTTTTTGGAAAAACAGTAAAACCAGCCGTAACCATATTGGTGGTATTGAAGTTTACCTCTAGTTTATCGCTTTTGGCTCCACGAGTGGTAATTAGAATGGCTCCGTTCTTTCCTCTTGACCCATAAAGAGCAGATGCCGCAGTACCTTTTAAAACGTTTATGTTTTCCACGTTTTGGCTAGGAACATCAAAAAAGTCTGTTTCTACAGGAATACCATCTACTACTATAAGGGGATTTTTGCCTCTTAAGCTAAAAGACGGAGCCTGGAAAATACCTGTCGGGTTACTTACTGTAAGACCGGCTATTTGACCAGTAAGGGCATTACCAATGTTCATGGTCTTAGCTTCTTGCAATACTTCGGTTTTGATTTCCTGCGTGGAGTATCCAATCTTCCTTTTTTGTTGTTTGATACCTATGGCAGTAACCACTACCTCGTTTAGTAATTGGTTGTCTTCTATTAATGTGATGTTTAGTATACTAGCGTTTACTACTACACTCTGGGTGGTAAAGCCCACGTAAGAAAGCTGTAGAGTTTCGCCTTTATTTGCGTCAATAGTAAAGCGGCCGTTAGCGTCAGTAGCAACAACTTTATTGGTTGTTATGTTTTTTACTACTACGCCTGGCAAGATTTCTCCCGAAGTGCTTTTTACTTCGCCACTTACTTGGGCTTGTACGGCAAAAGCGGGAAGTGTGAATAAGCATATTAATAATGCAAATACACAAAACTGCCGCACCTGCCTTAAATGGTTTAGGAGGTAATTGTTGTTCATAAAATTGAGATAATTTTTAATTGTTAAAAAAACAGCTGCAAAATAATAGTACCAATATGACCTAAATATTAAGTAGGTGTTATGGTAATGTAGTGTGGAAAAAATGTAAGGCACCTAATGGTTGAAAGGTAAGGATGTAGTTGCTAAGAGTCTAAAAATCAAATATTTGAAAATTATTTCTTACTTCAGAAGCAGTAGTTTATTAGTAAACAATTTGCTTTAATACGCTTATTTAGTTGGAGTTAAGGCAAAGCGAGTTTTCCAAAATTACCCAAGTGAGCGGGGAGCAAGTCTTTTAAAAGAAAAGCCGTACTTTTGTACAAAAAACCAGAAATTATGAAGGCATATGTTTTCCCCGGTCAAGGGACACAATTTAGTGGGATGGGCAAAGACCTGTACGAGAGTTCAGAGAAAGCCAAAGAGCTTTTTGATAAGGCAAATGAAATTTTGGGTTTTAAGATAACCGATATAATGTTTGAAGGAACAGACGAAGAGTTAAAACAAACCAATGTGACCCAACCGGCTGTTTTTTTGCACTCAGTAATTTTAGCTCTTACAAACTCCGACTTCAAGCCAGAGATGGTTGCGGGTCATTCCTTAGGAGAGTTTTCGGCACTAGTTGCGTCTGGTGCTTTGGGGTTTGAAGACGCTCTTAGATTGGTAGCCAAAAGGGCAGAAGCCATGCAAAAGGCTTGTGAATTAACGCCTGGTACCATGGCGGCTGTTTTAAATCTGCCTGACGAAAAGGTGGAAGAGATAGTTGCAGCAGTTTCTGCAGAAACAAGACAAATTGTGGTTGCTGCAAACTATAATTGCCCAGGCCAATTGGTTATTTCCGGTACTATTGAAGGAATAAACATTGCATGCGAAAAGATGAAAGAATCTGGAGCAAAAAGAGCGTTGGTTCTTCCTGTAGGCGGAGCATTCCATTCCCCATTAATGGAGCCTGCAAGGGAAGAATTAGCAAAAGCAATAGAAGAAACAGAGTTTAAAACACCAATATGTCCGATATATCAGAATGTGGATGCACAACCTTCTGCAGACGTAAAAGTGATAAAAGGTAACTTAATAGCTCAGCTGACAGCACCAGTTAGGTGGACCCAGACTGTTCAAAACATGACAGCTGACGGAGCCACTATCTTTATAGAAAGTGGCCCCGGTAAAGTTTTACAAGGCTTAGTTAAAAAGATATCTCCAGAAACAGAGGTATCAGGTATCATTTTATAATGGGGTTCAGAAAGAGTAAAACTCTTTCTCTCCCGACAAATTTAGCGATTGCAGACCTTTCTGCCTGCTTTTATTTTGTAACAATTTTTATGCCATTTATCATAAATAAATATATTGTTTGAAAAAAAATTGGCAATATAAACCAAGACCTCAAGATGAGGGTTCAGCGGGTGTAGTAGAGGCACTTTCCTCAGAACTAAACATTTCTGGAAGCCTCGCCACAATTTTGTGGCAAAGGGGCATCCAGACTTTTGAGAATGCAAAAGACTTTTTCCGGCCCGGACTTTCCGGCCTCCATGATCCGTTCTTAATGAAAGACATGGATTTGGCCGTAAATAGACTCACCATAGCAATAGCCACGGAGGAACACATCATGGTTTACGGAGACTACGACGTAGACGGAACCACTGCGGTGGCTATGGTGTATAGCTTTATTCGGGAGCGACATAAAAACGTAGTTTATTATAATCCGGACCGCTACAAAGAAGGCTATGGTGTATCTACGCAGGGGATAGACTTTGCCCATACGAGTGGTATAAGCCTTATTATATGTTTAGATTGTGGTATCAAATCTGTAGACAAAATACAGTACGCAAAATCTCTGGGGATTGATTTTATAGTTTGTGACCACCACGAACCTGGAGAAGAATTACCTTCGGCAGTTGCTGTTTTAGACCCCAAAAGGGCGGATTGTCCCTATCCGTACAAAGAGCTTACGGGAAATGGGGTTGGTTTAAAATTTATGACGGCCTATTCTATAAAAAATGGGATAGACCTAGAGGAGGTTTATGCGTACTTAGATTTGGCGGTGGTGAGTATAGCCGCAGATATAGTACCTATAACAGGAGAAAACCGGGTTATTGCTTATTATGGACTTAAGAAGCTGAACGAAAACCCAAGAACGAGCTTACAAGCTCTGAAAGAAGTGGCTGGTTTTAGTGGTGAAATGAGCATAGAGAGCGTAGTTTTTACCTTGGGGCCAAGAATAAATGCAGCAGGGCGGTTACGTCATGCTAAAGCGGCAGTAGAGCTTTTATTAAGTGAGGACTATGAAGATGCGGTTAAGCTATCGTATGAAATACAGGCACACAATACTGAAAGAAAGGGGTTAGACGAGCAGATTACTCATGAAGCCCTTGCTTTGATAGAGTCAGATGGATGGTTGTTAAACCAAGCAAAAAGTACGGTACTATACAAAGAGACGTGGCATAAAGGAGTTATTGGAATAGTGGCATCCAGATGTATAGAGCGTTATTACAGACCAACTATTATTTTCACGAAATCGGGTGATGGTACAGCGGCGGGCTCAGCAAGATCTGTAGCGGGTTTTGACTTGTACAGTGCTTTGGAAGCTTGTGCTTCCTATCTCATACAGTTTGGAGGGCATACACATGCAGCAGGGATGACTATAGAAACCGAAAGACTGGCGGAGTTCCAAAGGGCTTTTGATGAAGTTGTGGCCAGCCGGATTACACCAGCCCAACTTATCCCTGTGGTAAATATAGATTTGGAGTTATCTTTGGCAGACCTTTCAGCCAAGTTTTATAGGATTATGAAACAGATGTCACCCTTTGCGACACAAAATATGCAGCCTATATTTGTGTCGCATGGACTAGTGGCATCTTCAGAACCTCGTGTTTTGAAAGAAAAGCACTTGAAGGTGGATGTGACAGATAAAGAAACGGGAGTAGTTTTTCCGGCAATAGGTTTTGGCATGGCCGAGGCTTTTTACGAAAGAATAAAAAAAGGAGAAATGTTTTCTATGGCGTATTCGTTAGAAGAGAATAACTTCCGGGGGCAAACAAGCTTGCAGCTTTTTATTAGGGATATTAAGTTTTCTACCGATAACTAAGGTTGTATTCAATACATTACTAAACGTTGTTAATATTCAAGATAAAACTAAATGGCCAAATATCTTTTGTTTTTTGCAATTGTAATTGCACTCACAATGTGTGGCATTTTATATGAAATGTGGCCAGGCAAACTATCAGCGAATATTACTGATGTTCAGCAAGAGTACTTAGATAGTGTTACAGTAAGTCGTTCTACACACACGGTGCGAGTTCGAATTACAGGGCAACTTACAGATAGTGTAAAAATAGTATGGGCTCCGTCAAGAAAGTCCCTTTTCAACTCAAGTACAACCTCTTCAATGTACTCGAGTAGGGTTTTGACAAAGGGCAAGGTGGACATAGATTTCAGACAGGACTACTATAGTCAGAAGCTGTATTTCAGATACTTTCCTTACAACTCTAACACTAAAGGAAACTTAAAAGCTCAAATTATGCTGTTTTGAAGCAAATAGTTCAATACTTTTGTAGAGAGTTTAGTAATAGATAAGCAATGGTACTACGGACTGAAAACCTGGTCAAAAAATATGGCCAAAGACTGGTAAATGACCACGTAAGTTACGAGGTGTCTCAAGGAGAAATTGTGGGACTTCTTGGTCCTAACGGAGCAGGCAAGACAACTTCTTTTTACATGGCGGTAGGTTTAGTAAAGCCAAACTCGGGTAAAATCTGGCTTGATGATACAGACATTACCAAGCTCCCGATGTATAAAAGAGCCAAACAAGGTGTAGGTTACCTTGCTCAGGAAGCTTCGGTTTTTCGTGACCTCACTGTGGAGGAAAACATAATTGGCGTTATGGAACTGGCTAAGCCAGAGTTAAATGCTAAGCAAAGACGGCAAAAAACAGAGGAACTTCTGGAGGAGTTTAGTTTAAGCCATGTACGTAAAAGCAAAGGCGTGGTGCTTTCTGGCGGCGAAAGAAGACGTACAGAGATAGCCAGAGCTTTGGCAGTGGATCCTAAGTTTATACTTTTAGATGAACCTTTTGCAGGGGTAGACCCCATAGCTGTAGAAGAAATACAGACTATTGTAGCAAAACTAAAGCACAAAAATATTGGTATTTTAATCACTGACCATAACGTAAACGAAACCCTTTCTATTACAGACAGAGCTTATTTACTTTTCGAAGGTAAAATCCTTAGACATGGTACAGCAGAGGAGTTAGCGGCAGACGAAATGGTGCGGAAAGTCTACCTAGGAACCAGCTTCGAACTCAAGAGAAAAATCTAGTAGGTTCCCTTCCAAAGCCCAAGTTTTTTTGTGCGGGCTTCCTGCTGAAGGAGGTAAAAACGTTCTGCATGTTTAACATTTGGGCTTACGGTTTGCACCACGGCATATCCCTTTTTTACCAAATCGGCATTTACAAAAAGTCCATTTTCCAGATAAACATACGCCAATGTACGGCCATATTGGTCCCTTCTTCGTACATCGTATTCTAACCTCACTTTTTTGTTCAGGACTAATTTAGACAAGTAGTTTTTTGCTTGTATTCCGTACGGTCCTTTTTTCTTTTTTGCTGAATTTCTCACTTCTTGTGCATCCATTCCTATCAGGCGTATTTTCTCCCTCTTTTGGGAGCTGTCTGTTACCCAAATGGTATCGCCATCTACTACACTTCTGACTACATGGTATGCGGGCTTTGTGTTCTGGAATGAAAAAAGGAAAACACTTAAAAATATTAGTACTCTCATAAAATAAAAAACTCGTAGCTCAAAGTTTATAGCAAAGGAAACGGGTTTTGGGGGTTATTAGGAAAAAATAAGACTTTGTCAGGCCTTATTGCCACGTGCTTACAGTTGCTTGAAGCCCAGCCTCTCAATTTTAGCTAAGCACCTTTTGCGGAACTCATCTTTGGATAAACGAATAGGCCCTATTGTAGTTACTTTTACAGGCTTTACTCCGCAAAACTCTAGTGTGAGTTTCTTCATGGCGTTATTACTGGGTTGCCTATACACCAACCAATAATACCAGACGGGTTGGTCTAGGGTAGAAATTATTCGGGCCGTTTTACCAGTAAGGAGCTTATCCCACCAAAGTGAGTTTTCTCTCTTTTTAAATGCAAATCCGGGAAGAAAAAGGCGGTCTATAAATCCTTTTAAGAGAGCGGGAATGGAACCCCACCAAACCGGATAAACCCAAACCAGATGGTCTGCCCATTGTATTTTTTCCCAAGCGGCAAGTAAGTCGGGCTCCAGTTCTGTACGTCTTCTGTACCCATACTGAAGATTTGGGTTAAACTCCATGTCAGCAAGAATAATCTCTTGCACTTCTGCACCGGCATCTACCGCTCCTTTTTTGTAGGCCTCAGCCAAAGCAAAAGAAAAGCTCTCTTTATCTGGGTGACCGTAGATGAGAGTAATCTTAGTAGGCATACTATTTATTGAACAAACTCTCTACAAACGCCATTTTATTAAATACTTGCAGGTCTTCCATTTTTTCTCCAACCCCAATATATTTAACAGGAATCTTAAACTCGTCTGAAATCCCAATCACAACTCCGCCTTTTGCTGTTCCGTCTAGTTTGGTAATGGCTAGTGAGTTTACGTCTGTTACTTTGGTGAACTCTCTAGCTTGAATAACGGCGTTTTGTCCTGTACTTCCATCCAAGACCAACATCACCTCATGAGGTGCTTCAGGAAGAATCTTTTGCATCACACGTTTGATCTTTCTTAGCTCATTCATCAGGTTTACTTTGGTATGTAAGCGTCCGGCAGTATCAATTATGATTACATCGGCGTTTTTCTCTACACCCACTTTTATAGCGTCATAGGCTACAGAAGAGGGGTCTGTGTTCATACCATGGTCTACTACCTCCACGCCAACTCTTTCGCCCCAAAGTTTAAGTTGATCCACCGCCGCAGCACGGAAAGTATCCGCAGCTCCAAGAACTACCTTTTTACCATTTTTTTGGAAATTATGAGCCAGTTTACCAATAGTAGTAGTTTTTCCTACTCCATTTACTCCTACCACCATAAGTACATAGGGCTTTGGTAGATGCTCGGTTTCAAAACTGTTGGTTACATCTTGCGAGTGGTTTTCACTTAGCAGGGCAGCCACTTCCTCACGCAATATACGATCAAGCTCGTCAGTAGAGGTATATTTATCTTGCTCTACACGTGCTTCTATTCTCCTGATAATCTTTATCGTTGTTTCCACCCCCACATCAGAGCTGATAAGGATTTCCTCCAATTCATCAAGCACTTCCTCGTCTACCTTAGACTTGCCTAGTACGGCCTTCGATATTTTATCGAAGATACTGGCTTTAGACTTCTCTAATCCCTTATCTAGAGTTTCCTTTTTCTCTTTTCCGAATAAGCCAAAAAATGCCATAGCTTTATTTTATTAGACACAAAAATATTAAAATTATTTGGGTATTGCTAGCAGCCATACTTATCCCCAAATATTGGGCTGTTAAATGTATCATTTTTACCCTGATTTGTTCAAGGGCTCTATAACAAAACAGCTTCTCCGAGGAGAAGCCGTTCTGGTTATTGTCAAAAATTGTTATTTCTTCTTTGCCTCGGTTTTCTTATCGGCTGGTTTCGCATTTTTATCACTTACCATTTTGCCATCTTCCAGCCTTTGAGACACTTCTACAAATGGCCCGCTTATTACCTGTTCGCCAGCTTTAAGACCAGACAAGATTTCTATGGTTCCTTTGGTAATGTCCGTTATACCTGTAGTTACCTCACGTTTTTTAGCCACTCCGTTTTCAAACACAAAAACAATTTCTTTTGGTCTTTGTTTTGATATAGGCTCTTCCTTTATCGCACCAAAATCATCGTCATCTTTCACTTCTTCTGTTGGTTTAGCACTCCTCGTAGTGACGGCAGAAATAGGCACTTGTAGTACTGCACTTTTTTGTTCCGAAATAATATCTACAGTTGCCGTCATACCAGGCTTAAATGGATATTTTCTCTTTGTTCCATTTCCAACTAGTTCGCGATAGGACTCCGGAAGAATTTTAATACGCACTTCAAACTCCGTAACTGCTTCTGTACTGTTGCTACCGGCGGCAGCTACGGCACTACCTAAGGCCGTATTGGCTACACGTGTTACCACGCCCTTAAATTTCTTATTTTGGTCTGTGTAAGCATCTACATCCACAATTACGGTATCGCCAAGATCTACACGGATAATGTCATTTTCGTTTACATTTACTCGTACCTCCATATTATTGAGATTGGCAATTCTCAAAAGCTCTGTACCTGCCATTTGAGAAGTTCCCACAACTCTTTCTCCTAATTCTACTGCTAGTTTAGATACAATTCCGCTCACAGGAGCATAAATGGTAGTTTTTCTCAGGTTTTCAGAAGCGTCTTTAAGGGCTGCTTCGGAGCTGCTGATACCAAAACGGGCTGCGTCATAGTTTGCTTTTGCAGATGCTAAATCTTGTTTTGCAGCCAAGAGGTTGGCTTCTGCAGTTTGGAAATCAGATAAAGAAACCACTTTGTCATCCAAAAGTTTCTTTTGGCGTTCAAACTCAGCCTGTGCTCTTACCAGTTGAGACTCTGCTCTGGCTATAGCCGCTTTTGTTTGCTCCGCAGAGGCCTTAGACTGATTTACTCCGGCTTTAGATCTTTCTACACCTGATATATAGTTTTCTGGCTGTATACGGAGTAGCAATTGCCCTTTTTGTACAGAGTCTCCCTCTTTTACGTATAGGCCAATTATTTCTCCAGGCACATCGGGAGATATTTTCACTTCTACTTCTGGCTGCACTTTTCCAGAGGCCGAAACAAACTGAGTTAGGTCTCCGGAAACCACTTTAGACAGCTCTACTTGCGTAGGTTTTTCGGCACCAATCCAGCCTGCCTTTTTTCCGATTACCATAAACGTTATAAAAGCCACGATAACTCCAAGGATTATCCACCATACTTTATTCGATTTCTTTTTCATAAGACTGTTTATTTAATACTCTTCTTAGAATTCAAGAGGTTTATTTTGGTAAAAATCTAAAATTTTGATTCTGAAAATATAGTCGTACTTGGCCAGAACAAGGTTGGTTTTGGCACGGTCTAAATTTGTCTTGGCCAAATTGTAGTCCACAAAGTTACCTGCTCCTGCTGAGTATCTTTTCTCCGCGGCTACAAACGCTTTTTCCAGGGCATTTGTCTGGGTAATAGTAGCTCCATATTTCTTTTGGGCGTTAAGCATATCTATGTAGGCCTGGTCTATCCTTTGTTTTATTTGTAGTTGTACTATGTCGTTTTGCAACTCTACTTGTTTCTTCTGGATTTGGGCCGTTTGTGTTTGGTACTTTACGTTAAACCTATTAAAAATAGGAACATTAAGCGAAAGCCCGAAGCTGTAGTTTTGGTTATTGCCTAACTGCGAAAAATACGGAATTGGCTCAGTCGTGTAACTACTGCTTGGCATGTTAATTATAAAAGGGATGGTTTGCCCTTGGAACTCGGCTGAAACGGGTATTTGCTGGGTAGTAGTAGTGGTTTCCCCCATCCTCCTTGCAACACTTGAGAAGGCCGTTCCCCATGAACCATTAAATGATAAGGTAGGGAGACCCAGACTCTTGGCCATAGCTATGTTTACGTCTGATGCTTTTTTGCGGAGCAATCCTGCTTTAACTTCTGGCAAAAAACCTATAGCTGTACTGTAGATGGCGGCGGGAGAACTCTCACGAGCAAGCATTTCCGGTTCAGGAACTTCGCTTTTAACCAGGCTAAACATAAGTTCGATAGGAGCATTCATGGCACGAGTGAGTGCCAAAAAAGCTGACTGTCTGCTATTTTCTGCATTGATAAGGTTGAGCTCGTCGTTTGCCTTTTGTCCTTCTAAGTCAAAAAGTTGAGTTTCTGCAGCGGCACCAGCTTTCACTAGTTTGGCCGTACGGTCATATTGCTGTTCGGTTACCTCCAACTGTCTTTTGCTTACTTCAATGAGATCCTCTGACGATAGTACATTAAGGTAAGCAACTGTAACTTCAAGTGCGATATTGTTTCTTTGGGTTACGAGGTCCTGATTACTAGCTTCTACCTGTAATTTATTGCGGTCTATAGTGTTTCGGTTCCGTCCTCCTTGGTAAATAGGAAGGCTTAAACTTAAACCCATGTTATTGGTTCCTATGGTTTGTGTTACGATACCATTGGTAAAAGGGTCAATATTCCGACCTGTGTTTGCATTACCTCCCATAAATCCGTTCAGAGTTGGTAATAGGGCGGCTTTTGATTGGTCTAAGATTAAGCTTTGGTTTTCTACCTCTACCTGCGACTGCCGCACTGTGAGGTTATTCTGCAATGCATATTCTATGCAATCTTTGAGCGTATAGCTATTCCCCGTTTGGGCAAAGAGACCGCTGGAAAATAGCATTAGAAAAAGTACCTGTAATGATTTCATATTATTAAAGTTTCTCGGTATCCGGAAGCGACGTGCAATTTTAGTACATTATATATTTGAGGATACCGTTTTTTATTTGAACGGTAAAATATTTCCAGAGATGGCGTATTACTGAGATTTTTTGGGAGTGGTCCCATATTTTTCTTTGTAGTTCTTAATAAAAAGCGAAACCGAAGCATAGCCTACTTCTGTGGCTACTTCTCCTATGTTTCCCCATTTGTTCTCAAGCAGGAAATGGGCTTGTTCTAGCCGGCGGTTTCGAATCCAGATTGCGGGGGGCTCCGGATACATTTCCTTAAAATCTCTTTTGAAAGCAGAGAGGCTTCGGCCTGAGAGTTTAGCCAGTTCTGCTAGCGTGAGGTTTTGTTTGTAATAGGTGTTGAGAATAAAACCGAGGTCTATTTTTTTCTCGGTATAATTTTCCAGCAAGAATCTTTTAAAGCTCCCCGCCTTGTCAATGTTTAAAAGATGGAGTAGTAACTCCTGGGCTTTTAACATCAGAAACTGGTGGAGGTAGGGAGTTTCGGTTTTAAAATACGCTAAAATAGACTCTGTGTATTTAGAAAAGGTTTCGTCTGACTCCATTCTTAAAACCCAAGAAGGGGAGTGTGTAGCTTGGCCAGACTGGAGGATATCTTGGTTTTGATTAATGAAGTCTTTGATTATTGTACTCCCTACAAAGAAAATAAGGCTTTTGTAGCTCTTGTTGGTAGACTCCGAAAGCAGGTTGAAACCTTTTCGCACGAAGAGTAAATCTCCTTTTTGCACGTAATACTCCGATTTCTGAGACCGAAAAATCTTATCTCCCTCCAGAATGTAAATTAAGGTGTTTTCCTCAAAAAAAACCTGGTTACTAAAAGGGTAAAGGTTACTCCTGAATGCCACAAAGGTGTTTTCCCTGAACTTGAGGGACTCAAAAGGTTGGGTCTGTATTTGGGAAGGGATACGGAGCATATCACAAAAGTAAACAAAAAAACGCAAGCCAAGTGACTTGCGTTTTTGAGGTCTCGAGCGGATTCGAACCGCTGTGGAAGGTTTTGCAGACCTCTGCCTAGCCTCTCGGCCACGAGACCCTATTCTGAAAATAGAAGTGCAAAGGTACGGCCAAAGATTCTTCTTTCCAAAAAATAATTGGAGAGAAGCCCCAAAAATCTTTAATGGGGCTTCGAATAAACACTTAATATCTTGAAAGTAAACATGAAAGAATTTTCAAAAAAAACTACTCCAAAGGCAACTTACATGTCTGTAACTTTCCCTATAAACTGTATGGTGTTGGATGTCTTTTCTAAAATGGCAAAAATAAATGGCTTATCTGCAAGGAACGTTTCAAAAGGCTCTGGATTTTCCCCTACACTTGTAACCACAATACCGATAGAGGTAACAGCGGCGGCTTCTGTTCCTTGCTCATCAAGTGCCACGTAAGTATCTTGTTTAACAAAACCTACCGATAATTGTCCACTTTTCGAGATTCCAGTAAGGTTGGCTCCCTGCGGCTCAAAAGCCTTTTTGATGCCCATTTGGTTAAGGGTAGCACTAAGCATCTCGCTAGACTCCAGTTTTAGTTTAGGCAGCATAACCTGCACCTTTTGTTCTTTTAAGCTAGCAAGGGCTGCATCCCATTTTTCTTGATCGAAAGATTGTACGAGGTTACCTACAGTTCCTTTTTCCGGCATAATGGCTATAAAAGAGTACTTTTTATCTCCATAAGGTAATTCTACTATACGGTAGCCATCTGTTTTAGCAAACTTGTATTTCTCTTTTCCATTCATGAAATCTGTTGGTGCAGTAGTTTTTTCACCGCGAAATTCCCCCTTTGTTGTATATTCTTTGTTAAACTGGGTGGTCCAGTCTCCTTTAAAATAGAGAGCATTAAGTAAAAACATAATAGTATTGCTGCTTATCTCCTCAATTACTTTCTCTATTTTACCATTCGTATTATCCTTTGCCCACTGGTTAACTTTGTCTACCGTTGTTGGGTTATTAAAGTCTTCTGGATAGGCTTGGGCATAGAAGTTGGTCTTAAGGTTTCCTAAAAAAGCAGGATCTATAGCGAATTCATTTCTATACCAAACGGAGTTGGCGGTGGTATTGGTTACCTTTTGGTCTACCTTAGGTAGTTTGGATATCAGCTCCTGGTAGGTTGCATTTATTTGTGGGAGATCTGCATCAGAAAAGCCTAAAACATTTTGTATTTCTTGTTTTGTTTCACCTTCAGCACCGTTAAGAAGCATTCCCAAAGCGATATTTAGACTTAATGGAGAAAGGAAATAGGAACCTTCAGCATCTTTATCAAATGCCTTCCAGAAATCAAAAGCAAAAGAGCTGGTTTTTTTTGAAAAACTGGCAGGGACAGAAGCATCCTCTACATTAGGAACCACATTGTCTGAACATGAGAATCCGACACAAAGCATAAATAATACTACTACAATTTTTTTCATAACTATTTATTTTAAAACAAAATACATTTGCATACCTGCTCTATTACTAAGTATTAGAGTGTTTTCGCGGAAGGCAAAAAGTTGCACTCCGCCTAGTCGTTTCAAGAAATCTTCCTCAAAAGCCCTTTCTGCCGCTGAGCCATTAATTTTTGTAGTGGATATATTGTCTATTGTGATTTCGTTGGTGTAAGCTAAGCTATATCCCGCCTCTACAAAGTTCACAGGAAGTATACCACTGAGTACATATTTGTTACTTGCTGTTTTCTGTGTTTTAAATTCTAATAAAACATTTTCAGTTGTAATTTTGGCGGTCTCATACGCATCTAAACGCCAAACTCCTTTTAGGAGCTTTACACTTTCCCCTGTAAAGTCGGCAGAGGCAGGTCCTTGCGGGCCATTGTATTGGGGATTTTCTGCACCGTCATCTGCTAAACAAGACAGTAGAGAAAAAAGAAGCAGATAGCTGATAATCTTTTGCATTGTAAAAATCGTTTAGAGAATTTGTGTGGTGGGCACATAAAAGCATCCCACCACCAAATTTCACCCTTTACCCTTTTCATCAAAGACCAAAGTATTGGGTAAATGGTTGGAAAGGTTTTCCAAAATAAACACTTTTTTATAAATAAGGGATTCTAAATTCTCTTAAACCAAAATTATGGATTAGCTCTTCTACTGCACCAAAATACTATTTCATATAAGCTATAATACCTCCAAAATCATAGTTGATTATGCGTTTCTCGGTATTTTACTTCTATTTTGTAGAGTTTCGATTCTATAATATCTCTGTAGTATAAGCTAGGTTAAAACCTGCATTTTCTAGTTTGCTATAATGTTTTACTTTTGCATAAACTATTTAAAAGAAGATTAGTTTGAATCCAACACCTAGTATATTCTACCAGATTTTTGTAAGGTCTTTTTCCGATTACTCCCAGGATGGAATCGGAGACTTAAAGGGGATAACTCATAAGCTGGAATATTTGGCATATTTGGGGGTAGAGGGGATTTGGCTTTCCCCCATTTTTTTGTCGCCCTCATATCATAAGTATGACGTACAGGATTATTACCAGATTGCTCCGGAATACGGCACTATGGAGGATTTTGATGAGTTAGTGAGAGTGGCGGCCTCCTATAACATAAAAGTGGTGCTTGATTTAGTGGTGAGCCACACCTCGGATAGGCACCCTTGGTTTATAGGGGCACAAAAAGATACACAAAACCGCTACCGGCATTATTATTTGTGGAAGACCTCAAAGCAGATAAGGGACTTAGGATTGGAAAACAGGACAGCCAGTGCTGACACGGGGATTATTAAACCTTGGCATAAAAAGTTGGGAAACACAGAGAAATACTACGGTGTTTTTTCTCCAACTATGCCAGACTTGAACCTAGAGAATTTACAAACAAGAATAGAAATTCTTGAGATTGCCCGTTTTTGGCTTAGAAAAGGGGTATATGGTTTCAGGCTTGATGCAGCCAAACACCTTTATCCTGCCTGGGTTCCTATTGAAAAAAATACCGAGTTTTGGCAAGCATTAAAGGATGAGCTCAAAAAGGATTTTCCGGAAGTGTTTTTGGTAGGGGAGGTTTGGGGAGAGCCGGAAGAAGTGGCACCTTTTTATAAAGGACTAGACTCTAACTTCAATTTCGAACTGTGCTATGACATCCGGGAAACGCTTATCCAGGAACAAGATGTCCGAAATCTGGTAGAAAAGCTTCTTGCAGCATATCGTATTTATTCCCAATCAAACCCTGGGTTTATTGATGCCACATTTTTAGGAAATCATGACCAAGAGCGAATAGCTTCTGTCCTTAAAAACAATAAAGCAAAAATTAAAGCAGCCCTTAATCTTTTGATGACCTTGCCAGGTTTACCCTTCATATATTATGGAGAAGAGCTCGGTACCCAAGGGAAAAAGCCAGACCGGCATTTACGAGAACCTTTTATTTGGAATTACCTGGAAAACGACTGGTTTCGCACGCGTTGGCAAAGAGACAGATACAGTACGGAGAAAAAACTAATACCGCTCTCTGTGCAATCGGCCGAGAAGAACTCGGTTTTTAATCACTACAGAAAACTCCTTCATCTCCGTAAATCTAGTGAGGCATTAAAAGAGTTTTCCCATTCCAGCCTCCAAAGGCATGATAGTAGAAATCCGTTCGTTATATCTTTCAGGAGAACCAAGGGGGAAGAAAACCTGTTAGTTTTACAAAATGTTTCTAAATACCCCCAAACAATAGACATGGATTTAGAAATAGAGGAGATCCTCTTTTCTTCGCACAGCACTACCCTACACCAAGATAAAGTAACTGTAAAGCCTTTTGGGCTAATAGTTTTGAACTTAAAATAAAACGCTAGATGGGCAAAAGAATTAAAAAATCGAGAATTAAAGCAGAGAAACAAGAGATCCTGGACTTTTTTAAGAAGTCTGCGGGAAGCTTGCAAGACCTGTACACACACTTATCCGTAAAAGACGAAACCAGCCAGATGTTTACAAGGTTACTGGTAGACGACTTGGTAGATGAAAAGAAACTTTTCCGTAATACAGAGACAACGTTCTCTATTACACAAAAGACTAGTGAAGTTGTAGGTAAAGTAGACTTTGTTAACCCCAACTTTGGTTTTATAAGGTATGATACGGAGCAAGCTGACGTGTACGTATCTAAAAGTGATATGTATGGGGCTTTGGATGGCGATACGGTAAGAGTTAAAATAACAAAAGCCAAAGGAAACAATAAGAATCCGGAAGGCGAGGTAATAGAAATAGTTTCTAGAGGAAGGACGGATATTGTAGGAAAAATTAAGGTTTTTCCTAATTATGCTTTGGTACAGCCCGACGTTAAGGGTTTTAGTGACAGCATTTTTATTCCGAAAGATAAGGCTCTTGGAGCCACTACCAATGACCTAGTGATTGTAGAGCTTACCACTTTTCCAAATCAAGGTATACAAGGTTCTGGGATTGTGACCTCGGTGCTGGGCCAGTCGGGAGATAATAACGCCGAAATGCATGCTATCATGGCCGAGTTTGGTTTACCGGTGCAATTTCCGAAAGATGTTGTGGCAGAATCAGAGGCGATACCGGAGGAAATCACGGCAGAAGAAATAAAGAAAAGAAGGGATATGCGTGAGGTGTTGACCTTCACTATTGACCCCGAAGACGCTAAGGACTTTGACGATGCCATAAGTTTCCAACATTTAGAGAGTGGCAATTACGAAATTGGGGTACATATAGCCGATGTGTCACATTATGTAACACCAGGGTCAAGACTTGAAGAGGAAGCCTACCGTAGGGCCACTTCGGTGTACTTGGTAGATAGGACTATTCCCATGCTTCCCGAAAGACTCTCTAATAATCTGTGCTCATTACGGCCAAACGAAGATAAATTGGTGTTCTCCGCTATTTTTGAGATGAACCCCAATGCGGAGGTAGTATCACAATGGTTTGGGCGTTGTATCATTCACTCAGACAGGAGGTTTGCTTATGAAGAAGCTCAGGAAGTGCTGGATGGAAAACCCGATGAAACGTATGAGCCAGTTTTAAAAAATCTAAACGCTTTAGCACATATTCTTCGGGATAGACGGTTTAAAAGTGGTGCCTTTAACTTCGAAACCAATGAAGTTAAATTTCATTTGGATGAAACAGGAAAGCCAACTGGAATTTACCAGAAAGTGAGAAAAGACGCACATAAACTTATAGAAGAGTTTATGTTACTGGCCAATAAGCAAGTGGCAACCTTTGTTTTTAGCAAAGGACCCAAAAATGAAGATCCTTATACTATGGTGTACAGGGTTCATGAACCGCCCAATCCATCAAAAGTGGAGACTTTTGCTCAGTTTGCTGCCAAAATGGGCTTTACGATAAAGACCTCGTCGGTAGAGTCCTTGTCGAAATCTCTAAATAACCTCATGTTTGAGATTGAAGGTAAACCTATCCAAAATGTACTGGAGTCTCTTGCTGTAAGAACCATGTCTAAGGCACGGTACTCGACAGAGAATTTAGGGCATTTCGGATTGGCTTTTGATCATTACTCTCATTTTACATCGCCCATCCGCCGCTATCCCGATGTGATGGCTCACCGGATGTTACAACACTATCTGGATGGAGGCAAAAGTCTGAAAACCGAAGATTTTGAAGATAAATGTAAACATAGTTCCGATCAGGAAAAGTTGGCGTCGGAAGCAGAAAGGGCGTCTATTAAGTATAAGCAAGTGGAGTACATGAGTTACCAGTCTCGGAACGAAGTATTTAGAGGGGTGATTTCTGGAGTTGCAGATTTTGGTATTTTTGTAGAAATAGAAAATACTGGTAGTGAAGGAATGGTGCGTCTGGCCGACTTAAACGACGATTACTATGAGTATGACGCGGATAATTTCCGTGTAGTGGGCCGCAAAACAGGAACCATTATAGGCTTTGGTTATGCAGTGGAAGTGAAAGTAAAAAACACAGATATAGAGAAAAGAAGCATAGAGTTAACGTTAATTTCTGTTTCTGGTAAAGACATAAAAAGCAAAGCCGCTCCGCAAAGAAGGGGTAAGCCAAGCCGAAAGAAACGTTACCATTAAATAATTTTATTAGCTATTAATGAAATAGTATTCTTATTTTAGTACCCTGTTTTAAAATCTGTGCAGAGTGAAAAACTCCCTTAGACATAATTTTTGTTATGTACTGGCATGCTTTGTTTTGTTAGTTTACAGGGGAGCTATTGCCCAAGGAGTATGTGATAATCTACCTGCTGGGGCAGAAAGGGGAGATTTCGAGATTATAGGGGGTGTGACCTCTGGTTGCTCTCCTATGACAGTTCAGGTCAGAGATTTGTCTGGAGGCACAGACATCCGCTATGATTTTAATTACAATGGACAAACCCTTCGGGGAAGTGCAAATACCAGCGATGTTTTGCGTAGCATAAGTGACCAAACAACCACCTATACCATTTTGCAATACGGGAAAAAAAATGGGAAAGATATGTGGGCTTGCAAAAATGTGACCGTAAGACCCAATATAGAATTTAGCTACAGCCAATGTAACTTTGAGGTGGGTGTACAGATAACAAAACAAGCCGAGATTCCTGGTTTTACAATTAAGTATAAACTTGGAAATTATCCGGAAGTAAGTGTTCCTTATGCCAGCTTACCACTTGATGCTCCACCTCAAGCTATTATTCCCCCAGCTACATTGGAGGTTTTTGCGGTAGATGCCGCAGGGACAAAGATTTGCTCGAAGACAGAAACGGTGACACTTCCTACGCTAAATCCTCATAGGGTACAGGTCGAGAAGTTGGAGATGCTTAGTCCTACAAAAGTGGAGCTTACCTTAAAAGGATCGCATACAACAGACGGCTATGAAGTATTTATGTACACTGGAGCAAACGACCCTCGTAATACCCCCTTGTCCGGTCGGCATCAGCCAGGCACTTTTACTATAGACTTGCCAGATTCTACAAACTCCTATTGTTTTTTTGCCGAAAGACGTAATCATTGTGGAGGGGCGGATGACGGCCCTGACCTTTGCACTATCCCACTTCGTCCGATTGTAACCACCATTGATGACAATACGATTTACTGGAAAAACCATACCAATTTAATATACGGTCTTCCTTCTCTTCCTCTGTTCAGAATGAGGCAGGTAAACACCCAACTAATACGGGAGGTGGTAGGAGAAAGTGAAACAAATATACCTATTGTCAGCACTGAGATTTTTACTGACCCTATTAATTGTCAGAAGGAATATTGTTATCAAATAGAGGCTACTGTAAGAGATTTGTATTCTGCGTCTATTTATGACGCAAAGTCACTATCCTTAAAAAGGTGTATAAAACGGGAGGACATAAAAGTTCCTCCAATAACAGACTTGTATACCTCGGTGGACAATGAAATACAGATAAATTACACCGACAACTCCAATTGGCCATTAACTAAACTAGAGTATCTTCTCTATCATGAAGTAGGTGGAGAGTATATTGAGGTGGCCAAGTCCCCTACTGTTACCCCTTTTGGATATGGCGGTGCTGATCCTAATTTACAGAGTCAGTGTTTTAAGGTTGCTTATAAGGATGAGTGTGGCAGTACTTCCTTTTTGTCTCCTGGGGTATGTACTATCTTCCTTTCATTAGATGATCCTGATATCCAATGGACCTTAGAAAGCCCCTTCTCTCCCAGTGCTCCACAGAGTTATATAGTGGAGGGAAGAGATGAAGCTGTCCCTACGTTTACAGACTTGGCCAATTTACCCAATAGCACCAGTACTTATCAGCCAGATTATAGTGCTATTAACGAAGAAGCGGTCTTTAGAATAAGGTCCGTAGACCATGCTGGAAATGTCAGCCATTCAAATATTGTTCGTGTTCCCTTAGAATTTTCCCTATTTTTACCCCAGATTTTTACTCCAAATGGCGATGGGCATAATGATTTATTAAAGGCTGCCGGACGGAAATCAATGGTAAAGGACTTTAAAATGGAAGTTTTCGACCGTTGGGGTGCAAAGGTCACCACTTTTGAAGATATTGATTTTGAGTGGGATGGGGTCGTAAATGGGCAGAAGCTAAAAAATGGGGTGTATACATTAAAATCCCAGGGGGTGTTAAACACTGGAGAAACATTTTCAAGAAAGGATACTTTATTTATAAAATACTAGATGCAAAGATTATTACTTAGGACTGTATTATTCTCTTTTATCGTAGGAAATCTCTGGGCCCAAAAGCCCGAAATTGTATCTAAAGTAGGGGGGATGTTCAGCACGGAGAACACTCCTTTTCTTTTACGAAGCAACCAATTTGGTGTAGTTCCTCTAGAGTCAAATATTCTTTATATCAATACCCGTCTCAAGAGAGACTACGATAGTACCAAGATAGGTAAAAAGTTTTTTGACTACGGCTATGGAATAGAACCACATTTAAATGTGGGAAAGAGCACGGAGTTTTTACTACCCGAAATCTATGCAAAAGCCAAATTAGGGATATTTGAGGTATATGCAGGAAGACGTAGAGAAGTTTTCGGCATTGTTGATAAAGAGGGATCTATGGGTAGCTTCATTTGGTCGGGAAACTCCTTACCTGTACCCAAAGTTGATATTTCTATCCCGGAGTATACGTCTCTTGGAAAGGGAAAGTTACTAGCAGTAAAGGGTAATTTTGCCCATGGTTGGTTGGGTAGTGGAGATTCGGTAAAAAATGTATTACTACATCAGAAGAGTTTATATCTAAAACTAGGGAAACCAAATTGGAAGATAAAAGTAATAGGTGGGATGAACCACCAGGTGCAGTGGGGTGGTCGGCCAGCGGTGCCGTTTGTTGATCAGATTAGCAACCAGCTTATAGATAAGTATAATACCGATTTACAAACTTATTGGAGAGTTATAAACGGGACGAGTGTTTCCGGGGCAACGGGTATTCCCTGGGATAGTCTTGCAGGAGTTCCGGCAAATGAGGCAGGTAATAGGTTTGGGAACCATCTGGGCTCTGTTGATGTAGGGATAGAATTGGATTTTAAAGACTTAAATATTCTTATTTACAGACAGAGTTTTTTTGAAGACGGCTCACTTTTTTACTTGAATAATATTCACGATGGACTCACAGGAATTTCATTTACACCCAAGTCTGGTTCTGTAAAGAAAATAACATTTGAATACCTGTATACGGCTAACCAAGGAGGTCCTATTTATTACGGAAATATTCCGGAGTTACGAGGAGTAGATAATTATTTTAATAATGGTATATATAAAGATGCCTGGACGTATAGAGGAAAAACTATTGGAAGCCCCCTCTTAAACCCGTACCGTGAAAACCCGGAAGTTTTTGGAGACATTAACAAACCCAACCAAAATTACATCTTTAACAATAGGGTCAAGGCGTTTAGTATAAAAACTTTATACTCTGTAGGAGGTATACAATTAGCTACCCATGTCCTGTCTAGTACGAATATGGGGACTTATTCGAGGTCACTTGATGATCTTAAACAGTTTTCTTTTTTACAGCGAGCTCTGTTTGGGTGGATGGGGTATGAATTTTCTACTGGCTTGGCTTTTGATTCCGGAAAGTACTGGCAAAATAGCTTTGGGCTTGATATTGGAGTAATTAAGAGATGGAGATAGTAGTTTGAAAGAGTTTTTTGGATTACAAGCTATTTATTTATAAATGTTTATATTTGCGAACTTTTTAATTAATCATCCTTTATAAATGAAAAAAATATTTGTTCTGTTTTTGGGCTTAGGAGTAGCTCTTTTGGCATGTGATAAAAAAGAAGGGTCTAGCAGCTCAACTGGACAACCTTCTGGTAGGATAGTATATGTAAATACGGACACCCTATTAAATAACTATGAGTATTATAAAGATGTAGTTAAAGAGTTCGAAAATAAGAGTTTCGCCTTGGAGAACGAGCTACAAAAAAGAGCTCAATCTTTCCAAAATGAAGTTGCTCTTTTTCGTAGAAGGGTAGAAGCAGGTGGTTTATCGGAACAACAGGCGATGACCCAACAAGCTGCTTTGCAGAAAAAAGAGCAAGAGATAATGATGTATAGAGAAAATGCCGCAGGTAATCTTCAAGGAGATCAAGCCAAAAAAACGGATGAGCTATTAAACAAAATCAATGAATACTTGGGCAAATACAATAAGGCAGATAAGTATGACATGGTGATTGGCTATTCTAAAGGTGGCGGAGTACTTTATGCAAAAGAAGATTTAGATATTACCCAGGAAGTATTGAAAGGTCTGAACGAAGACTATAAAAACAACCAAAAAAAATCGGAAAGTAAAACAGATTCTACCGATAAAAAGTAATAGTTTCTGAAAAGAAATAGTTGAAGGGGCTGCCGGAAGGCGGCCTTTTTTTGCTACAGTTTATGTACTTCTTTCTTCCTAAAGTAAAATACGGAGAACAACACGAGCAAAAAGTATGATATACTTACAGCATACGAAATCCCCACAAAGAAATTAAGGTTGGAGATACTTTGCTGAAAAAAGTTTTTATAAAACAACACACCCAAACTCCCAAAATAAGCGTAATAATCGGCGAGAGTAATCATAAATCCTACCGTACCTACATACCTAAACGTGGCCAGCATCCGCTCAAAATAAATGCTATTACACATGGAATAAGCTAAATAGGCTCCAAATCCAACTGTCACCAGCCATATAATTGGGCTAAGATAACCTGTCTGGAAAAGTAAAGTGCCAACCGCAATTATTATCGCACCAAACAGCAGTAACCCCTGAATAATGTTAAATGCTTTACGGTGATTTTTCACCCACTGCATGCCTGCCATTATGAGTAAGATAGCAATGGCAATTGGAATCTCGGTTTGGGTAAAAAGCTCAGGTTTAGCGGCAAAACCAAGCTCTTTAAACATTTCCGGCATGAAGTTGTCTCGAAACTCTCGGTAAGCTGTAAGAACACAGTATGAAACCACAAAAAGGACCATCCCCAAGCCAAATTCTCTCATAAATGCCTTCCGCTCATTTTTGCTCATTGGTAATCTTTCTGCACGGTCAGCCTTGTCGGCATCTCCCGGAGGAGGCACTTGAGCCAAAAGGCACACACAAATAAGTAAGGGTAAATACATGATTAAGTCCGCCAGAAAAGGCATTTGGAGTTCCTTATCCGAAAGGTTCTGTAAGACCCAATTCCCGACGGATTTAGCAAAACCAGAACCGACAATAAAAGAGGCTGTTAAAGCGGCTACAAGAAAATCGGTGCTTTTTCTTCCTTCCAAAAAACCTAAGATTACACCATAAAATAAGCCTAAAGGTAAGCTTGCCAGGAATACAAAGAAAAGGTTGTAAGGAGCTGGAACAACTGAAAAGAGGTACATGCAGATCAATGAAATGCCTGTAAAAATCAATAGTCCCCTTGCTCTTTGGCGGGGTTTCATTTCTGAAACAATCTTTACGCCAATGCCTTTGGAAACGGCAAAACCTAGGACCTGGGCTGTAATCAGTAGAATCTTAAAATGTACGCCCCAAAAGTAAAGGTCATCGTAAGTGGCGGCCGTGTAAGCCCTTCGGAAAGAATAAAAACAAAGATAGGTGCAAAATGCGGCAGCCGCTGCAAAAAGTGTGGTCACCCACGGAGGTGAATTTTGCAGATACCGTTTTATCATCCCATCCATTTCATATAGGTTGCCAAATCTTTATCGCCTCTGCCGGAAAGACCTACCACTACCTTTTCAGATGGTCCGGCATTTAGGTAATCCAAAGCAGCTAAGGCATGGGAAGACTCAATAGCAGGAATAATTCCCTCCAGTTTGGCAAGAGCAAAACCCGCTTCCATGGCTTTGGCATCTGTAATTCCAAGGAAGGTAGCCCTGCCCGTTTCCCACAAGTGGGCATGTAGAGGACCAATTCCGGGGTAATCCAAACCTGCGGAAACAGAGTGGGGTTCCACCACCTGTCCGTCGGTAGTTTGCATGAGTAAGCTCTTGCTTCCATGCAAAATCCCGGGTTTTCCAAGAAAAGTTGTGGCGGCAGATTTCCCTGAGTCTACTCCTAAACCAGCGGCTTCGGCCGCAGTTATTTTAACGCTTTCATCGTCCAGGAAATGGTAAAAAACGCCGGCTGCGTTAGAGCCGCCGCCTACACAAGCCACCACATAATCCGGTAGTTCGGAACCTGTTTGTTCTAGTAGCTGACTTTTTATTTCTTGAGATATAACGGCTTGGAACTTAGCCACCATATCTGGATAAGGATGTGGGCCCACCACCGATCCAATGATATAATGCGTGTCGGTAGGATTGTTTATCCAATGTCTCATGGCTTCGTTTGTGGCATCTTTAAGTGTTTTTGAGCCACTTTTTGCAGGTCTTACTTCTGCACCCAGCATTTTCATACGGGCTACATTCGGGGCTTGGCGTTCAATATCGATTTCGCCCATATACACAATACATTCAAGCCCCTTCAGAGCACACATGGTGGCGGTGGCTACGCCATGCTGGCCTGCTCCGGTTTCGGCCACAATTTTCTTTTTCCCTAAACGCTCGGCCAAAAGAATTTGCCCAAGAGTATTGTTTACTTTGTGGGCACCGGTATGGCACAAATCCTCTCTTTTTAGATAGACTTGTGTATTGTATTTTTCGGACAACCTTTCTGCAAAGTACAAAGGCGTGGGACGGCCTACATAATCTCGGAGGAGCTGCTGATATTCTTTCTGGAAGTCAGGTTCTGCCATAATACGAAGGTAGTTCTGCCTTAGCTCTTCCACATTGGGGTAAAGCATTTCTGGGATAAAAGCTCCCCCAAAATTTCCATAATAACCTCGTTCGTCTACTGCGTATTTTGTCATAATAATTTGTAAAAGATGGGTGACGATAGACTTTATTCACTCCGTACGGCCAAAAATAACTCTTCTAAGGCTTGTGTGTCCTTAAGTGCCGGAGAAATTTCATATTTACTGTTTACATCCACACCCTTTAACATCGGATAGCTTAGTTTTTTTATCACACCGATATTAAAATTAGACACCCCGCCAGCTATAAGAAAAGGAGTGGAGAAATTGTATTTCTCTAATAATTTCCAATCAAAAGTTTTTCCATGCCCACCGTATCCGTCTCCCTTTGTATCAAAGAGGAAGTAATCGGCTAAGCCTTCAAAGGGTTTTAGAGACCCAAAATCAAAATCTGAATCAATAGAAAAGGCCTTTAGAATTTTTAAACCCTGTTTTTTTATTTCTATACAATATTCGGGGCTTTCTCCACCATGGAGCTGCACATAGTCTAGGCTGTATTTTTGGGATATCTGTAAGAGCTTGTCCAAAGACTCGTTTACAAAAACACCCATTTTTTGAATATGTGTCGGTAAGGCGGGCAGAACAAAGTCTTCACCCACATACCGGGGTGACTTTGGGTAAAAAATGAAGCCCATGAAATCGGGAGAAAACTCTGCTACAGCTTTTATATTAGCTGGATCTCGCATTCCACAAACTTTGATTAATTTACTCATAAGGCCGACACAAACGATTGAAGTTCTAACGCTGGGTCCGGAGTTTTCATAAAGTTTTCTCCCATTAAAAAACCCTGGAAACCTACTGCCTTAAGTTGTTGCACGGTTTCTGGCTGACTAATGCAGCTTTCCGATATTCTCACCACATTTTCTGGCAGATATTTCACCAAATCTAAAGAAGCGTTCACATTGTTTTCAGCAAAATTCTTTAGGTTACGGTTGTTTACCCCGATTATATCTACGTGATTGAGTGGACTTCGGTCTAACTCTTCTTTGTCGTGTATTTCAAGCAGAACTTCCAGTCCTAAAGAATGAGCCTCTTTTCCCAAAATTTCTATTTCTTCCGGATTTAGATTGGCAGCTATGAGCAAAACCACATCTGCTCCCCAAGCTTTTGCTTCATGGATTTGGTAGATGTCTATCAAAAAGTCTTTACGTAATAGAGGCGTAGATGAGCACGCTTGCCTTGCTGCAATTAAATCTTCTTTTGTTCCTCCAAAAAAGTCAGTATCGGTAAGGACACTTATACCTGCAGCTCCGTTTTCTGTATATCCCTTTGTAATCTTTTTTACATCTGCACCAGGGTGTATTTCCCCTTTCGAGGGAGATTTTCTCTTAAACTCTGCAATGATTCCAGAGCTAGTTTGGGAAAGCAAGGCTTTTTTTAAAGAAACTGTTTCACGACCATAAAATGCTGCTTTCTTTAGTTCTTCCAAGGGAGTTAACTGCCTGGCAGCCTGTACTTCCCTTCTTTTATTACCTATTATTTTATCAAGAATTGTCATATTTCCCTCTTAGTTTTGCAAAGATACGTCAATATTATTATTGTAATACGCTCAAAAAAAATAAGGGGTGGTGCAACCTTTCCTAGTAAGGAATGCATCTAGTATTTGAAAACAAATTTATGATACGACCACTTTACAAAACGGAGTACGATTTAGCCCAAGCCATCATAAAAGGCGATGGTACAGCACAACGTGCTTTCTATGAAAAGTATTCTGGGAAGTTCTTGGGGATTTGTTGCAGGTACATAAAAGACCAAATGGCTGCGGAGGATGTGATGGTAGAAAGTATGATGCAGATTTTCGGGAAGTGTATGCAGTTTAACTTTCAGGGAAGTTTTGAGGGTTGGTGTAAAAGATTAGTGGTAAACCAAGCTTTGGGGTATTTGAGAACAAAAAAGGTATTAGAAGTAGAGATTTCGGAAACAGGAGATATCGCTGATATGCCACTAGAAAACTTGGAAGCAGAAGACTTGTTACAACTTGTTCAGGACTTGCCTGCGGGCTATAGGACGGTATTTAACTTATATGCTATAGAGGGCTACTCACATTCAGAGATTGCAGGTTTATTAGGTATTTCGGAAGGAACATCTAAGTCGCAATTGAGTCGTGCGAGGAGCATTTTACAAGAAAGATTTAATCAATTCGTGCAGTAGATATGAATAGGATAGACCAAAAATTTTCGGAAAAACTGAAGGATTTTGAGATAAAACCTTCGGCACGGGCAAACCAATTGTTTGAAAGGAAGCTGGCATCCCAAACTAAGAAGGTGTTTCCTTGGAAGTATTTTGCGGCGGCAGCATGCCTGGTCATTTTGGTAGGGGTAGCACTTGTTAAAGATTTTGGGGTTAAGGAGCAAGAGGTGGCAATAAAGAATAGAGAAGAGTTTGCAAAGCCAATGGCGGGCGTAATAAAAGGAGATGAATCCGTGGCTCCTACCGACGAAAAAGCTATTGAGACCTCTTCAGGTGATAGTAAAGAAAGGCTGATAGTTGACAGACAGAGTACAAGAGTAACAAACAGTCTGGCTAACAGCCCTAAGGAAGTGGAACAGAAACAAGCATTTGAAAAAGAAGATTTGTCACGTATGGAGGGTTTGGCTACCATTACACCCAAGAGACAACTTCTTGAAAGTGAGACAAATTTAAGGGACTTTAATATTGTAGAAAGTCAGACCGACTTGTATCTGGTTGGTAAAGCGGACATACATGTAGAGCAGCAGGAGAGTCGGAGTTTGGTGAGAGAAAAAGAAGAAGAATTAAAGTTACAATGGGCAGAATTTGCGAGAAATGAGTCTGGTCTTCTGAAAAATGAAGGCCGCCAGTTGAAAGAAGGATTTAACCGATTTAAAGAATATTTTACAAAATGAAAAAGCTATTATTACTTTTATTAATTAGTGTGAAATCCTTTGGGTTTCAAGCACAGGGGGACTCGACTGTTATTGAGTTTGTGGACAAGGGGTTTTCTAAGAAAATCTCTGTGAAATCAAAAAATGCTGGTTTGGGGGCACTTGCAGGTATCTTAAAAGAAAAAGAAGGGATGACGCTGGATGCGGTGCTTACGGCATTTGATGTAGAACGGGAAGAACGGGAGAAAGCCTGGGTGGTTTTGGCAGAGAAAACATCCAAGACAGAAAGTCTTGTTTTAGAAAACAAAGAAGGGGCTAAGGTCTTCATTACTTTTGTGCCTATACCAACTGTTGTTGAAGATGATGAGATTAGAAGTTTTGAGCCTTATGGAGAAAAGGGCAAAGATGGGGAGAATGGGAAGGATGGTGTCGGCGGGAAAGATGGCAGTTTTAGCATAAATATCTTTAAGGATAATTCTGGGCCGAAAACAAGCCAGGAAGCGGGCCGCTTCTTTTCTAAAAGTGATTTTGCCTTATATTTAGGTTTAAACGGATACACCAATCAGCAGGATGAGGGGCCAAGCCATCTCAGTGAATTAAGAATGTGGCCATCAAGGTATATTGCCTTATCGTTCAGGAATAATATAACACTTGGCAATGGCAAAAATGTACATACAGTTCTTAGCTTAGGGCCCGAGTTTGCATGGCACAACTTCGTTCTAAAGAATAGCAATGTACTTCAGTACGAAGAGGGACAAATGGCATTTGTAAAAAATGAAAGAGAAACAAAGTTTAGTAAGTTTGTCGTTCCTCATTTGAATTTTCCAGTGATGGTGAACTGGGGGCTAAAAAAGCAGAAAGTTAAGTTTGGTGTAGGTGGTTATGTGGGTTATCGAGTAGGTGGTTATACGAAGGAAAAATTCTCAGGAGGAAAAGAAAAAGACAGAGACTCCTTTGGGCTCAACAATTTCAAGTATGGTCTTACGGCTGAACTGGGCCATAAATCCAGAGGGACACTGTTTTTTAGGTATGATTTAAACACTTTGTTCCGGGAAACTCAGTTAAACGGAGGGGATATGTCGGCCTTCAGCTTTGGATTTAGGTTATAATTCGGTAATTATAATTGTATCAAAAAGCACGGTTTATCCGTGCTTTTTTGTTTTTTTTGATAGTTTACCTATTACCATATAATCAGATTTTGGTTTTAATGCTTTTTTAATGTCCAAAATAGATTTATTTACCCTTATTTTTGCGGGATATTTTATAGGATTAATCACTTCAGAATTTATGGATTACATATTTTTTGGAAGTATTTAATATAAGAATTATAGATGTTGAAGTTAGATATTATTGCAGGAGCCCGGCCGAACTTCATGAAAATTGCACCTGTAATTCATGAAATAGAACGAGTTGCAAAGGATGAGATTGTTTATCGGTTAATCCATACAGGTCAACATTTCGACCATAAAATGAGTCAGGCCTTTTTCGAAGACCTAAATATTCCTCATCCACATCTTAATTTAGGAGCCGGAGGGGGAACACAAGCCGAGCAAACTGCCGCGGTAATGATAGGGTATGAAAGAGCATTGGCGGAACAGAAACCCGATATGTGTCTAGTTGTAGGAGATGTTACCTCAACCCTGGCTTGTTCCATTGCGGCCAAGAAGGCGGGTGTTAGAGTGGCTCACATAGAAGGTGGAATTCGGTCGGGAGATTTAATGATGCCTGAGGAGATAAACCGATTGGTTACAGACAGCATTAGTGACATTTTTTTTACAACATCTGAAACGGCAAACAAAAACCTTAGAAAGGCAGGGGTAGAAGAAGAGCGAATACATTTTGTGGGGAACACGATGATTGACACCCTCTATGCTAATCTGGACAGACTAAGAAAGCCGGATTTTTTCGAAAAATTGAAACTGGGAAAAGCGAACTATTTTGTTTTGACTTTGCATCGTCCGGCCAATGTAGACCATGTAGAGACTCTTTTGTCTTTTCTTACTACTATTAATGATGGTGCAGACGGAAACAAAGTCATTTTTCCTATTCACCCGAGGACAAAAGGTATACTGAAAGATCAGGTGTATTCCACGCCCAATATTCATTTTGTAGAGCCTTTAAGTTATCTGGAATTCATATATTTGGTTAAGAATGCGAAGGGTGTTATTACTGATTCCGGAGGAATTACAGAAGAAAGTACGGTTTTAGGTATTCCTTGTATAACTTTGCGGGAGAATACAGAGAGACCCGAAACGGTAGCGGTAGGGACCAATGTCTTGGTAGGGACCAAACCGGAGAACATTCCAGGCTACATCCAACAAATAAATAAAGGTCTATGGAAGAAGGGGGCAATTCCTGATTTTTGGGACGGAGAGACTTCTAAACGAATAATAGCGTGTTTACAAAAACTTTAAGTATGAGATTTGTTTTTTTACTTTTATTAGTAACTTCTTTTGCCTTCGGGCAAGATTTACCTCCTGTAGATAAAATCACAGACAAGCAAATTGTGGCCTTAATGAAGGAAGCGGAAAACAGAGGATTGACTGAAAAGGAGGCCGAAGCGATGCTGAAAGCACGAGGGTATTCGGATTCGGACATTGCAATAATTAAAGAGAGGATTAACCGAAAAGAAACCGGTATTGATTCTAATGTTTCCATTGAAAAAAACGAGGTTGCTCGTGAGCAACTAGGAGAGATATCCCAGAGGGTAAATTTGCAAGATCAAAGTGCCGATGATAAGAGTAAGCGGATTTTCGGACGGGATATTTTCAATAATTCAAAAATCACTTTCGAGCCGAATTTATATCTGCCTACTCCCCCTGACTATATTCTAGGCGTAGATGATGAATTAAGCATAGATATATCTGGCTACGCTCAGCAAAATTATAAACGTAAGATTACTCCTGAGGGGACTATTAGAATAGAACATTTTGCACCTATTTATTTAAACGGGCTAAGTATAGATCAAGCCAAAGAGAAGATTAAAAATGTGATTTCCTCCGGCTTCGCAGGCCTAAAAACAGGTGGGCTTAGGCTTGACTTAACCCTAAGTAATGTTAAAACCATCAAGGTAACACTTATGGGAGATGTTGAGAGTCCTGGCACTTATTCTGTATCTTCATTTGCGACAGTTTTTAACGCACTATATCTTTCAGGAGGTCCAAGCAAAATAGGCTCCTTCAGAAGCATTCAATTGCTGAGAAATAATAAGGTAGTCAATAATATAGATATTTATCAATTTTTGATGACTGGCTCTTTGAAAGATAATGTAAATCTAAGGGATGGCGATGTTATTTTTGTTCCCGTGGCCAATACGTTGGTAGAGGTTTCCGGCGAAATAATGAAGCCCTATCGTTTTGAACTGAAACCTTCTGAAACCCTGAGTGAGCTTTTGAATTTTGCTGGGGGCTTTACCAGTAAGGCTTACCAAAAACAGGTTAAGATTGAAAGGGCTACAGGAATGGAAAAGGAAGTCTTGACCTTACAAGATATTCGCTTCTCTGACTTTTTGCTCAAAAACGGAGACTATATAGAAGTGGGAGCCATTATAGATCGCTTTACTAACCGTGTGGAGGTGCAGGGGGCTGTATTTAGGCCGGGAGTATATGCACTAGACAGCAATTCTAGCGTTGGTAGGTTGGTTTCCGCTGCCGAAGGCTTGCGAGAAGATGCTTTTCGAAGCAGAGCTCTTGTTAGAAGACTAAAAACTAATCTTGACCCCGAGTTAATTCCTGTAAATCTGGATTCTGTACGTTTGGGTTTTGATATACCTCTGCAGCGAGAAGATATACTGATCATTAAATCGATCACAGAAATGAGAGAGGTAAGAAAGGTTACAATCGGTGGGAATATAAATATACCTGGAGAATACGACTTTTCAGATAACATGACCATTAATGACTTAGTTCTTATAGCAGGTGGTTTAAGAGTGGGTACATCACTTCATAGAGTTGAAATTGCTAGGAGAATAATTGATATAGAAGCAGCTGAAAAGGAAGTTCAGATTTTGTATGTGGATTTAGATAAAGATTTAGGTAAGGGAGCTTTTATACTGGAGCCTTTTGATCGGGTTGAGGTGCGAAAGTTGCCTAATTATATGGAGCAACGTCAGGTTGAAATTACTGGACAGGTTAATTATCCGGGCAAGTATAGTATTAGTAGTAGCGTTGAGAGGATTTCCGATTTAATAGTAAGAGCTGGAGGCGTAAAGGGAGAGGGCGATATTAAAGGAGCAAAGTATTTTAGAAATGACCGTCAGGTAGCAGTAGACCTCAATAAGATTCTAAAAGATAGTAAAGAGTCTTCTAATTTGTTTTTATTAGCGGGAGACAGATTGCATATTCCTACTGAGGATCAAACGATAATTGTAAAGGGGGAGGTCTTGGATCCCGGTGCGATTGCTTTTCGGCCCGGCTTGAAGTTAAAGAACTATATAGATGAGGCAGGAGGGTTAAGTGATTCTGCCTCTATAAAGAAAGTCTATGTAAGATATGCCAATGGCCATATAGCTAAAACTAAGTCCATTTTAGGAATAAAGTCTTATCCGAAAGTAGAAAAGGGTATGAATATAATTGTACCTAAGCAACGAAAGACTGGGTGGACTCAAGCAGAGAAAGTATCCGTAATTACTGGTTTAACCTCTGTAACTACCATATTGTTAACTTTAATCAGATATAACATTCTTAATTAAGCATGGAGGAGGACATTTTAACAATAAACTTTAAAGAGCTTTTCAAAGTACTGCGGAAGGAAAAGTGGTGGATTTTATTAATTAGTGTTGTTTTTGTTAGTTTAGGACTGTGGTATGCCTTTTCTTTACGGGAGGAATTTACTTCCCAGGGCAAAATTTTACCGGAAGTAACAGGGAAAGGCGGGAGTATGGGGCAGATATCTGGGCTGGCTGCCTTAGCTGGTGTAAATCTTGGTACATCTGCTGCCGGTTCTGATGCTATTCGTCCTGATTTGTATCCTGATGTAATCAACAGCACCCCCTTCTTTCTTGAATTACTTAAAACAGAGGTTACTACTCGTGAAAATCAAAAGCTTAGTTTTGAAAGCTATTATCATACCGTATTGGAGAAAGGAGAGGAGATTGATGAAGAAAACCTTAAAAAGTTTCCTGTAGAACAAAAGGGTTTAATTGTCATAAACAAATTGGACGAATTCCGATTAAAAGATTTAAAAGATAGGGTGACTGCAACTATTGATCCGAAAAATGGAGTTATTTCTATCCAATCTAAAATGCCGGATCCTGTTGTTGCTGCTGCTACCACTAGGTTTGCTATGAACTATCTGGTTGGTTACGTGACCGATTATCGTACTGAGAAATTAAAACAGGATGTGGATTATTTAGCTGGTCAGGTGGGTGTATCTAAACAAAAATATTATACAGATCAAGCGCGTAAAGCATCTTATACGGATCAGTTTCAGTTGGGTACGTTAAAGTCTCAGTCTGCTGATGTTCAAAGAGAGCGGATTGAGTCAGAGTATCGCCTTTCTTCAGGGGTGTATAATGAGCTGCTCAAACGATATGAAGAGGCTAAGTTTAAGCTACATCAGGAAACCCCGGTTTTTCAGGTGTTAGACCCTCCTGTGGTAGCTAATATGAAAAGTGAGCCGAGACGAAGTCTTATTTTGGTGGCATTTTTGTTTTTGGGAGGGTTTATAGCAATATTATTTAGTGTTTTTAAGAGTTCTAACTATAAAAAGATTATAAGTGGCGGTAATTAACAATTTAGAAGAAGTACGAATTGTGGTCGTGGGCTTGGGTTATGTAGGTTTACCTCTGGCTGTAGAGTTTGGTAAAAAATATTCCACAACAGGGTTAGACATTAATGTTCAGAGAGTAGCAGAATTGCAAGATGGGTTTGACCGTACACTTGAAGTTGATGCTAAGGAGCTAGCCTCATCTGCAAATCTACAGTTTGTTTCTGTCCTCACGTCCGAGCAGTTGCAAGACCGCTGTACCATTTTTATTGTTACGGTTCCTACACCTATTGACAGTTACAAAAAGCCAGATCTAAGGCCTTTGCTGGGAGCTTCGGCTGAGATTGGTAAATTACTAAAAAAAAATGACTTAGTTATTTATGAGTCTACCGTTTACCCCGGATGTACAGAAGAGGACTGTGTACCCGTTTTAGAAAAAGAGAGCGGTCTAAAATACAATACAGACTTTTATTGCGGATATTCTCCAGAAAGGATAAACCCTGGAGATAAGGTAAACACACTGACCAAAATATTAAAGATAACATCAGGTTCTACGCCTGAGATAGCTGACGTTGTTGATATTTTATATAAATCCATCATAACTGCTGGAACATTCAAAGCATCATGCATACGCGTGGCAGAGGCTGCAAAATTGATAGAGAACTGTCAGAGAGACGTTAACATTTCATTTGTTAATGAACTGGCCCTTATCTTTGATCGGATGGGAATAGATACCAATGATGTTTTAGAAGCAGCAGGAACGAAATGGAATTTTCTGAAATTTAAACCTGGACTTGTAGGGGGGCACTGTATAGGTGTTGATCCTTATTATATGATTCATAAAGCGGAACAATTGGGGTATTACCCTGAGGTAATTGGTGCAGGTAGAAGGATCAATGATAATATGGGGCAGTATGTAGCCAATAAAGCTATTAAATATATGGTAAAAAGGGGTTTAAGAGTAAAAGATGCGAAGGCTTTGATTCTCGGCTTTACCTTTAAAGAAAACTGTCCGGATATTAGAAACACAAAAGTTATTGATATTTGGGAAGAATTAACAGATTTTGGATTAAACGTGGATGTTTATGATCCTTGGGCGGCAAAAGACGAGGTTTTTGAAGAGTACGGATTAAATCTTGCTTCCGATATTAAAGACAATTATGATTTGATAGTAGTAGCAGTTTCCCACGATGAATTTATCAATGATCAGAAATATATAGAATTGTTTGAAGGCACCTCCGTTGTTTTTGATATAAAATCTTGTTTAGAACAGAATTATACTACGTTGAAACTTTAGAGATGTTTAAACTTAGATATTATTGCAGGTGTGGGTCTATTTATTGAAAATTGAAAATAGGATTAAGTTGTTATGCATAAAATATTAGTAACAGGTGCAGCAGGGTTTATAGGTTATCATTTGTGTGAAAGGTTATTAGCGGAAGGCTATATTGTAGTAGGTTTGGATAATTTAAATGATTACTATGATGTAAATTTAAAATATGCTCGTTTGGCAGAGTTGGGAGTGAGTAAAGAAAATGCCGAGCAATGGAATCAAAAAGTAGACTCTAAGAAATATTCAAGCTTTCAATTTGTTCGAGTCAATCTTGAAGACCGCGAAGGTTTACCACACCTCTTTGAGGGCGATAAATTTGATACAGTAGTTAACTTGGCAGCACAGGCTGGTGTACGTTACAGTTTAGAAAATCCGATGGCTTATGTAGATAGCAATTTAGTAGGTTTTGTTAACCTTTTAGAATGTTGTAGACATCATCAAGTGAAACATATGGTGTATGCGTCCAGTTCGTCAGTTTACGGAGAGAATGGAAAAGTACCATTCTCGGAAGATGATTGTGTGGATTATCCTGTGAGTCTATATGCGGCTACTAAAAAGGCTAACGAGCTAATGGCTTATACTTATAGCCATTTGTATAAAATGCCGATTTCGGGTTTACGTTTTTTTACAGTGTACGGCCCATGGGGACGTCCAGATATGGCTCCTAGTCTCTTTGCTTCCGCCATTACTGAAGGTCGGCCTATTAACGTGTTTAATAATGGAGAAATGAGTAGGGACTTTACCTATGTAGATGATATTGTAAAAGGAGTTATTATTACTTTGAATAATCCACCGACAATGGAAGGGCAGTCGCCCTTTTTTCAGACATTTAATATTGGGAATGGGTTACCGGTATCAATAATGGAATTCATCGCGACTATGGAGAAATACTTAGGAAGAAAGGCCGAAAAAATAATGTTGCCCATGCAGCCTGGTGATGTGCCAAGAACGTGGGCTGACACAACATGTTTAAATTTATTGGGATATAGAAGCACGACAACTATTAATGAAGGAGTTAGAGAGTTTGTAGAGTGGTTTGAGAGCTATTATTGAGAATAAATTTGATTAATAGATATCAGAAATGATGAAAAAGATATTTCAAGTGTTTGTTCATATTACTGCTATTGTTATTTACCCTTTTTGGTATGTGAAAATAAGATACGTTTCATTTTTTCAACAGAAAGTAAGGAGTCTATTGGTGCGGAGGGATTTAAAAAATAAAAGATGCCAAGTAGGGGGTAATCTTATTATTGGGAAGAGGGTTGTGATTAGTATAGGCAAACAATCAGAGGTAACTATAGGTAATGATGTGAAAATTGGAGATGATGTTTATATTAAAGTAAAGAAAGGAGCGAAATTAACCATAGGTAATAATGTACATATTAACAAGTCTTCAAGAATTAGTGCTAACGAAGCAATTGAAATAGGGAATTATACCTTGATAGCACCGTACTGTAATATTTTGGATCACAATCATATGTATGATCTCAAAAATCCAGTATCCGCGGAGTATTTTGAGGATGCCCCAATCTTTATTGGAGAAGGCGTTTGGCTAGGAGTTAAGGTACAAGTAAATAAAGGGGTCACGATTGGGGACTATAGTGTTATAGGAGCAAATGCTGTCGTAACAAAGGACGTTGCTCCATCTTTAGTGGTTGGAGGAATACCTGCAAAAAAAATCAAATAATCTTATATAGTCAGTAATGGCAAATGAAGAATCACTAACTAGTAAAACTTTTAAAGGTTTTTTTTGGTCAGTTGGGGGGAAGATTTTTACAGCAATACTTCAAATTGGAGTAATGGCCGTGTTAGCACGATTAATCAGTTCGGAAAGCTTTGGAATAATACAATCTGCGTTGGTTGTAGTTGGGTTAGCTAGTATTATAAACCAAGTCGGGATTGGTCCGGCACTTGTGCAGATACAAAATCTTACTACAAGACATATACGCGTAGGATTTACTTTTTCGCTGGCTTTAGGTTTTATTTTGGCATTCATTATGTTTTTGACTGCGGATCTAATTTCTTCTTTTTTCAATATGGCAGATTTGTCATCTGTATTAAAGGTCATATCAGTAATATTTCTTTTTGAAAGTATCATAACAGTATCATCATCTCTCATGCAAAGAGAAATGAAATTGAGAAA
>CAZBAV010000002.1:125253-136108 GCA_964489955.1 uncultured Lacihabitans sp. | reverse complement strand
TACCGTTTCCAGTACGTCAGTTTAGCAAACTGGTGGTTTCAGCCACTCACCCATCCCTCTATTTCCGAAAAGGTTTGCAAATATAAGGGGCTTTATTTTCAAAGCAAAACTTTGCTATAAAATATTCAAATAACTTATCCACATTTTGAATTAAAAACAGCTACAAAACAACTTAAAATACCTAAAAACAGCACCTTAAGTCACTTCTTAAGCCTATCTGGATTTTCGGACAAAAATGCAGACCACCCACTTTTTTTAGAATTATTGCCTGTAAGTGCCTTTGTCTTGCCGTGCATAAAATGACATACACCCACGGCCAAAGCATCTGTAGCATCCATGTGAGTCTTATCTAAATTCTGATTAAATAACTTCTCTAGCATATAGGCTACCTGGTCTTTGGTAGCGTTACCATTCCCGGTAACACTTTGCTTAACTTTCTTAGGCAGATACTCTACAATATTTATGTCCTTGGCTAATGCCGCCGCCATGGCTACACCTTGGGCACGACCAAGTTTAAGCATAGATTGCACATTCTCCCCATAAAAAGGAGCTTCTATGGCCATCTCATCTGGTAGATATTCTGTAATTAACTGCGTTATCCGTTCAAAAATCCTTTTTAACTTAAGCTCATGTGAAGGTAACTTCTCTAAACGCAATACGCCATATTGGACAATAGAAAGCTGTGAACCCGCAACTTTTATAATCCCATAGCCCATTATGCGGGTACCGGGGTCTACCCCCATTATTATTTTTTCTTTTACCTTTGTTTCCAAATTACTCACTTATTGAAGCCAAAAGTACAAAATATAGTCCACTTTTTTGAGAAACCCACTATTACAGGTATTATCAAGGTGGTTTTGGTGCTTTGTTTAGTGACCTTACTTATTCGCCAAGTTTCTGGATTAAAACTGAATGCAGATTTCTTATCTCTTTTAGCAGGGAAACTAAACTTGGCTTTTCTCTTGCTGGGAATAGTTCTGGTCATCCCAAACTATTATCTAGAAATAAGCAAATGGAAAAAACTTTCTGCTACTTTAGAAGACAGAAGCTTTAAAAATGCTCAAAAAGAAGTGCTTCGAGGGCTTAAATGGGGGATTTTTACGCCTTTTATGCTTGGTGACTATTGGGGACGGAGCAAAGACTTCAAAAAAGAAAATATTGGTTCTGCTGTGGTTTTAAATTTATATAATAGTGTTACCCAAACTTGGACTTCTCTCCTATTTGGTTCTCTGGCTTTAGGTTTAGCCTGGTTTGACACAAAGAATCCATACATTGGGTTTATTGCAATTGTATTGTTATTAGCCACAATACTAGGAGTTGGCGTATTGTATGGCACTAATTTTTCTGGGCTTCGTAAAATCAAGTTCATAGCTAAGTACATTAGGGAATTTAACATCCCCAATAATGTGCGACATCAGATTATCCTACTTTCTATTTTACGTACCGTAATTTACAACCTGCAATATCTTTGTTTCTATCTATCTTTTGGCATAATTGTAAGTGCTGGTATCTACTTTACAGGTATCAATCTCCTTCTCTTAATAAAAACTGTAGGTGGCGGGCTCAACGTTTTTGGCGACCTCACTATTCGGGAGCTAGTAAGCATGCAGTATTTTGGATCTTATGGTATAGACCAAAGATTGGTATTAATAGCTACTTTTGTGGTTTGGTTAGTAAATGTTTTCAGCCCGGTACTGTACGGGATATTTACACAAAATAAGGAATGATCCTAATTATCATATATAGCCTAGCTTTACTCTTTTTTACCGCTTTGTGGTTATCTCACAATGGCAATAAATCTGTTGACTCTGATTTGCCTGTAAGTATTATTTGTGTGGTAAGAAATGAGGGAACACATATTTTAGATTTACTACAAAGTATCAAGGAACAAAGTCATGGTAACATAGAAATAGTTATTATAAATGATGAATCTGAAGATGACACAGAATCTATTGTAAAAGCTTTTTGTACGCAGAACCCGGAAATAAAATTAACCCTAACTAATCTAGAACCAGGCGAAAGAGGCTCTACTCCGAAAAAAAATGGCATAGAAAAGGCTGTAAAATTAGCAAGCCACGATATAATTTTCTGTACAGATGGAGACTGCACACTAAGTCCAGACACTATAGCTGAATATGCCGCACTGTTCCAAAATCCGGAAATCCATTTTGCATTTGGCCCCGTAACGTTTCACTCCTATGGCAGCATTTGGAATGGATTACAAACGGTAGAATTTGCATCATTAATGGGAGTATCTGCAGTAACAGCTTTTATAAAAAGACCAATAATGAGCAGTGCAGCCAATATGTGTTTTAGAAAAGAAACGTTTAAAAGTATAAGTTTAAACAAGGAGCTGGCTTCGGGAGATGACGAAAATCTTATGAACGCCATTGTGGAGAGATACCCAAATGGAGTGCAGTACGTAAAAAGTAAAGCTGCAATTGTACAAACCGAAAGTACTCCCGGACTGTATTCTTTTTTCCAACAAAGAAAACGGTGGGCAGGTAAATGGAAGGAGTCTAAAAATTGGGCCAGCCAACTTACAGCTGTTTTTATTTTCTTCGTAAATATTTCAACCCTCTACTATATATTTAAGCTCGAATGGGATATTCTGCTGGTTCGTTGGATAACGGAATTTGTTTTTTTGGCTGCAGTGCTCTCCTTTTTGGGCAAAGCAAAAAAGATTGCACTTATACCAGTATGTCAATTAATCTACCCATTTTATGCCATTTTCTTTGGTATAGTTTCATTAATTCCATCTTCGTACACTTGGAAAGGTCGTAAACTAAATTAATATGTGGCTATTTGAGAGTCTATTCCCGAATTACGTCTGGAAAGTTAAAACCAATAAGAAAGTCATTTACTTAACCTTTGATGATGGTCCTATTCATGAAATTACGCCTTGGGTTTTAGGCCTATTGGACCAGTACAAAGCCAAAGGTACTTTTTTCTGTGTTGGAGACAATGTATCTAAAAACCCTGATGTTTTTCATCGTATTTTATCCCAAGGCCACAGCGTAGGAAATCATACATTTAATCACTTAAATGGCTGGAAAACCCCAATTAAGACTTATTTAGAAAATTTTCAAAAGTCGGAAAGCCTGCACGAGACCAAGCTGTTCCGCCCGCCATACGGAAGAATCAAGAAAAAAGCAGCAAAACAGATTTTAGATACGCACCAGATTATTATGTGGTCTGTTCTCACCAAGGATTATTCACAAACAACCAGTCCAGAGAAATGCTTGGAAAGAGCCATAAAGCAAACCAAAAGCGGATCAATAGTGCTTTTTCATGATAGCTTAAAAGCCGAAAAGAATCTAAGATACGCACTACCTAAGTTTTTGGAATATTTTTCAAAGAAAGGTTACAGGTTTGAATCCCTTCCTAATTAAGTTGGTATCGTAAGAAAGATTGCCCATCAAAAACACCCTTACATAAGTCTCCAATCGTCTTTTCTTTTAGCTTGCTCACTATACGGCTCCTGAAAATTTCAAAATCGTTATGTAGCGGACACGGATTCTTAGCATTACACTCTTCTATAGCCATAAAACAGTGTGACTTATATCCCTCACCATCAATAATGTTCACAATATCCAATACCGGCACAGAAAGAATATTCCCTTTAACATAGAACCCACCATGAGGCCCTTTTGTAGACAATATAACTTTTTTTCTAACCAAGTCCTGTAAGATTTTAGCCAAAAAATGCTGGGGTATATCCAGCTCAGAAGCTATCTCTTGGATTCCCACTTTCCGGTCATCCTCCAGTTTCATAGCCAGATATACCACACCCCTTATACCGTATCCACAGGTTTTTGAAATCATATACTCTCAGATTCTAAAAGCTCAATTTTCGGAAATAATATATTGTTTTCCAAATGAATGTGCTGTATTAGGTCAGCGTCTAACTCTTTTAACTTATCCAACATAACTAGATGCGAATTGCATGCGTCTTCTGGAGCCGTGTAGTCATTTGTAATCTCCCGCATCCTCATTAAAACTTCACCGGCATTTTCGTGCTCATTTAGCATCATCCTTATTGGATTAGAAAACTGTCCGAAAGGAGGTATTTCAGGAGCTACACCAGCCTTTTTTGCATTCAAAAGTTGCTTAGAGTACGGGAAAAGAATATTCTCTTCTTTAGGTAAGTGTTCCATTAATTCACCCTCTAAATCCAGAAACAGTTTAGCTAGTTCCGTAAGATAGGCATACTTATCCTTGTGTTTTCCAAATACCTTGTTCACATAAAACTCTACTTCTGGTAGATTTTCGTACAAATATTTATGGTGCACATTTTCAATATAATCCATTAAAAAATCTATCTCGAAACTATCGAATTTCAAATCCGGGGTAGATGGATTATCATTTATAGCATTTATTTGTCCTAAAACATCTTCTGGATCTACTCCCTGCTTTTCGCAAGCCAGTGCTAGCGAAACCTTCCCTCCGCAGCAATAATCTATATTCAACTTCCTGAAAACAGATGCCGCTTTCGGCTTAGAAGATACTATGTCTCCTATTCTAGTTTGGTTAATATCAATTAGCATAATTTTAAAATTTTCAACAAAGATAAAAAGACCTTTATCTCTTTTTTATGATATCAATCAGATTTACGCCAAGTAATAATCATAAAAAACTTGTCTTGCCATTCCCAATTTTGTTTCACCAAAAAAATAAGCAGACATGAAAAAAACAACATTTCTAGGGGCCGCTTTCCTATTCATTATATATGGATGCGGAGGCGGGGCAAAACAAAGAGCAGACTCGCCAGAAACAAGTGATAATGTGATAGAAAAACAAGAGATGGTTTATGGTACAGAAGTAACAGAGGTACAACTGTCAAATCCATTAGACGTAGCAATGGTAAAACAAGGACAAGAGATTTATGAAATGAAATGTATGTCTTGCCACAGGTTAGACGACACACGGGTTGTAGGACCAGGATGGGCAGGAATCACAAAACGCAGAACACCGGTCTGGCTTACCAACATGATTATTAATGTAGATGTAATGCTGGAAAAAGACCCCGAAGCCCAAAAGATGCTGGAAGAGTGCTTAATAAGAATGCCTAATCAAAATGTATCTCTAGAGGAATCTAGAAGCATAATAGAATTTATGCGTAAAAATGATGGTGAAATTTAATCTAAAATCATATATGAAAACCAAGTACTATTTACTTAGCATGGCATTAGCAGCCACAGCTATTGGCTGCAAACCGGGCAACAAAAGCGGAAATGTCGGCTCGGAGCTAGCGGGTGATGCAGCCCAAAAGGTCTACGTAGCACCAGGTACACACGATGAGTTTTATAGCATTGTTTCCGGAGGCTTTAACGGCCAGGTGTCCATAATAGGACTGCCGTCAGGCAGAACCCTTAAAAACATCCCGGTATTTTCACAGCACCCCGAAAATGGATGGGGGTATAGCGAAGAAACCAAGCCTATGCTAAACACATCTCATGGCTTTATCCCTTGGGATGACTCCCACCATATTGCCTTATCTACTACAAAAGGAGAGCATGACGGTCGATGGGCGTTTGTAAACGGCAACAATACGCCAAGAATCGCAAGAATTAGTTTATCATCTTTTAAAACAGAAGAGATAATAGAAATTCCAAATTCCGGAGGTAACCACTCCTCTCCTTTTATTACGTCAAACACGGAGTATGCTGTGGCCGGAACCCGTTTCTCTGTGCCACCAGATAACAACGCGGATGTACCTATAAGCTCCTTTAAACAAAACTTTAAAGGATACATCAGCTTTATTAGTATAGACAAAGAGACTGGCCGTATGGGTATAAAGTTTCAGCTAAAAACACCTGGGGTAAGTTATGACTTAGCCAGGGCTGGTAAAGGAAAATCAGCAGACTGGTTCTTCTTCTCTACTTATAATACAGAGCAGGCAAGCACATTAATGGAAGTGAATGCCTCACAAAAAGACAAAGATTTTATCCTTGCCGTAAACTGGAAACTTGCCGAAAAGTACTTAGCTGAAGGAAAAGGAAAAAAAGAATCGGGTAAATATACGCACAACGTCTGGGATGAGGACTCCCACAGTGCCACATCTACTCTCATTAATGAAGTAATGACTTTAGACCCTAAGGATTGTCCGGGCATGTTATATTTTATTCCTTGTCCGAAATCACCTCATGGTTGTGATGTAGATCCTACAGGAAACTATATAGTGGGTTCAGGTAAGCTGGCGGCTGTCATCCCCGTATTCTCGTTTGACAAAATGTTAAAAGCAATTTCGGGAAAAACTTTTGACGGAAATTTTGATGGAATTCCAGTTTTAAAATACGAAGCCGTTTTACATGGCGAAGTCCAAAAACCAGGTTTAGGACCACTCCATACTGAGTTCGACGGCAAAGGCAATGCCATCACATCGTTCTTTGTGTCTTCTGAACTCGTAAGATGGAACATAGAGAAACTTGAAGTGATAGACCGTGTGCCAACCTATTATTCTGTCGGCCACTTGAGTATTCCAGGAGGGCCAACTTCCAAGCCACATGGGAAATATGTAGTTGCTTTCAACAAGATCACAAAAGACAGATATTTACCTACCGGACCTGAACTTGCCCACTCGGCACAGCTGTATGACATTTCAGGTGACAAAATGAAGCTTCTTTTAGATTTCCCTACTACTGGAGAGCCGCATTATGCAGAAGCCATACCTGCGTCATTGATAGTAGATAAAGTAAAGAAAATATATGAGCTAGAGAAAAATAAGCATCCGTTTGCTACCAAAAGTGAAAAAGATACCCGCATAGAGCGTAAAGGGAACAAAGTACATATTTATATGACTACTATACGCTCACACTTTGCTCCGGATAATATAGAGGGAATAAAAATGGGTGATGAGGTATACTTCCATGTCACTAATCTGGAACAAGATTGGGATGTCCCTCATGGTTTTGCTGTACGGGGAGCACAAAATGCAGAATTGTTGATTATGCCGGGCGAAACACAAACCTATAAATGGATTCCGACAAAAGTGGGTGTAACACCTTTCTATTGTACAGACTTCTGTTCTGCCCTGCACCAAGAGATGCAGGGATACATTAGGGTCTCGCCAGCAGGAAGCAGCGTTCCTCTAAAATGGAGCTTAGGCAATACACCAGAAGCTGCGGCTGAAAAAGCAGTAGCTGGTAAATAACCGAATGGGGTGTTTTGGGTAGCTAAGTATTGTTTAATATTAAATGCTACATAATAATAATCAACTGGTTACCCAAACATCATCTATTCTAAAACAAAAGGAAAAAAATGAAAAAGACAACGGATATTAGCCAAACCTCCAAATGGCTTATGATAATTGGAGCGATAAGCCTGGCTATAACGTATGTAGTTCCGCTATGGCGTATTGACCTTTGGGCACCACAATATCCAGAAGGTCTAACGATGAAAATATGGCTATCGAAACTTAGTGGTCAGGTAGAAATCATCAATGGATTAAACCACTATATAGGTATGGCACACATAAAAGAAGAAATGTTCACGGAGTTTAAAATACTGCCATACTGTGTGGCAATACTTATTACTCTTGGTCTTTTAGCCGCATTTATAAAAAAGAAAAAAGGTGTTTTGGTATATCTTATAATACTTCTTTTAAGTGCAATAGTGGCCTTATACGACTTCTGGAAATGGGGATATGAATATGGTCACAACTTAAGTGAAGACGCAGCCATAAAAGTACCCGGAATGTCATACCAGCCACCATTATTAGGATACAAAGAACTCCTAAATTTTGGGGCATACTCTATACCTGACATTGGCGGATGGGTATTTGCAGCATTTGGACTGCTAGTGTTAGGAATTGTATTTTATGAATTTAAACTAAGAAAAGCATGAGAAAATGTATCGCATTTGCAGCATTAATATTCATGATATTGGCTTGTACGCCAAAACCAGAAGCTATAAACTACGGACAAGATCAATGCCATTATTGTAAGATGTCATTAGCAGATGAAAAATATGCTACCGAAGTGGTTACTGCTAAAGGGAAAATCTATAAATATGACGATGTAAGTTGCATGGTGAAACACATAAACGAGCTGGAACAACAAGGAACAAAACTGGCTTACACAATAGTAAACAACTTTGACAAACCTGCAGAGTTCTTAAATGTAGAGGACGCCATATTTATAAGTTCAGAAAACTTCACTAGCCCCATGGGTGGCAATACAGCCGCTTTTAGGTCAGCCGAAAAAGCAGCAGACCCAAACTACACTATTTCTAACTGGAGCGGAGTAAAAGAAAAATTTAGCAAATGAGAATTTTAAAAAGAATAGTTATCATCATGATGGTAGCCCAAGCTGCTCTAGCACAAAAGCATATCGTGGAAAGTTCAAACCAATTGATAAACGCTGTTAGAGTTTCCCAAAGTGGTGATACTATCTTTGTTAAAGCCGGAAGATATACAATAAATAATCTCACTATAAATAAACCGCTTAGTATCATTGGAGAGAACTTTCCTGTGTTAGATGGTCAATTTCAAAGCGAAATTATTACTGTGAAATCATCTGGGGTGCACATTGAAGGTTTACAGTTAGAAAACGTACCTCAGACTAGCATGATAGATTGGGCTGGAATAAAGGTAGTAGAATCCAGCAATGTGGTCATTAAAGGAAACAGATTCAGGAACTGTTATTTTGGCATTTACCTTTCGGCTACCAACAATTCGGTTGTTACAGAAAATGAAATTTTTGGTATACCAAAAGAAGAACAAACAACCGGAAACGGAATCCATGCCTGGAAGTGCGACAGCCTCCTAATAAACGGTAACAAGGTTATGGGGCATAGGGACGGTATTTATTTCGAGTTTGTGACCAATTCGTCGGTAAGCCAAAACTACACTACCAAGAACATTCGCTACGGACTACACTTTATGTTCTCTCATAATGATAGCTATGAGTACAATACTTTTGAAGATAACGGAGCCGGCGTGGCAGTAATGTACACCCGTAAAGTTCTCATGCGTTATAACCTGTTTATCAATAACTGGGGTCCCAGTGCCTACGGCATACTTCTGAAAGACATATCTGAAAGCCAGATAGAACACAACCTGTTCAATTCTAATACGGTGGGCATTTATATGGACGGATGTAGCCGTTCTATATTAACCAAAAATGCCTTTTCCCGTAACGGCATTGCTCTTAGATTATTAGCCAATTGCGACCAAAATACCCTCATCGAAAACAATTTCATATCTAATACTTTTGATATGGGGACAAGTGGGAACACTAACTATAACACTATCACCAACAACTATTGGGATAAGTATGAAGGTTATGACTTGGACCGTAACGGTGTGGGTGATGTTCCTTTTAGGCCAGTGAGCCTGTTTGCGGTTTTAATTGAGCGGGTACCCCAGGCCATGATGATTTTCAGGAGTTTTACAGCTTCTCTCCTAGAACGTATAGAAAAAATCATTCCTGGCATTACTCCTGACAGACTCATGGATAAAGAACCAAAAATGAAACCTATAAAATTAGAGCCTATACCTAAAACCGCAATAGTGGCATGATAAACTTTAAAAATGTAAATAAATCTTTTGGTAAACTCCATGTTTTAAAAGACATGAGTTTTCATTTTACCGAAGGCCAATCCGTAGCCCTTATTGGCCCAAATGGTTCAGGGAAAACAACTTTAATAAAAACCATTTTAGGGATGAATGTGCCGGATTCCGGCTCCATTCTGGTAAAGGGGATTGACATATCCAGCAGTTATAAATATAGGTCACATATTGGCTATATGCCTCAAATTGGAAACTACCCTAAAAATCTAAAGATAAAGCAATTGATAGATATGATGGTAGATATACGATCAGACAAAGGAAACTTGGACGAAGACCTAATAAAGAGCTTTAAACTTAAAGATATTTATGGTAAAGCTTTAGGTACACTTTCAGGAGGAACACGCCAGAAAGTAAGTGCTACGTTGGCTTTCTTATTCAACCCCGACATTCTGATTCTGGATGAGCCAACAGCAGGTCTAGACCCGCTGTCAAGCGAAATCCTAAAAGCAAAAATTCAGGAGGAGATATTAAAAGGTAAGTTAATAATACTCACTTCGCATATATTGGCAGACTTAGAAGAGCTTAGTTCACATATAATGTATTTAGAAGAAGGGAAGCTGCAGTTTTTTAAACAGATGGATGAAGTAAAAGAAGAAACAGGAGAAACCCGTTTAAGCAGAGCTATAGCCCATTTAATGGCGAAAAACACCACTACATTAAATGTATAATATAGTTACCAATACCCCGATTAAAACCAACTAATACTTTTGACAATAAAGAATATAGCTAAATAAATACTGCTAAAATCTTATCCTATGAAAAACCTAATTTACATAGTACTTCCTCTGGCATTTATATCCATGCTGGTGGGCATTTATAGCGGCATTATCAGAATTGGATATCCTCTACCTGCTCATAAGCTTTTACCCATAGCCCATCATGGAGTTTTAATGGGAGGCTCTTTTCTAGGTACATTAATTTGCCTGGAAAAGGTGGTGACATTCCATCAGAAATGGGCTTGGCTAATCGTGCTGCTCATGGCTATAAGTTTCCCTCTATTAATTTTTAACCAAAGCCAATATGCTGTACTATGCTTGCTCACAGGTAGTATCGGATATATGCTGATTTCAACAATAAACTACCTAAAATTTAAACTAGTGAGCGACTTGATAATGGCAATTGGTTCAGTTTTCCAGCTTCTAGCCTATATCATTTTCTTTTTTAGCAACTCATACCCAAAGGCTTTTGCGGGTTGGCTCTTGTTTTTCGTTTTTACAATAATCGGTGAGCGTATTAACCTTACCCGCTTTTTACCAGTCACCAAAAAAGCTTTCTATGAGGTAT
>CAZBAV010000002.1:16023-125243 GCA_964489955.1 uncultured Lacihabitans sp. | reverse complement strand
GGATTGGACTTTTGCTACTAAGCTCATTCCTTTACCATTTAGGATTTAAAATCGTGGTGGGTGCAAGCTTAATTGGCCTAGCTCAATGGCTTAGTAGGTATGACATAGTAAAAGTTAACCTAAAACGCAGCGGCCATTATCATTTTTTGGGCTTAGCGTTACTACTGGCATATATTTGGTTAGCTGTAACCGGTGTTCTGAGTATGCTGGAAATGGGTAATCCATTTTTATACGATGCCGTGCTACATTCCTTTTTTGTAGGTTTCGTTTTATCCATGATTTTGGCCCACGCACCTATCATCTTCCCAGGACTCCTTAAAATTAAAACCACACCTTTCCACCCTATAATGTATATCTGGCTTGCTGGCTTACACGCCAGTTTATTTATCAGGATATATGGTGATATGACACAAAACTATGAGCTGCGTAAACTAGGCGGTATATATAATGGTGTTTTCTTTATTACCTACATCCTGACAGTGGTCTTCCTTATCTTAAAATTTAAACTTAGAAAAAAATGAACAAAGTTGTAAAGTACGTGGTCTATGATATTCTAAGAAACCGCTTTGTTATAAGTTATACACTATTACTTTTATTTACGAGTCTGGCTTTTTTCGGTTTGGGGGCAGACGGAAACAAAGGTGTACTAAGCCTCTTAAATATCATTTTATTAGTTGTGCCGTTGGTTGGAGTGGTTTTTACTACAATACAATTCTACAATTCTTATGAATTCCTTGAGCTGCTATCTGCACAACCCATAAGCAGGAAAACAATATTTTTCAGTCAGTACTGGGGTATAAGTCTATCATTGTGTTTAGCTTTTGTAATAGGTGTGGGAATCCCCACTTACATTTATGACGGTACTGGAGCTGGAGCAACACTCATTCTGTGCGGCCTATTATTAACATTGGTTTTTGTAAGTTTGGCTTTCTTTGCTTGTACATTCACTAAAGATCGAGCAAAAGGCATCGGAATTGCACTGGGCTTATGGTTCTACTTTTGTTTGCTTTATGATGGCATAGCGTTGTCGCTTCTTATGATGTTCAGTGATTATCCACTTGACAAGGCCTCATTGGTTCTCACTTCATTAAACCCCGTGGATTTAGCAAGAATACTCATACTAATGAAATTAGACATATCTGCTTTACTGGGAATTACGGGAGCGGTTTTTAAGAATTTTTTCACTTCGGATAAAGGGGTTTTCATTTCGGTAGCTCTTTTATTTTTCTGGATAGCACTTCCAGTATGGAGGGCCTATTACAAATTCACAAAGAAAGATTTATAAGAGTTTAGGGTTAGGTTTCCGCACAACTTTTAACCCGAATTATGTATTAGAAATTTTAGCAAAACGAAATGCTAAGAAATAGCATCTACGGACTTGTATTATACTACAGTTTTTAAGAAGTTTTATGAAGTAGTGTTAGAGGCAGCAAATATACTACTAATACATAATTCGGGTTTAATCCAGAGTAAATACCGAAATAGATAATGTAACGGGTTTGCTTAGAAAATGTAGGATTGTCCCTGCCTTTTTCGCGTCATTAAACTGTATAACCGGGATCAGTTATCTGCTTCACGCCTTACATTCAATATCTTCTGTAACCAATCTTTCATTAAGGCCTTTTCCTCCTCGGGATCCGGAGAATATTTAGGAATGTTTCCCAAATCTGGTTGCCCTGCATCTACCCAAGCTGTAAACCAAACATCGGCAATCATTTTCACAGAAGCCTTCATTTGTCGTTCTACTTGGTTATCCAGCATGTGATGGTAACGCCTGGAAAATTCTCGTGAGTACGCCCGTCCCGTAATTCCGTTACGTTCATCTACCGTAAACTTTTTATCGTCGCTCATTTCTCCTGTAAGTGTTTTCTCAAAAAGAAGTACTGAATCCAGAGCAGCATGAGCATTTAGCACGGCATCCCAACTTCGCTTTTGTATATCCTTCTCATACTCTGCCTTGCCAATGAGTAAATCGTATTTTTCACTAAATAATTCTGGTAAGCGGGACTCCCAAAATGCGTGTATTCCGTGTTGGTTGGTAAGTTGCCCATTGTAGTTAGCTGTAGTATGTAAGGGCACATTGGAGTCTGCTATATAATGCCCCAAATCTGTGGCTATCCGTAAAATATCCGCACCGTTTTTTGTAGCAAAAGCTTGGGTAAGCTGGTATTTCATCCGCTGTATTTGCCAAGGAACAATACCATTATCTAAAAGAAACTGCTCTCCAAGTAGCGTTTTAGCTTCCTCGTAATTCATTTTGGGTAAAAGCACCCGAACAGAATCAGGGAAATTATCTAAATCTATATAATGTCTTGGAGCCTCTCCCGCTACAGCGTATCGTCTACGGTCCGGGTTTACGGCTTTTTCTGTAACATATTCAATATTGGTTTTAAAGAAACCCAGCATCTCAGATGGCAGACTATAAACCGCCAAACGGTTTATTAAACTGTGGGAATAAAAACCCCAAAACGTGTTAGACCAAAATGGGATACCAAACAGAAATATAAAAGTGGCTATTCGCATAAGTGATGTGGTTTACGTAGCTAAAATAAACCAACATTTCCGCAAGAACAAATAAAACGCTGTAAACTAAGTATCTACTTTATTTTTTCATTGAATAAAACTTGGGCCACTTCCTGCAAAAAATTATTATAACCCGCCCCGCTACAGTCTTTACAACCGTTGGTTATAGCCACGATGCCATATTGCTTCTTTGGATGGAAAAACATTATGCTATACAAACCATAGGCGGAACCCGTATGGCCCACAAGCTCCTCTCCCGGTATAAAATCTTTACTATTTGTTAGAGCCAAACCATAACCTTTGGCATTTAAAACCGCAGTCTGCATACGTATTGCACTCCTTTTCTTAATAATACGTATTCTACCCAACTTGCCGTATCCCATATGCATATTCATATATTTAGCCAGATCAGTAGCTGAAATTTTCATTCCGCCTGTAGGCGAAAAAATAGGCGTACTTTGGCCCATAACATATTTACCGATTTCATCTCGTCTTGGATTGTAAGCTCCATCAGACTCTTTAAAACCTTCCTTATACTCATAAATAGTAGCAAATCTGCTGGCATCTATAGAATCTATGCAGTATCCTCCATACAAGCCTAACGGACGAAGTATATGATTTACAATATATTGATCAAAACGCTCCCCAGAGATCCGCTCTATGATAGTTCCTGCCAGATTAAAGTTCAGATTACAATATTGATAAGCCGAACCTGGCATATAATCATTATAACATTTATCTGAGTCTTTGTTTTTCGCAAAGTTTATGACATCCAGCTGAAAATATCCTTGTGAATCATTTAGAGAGGAAGTATGGGAAAGCAGCATTTCTACTGTAATAACTTTATCGGGATACTTCGGATTACGGACATTAAACCCAAGTAAAGTGCTTACATCTGAATCTAATTTTACTTTTCTCGCTTCTACTAACTGCATAAGAGCCGTGGCAGTAAACGATTTCGAGATAGATGCAATCCGAAAAATATCTCCCGTTTTTAAGTCCAAAGAAGTCTCCAAATTCTTCTTTCCCCACGCTTTTTCATATACCAAACTTCCTTCCTTTACCACTGCTACAGATAACCCTACGGCTTGGTACTTATCTATTAATGCCTCAACACTTTGGGCATGGGATTTTACACAAAGAAATACGAAGAAAAAAAAGATGTAGTTTTTCATGGCTAGGCAATAGTATTCATGGCAATTTAGCCAAAATTTCCTTGCAAAACATCCCTATAGTTACTGCAATCCCAAAACTTAAAAGCGTACCTATTAAGATATACTCGGTAAGTTTATGATCTTTTTGGGAAGTGAGGTCTCCAAACCTAAAAATAGACTTTGCTGTAAGTAAAAAACCAATACCTTCCCACTGTCCTATCAGTACGAAAAAGAAAATAAAAAGACGTTCTAGCATACCAATGTACTTACCGGCATCGCTCATCCCCTGATATTTTTTTTCAAAGAGTTCGTCTTTTTTAAACTCCAGCTCTTTTGTCCATTTAGATAAAAGAACTTTAAGTGTAATAGCCGTGGGATAGGTCAAAGCCAAAACGGATGTAAGAATGGTAAGGAAAACCGTGTTATCAAAAATGGAAGTAGATAAAGGAAACTTATATAACACCACTCCTGCGATAACCAAAAAATGTAAAGCCTGGTCTATTACAAATAATAAACGCTCATTATATCTACCTGTAAAGTATATTTTTGCTGCATCAAAAACAAAGTGAGAGAACAAAACCACTAAATAAACAGGCCAGTAAGCCATATCAAATCCAAAAACTAGCAGTAGAAGAAAGAGATGTACCGCCATATGAAAATATAAGCTCTGAGCCTTGAGCTTATTTTCTACCTTATCCTTAACCCAGGAGCTTGGCTGTAGTAGAAAATCACCTATAAGATGAGCCAAAACCAATTTTACAGTTAGTATTATCATAGTTTTTTAATTTCACTGTGAAAATAATCCATAAGTTGCCTGAGTTCATCAAAACCGCCTCGTTTTAGTCCTTCACTTATAGCCGACTGGCTTTTCTTTCCTAATTTATGCATTAACTCCTGCTGGTTTAAACTGGGGTATTTTAGTTTATAATATACGGTTTGGGCTGTCACTGGTTTCCAATAGTCCATATTGAGGGTAGCTAAAGAAAACATCAGGTTTATTTTTTCATCAAAAGCAGCAAAGTCCGACTTTATCATGAGTGTTTGCTTTTTTAATTGCTCATAACATTCGCCAGAATGCACAAAAGCAGAGCCGTTTGACTCTAGAACTCTATTTGCTAAATAATCTACACTACCGATACCTATGGCCATACGCACATCTAAGCCAACTATCTGTTTTATGGCACTTTTTATATGTAACACTGGCAAAAGAGCATCCTTAGCCTCGAGCATTAGCTGGAAACTATCGCCCCGATAAATATCCCAATGGTCACCAAACAATTGCAGTTCGGCTTTGAGAGTATCTATCCATTTCGATGTATCTATTTTTCTGGACCCTATAAGGTCACCTGTTATTACGCTTTTCATTATACTGCTTTAGCAAAGCAAAAATAGTTATACAAACTGACTTCACAAAATTATCGGCAAAAAAGCAGATAATCATAAATATCGGCAAAAAAGCAGATAATCATAAATATCGGTAAAAAAGCAGATATTTAATTAACCAAATGAGGAAGAAGTTTACATCCAAATTGATTATCTTTGTAACAAACGATATCTTATCAAGACAATGCAAAACTTCCTTCAAGAGCTTAATCTACAAAAAGATAACTACGGTTTTTCTACCGGGTTACAAAACAGAAATGGCAAAGGCCAAAAGCTAGAATCGTATAGCCCCACAGATAATACTGTAATAGCTACTACTACACTGTGCACCATAGAGGATTACCACGAAGCTGTAGCTACCGCACAAGAAGCATTTAAAACCTGGCGACAACTACCAGCACCAAAAAGAGGTGAAATAGTGCGTCAAATGGGCGATGAGTTCAGAAAAAACAAGCAAGCCTTGGGACAGCTAGTATCTTTTGAAATGGGGAAAAGCTTACAGGAAGGCCTGGGTGAAGTACAAGAAATTATAGATATTTGTGATTTTGCAGTTGGTCTTTCACGTCAGCTCTACGGTTTAACCATGCACTCCGAAAGGCCCGAACACAGAATGTACGAACAGTGGCATCCGCTTGGAGTAGTAGGTATTATTTCTGCATTTAATTTCCCGGTAGCTGTTTGGAGCTGGAACAGTATGCTAGCTTGGGTATGTGGCAATACCTGTATTTGGAAGCCTTCAGAGAAAACGCCGCTTTCGGCCATTGCTTGCCAAAACATAATTAGCAAAGTACTTAAAGATAATAATCTTCCGGAAGGTATTTCATGCCTTGTAGTAGGAGACCGTGTAGTAGGCGAGGCTATGTCTACCGACGAAAAAATAGCTTTAGTTTCTGCCACAGGTAGCACAAGAATGGGTAAAGCTGTAGCCCAAAAAGTATCGGCTCGTTTAGGAAAATACTTACTGGAGCTTGGCGGCAATAATGCCATCATTGTTACAGAAAATGCCGAACTGTCTGTAGCTATCCCCGGAATAGTTTTTGGTGCTGTAGGTACAGCTGGCCAAAGGTGCACCACCACTCGTAGATTACTTGTACACGAATCGAAAAAAGATGAACTCATAACCAAACTGGTAAGTGCATACAAGCAACTAAAAATCGGTGATCCACTAGATACCAATAACCACGTAGGACCGCTTATTGACCAAGATGCCGTAAAGTTATTTGAAAGCTCTATTGCTGCAGCAAAAGAACAAGGCGGAAAAATCCATACGGGCGGAGAAGCATTACCACAAATGGGCGGAAATTTTGTTCAGCCTACCATCATTGAGGTAAGTAGTCAAATAGACATTATGAAGCACGAAACCTTTGCTCCTATTCTTTACGTATTATCTTTTAAAACACTTGAAGAGGCTATAGAATTACAAAATGGCGTACCGCAGGGCTTATCATCTGCTATTTTCACCCAAAACATCCGTGAAGCAGAAACGTTTTTAGCTGCATGGGGTTCAGATTGCGGTATAGCTAACGTTAACATAGGTACTTCCGGTGCAGAAATCGGAGGAGCTTTTGGTGGCGAAAAAGAAACAGGCGGAGGTAGAGAAAGTGGTTCAGATGCATGGAAAGCATATATGAGACGCCAAACCAATACCTTAAACTTTGGAACAACGCTACCGCTGGCACAAGGTATTAAATTCGATTTTTGATAAAACACACATGGTCTAATTATAAAAGGAATAGCCCAGCGTTTAAACGCTGGGCTATTCTTAAAAATAAAATATAGAAATCACCTTCCCGGCAGTTTCTACTCAAAAATACCTTTAAAATCCTCCCAGTTATTTATACCTTTAGCGGCCAAATAGAAGACTACTAACCATATAATTCCTTTTCCTAAAAAGAAGAAAAACCCTATCCACCCCAACCTCTTGAAATACTTTATAATCTTATCTTTTTTAGATTCTTTGAATGTTTCCATAGTTAGAACTCCATATTTTGTTTCTTAAGCTTCTTCTTTTTAGATTCATTACGTATCCACTGGTTCAGCTTCCTAGAAGCGAAACCCGTACCTATACCAATGGCAGCTCCAGCCAAAACATCACTAGGATAATGTGCCCCCAAATGTAACCGAGAGTAACCCACAGCACTTGCATACACAGCCGAAGGCAAAATCACATACCATTTTGGATAGGAAAGCGACAAGCTAGTGGCTGTAGAAAAAGCAAGAGAAGTACTACCTGATGGAAATGAACCACCCGAAAATTCTCTGTAATTTTTAATATGCGGATGCTCTACAAACGGGCGATCACGATTTACAGTTTCTTTAAGAATATAAGCAATACTGTACGTACTAAATGTAGTTACGGCAGCATTAAACCCTTCTCTTTTTAAGGCCGCATCGTCTTTTATATAACCTGCTGCTAGTAGACTTACGGGCAAGCCGATAGCAACCACATCAGCAGTGTGACCAAGGGTATTTAAAAACTTATCGGCATTAGTGTTACGACTCAGATTAATATCTTCTAAAACTCGCAAGTCCCAACTCTTTTCTTGCGAAAAAGAATTAGCGTAAACTAAAATAGCAAAAAAAAGAGAAACATATTTTATCATAAAAAACCTTCTTTACGCATAGAATCTTCCATTTTAGCATATAGCTCATCAGAAGCCTTTGCTAATGGTAGTCTCACCCGCCCATCATAAATTCCCTTAATATCTAATACACATTTTATACCAACTGGATTAGACTCAACATATAACAGGTGGTCAAAATCTAAAAATTTACCTTGTAAACGTTTCGCATTATCAAAATCGCCTTTCAGAGCAGAATGTACTAACTCATAAAACTCTTTTGCGAAACCATTACCAATAACCGAAATCACTCCTTTATAACCCAAACTAGCCTGAGCTGTAAACAGGTTATCATCGCCAGAAAGAAGAAGAAAATCATCAGGAAGTGTTCTTGATAAATCTATGGCTTTCTCTATACTGCTAGAAGCATCTTTAAGGCCTATAATATTAGGGTGTTGAGCCAGTTCAGCTATCGTTTCTACGGTCATAGAAACTACTGTCCTCCCCGGTACATTGTACAAAATAACAGGAACCGGACTAGCATCGGCTATTGCTTGAAAGTGTAACAAAATCCCTCTTTGTGACGGCTTATTATAATATGGACAAACCGACAAAATAGCTGTAATGTCTGTAAAATCAGTTGCGGCTATCATGTCTAATACCCCCTGTGTATTATTACCACCAATTCCAAAAACTATCGGCTTTTCGTGATTGTTATATTTCTTCACAAAATCCAAAATCTCAAACTTCTCCTTGGCAGTAGTAGTAACAGATTCTCCTGTAGTACCGTTTACTACGTAATAATCTACGCCTTCCTTCTTCAAATAGTCTAAATGACGCTTCATTCCATCATAATCTACTTGATTATCTTCTGTAAACGGTGTAGTGAGGGCTGTACCTAAGCCAAAAAGTTCTTTCATAATAATTGGTTAATTTTCTACAAAATTAGTAGTCTTCAGATAAATTTAATCTTCTTTTCTAAACAAAATGCAAACTGCATGTGCTTGCAGTCCTTCTTTACGTCCCACAAAACCCATGGTTTCTGAAGTGGTAGCCTTTACGGACACGTCATCTGGCTCAATTCCCAAACATCCGGCTATCACCTCTTTCATCTCTGGAATATACTTCCCAATCTTTGGTTCTTCCAAAATCAGTGTAGAATCAATATTGCCAACACGGTATCCTTTTTCCGCAATCATACCGTTTACTTCCTTAAGGAAGTGCTTACTATCCATTCCTCTCCACTGAGGATCAGTATTTTTAAAATGCTTCCCGATATCTCCTAATGATAAGGCACCCAGCATAGCATCACAAATGGCATGTAACAGTACATCAGCATCCGAATGACCCATAGAACCTACATGATGCAGGATTTTTATCCCTCCTAAACTCAATTCATAACCTTCCGCCAACTGGTGTACATCGTAACCGTGCCCTATTCTTATTTGCATAATCAAATCTCTCTAAATCTTCTACTTTAAAGTTATGTCCCCTCAACTTTTAGAAGAGGAACAAACATTGTCTATTTATGTACTAAAATCCCAAATTTAAGCATAATTTTGAGGCAAATACCATTCTATGATTGATTTCAATTACTTTGAGCTAAATAATGGCCTTAAAGTTTGTGTTCACGAAGATAGTTCAAGCTTAACCACCGCTTTTAACCTTTGTTATAACGTAGGCTCACGGGATGAAAATCCCAATAAAACTGGCTTTGCCCATCTTTTTGAGCATTTGATGTTTGGTGGGTCTAAAAACATTCCGTCTTTTGATGAACCGTTACAAAAAGTAGGTGGAAACAATAACGCTTTTACCTCATTAGACATTACCAACTATTACATAACTGTTCCAACACAGAACCTGGAAACAGCTTTTTGGTTGGAGTCAGACCGTATGCTTTCTCTTTCATTTGACCCAAAAGTACTGGAAGTTCAAAGAAACGTAGTTATAGAAGAGTTTAAACAGCGTTACCTAAACCAACCTTACGGAGATTTATGGTTAAAGTTCCGTCCGATTATTTATAAAAACCATCCTTACAGCTGGCCTACTATTGGCAAGGAAATCAGCCATATAGAAAACGCCACTATGGAAGACGTGAAAGAATTCTTTTATCGTTTCTATGTGCCCAATAATGCCGTTTTGGTGGTCGCTGGCAATGTAAAAACTGCAGAAGTTGAAAGATTAACTAGGAAATGGTTTGGAGATATTCCGGCAGGTGAAGCGGTTACTAAAGATTTTCCGAAAGAATCTACTCAAACAGAGGATCGCTTGCTTACACATCATGCAGATGTGCCACTAAAAACGCTTTACAAAGCCTACCACACACCACAAAGATATACTGAAGGCGAATACAGCATGAATCTTTTTGCCGACATTCTGGGTAAAGGCCAAACCTCTGCCTTGTACCAAAAACTGGTAAAAGAACAACCTATTTTCTCCAATTTGTCAGCTCAAAACATGGCTTATCTGGATAGCGGAATGTTCTTAATCCATGGCACGGTAAACCCAGATTTCGGCATTGAAGAAGCAGATCGGGCCGTGCAAGATATTTTACAAAATATGCTAAGCCTGGATAATTTGCACGAAGAGCTGCAAAAAGTAAAGACCCAAGCGGTTTCTTTGGATAAATTTGGAGACACAGAAGTACTTAGCCGTGCCATGAAGATTGCTTTTGCGGCCAATGCCGGAGATGTAAACCTAACCAACTCGGCCATAAATACTTTAGAAAGCGTAAGCACAGAAACTATGCTATCTACAGCAAGAGAGAGTCTTAACTTTGGAAGTACAATGTACTATTTGCCTGAGGCATAAACATGGTTTGGAAGAAAAAGTACAAAATGGGTACTCCTTCTTCCAAACTATTCAGGTTTTACCCCCTCAAATGATAAGCTTTCGGTTGCACAAAAGCACGTATCCCCAAGTGGGATAACGTAGCTCCAATACCTGATTGTTGGCGACCAGACCACGGAAGTCCAGCACTCACACGGTCACAGCAGTTCCAGTACACCGTACCGGTATTTAATTGTGAGAATAGTGCTTCTGCCCTATCGTAATCTTTAGAATATACAGCTGCGGTTAAACCATAAACTGTATCTTGCATAAGCTCCAAAGCTTCGGCATCTGATGTCACCTTTTGTATTCCAATTATGGGTCCAAAAGACTCCTCTGTCATTAATCCCATACTGTGGTTAACATTCACCGCCACTGTTGGTTCAAAGAAATAACCTGTTCCTTCTATAGCTTTGCCACCTACTACTATCCTTGCTCCTTTAGTCTCTGCATCCTTAATTTGTGCATCTAAAAAAGCGATTTGCTCCTTTCTACTTAATGGGCCAATCTCCACACCCTCTTCTTCCGGATTACCAATTTTCATCTTCTGAGCAGCCTCCACAAAAGAATCCACAAAGGCATCATAAATATTCTCATGTACATAAATCCGCTCCACAGAACAGCAGCTTTGTCCATTGTTATACATTGCACCCTCAAGAGCAGCTTCAGCTACTTTGGCTATATCCTCCACGTCATCCATTACATAAAGTGGGTCTTTACCACCTAGTTCTAACTGTACATTTACTAGTTTTGGAGCAACTTGGCTTGCTATATATTGACCGGTTTTATAACTTCCTGTAAAATAGTAGCCATCCAGTCGCAATTCTAGCATCGCCTGCCCCGCAGAACCTTTCCCTATCACAATCTCAAACGCATCTTCAGGAACGCCTGCTTTATATAATAATTCCTGTATGTGTAATCCTGTAAGTGTAGCATACTCTGATGGCTTATACAAAACACTGTTACCGCCAATCAAAGCAGGGACAAAAACATTTACTCCTACCAAATATGGGTAATTCCACGCAGAAATATTACCGATTACACCCAAAGGCTCATAAACTATCTTCTCTCTGGTGGCATCGCTTTCATTAATCCACTCATCTGCTAACCATTTCTCGCTATTTCCTACGAAAAACTTTATACGATTCCTAGCTCCGGATATCTCATTTAAAGACTGCCAAAGAGGTTTTCCCACCTCCTGTGTTAAGGTTTTGGCAAGTTTATCTTTTTCTTCTTCTAAAAAATCATTAAAACGGGCTATGCAAGCTATACGCTCTTCCAATGACATCAAAGCCCATTGCTTTTGTCCTTCCTTTACTTTTTTATATTTCGCTTGTATACTTTCGGCAGAATCCTCTACAACTTCTTTAATTACCGACTCATCAAACGGATTTATAATTTTCATTTTGTCTTCTTATTTATTCTTTTCACATGCTTGTATAAATGCTGTCCGTATTCTCTGTACAAACGGGCTATCTTGGTCTTTCAGACGCTCTGGGTGCCATTGTACCAAAGAGAGATAAGGAGCTTCATTACCTTTTCTCTCTAATGCTTCCACCACACCATCTTCTGAGAGAGCCGAAACTACCAATCCTTCACCCACCAATTCTACACTCTGATGGTGATTACTATTGATAACGCCTTCTGAAACGCCGAGAAGCTGGAAGAGCGAGGAATTGGGATCCACCCTTACTGTATGGTAACGATCTGACCCATCTACCAATTTACTATGGTTAAACTTCCCCCATGTAGGAATATCGGGTATCAATGTCCCTCCAAAAAATACATTGGCAAGCTGCAATCCTCTACAAATACCCAAAACAGGCAAATTATTCACTTGGGTGTACTCCAACACCTCCCATTCCAATTTGTCCCTTTCCTCATTTATGTCATCTGCATAACAATAAGGCAGATATTCTGGTTTGTTATAAAACCGCGGATGTACGTCTTCGCCACCTGTTAGTAAAACACCATCACACTCCTTTAGGCGGGACAGGCTATTGTCTTTCCAGGAAATCTTAATGGTCTCCACAGAGGGATGATAATCCAATATCCATTGGTTATAAATATCAAATTTACTACAATCTGTTACACCAATAACCATTACAATGCTTTTAGGTAGAGTTGCTTAAAGTCTTCTCTAGATACGGGTTTCGGATTATTCGGATGTGCAAAATCTGCAATCGCCAAATCTGCCAAAGTCTCTATATGTTCCTCTTTAACACCAATATCCCGCAGTTTATGAGGAATATTGATTTTTGTATTCAACTCAAAAAGATTATTTACAACACCCGCTCCAGACTCATCTTTTAATTCGAGCTTTCGGGCAATGGCTCTAAACTTATCTTCAAAACCAGCAATATTAAACTCCATACCGTAAGGCAAATTAACAGCATTGGCCAAACCATGGTGGGTATCCAACAAAGATGACAGAGGGTGAGCAAGCGAATGCACTACTCCAAGCCCTTTTTGGAAAGCAATAGCCCCCATCATAGAACCTAAAAGCATTTTAGAACGGGACTCTAAATCTGGATTTAGCGTAGCTTTTTCAATAGAACTATGGATTAACTGCATACCTTCTAAGGCAATTCCGTCACACATGGGGTGATAGTTTTTGGCTAAAAAAGCTTCCAGGTTATGAGTTAAAGCGTCCATTCCCGTTGCTGCCGTAATAGCTGCCGGTATTTCCATTGTAAGAAGCGGGTCCGCAAATACAATTTTCGCCATCAATTTTGGCGAGAAAAGAATTTTTTTCTGATGAGTTTCATCGTCTGCTATAATGGCACTTCTACCCACCTCGGACCCCGTACCAGAAGTAGTAGGAACCGTTACAAAATGCGGCACATCATTGGTTACATACACGTCGCCGCCAATTAAATCATCATATTTAAACAGGTCTTCCCTATGGTAAATACGTAAACAAATAGCCCTAGCTACATCCAAGCCGGCACCGCCACCAATACCGACTATACTATCCCGTTTAGTATTATCCCAAACCTCCGTGCCTTTATATACATCGGATTTTACAGGATTTTTATGGATATCCGAAAAAACCTCCACACTAAATCCATTTGTTTCTAAATTCTTAACAATGTCTTTAAAAAATGGCAATTGAGCCACAATTGGATCCGTAACAATTAAAGGATTTTTAAGATTATTGGCTTTAAGATAAGCAGGAAGCTCTTTAATTACATTAGCCCCAAAACGTATGGTAGTAGGGAAATTATATTGAAAAATGGAACTCATATATTAATGAAAAGTGAAAAACTAAAAGTGAAAAATGAATAGTTAATAATGAAAAACTAAAAGCAAAGAATGAACCACTAATGATCATGCGTCATTGGTAATTATTTATTCTCTTAATTGGTACAAATTTGAGGTTATTCCAGAGATTTTCAAATGATTTCTAGATACCTTTTTAACTCCCAGTCGGTAACTACTTTACTAAACTGCTTCCATTCCCATTCTCGGGTAGCAGCAAAATGCTCAACGAATTTCTCACCAAATAATTCTACGGCTACTGCTGAGCTTTTCATAGCCTGAGTTGCCTCCCAAAGACTTGATGGCAAAAGCCCATTTGCTTTATCCGCATAGCCGTTCCCCTTGGTGGCTGGGATATCTAGTTTTAAATTATTCTTTACGCCATAAAGACCAGAAGCCAAACAAGCTGCAATAGCCAAATAAGGATTTGAGTCAGAGCCCACAACACGGGTTTCTAAGCGTGTACTTTTGTCACTCCCCGGTAAAGCACGCAAAGCTGTAGTACGGTTATCTATAGCCCAAGTTAGCGTAGTTGGAGCCCAGGCTCCCTCCACTAATCGCTTATAACTGTTTACAGTAGGTGCAAACATCGGCAGAATATAAGGCAGACAGTATAACTGCCCAGCCATGTAACTTTCCATCAAAGGACTTATCCTATTTTTTTCATCATAAAACAAGTTCTTCTTCTTATCTGCTGACCATAAACTTTGGTGTACATGACCGCTGCATCCGGGCAGACTTTCGTGAAACTTAGCCATAAAAGTGGGCAACACTCCATGACGGTGGCCGATCTCCTTTGTACCTGCTTTAAAAAGAACGGCACGGTCTGCTGCTTCCATAGCTTCAGAATACGTAATAGCCGCTTCATAAACTCCGGGACCAGTCTCGGTGTGAATACCTTCAAGAGGTACTCCAAAATCTCCTAGTAAATCATACAAGTCATTAAAAAAAGCATTGTTTTGTGAGGCTCTCAAAACCGAATACCCAAACATCCCATTGCTTAAGGGGATTGTCTTATTAAAACCTTCCTTATGAAGTTGGTCTGAGTTATCTTGTAAATTAAACCACTCAAACTCTTGTGCACAATAGGCCACAAAACCTGCTTCTGATACCTTGTCTATCACTTTTTGCAACAACGTACGCGGACAAACCTCTGCCACATTTTCATCGGAACGAAAATCTGCGAGAAAGAAAGGAATATGGTCATCCCACGGAATTTCACGCAGTGTACTTAAGTCAATACTTGCTTGTGCATCAGGATAACCCGAGTGCCACCCTGTTACTTTCACATTATCATAAGCTACATCAGAGGAGTCCCAACCAAAAACAACATCACAAAAACCAAAACCGCTTTCTGCAATGGATTTAAACTTATCGAAACTCACGACCTTACCTCGTAAAACCCCGTCAATATCGGTAATTGCTAGTTTAACCTTCGTGGCATTACCACTTTCTAGTTCTTCAATGAGTTGTTTAATTGTCATTTAATTTGGGTTTTACGAAAAAATGGAACCATGTATAACCTACAGCTAAAAGGATAAAAAAGACTACAGCAACCTGGAAATTATAAATTATCATAGCCACCAAAGCTATTACAGCTATTACCAAAGAAATTATAGGAAAGTAAGGATAAAAAGGAACTTTAAAAGGACGTGGCATTTCTGGATTTTTCTTCCTCAAAACCATAACCGAGATAGAAGAAAAGATATATAATGATATGGCTCCAAAACACGCAATAGTAATAATATCTCCTGTTTTACCCGTAATAAGAGCCACTATTCCAATAAGCATATTAATGATTAAGGCGTTTGCAGGAGTTTTAAATTTGGGATGGACTTTACCAAACATAGCAGGTATATACTTAACCCTACCAAACTCAAATGTGGCTCGCCCGGCAGCCAAAATAATACCATGAAAAGAAGCTACTAAACCCAATAAGCCAACAGTAATCAATAAGTGATACATAAATGCACTATCTCCTGTGACAGCGGATAAAGCCAAAGGAAGTGGCGAATCTGAAGGAGCAGCTCCTGGCGATGGGTACACAATAGCCTCCCAGCCTCCTACACCTACAGCAGACACAAAAGTGAGGATACATAAAACTATAAGTGTAAACAAAGCCGACCCAAAACCTACGAGTACGTTCCTTTGCGGATTGATAGCTTCTTCTGCCACATTTGCTACTCCTTCAATAGCCAGGAAAAACCAAATAGCGAACGGAATGGCCGCCAAGGCACCTTGCCAACCATTTGGAAGAGGGTTTTTATGCAAATTCTCCATTTCGAAATGAGGCAATGTAACTCCTGCAAATATGAGCAACTCTACTACAGCAAAAATTGTAATTACCAACTCGAATGTCGCCGCCGCTTTTACACCAGAAATATTGAGAGCCGTAAATATTAGGTATGCCACAATAGAAATAGCCATAACAGGCACTCCAGGCAAAAACAGGTGAAAATATGCACCGATAGCTGCAGCTATGGCTGGCGGAGCAAAAACGAACTCTATTATTTGCGAAAATCCGGCTAAGAAACCAGCATTCTTGCCTAATGCCTTAGTGGCATAGTCAAAAACACCGCCTGCTTTGGGAATGGCACAAGCGAGTTCTGTGTATGAAAAAGTAAAAGTCACATACATGACAATTATTAAGGCTGTGGCGGCTGCAAGACCGTAAGTGCCGCCTGCTTCAAGGCCGAGATTCCAGCCAAAGTACATTCCAGAGATTACGTATCCCACACCGAGTCCCCATAGCATAAAAGGGCCTAAGGTTCGGGAAAGATGTCCGTTTTGAGAAGGGTTAGGGTTAAGGTTTTCCATATTGGCGTTTTATGCACAAGTATACGAATTAAACCCAATATGAAAGAAGTGTAATTAAAGGAATATGAAATAAAATTCCCCCAATTCAATATTTCACCATACTTTATACCAAAATATTAAAAATGCACATTAGAAAAATTATTTACTCAAAACTCCTGTACTAGCAATACTCCAAACAAGAATACCATCAGAAATAATTGATCATAGATGGCAAAGCATTTAAAGCCCCTATAAAACAATTTATACATAAGACAGACAACAAAATCCAAATTATCCAATTCCAGAATGGCACTCGTATGAAAAATAGATCTAATAACGTCCGACTACGCTCAGTTTCTGTGGAATTATATACATTACAACTATCTCTGACAATAATTTTGAAATTAGCAATCCTTTCGTTCACAAGCTTGTTTTGCTAAAAAACCACCTAACAAAAACAATAAAACATTATGGAGTAGTTACAGAAACGGGGATGACCTTCCCATTAAAAAACTTGGATGCATTAAGTGCAAAATCTGCCACATACTTACCCATCTCAAAAGCCATAACCGGACTCTGATAGTCTGGGAAAGCTATTTCTAGCATCTCTGTTTGTACAGAACCTAAGGCTAGACAATTTACCTTTACCTTATACTTTTCTAACTCCAGAGCCATAGCTTCTGTCATTACATGCAATGCAGCTTTACTAGCAGAATATGCAGCCAAACCGGGAAACTTCTGGCTTCCCTGTACTCCGCCCATACTACCGATGTTTACCACATGCCCACCATTAATCATAAAAGGTACCAACGCCTGTGTGATTTTTAGGTGTGAGAGCACGTTAGCTTGAAACATCTCTGTAAAATCAGCCTCCGTAGACTTCATAAATGGTTTACGGATAAGTTGCCCTGCATTGTTTATAAGTACATCTACTGTACCCAGGTACTTTAGTATAAACTCGTCAAGCAGGTTTATATCATCATTCACCAAATCAAACCCTACAGGAATTAGTGTACATTCCGGATTAAGTCCTTTGGCTATTTCTAAAAGCTTTTTGAGCTTTTCTGTATTCCTGGCCACCACTACTACCTTATTTTCCGTTTTCCTGATAAACTCCAAGGCAATTTCGAAGCCTAAACCACTGCTACCCCCTGTTACTACTATATTCATATCCACTGTCTTACCGGATTGTCAATTACAAACAATCCATCCTCTATCAATTTTTTATTATCTTTCTTTAAATTATCCAAATGAGCCAAAACTTGGCTTGCCAATAGCCCATCTCTATGTTTTACCAATTCAAAAACCTCCAAAACTGCTAACCAGTCTTCTGGATATCCTTCTATTAGCCTAGCAAAAAGCCTTCCTAATTTCTCATAACCATCTTGACTTTCCCTTATTGCCCTGACTTCTTGGTAAATGGCATGCAAGTTAAGTGTTTTTTCACTGTAAGTAATCCTTTCTGTTTTGGTATCACTTACATACTGAATTTCTTCATAAGCCGATTTATCTGCGGCTCCATTATATACTGAAACAATTTTCTCACCCACAGCCATGTCGTACATTCCCCACTCTGGTTGGAAAACTACATTATCGGCTGCATCTGTAACCGTACAGTCTTCAAAAGTTAAAAGGATGAGTTTGCCATCTCTCTTCATGACTTTTTTCAAATGTCCACTAAGCTTTATTCCACTTTCAAAGCGTAAACTTACCTCCTTTCCTTTTACTATCTCATATCTCTGCAAATCATCCTCTGCGAAGTTTTCAAGAGCCTTAATTGAGCCCTCCAGTCTGCCAACAGGTGATGAAAACCCGTGAAAGTGGTATTCTTTTGAATGGCCCTCAAGCTCTGTATCTGCAAAAGCTAAAGCAGTAGGACCGGTACTACGAACAAATTCTACATCACCTTCTACAGCTGTAAAAACTCCTGAGACTTGCAAACCTGAAGAATATTCTACCGTAGCAACATTTTTACAATCTATAGCTTTTTGCAAACCCTCTCTCCCACCTCTTCTAAAAGCCATGCTATCCGCAAATTCTTCTAATACATCAATAAGATTTTGGAAAGTTGGAGTTACAAAAAGTTGAGGTTGAGGTTTTGTAATATCGTAAGAGTACTTTAGTGTATCTATAGTGTACCAAAGCTTTTTAACCTCTGGTTGCATACACGTACATGACTCCCCAATAGAACTAAGCAGACCCGCACCGTAAATCTTTGGGTCTTCCAACGTACCAATGAGACCATACTCTACTGTCCACCAATGCAAACGACTCAACAAGGCCATTTCGGAGGGTTCTCCCATATTTTCAGAAATCTCCTTCAATTTTAACTCAGCGTGCTCTATTTCAACCACATCTACTCCAACGGTCTCTTTTAGTATACTTAAATGACGAATAGCTTCATACAGTTCGAAATCTTTGGCCGAAAACATGGCCTTTGTTCCGATACTACCAAAATAACTTAAGTAATTATTATAATCTGTATCAGCAATTATGGGGGCATGGCCCGCACTTTCATGAATAATATCTGGTGCAGGAGTATATTCTATATGTTTTAGTTGGCGTATATCTGCGGCAATGACCAATACACGATATTTCTGGTATTCCATAAATGCAGATGGTGGAATAAAACCGTCTACTGTCACCGCTCCCCAGCCTATTGCCCCAAGATTATCATTAATAGACTGTAAATTGGGAATGTGCTCTATGTTCAGACCAGCCTGTTCCAATCCCTTTATATAGGGATAATAAGCTACTTCTTTAAGATAACTGTAGTTCTGCCGCATTACATACCGCCAAACAGCTTGATCTATTGGCGTGTACTTTTCGTAATTCTGGTCTACAATGTATTGCCTGAGATGCATAGGTAAGTTAGCCACCTGTGCATTGTTAAAGGTTTTCATTTAAGGTCTGCTGTTGTAATTAGCACCAAATTAACACTAATTTATTGTCACAACAATTAAATATCATTTTTTTCTACCTTAAAATAAAATAATAGTACCATTCCCATATCAGAAACAAATAATAATGCATACCTTGTTGCTTAAGATTAAAGAAAAATTATGAGGTTGTATTTTATAAAATTTGTTTGGATAGTTTTTATTCTCCTAGGTTTATATCTGCTTTTTGACGAATTTAATGATATGGTACAGATCGCATTGTATTGTGTTTGGATTATATTCGGCATTTTCTCCTACTTTTTTGTAAAAGACACAAGGAACCATTTATATATTTCACTTATTATAGCTTTGGCTACATTAGCTACAATACTCTACTACTTTTATTTTAGAAACTGGATGCTATAAAAACAGAGATAAGGATTCCTTGCAAAAAGAAAGACTTACAGAGACTCTTTTAAGCCATCTACAGGTTCTACCAAAAGGGTCTTCTCCTTCTCTACAATTACTTGACCGGCAGCTAAGTTCTTTGCTTTACGGACATACTTTTTCTGGGTATAGATTACGGTAACGAGTTTCTCTCCTTTTCTTTTAGAATAATATGCCGCTATGGAAGCTGCATGTTCTAAAACATCCATAGAAGGATTTGTTTTTTTTACAACCACATGAGAACCGGGTGTATCACGAGCATGAAGCCACCAATCATCCTTTTGGGTGTACTTAGTAAGTAGCAGATCATTATTCTTGGCATTACGACCCACCCAAATCTTAATATTTTTATAGAAATACTCCTTAAACGGAAGTTCTGCTTTTTGAGCTTCCTTTTCTCCCGAAACTAAATTCTTAGAAAACCCACGGAGAGCCTTCAAACCGTCTGACTCTTCTATTTCAATCAATTGCTCCTCAAGGTTTACCAACTTTTGCTCAGCCGCCAAAATGTTATTCTCCGCTGTTTCTATTTCTATTTTCTCATTTTTACTTTTGCGGTAATAAGATTCCGCATTTTTCTGGGGACTAAGCTCCTTTTTTAACTTAATCTTAATAGGGGTATCCGTATAGAAATTTAACAACTCCACTTCCGTTTCACCATCTTTGACAGCATGTAGATTTGCCATGAGTATATTTCCTAATTCCTCATTTTTAACTCCATTTTTCAGTGCCTCTAACTTTGTAGAAGTACTAGAAATATAAGCTCTAGTTTTAGAAATATCCCTTTGAATTTTATGGCTCAAAGTAGCTTTTAGGCGATCTGTGGCAGAAACACGTTGAAAACCTGAAACAAAATTATTAATGGTATTTATAGCGTCAATTTGCTTATCTCCACCCAGCAGGGAAAGTTTTGGCAAAAGCCCGCTGTTATCAATATAAAATGCAGGATTATTTAGATAATCCATAAAATCCTGCACTATCTTCCACCTTTCATTTAGGCTCTCACTAGCAGTAGTTGAGTCCAAATGTGAAGCCAAATCTTTACCTAATGTGAAGTACAACTTCCTAAAGTCACCGTTTGCGTTCTCAAACTCCTCAAAGTTTACAGTAATAGGTCGGTCAAAGCTCTCTAAAGTCAGAGACCTGTCTGTCAGCAATTTATTATTGAACATAGACAAAAGGTCCTTTCCTTTATAAATCAATAAATTTGGCCGATTACCAAACAATTTAATAACAAAAGTAAAATCACCAGAAAGCTGTATTTTAATAGCTCTTTCGTTTTCGAAAGTATTAATGCTGAGAACCTTAGAGCCATACGTATTTTCCCATAATGAAACTGAGTTCTTTCTGGCTCTACTAAAATCTTCTACAACTGTAATGGCAGAGAAATCTGGCCTTAAAAAACATTTCAGATAATAATTATTAGAAAAACCAAGTATGGCTTCATCTTTATCTTGCGTAAAACAAACCAACAGTTCTGTATTCCTTAGCAATACCCGCAGTTCTTCTGCCAGTTTTCTTAAAAAATGGTAATTATTGTGCATGACCCATAGCCCCTTCTTTTAGGGCATAATTAGAAATCTTAATCTCTTTAAATCCGAAAGTCTGGATCAAAAATCCAATTAGTATTACAGAAACTACTATCATATCTACTCGTAGTTCTATCATACCGGGGATTTGTATTCTTTGCTCCCTACTAGCAAACACCAGGCTTTCGTAAGCCCAGCCAAAATCAGCCATAGGATAGTCAAACCCCGCCACATCTGCTGGCGGCCAAATACCAGATTCTTTTTGGTACCGCATATCGTTTAAAGTATCAAACGTACCGCTACTTCCTACCAGAACTTCTGGCTGATATTGGTGGATGGCATTACTGAGCGGTAGAAGTACTTCTCTAAGATATTGCTGTAACTTACCAATCTCACTTACTGGAATAGGGTCTTTTTTCATAAACTTCTCAATAAGTCGCTGCCCTCCTATCTCGAAACTTTGCAACCACAACACCCGCTCTTTATTGCAAATTATAAACTCTACACTACCTCCGCCAATATCTACAATTAAAGTTGGCTTAGTAATTTCTACAGCCTGCTTTACCCCTTCGTATATTAAGGTAGCTTCCTCTTTTCCATCTATTACTTTCACATCTATAGCCGTTTGGGAACGAAAAGCTTCTAAAACTTCATCTTTATTAGACGCAGAACGTAAAGCCGAAGTACCAAAAGCAAATACCTTTTGCACATCTAATTCATCTAGTTTAATCCTAAACTGCTTTAGCACATTCACACCTCTTTGTATAGCCTCTTGGGTAATTATCCCATTCTGTATCCCTCCCATACCCAGCTTGGCAGCCGTAGATTGTTTATACAGTATTTCCTTACCTTCAAAAATTAAAAGATGAAAAGTGTTTGTACCAAGGTCAATGATTGCAGATGGCATCAGAAAATTTATTATTTTTGTAGAAAGTTCTAGCCTCAAAAGTAATGCATTACTTGGGGTTTCCATCGGATAAAAATAACAAATCTAAAATTTCCTTGTGCTTTACATTCCATGTATGGCCGGTAACGCTGTTATAAAATTCTGAACGGAAGTCCCAATTTGAGACTGGTCCTTTAGCAACTTAAAAAATACTTTTTTCATGGAAATTTTAGGCTACTTAGGTGCCATACTTATTGGAGTATCATTAGGCGTTATTGGTGGAGGCGGTTCTATCTTAACGGTACCCCTTCTTGTTTATATTTTTGATATTGACCCAGTACTTGCTACGGCTTACTCCCTGTTTATTGTGGGAGCTACCAGTCTTCTGGGCGGAATACCTAAATATACTCAAGGTCTGGTGAATATGCGTACAGTTATAAATTTTGGCATTCCATCTATAATTGCAGTCCTTTTCACAAGAGCAGTGGTTGTGCCAGCTATTCCAGATAATATACTCCGTTTCGGAAACTTCCATGTAGCCAAACCGCAATTCTTTATGGTTATGTTTGGTATACTTATGACAGCTGCCGCATGGTCTATGGTAAAGGATCACCAGTTAAAACAAAGCCCAAGACGGGACAATGCTAGCTACCGTACACTTTTTGTTACTATAGAGGGCTTAGTGGTGGGGTCACTTACGGGCTTGGTTGGTGCAGGTGGTGGATTCCTGATTATCCCTACGCTAGTGATGTTTAGTAAGCTACCTATGAAGATAGCCGTGGGAACTTCACTTATTATTATTGCCGCAAAATCACTCATAGGTTTTCTGGGCGATGTGGCCAATCATAAAGGAAATATGGACTGGATGTTCCTCTCCAAAATCACTATTTTAGCAGCCATAGGTATCTTTGTTGGCCACAGGATTTCAAAAAAATGGGATGGCGAAAAACTAAAAAAGAATTTTGGACGCATAATTTTGGTTCTAGGTATAGGAATACTGATTGCCGAGACTGTCAAAATGATAAAATTATAGTTCCATACCCTATATAGAATGAAAATAGAACAAATATATACCGGATGTTTAGCCCAAGGAGCTTACTATATTAAAAGTGGAAATGAAGCCGCAATTATAGACCCCCTGAGGGAAGTAGCTCCCTACATAAAGCGTGCTGAAAAGGACGGAGCCGAAATAAAATATGTATTTGAGACTCACTTTCATGCGGATTTTGTGAGTGGGCATATTGACCTAGCTAAACAAACAGGGGCAACTATAGTCTATGGCCCTACGGCAAAACCAGACTTTGAGTCTTATATAGCCGAAGATTCTGAAGAGTTTAAAATCGGAGAACTTACCATACAAGCTATACATACACCAGGACATACTTTGGAAAGTACTTGTTATTTACTTAAAGATGGACATGGAAGGCCTATAGCTATTTTCACGGGCGACACTCTTTTTATAGGAGATGTGGGCCGACCAGATTTAGCCCAAAAAATTGCAACGGACCTTACACAGGACAAATTGGCCGGCATGCTTTACGATTCTCTTCATAAAAAGATTCTCCCTTTGCCAGACGAGATCACGGTCTATCCAGCTCATGGGGCTGGTAGTGCTTGCGGTAAAAACATGAGTAAAGAAACTTCCGACTTACTTGGAAACCAAAAGAAGACCAATTACGCTTTGCAGGATATTAGCAAAGAGCAATTCATAAAAGAAGTAACAGATGGTCTCTTACCTCCACCTGCCTATTTCCCCGAGAATGTAATGATGAACATAAAGGGATATGAAAGTATAGAGAATGTAATAAACAGAGGACTAACAGCTCTCTCTGCGGAAGAGTTCGAAAACTTAGTGAATGAAACGGGAGCTTTGATGTTAGACACCCGTAAACCACAAGAGTTTGCTAAAGGTTTTATACCTAACTCTATCAATATTGGTATTGATGGAGGTTTTGCCCCATGGGTAGGTGCACTAATTACAGACATAAACCAAAAAATAGTAATTATTACAGAACCGGGCCGCGAAGAAGAAGTAGTGACTCGTCTGGCACGAGTAGGCTATGATCAAACTTTGGGTCATCTGTCGGGTGGTTTTGCTTCCTGGAAAAATAGCGAAAAAGACATTGACACTATAAAATCTATTTCGGCAGAGGAATTTGCAAAAGATTTTCTAGCTGACACCAATATTTCAGTACTTGACGTAAGAAAATCAAGCGAATATGAAGCCGAACACATTGAAAATGTGGTAAACATCCCGCTAGATTATATCAATGATAATATTGATAAAATAGACAACAAGGACACCCAATATATCCACTGTGCGGGAGGCTATCGCTCCATGATTTTTGCATCTATACTTAAGGCACGGGGGTTCAACAATTTGGTGGACATTCAAGGTGGATTTAAAGCGATATCCGAAACTGGAAAATTCCCACTTACTAACTTTGTATGTCCTAGTACACTAAAACAATAAATATCCTTTGGATAAAGTTCTCGGAGAATAAGGCAATGATGAACAACTGGAAAAAACTTTCGACAAAAATAGTTTACGAAAACCCCTGGATTGAAGTACAACACCATGAAGTACTAAATCCTAAAGGCGGACAAGGCATTTACGGACAGGTGAATTTTAAAAACCTGGCAATAGGAATTGTGGCTGTAGACGCCCAAAATAACACTTATTTAGTAGGCCAATACCGTTTTCCTACGGATGAATATTCTTGGGAAATACCGGAAGGAGGATGCCCTCATGGAGAAGAGCCTCTTGATTGTGCTAAACGTGAGCTAAAAGAAGAAACGGGTTTAGTGGCAAAGAAATGGACTATGATTTCCAAAATACATACATCTAATTCGGTCTGTAATGAAGTGGGCTACATATTCCTGGCAGAGGAATTAACCATGGGCGAAGCCGAACCCGAAGAGACAGAAGAACTTGCTCTTAAGAAAATACCTTTTGAAGCAGCCTACCAAATGGTTATGCAAAACGAAATTACTGATTCATTATCCGTTGCAGGAATACTAAAGACTAAAATATTATTGGAAGGCAGATAGGGTGTTCTAAGCAATATTTAGAAACTAGATTGTTACCAAATTTAACATCAGGAACCTTCTTACTTTCACGTACAAAATAGCTTTCAATCTCACCAATAAATAAAGAAACACTCATCAATCTGACGAGTGTTCTCAAACTATTTTTGCAACTTACCTACAGTAAATTCAATCCAAATTTTCTAACCCTCCAATAGCTTCCAGAGCCTTGTAGTTGGTGAGGTCAAAATGACAAGGAAACACCGAAACATAATTATTATCCAAAGCCCACACATCTGTATCAGTGGCTTCGGGTTCACTGTTTACGTAATGCCCTCCCATCCAGAAATACGGTCTACCGTGTGGATCTTGACGTGCATCAAACTCTTCTTGCCAATAGCCTTTAGTTTGCCTGCAAACCTTTATGCCCTTTAGTGGCTCATCAGATTTCTTAGGGAAATTAACATTCAAAGCCGTATGTATTGGCAAACCATTAGCCAAAACATAAGACGCTATACTACGCAAATAAGGACGTGTATGCTCAAAGTCTGCATCATAATGAAAATCATTTAAACTAAAACCTATAGAAGGTATCCCCTCAATACAGCCTTCTATAGCAGCCGACATAGTACCAGAATAAATCACAGAAATTGAAGAATTGGCCCCATGATTAATTCCACTCACCACCAAATCTATCTTCCGCCCTCTTAAAAGTTCGTGCTTGGCTAGTTTTACGCAATCCGCTGGTGTACCAGAACATTCATATGATTCTATATCACCAAAAATCGGAGATTTTTTTATGTGAATAGTACTATCCACAGTAATAGCATGACCCATACCTGAGTTCGGACTATCAGGTGCTAACACTATAACCTGCCCTAACTGGGACACTTCTTCTATTAATACCCTGATACCCTTCGAGGTAATGCCGTCATCATTCGTGACTAAAATAAGAGGTTTCATTAAAATCTCAGTATGTTAAACACAAATATACATTTTTTGTTCTGTCTATGACACCCAGAAAATTATTAAACTTTACGCATTTCAGTTAAATTTGCGTTAAATAACAACTCGGATTCTTAATGCACATCGCAATTACCGGTAATATCGGAGCCGGCAAAACTACTTTAGCAGAAAAGCTTGCAAAACACTACGGCTGGGAAGTATACTATGAAGCAGTAGATGGAAACCCATATTTAGCCCCATTTTATGAAGATATGGACAAATGGTCCTTCCATTTGCAAATCTACTTTCTTAACTCCCGCTTTGAACAGGTTCTCAGAATAAAAGAGCAAGATGAAATAACTATAGTACAAGACCGTACCATCTATGAAGATGCCTATATTTTTGCCCAAAATCTATACGACTCAGGTAAGATGAATGAGGTAGATTTTGGTACATATAAAAGCCTTTTCAATACTATTATGCGGGCTATATCGCCCCCTGACCTTATGATTTACCTGAAGGCAGATTTACCAAGATTACAGAAAGGAATACAGAAAAGAGGGCGTGATTATGAGCAAAATATAGATCCCAACTATTTGTTAGGTCTAAATAAACTATACGAAAACTTTGCTGATCAATATAAGCATGGCAAGTTTATTGAAATTGAAGTGAACGACTTAGACTTTGTAGAAAGAGAAGAAGACTTCAAAAGCATCACGGAGACCCTGGAAAAGAGTATAAATATTGGAACTCAGCTTAAAATTTAACTTTATTTATAATTTCTGAATCCAATTATTTGGAAACTATCCCTTTACTTTGTCACTAAATAAAATAGAACTATACTAATATCTTTATGAGTTTTAATAAATTAAACAACCTTGGAGGGTGGCTAGTGTTTATCATTTCCATGATTACCTTCACCCTTACAGTGGAACCCACCTCTAGCTTTTGGGACTGCGGAGAGTTTATAGCCTGTGCCTTTAAACTACAAGTACCCCACCCAGCAGGAGCACCATTTTTCTTACTAGTTGGCCGTATTTTCTCGCTTTTTGCTTCAGATGTTAGCAATGTGGCATTTATGGTAAATATGGTTTCAGTTATTTCAAGTGCATTTACCATCACCTTCTTGTTCTGGACAATATCAATGATTGCCCGTAAGGTAATTGGTAAAGCGGCAAGCGAACTAACAAGTTCTGACACCATTTTAGTACTTGGAGCCGCATTGGTAGGAGCATTGGCATACAATTTCTCTGAATCATTTTGGTTCTCAGCTGTAGAAGCAGAAGTTTACGGTATGTCTTCTTTCTTTACTGCTATAGTAGTTTGGGCTGCTTTTAAATGGGAACTTATAGAAGACCCCGCCAAAGCAAACAAATGGCTTATATTCACGGCATACTTAGTGGGTGTTTCTATTGGAGTCCACCTTCTAAACTTAGTAACTATTCCTGCCTTGGCACTAGTTTACTATTTCAAAAAACAAAGCCAACCCAACCTGAAAGGCGGATTTATCGCTTTTTTGATTGGTATGGTTGTACTAGGTATTATAAACACGGGAGTTATAGTTGGTTTACCTACTATAGGATTTTGGTTTGATAAGTTCTTCGTAAATACATTCGGAATGCCGTTTGGTTCTGGAATGGCCATTTTCTTAGTTCTATTGATAGCCGGCCTAGCTTATGGTATTTACTCTACCCATGTAAAAGGTAAAGCCATGCTTAACACCATTATATTAGCTTTTACATTTATTCTAATTGGTTTTAGCTCATACACCATCGCTTTAGTAAGGTCAAACTTCAATCCGCCATTGAATGAAAACGACCCAAGCAATGTATTAAACTTTACATCATACCTAAAAAGAGAACAATACGGTTCCAGACCTTTATTACATGGCCCTATTTTCTCTACCCAGTTAGTGGCTATAAATAAAGGAGCACCAAACTACATACAAGGAGAGAAAAAGTATGAAATTTATGACCACCAAACAGAATACGTTTGGGATAGTAAAGGAAAAATGCTCCTTCCACGTGTTTGGAGCCCGGATCCTAACCATATATCGTTATACCGTAGCAAACTAGGACTTGTAGAAGGTCAAAAACCCTCATTTGCGGACAACTTAACGTTTATGTTCTCGCATCAATTTAACCACATGTACTGGAGGTATTTCCTTTGGAACTTCTGGGGTAGAGCTTCTGATGTTCAAGACACAGGTGCGGTAAATATTTTTGAAGCTAAATCTGCTTTACCGGCTAGTTTGGCAAAAAATAAGGCCAGGACAAACTTCTTTGGTATCCCACTAATAATGGGTGTGCTAGGGTTTATCTTCATGTATTTCCGCCGCACAAAAGATGCAATCGTTACTTTTCTCTTATTCTTCTTAACAGGTCTTGCATTGGTGGTTTACCTGAACTCACCTCCTGTAGAACCCCGTGAAAGAGATTATATCTATGCAGGATCTTTCTATTTCTTTGCTGTGTGGATAGGGATTTTCGTTATTGCTTTTGGTGAATACGCCACTAAGCTTCTTAAAAATGGAAAAACGGCGGCTATTGCGGGTACCGTACTTGGTCTTGCATCACCTGTCATTATGGGAAGCCAAGGTTGGGAAGGACACGATAGAACTGGAAGGGTACACCAAATAGATTTTGCAAGAAACATGCTTAATTCATGTGAAAAGAATGCAATACTCTTCACTGGCGGCGACAATGATACATTCCCGCTATGGTATGTACAGGAAGTTGAGGGATTCAGGACCGATGTCCGTGTTTGTAACCTGAGCTTATTAGGTACAGACTGGTATATTGAGCAAATGAAAAGAAAGACTTATGAGTCTGAGGCACTTCCTATTTCAATAACAAAGCAGAACCTTTATAAGGGAATTAACGACCATATTCCTTATGTAGCTAACGCTAATCCGCTTATAAAAGAAGGAATAGATCTTAAAGAATATTTGAATCTAATAAACACCAATTCTCCTGTTATCAGAAGAGACGTTTCTACAGGTTCTATAAACACGCTTCCGTCTGCAAACTTCTTCTTTAGGCAAAATTCAGAGGATATTGCAAAAATGGCTTTTATTCCTGAGCAATATAAGTCTGCAGTATCTGATAAATTCGAATGGAATTATGGAGAGAGGGACATCCTTAAGAATGACTTAATTGTCTTGGACATTATTGCCCAAAACAATTGGAAAAGGCCAATATACTTTGGAGGTACGCTTCCGCAAAACCAGTATCTGAACCTCAAAGAATTTATGCAACTAGAAGGATATGCCTACAGGTTAATGCCATTTAAAGTTGAAGGTGCTAAAGATGGTTTTGTGAATGCTGACGTATTGTCTAAGAAATTGTACAATAACATGCGTTGGGAAAATGTAGATAATCCAGATGTTTACTATGACACCGAGACATTCAGGGTACCTTTTATTTCTGCACGTTTTGCGTTCTTGAGATTGGCGGATCAATACCTACGTGAAAACAAGCACGAAGAAGTTGAAAAAGCACTAGACACCGTCTTGAAAATCATGCCTGATGAATCAGTACCGTTTGACCATTTCGTTACTAACTTCCCTGTATTCTATTTTGAGATAGGTAAGAAAGAAAAAGCAATTGCACTTTCGGATAAAATTGTAGCTAAGGCTGATGCCGAACTCAAATACTTTGGACCTTTATTTAGAAAAGAAGGTAACAAACAATGGGGTGATATCAACATTTACCAGACAGTGCAATCTCATTTGAGAACAATTCAGATGCTGTATTCTGTAGCAGAACAGTTTGATAAACCTTCTGCCGAAAAATATCGGAAGATTTATGAAAGCCATCTTTCTAAACTTCAGTAAAACCTGCTAATACAAAGAAGTAGTCCTACAAAATAGGACTACTTCTTTTGTTTTTATATACTAAAAACCTGTATAATTGCACTTTGGTAACGAAGAGCATTTTGTAAAGACACAAGGAGCTACGGGGTAAGCAACTATACATGAAGTATTTAATTAATATTTTCTTAAAAAACAGAGACGCTTTTGCACTGGCTTTTTTCTTTGCTGGAATACCGATAGTGTACTTTTTCCGTGATGGCCTCCTTTTAGCTCCGGATAGTACTATATTTTCGATGGGCTTTATATTTTTACCCTTCGCCCTCACAATACCGTTTAAGAACTTCAGATACTTTGATAGTCCCAACAAGGTGACATTCCCATTGCTTATCTATTATATCATCTACCTTTTTGCTTACTTTTATCTAAAGGATCGTGAATTATTTACTGTAAGTTTCACAAATGAGGTTTTGACTTTCGGTATAATTAGCTTTGTGGCACTATGCTCCATATTTATGCGGAACAATAGCACAAATGAAATTTTTATTAGGTGGGGACTTGTATTAACTCTCCTGAGTTCTCTTGCTTTGATTTATTATGTATTACAAAACCCTATCTTTGCTTTAGGTCGGAGAGCTGCCTTTATCTCAAATTCTGATTCGGTAGGTAACGCACACATCAACTCCAAAGCCGCATTTTTTGGAGTAATATTCTGCATGATTGCTCTTAAGCATCACAACAAGGTAAAAATGGGATTGATTTTCCCTATTATAGTTTTAATTTCCTGCTTTATAATACTGGTTTTAACCCAGACAATGATTGCAATATTAGCCACATTTGTTTTTTTTGTGGTTTTCCTTGTTTTCAATTTTACAGTTAACAATGCCATTAATACTTTTAGGTTTTACATGAGGAAATGGTATGTTGTACTTTTTGTTTTTGTAGGAATAGGAGGAGTAACCTATAAAGTCATTCAAAACTCCAAATTCTTAGAGCCAGCCCTAAAATATGTAGATATGCGTGTGGGAGGCCTAAAAAAATCATTATTTGGGGGAGAAGAAAAGAAAAAAAGTATAGTAAAAAAAATTGATGGCGACGACTCTGCAAATACCCGAATAATCCATATTACGGGGGCCCTTGACAGGTTAGAAAAGAGCTTCGATGAGGGCGATTTACACTACGTACTATTTGGTCAGGGCTATAAATTTATGTACTTAGACGTACCCATCTTAGAATCCTTAGATTCAATGGGTCTCTTTGGGCTGCTTTTCTACTCTCTAGTCTTCTTTAGGATATGTATGATGTGCTTTCGTGAATTAAGAAATCCGGACAACATAGGAACCGAGTTCTTGGCATACGCTTTCATCTACTTTTTCTTTATGAATTTCACTGCAGGACAACTTGTGGATTATATTCGACTGTCCTCTTACTTCATATTTTGTCGCTTCTTACTAAAGTAGGTTTTGCAATTTTGTCACCAAAACCTCATTAATTTTCCTATAAGATTCTACTGTCCACCCCGCTACATGAGGCGTCATTAAAACACGTGGGTGATTTACTAAGAAATTATAGTTTCTATCTTGTTCTGCAGTAAGCTTTTTCAACTTTTCATTCTCAAATACATCAAGACATGCTCCTTTTATTTTGCCCGATCTTATTGCATCTACTAAAGCTGTGTAATCTGTAACCTCCCCCCTGGCCAGATTGCAGAAATAAATATCTTGCTGAAATTTTTCTAGAAACGAAGCATTTATCATACGTTTCGTTTCTAGCGTAAGAGGAATATGCAAAGAAAGTAGCTCGACTTCATTGAGAATTTGCTCCATAGTAGCCTCCACTATATTACCTTCGCCAAAGCCGGTTTTATACTTATCATAAACCAGAACTTTACACCCAAAAGCGGAAAACCTACGTGCTGTCTCGCTTCCATTATTACCAAAACCAATAATCCCCACTGTTTTGCCATAAAGCTCTTCGCCCCTATTGCCTTCCCTTAACCACTTATAACTTTGTAGTTCCTGTCGAGCGGTGGTAATACGGTTAAACAGAGACAAAACCATACCCAGAGTATGTTCTGCCACCGCCACACTGTTGGCTTCATTGGCTCCAAAAACCTTTATTCCCTTTCTCTCACAAGCCTCTATATCTATAAGATCAAGTCCAGCTCCTGCCCTACCAATACATTTAAGTTTCCCCTTATTCTCCAAAAAAGCTTCATCTATAAAGAATTTGCTCCGTATAAAAAGGGCATCATAGTCCTTTATAATACCTTTGGCAGATTCGTAATCTAAAGTTGGATTATAGTCCACTCCAAAACCAGCATCCTTTAAAAGATGGTGGATAGACTCATGCATTTCGTCTACAACTAATACCTTCATTTTCTTTTCAACAAAGCCATATAAAAGCCATCAAATCCACTTTCAGAAGGTAGAATTTGCCTTTGGCTAATTAACTCAAAATCTCTATTTATTTCTAAAAAAGCTTGTACTTGCTCTTCGTTCTCCGCCGGAAAAATAGAGCACGTAGCATAAACCATGGAACCACCTGATTTTAACATTTTACTATATTCTTGCAAAATGAGCTTCTGAGTTTCCCGTACGTTAGTGAGAAAACTTTCTGTTACAATTGTCTTACTATCCGGATTCCTTTTTAAGACACCTAAACCCGAGCAAGGAACATCCAGCAAAAGTCTATCCGCTTTTCCTTCATATTTGTGAAGAACTGCGTCTGATACCAAACTAGTCTTAACAATAACAACCCCATTACGACTTGCACGATTTTCCAGTTCTTGCAGTTTATTTTCTTCTACATCAAGAGCTAAAATTTGACCTTTATTTTCCATCAAATCAGCTAAGTGCAGAGTTTTACCACCAGCACCAGCACAAGCATCGATAACAAAATCTCCCGCAGTAGGCTTCAAGAACTTAGCTATCAATTGGCTACCAGCATCTTGCACCTCGAAAAACCCTTTTTTATACTCTGGAGAAACCAATACATTACCTTTTTTTAGAAGTTCCAAAGCCGAATCTACTCCTGGTACTTCTCCTATATCAAAGCCTTGAGCAGATAAAGACTCAATAAGCTCTTCTTTCGAAATTTTGGATAGGTTCACCCTTAGAAAAACCTTTGCCGGCCCATTCATGGCTTCCATCTCTGTCAACCACTTCTCTAAACCCAATTGAGCTATACCCATATTATGTAGCTCCGAGGGAATTGAATACTTAATATCCGGCGGAGCTGACAATGAAGCCTGTTTTATCGCCTGTGCATCCAAATGGGAGAAATGCTCTCCCACTTCCAGCCCTTTAATAGTAAGCCATGCACCTAGATAGTCCTCAGTTCCACTAACTTCAGGCAAACAATATTCCAGCAAAAGTCTATTCCTTACTATTTCATAAACATTACTGGCCACAAAAGCCCGATCCTTAGATCCCCACTTAGGATTAGCCTTTAAAACTTGTGGTACCACGTGGTCAGACTTACGTCCATTCACAAAAATTTCCTGCAAAGCTTTAACCACACCTGCAACTAGTGGCTTATGCAATCTCATGTAATTTCTTAATTATTTTAATTCTAAAAACGCAAAAAGTGGCAATATAAACCAATTATGTACTTTGACCGTGCTAAATTGCCAACTAAATTTGTGGTAGACGCCTAAATTTCCTCTGGAATGATTTCGAAAAAAGCAAAATACGCATTAAAAGCCCTTTCACGACTTTCGTCACACTACGAAGAACGTAAACCATTACTAATTAGCGAAATATCAGAAACCGAAAACATCCCGAAAAAATTCCTTGAGGCCATCTTATTAGAGCTTAGAAACAATGGCATCTTACAAAGCCAAAAAGGAAAAGGAGGCGGATATTTTCTAAAGCTAGCTCCCGAAGACGTAAACATAGCACGAGTAATACGGATAATAGATGGCCCTATTGCCCCTATTTTATGCGTTTCCCTAAATTTTTATGGTAAATGCGAAGACTGTATAAGTGAAGAAAAATGCAAGATACGCCCATTAATGCAGCAAATACGGGATGCAAATTTGGGAGTATACGAAAACACTACTTTAAAAGACCTGGTAGACAATGTTTAAAAGTGTAAATCCGTATTCGGGGGAGGTAATAGCTACCTATGCGGAAGACGAAAATATTGGACAAAAAATACAGCTTTCAGAGCAAGCTTACATCCACTGGAGTACTGTGAGCTTAACACAAAAGATAGATATCTTACGTAATTTTGCCCAAAAATTATTCACTATAGAAACTGCACAGCTCATAAGTCTAGAAATGGGCAAACCTTTTTTTGAAGCTAAAGCAGAAATAGAAAAATGCGTAGCCACCTGCTATTCTTACTGTGATAATGCTCAAGAACTGCTTGAGCCTGTATCAAGCCCCACTTCACATTCATACGCATACTATATACACCAGCCACTTGGGACTATCCTAGCCATAATGCCGTGGAACTTTCCATTTTGGCAGGCACTTAGGTTCGCTATTCCTAATATTTTGCTGGGTAATACTGTTTTGCTTAAGCACGCCCCAAATGTGCTAGGCTCTGCCCTCAATATTGAGAAAGCATTCCTAGAGGCTGGCTTACCAAAAGGAGTTTTCCAATGCCTAAACATAGATGTTCCTTCGGTAGAAAAAGTAATATCGCACCCCGGTATAAAAGGTGTAACCCTCACAGGAAGCGGCACGGCAGGAGCTAGTGTAGCCTCTTTGGCTGGAAAATATCTCAAAAAAACAGTATTAGAATTAGGAGGATCGGATCCTTTTCTAGTTTTAGACGATGCAAATGTGGGTAAAGCAGCCCAACAAGCCGTCCAATCTCGTTTCCAAAATGCTGGGCAAACTTGTATAGCGGCAAAACGCTGGATTGTACAAGAAAGGCTATACGACGAGTTCAAAAATAGCACATTAGAAGCCATTAATAAGATTGTAGTAGGTGACCCACTTCATGAAAATACAAATATGGGACCAGTGTCAAGACCAGATTTGGCAGAAAAAATTGAGAACCAATTCAATAACTTAGTGAACATCGGGGCCTTCCCTTTAGGCACTTGGGAAAGACAACAGTGTTTGATAAAACCCCAAATAATGGAAATAACTTCCGCAATTTCTCACCAGTTTACAGAGGAAATGTTTGGGCCCGTTGGTTTTCTGATAAAAGTAAAGTCTGAAGAGGAAGCCATTTCTATAGCTAACGATACCTCGTTTGGTTTGGGGGCTAGTATCTGGACAGAAGATATTGAAAAAGGAGAAACCTTAGCCAAAAGAATAAACTCTGGTTCTGTCTTTATAAATAGCATGGTAAAATCTGAAGCACTTGTTCCTTTTGGTGGTATAAACCAATCTGGCTATGGGCGTGAGCTTGGAGGATATGGAATGTACGAATTCTCAAATGTTAAATCTATCGTTGTAGATAAATAAAAATAACCTATATTTACCCAAATATCTTTAACTATTCTAATTAAAAAACTATGGAAAATATTAGACCCACCTTTTTAACAGTATTATGTATTTTAACATTCATTGGTAGTGCTTGGGGTATCTATCAGGGGATTAGTAATTATGTATCGGCTGACCAGGTTGCAGGCGTTACAGGTGAAGCGTTTGAGAAAGTACAAGAAGACTTAGGAGATCAGGAAGGTGCTGATGTAGCAAGCAAGATGTTAAGCTCTATCAGTGAAGCTGTCACTCCCGAAAAAATCAAAAATAATGGGATAGCGTCTGCCATAACCTCTATACTTACACTAATAGGGGCTATTTTAATGTGGGGTCTTAATAAAAAAGGGTTTTATGTTTATGTTTTAGGAACTGTAGCTGGCGTAGTAGCTCCAATAGTTATATATGGTGGTATTATGGGAGCAATATCAGGAGGTGGAATTGCTTTTTTCGGAATACTATTCTGCATTCTTTATGCCCTGAATTTGAAACACATGAGATAAAATTTTTATGTTTTTTATAATAAAAAGCCTTTCTAGTAAAGGCTTTTTTTGTTTCTAATGGATTTTCTTTCATCTCAAATACTACAATACTTTAAACTCTCTCCAACGGAGGGGCAAAAGCGGCTATTTAAACAATTAGACCGTTTTATGGATGATGAGTCAGAAAGAAGTGTGTTTATCCTAAAAGGTTATGCAGGTACAGGTAAAACCAGTATTTTGGGGGCTTTTATAAAAGCTCTGCCAGCAGTTGGCTTTAATTCTGTCCTTATGGCTCCCACGGGTCGTGCAGCTAAGGTAATGGCGAATTATACCGGCAAATTTGCTTCTACTATTCACCGAAAAATTTATATCCAAAAAGAAGATCCCTCTTCAGCCAGCCTAAGCTTCCAACTCCAAAAAAACAAAGAAGAAGAAACGGTGTACATCGTAGATGAGGCATCTATGATTTCTGAAATGCGTGAAATGGGCAATAATGGTTTATTAAGGGATCTTGTGAACTATGTATTCCAAGGAAAAGACAATAAACTCTTATTTATTGGAGACGAAGCCCAGCTACCTCCCGTTAACCTTCCGCTTAGTCCTGCATTAGATGTAGGTCATATAGAAGGATATTACCATGCAAAGGTATTTAGCACTACCCTTACCGAAGTTATGCGACAGCAGGAAGGCTCTGGTATATTACAAAATGCTACAGCTCTCCGCCAACTCTTGCTTGAGGAAGAAATCAAGTTGCAGCTGATAACAAAAGGTTTTAAGGACTTTTTTAGGATGACCAGCGAACGTATAGAGGATGGCTTACGGTATGCCTACTACAAATACGGGCAAGAAAATACGATAGTAATTACACAGTCTAACAAGAATGCGGTTTTGTATAATCGCCTAATACGCCACAGTATACATTACTCCGAAGCAGAAATAGACAATGGAGATATGCTAATGGTAGTAAAAAACAATTACAATACCCTATCAGAAGAACATACTGCAGGATTTATTGCCAATGGAGACTTTGTAAAAGTTAAAAGACTGGGACGGGAAGAAGAAATGCACGGTTTTCGTTTCCAACATGTTACGTTACAGCTAGCAGACTACCCAGATGATCCAGAAATAGATACTCTTATAATCTTAGACACGCTCTATTCTGACAGCCCAAATCTATCACAGGAGCAAAATCAGAAACTGTACGAAAATGTACTGCAAGACTATCAATGGGTAAAAACAAAAAAAGAACGTTCTAAGCTTATAAGGGAAGATAAATATATGAACGCCCTGCAAGTAAAATTTGCCTATGCCCTTACTTGCCATAAGTCCCAAGGGGGACAATGGGATGCTGTCTTTGTAGATAACTTCTACTTAAAAGACGAAGAACAGATGCATGACTTCATTCGGTGGCTATATACTGCCATAACCAGAGGTATGAAAGAAGTTTTTTTGATTAACTTTCCAGAAAAATATTTCGCATAAATGGCTTCATCCCGATCTAAACTACCAAAACACCACGCATTTAGTTCTCCTGGTTCATACAAGTACATAGGCCGGGATGTAAGTGGTAAAGCAGAAATCCGTGTTTTGACTTACACATCTGAGCTGGTAACTGTAAAAACACATGTAAAGGCGAGCCACTTGCCGAAAATAGTAGACCCTGAAAAAAACAACTGGATAGATATAGAAGGACTACATGATTTAGATACTGTAAGAGAAATAGCCCAACAGTACAGCATCCATCCATTAATGGTAGAAGATATCTTAAATACTACACAAAAGGCCAAAATAGACTTTTACGAACATGACAAATCTCTCTTCATTACGGTGAAAGTTCCACGCCGAAATGAATCTAATTTTGAACTAGAATTTGAACATATCGTATTGATACTTTCGGGTAATACAGTCATTAGTTTCCAAGAAAAGGACAACAATAATATTTTTGACCCAATAATTGAGCGGATAAACCGCCAAAACAGTAAAACCAAAAGGAGCAGCATAGATTTCTTGATGTATGCACTTATTGATATTGTGGTAGACACCTATTACGAGATTTTAAATAAAGTAGAAGAGGACATCAATTTACTTACAGACCAAATTTTAAGAAACGCAAAAGCAACCCACCAAAACAAATTGTTTTACTTAAAACGAGAAATAGCATTTATCCGCAAAGCACAAGCACCGCTAAAAGAAATTGTAAACCAACTCTTGCGGGATGACGACATTACCAATCCCGAAACCCGATTTTATCTAAAGGATGTGTATGACCACATATTAGAAAATATTGAAGCTATAGATACTTTTAGAGATGACATTGACAACCTATTAGTAAACCACCAGTCGCAAGTAAGCAACCGGATGAACGCTGTTATGAAAACCTTAACTGTGTTTTCGGCCATTTTTATGCCTTTAACCTTTATTGTAGGCATTTATGGGATGAATTTCGAGAATATGCCCGAACTCAAAAGTCCTTATGGCTACCAGGCCACCATGTCTGGAATGTTCTTATTAGCAGTAGGCCTGTGGGTTTATTTTAAATGGAAGAAATACTTCTAAAAAACACTTCTAATATTATTCCCCTCTCTGGAAATTGCCCAAAAATCAGTATAATAAGAGTAGCTCTGGACGTCTATTTTAAATGTAAAAAACCAAAACATAAAACCAAGTAAGTCTTCTTCCTTGTAACTATGTAGGTTTTCATTTCCCGGCAAAGAACCGCTCTCATCTATACTATTGTCGCCACAAAGAATTAGACCAAAATACTTATGTATTTGCTGTATAAACACACTTCTATTCTTTCGGGAATACTGTTCAAATTTCAATTTCATAGCTATACATAATCCACCACATCCACAATCTATTCCCAAACCTATTATACGGAACTTCGCAATTTATGTTCCATAAAGAAGAAACAAACTCCTGCTTTTAACGAATTGTATAAATACAAAGTATATCATACATTATGATAGTATGAATTGAAGAAAAAGAACCACCAAATGATAATACAACTATTCCAATTACCTTAAAAAAAACAAAACAGTAGCGGTGCTTTACCGCTACTGTTAATAGTAGATCTTTTAAAGATCAAAAAAACTAGAAATCGTTTCCTATTCCAAAAATATCACTTACCTATTGGAAATCCACTGGATCACGTAACCCATTTCTCGCTTAGTGGAAGTTTGGTTCCAGTCGAAGTTCAGAGTTAAGGTTTTCGTAGCCGGATCATACTTGTTTTCAAAACCTACACGGTTCTTTAAAGTAGCATTTCCCACGGCAGACATCGTAACCAAATTTGTAACCGGATCAATAGTGGCCCGCAAGTTGTTAATACCTGCTACTCCACCACCAGAAGCCCAGGTAATACCACTAATTTCTACAGTATTTGAGCTAATAGTTACCAAGGATAGATTAGGCTGCCCAGCCAGTGAACCATTTAAAGCATCATTCACAGTAGGATTAGTAGGGTCTGAAAACCTCAATACATAACCAGAATTTATTTTGTATACTCCATCATATGGATTTTTTACTGGTAAACTAAATATCGCAGTGCCGATATTTTTGCTCACTACCCCATGGCTAGAAGATTTAATAGTAATACCAAGTGCGTTTCTTAAATCCCCATTAAAACTACTTGGTCTCACTTTCACTTTAAACAAAGTGAAGGTTTCCCCTTTTTTTATAGTTACTGAAGTAGGTAAGTCATAAAGGTTAGAAGCAAGCGGAGCGTAGCCAAGCTCTGTAACAGCTGTATTGTTCGCTTCTAATTGCACCACTATATCTTGGGGAGCAAACTCTTCCGGCCCAGCCCAATTCACCCCAATAGTAAATTCGGCTTCAGGAACACTCTCAAGAGTAACAGGTTGGTAAACCAGGTATTTATCATTATAACCGGATACAGGAGCCGTAACATTGTAAAACTCTACTACATTATGGCCCGCAGCAGGGTCTAGTGCATATGGTTCATCATCTAGACACGAAGTTGCAGTGAAAAGGGTGAATAAACCCGCAAATATTTTAATTAAATTTTTCATATAAATAATTATTTCTTAGCCCAAAACAATAAATCAGAAAACTGGTCGAGGTCCTTCACATTAGAAGCATTGTAATCATACTCACTTTGAGGATACTTCAGTATAGTTGGCAGCCTATCGGGTCTGGTAGAGTTAGAAGTTGTAGACGCAATATCCAAGTATCTACCGCCATTTGGAATAGTTTTAGGGTAATGCGTTCTTCTGTAATCATTCCAAGCCTCGTCTCCATTAATATGGTTAAAAGCAATATACTTTTGGGTAATCACCGCCTCCAATTTTTGTTCATCTGAAGTGGCCAATTCAAAATTAACCAAATGCGATGTATTGTTATCTGCGTGATACTTGTTTACAGCAGCGGTTATTGTACTAGGTACTGTTCCATTAACATCTTTAAACAAATACCTAAACGAAGCCGTTATTCCACTGTTAAAACTTGTCTTTACATCACCCGTTAAGAAACCTTTCAATCTAGCTTCCGCTTGTAGAAAATAAGACTCTGCAGCTAAAAATATCGGCTGCCCCTGCGTAGGTCCTTTCACAATTCCCTGGGCATCTGTAATACTTGATGCACTCGCTCTGATACCAGTATACCAAGGTGAATAGCCAGCCCTAATAGCAGGATTGTTTTGTTCTATTCCTAACTGATTAAGAGGTGTTGGCCTTGCAGTGTTGCCAAAATCATTAAATATGACAGCTCCTCTGCCCTGATCCAAAAGTTTATTCCCGTCATAGAAACCATAGGCATAGAATGTTGGTACTCTGGAAGAAGTGGCCACATTTCCGTTTACAGCATATCCCCAAGTAGACCAAGTAGGGTTAGGCCTATCTCTTACATAACCCGGATTAACTACCGCGTCTTCTGTTAAGAAATCTTTTTCAAGACTAGTGAATTTCTCTCTAACAAAACTTGCCAATTCTGCATCTCCAGAAATTCTAATCAAAACACGTAGTTTTACTGTATTGGCAAATCTCTTCCACTGAGCTATGTTACCTTGAAACAATGGATCTGCTGCAGAATTCAATTGTTTCGGAAGGTTTGCTGCATTTATTGCTGCTAAGCCTTCGTCAATAGTATTAATGATGCCTACGTAAACATCTTGTGCTCTATCGTATTTAGGAGCTACATTATCTCTACCCTTAAGAGCTTCTGAATAAGGAATATCTCCATGCTGGTCAACAATCCTCAAGAACTCAAATCCTGTAAGAATTTTGGCTGTACCATAAAAAAGTGCCAGGTTGTTGTTTCCCCTTGACCCTTGGATTACGTATTCCAAATCCAAAATATTATCATAGGCAGTCCCCCATTGAGAAAAAGTGCCGGGAGTAAAGTTGTAGTTCAAAAGCGACCCAAAACCCGAAAAACCACCTGCATTTGCAATATAACCTACTAAGCTGGCACCATATGTGTTATAGCTAACTGTAAGCGAAGCCGACCGTACGATTGCTGTAGGAAGTATTAATTCTGGCTCTACCTGGGTGGCGGCATTGGGATTATCATTCACATCCAGAAAATCATTGCAGGATATAAGCCCAAAGCTAACAACTGTAAATAAAATTAGTATTTGTATCTTTTTCATGCTCATCTCAATTAAAAAATTACGGTTAAAGTACCCCCAAAGTATCTGGCAGGAGGTGTTTGGGCAAGGCTATTAAATCCTACCGCATTACTACCAGAACCTGCTGCACTATACTCTGGATCTGAGTATATATTAGTTTTAGGTACCCATATAAATAGGTTTCTTCCTTGTGCACTCACTGTAGCACTTTGTACTTTACCCTTACTAAGTTTTCTTACAGGAATTTCATAAGAAATTACAGCTTCTCTAAGCTTCCAAAACGCTGCTGAGTATACGTAGTTCTCACCAACTCCTCTATTTCTAGTTGCATCTGTCCAGAAATCCGCTCCTCCAGACCTCACACTTACGTCAGTATTTGCTACATAAGCATTTAACTCATCATCCCAATAAGAAGAATTAGGTACCACAAAACGCTCTCTATTATACCATGCCGTTCTAATTCCTGAACCAGCAAAATCAAAACCAACAGAGCCTGTGTTAAGTGTATAGTTTCCTCCACGATACTCAAACAGGGTTGAGAAACGAATACCTTTGTACAATATTTCCAGGTCTGCACCAAGAATATGTGGCGGGTTAGAAACACCCTTAACTGTATAGGAACCATCGAAAGAAGGGAAACCTGAGTTACGGTTTACTATAATCCTGCCTTGGTCATCACGGGCATAATTAGTAGTTTTAATGAGCGGGAAAGGTTGTCCCACTTCTGCCACTACTAAACCTCCACCACCACTTGACAGGTTAAGAGTATTAGACTCATCAGAGATAGAAAGCACCTTGTTTCTATTATATGCATAATTAGCTCCCAGGTTAACAGTCAGGCCCGATTTAGTTTGTAAAACATTATACTTCAAAAACGTCTCTAAACCCACATTACTAACCTCTCCCACGTTCATCCTTAGCGAACTATAACCAGAAGCTTGCGAAATACTTGTAGTTAAAGTCTGGTTAAACGTATTGGTTTTGTAATAGGTAACTCCCCCTGAAATTTTGCTTTGGTAAGCAGCAAAGTCAAATCCAAATTCAGGTCCTTTGGTTATTTCCGGCTTAAGATTTTGGGCTACAAGTGTTCCTCCTACAGAAAAACCGGCATTTCCACCGTAAGGATATCCCGCAGCTTGAGCAAAAGTAGTATTAAGTGCATAGGCTCCTAAGTTCACATTACCAACATAGGCATAAGCTCCTCTAATTTTCAATAAGCTCAGTCCATTTGGAGATTTCAAATTTGGAAACGCATCGGTAATAACAAATGATAATGTAGCAGATGGATAAAAGAATGACCTGTTTGATTTCTCCAATACAGAAGACCAGTCATTTCTTCCTGTAACATGTAGAAAAAGGTAGTCTCTAAAACCTAGTTTAACTTCTCCTCTTAATGCTACTTGCCTTGATTCTGAAATAGAAGCACTACCTCCATAATTATTTTGGGTGTTGCTCACATTAAAAAAATCTGCAATAACCAAACCCGTAGAACTAATGGAAGTCCCGCTAGAACTATTTGATCTTAAGTATCCACCTCCTAATACATAAAACTCCAAGTCTTTAGTGATATTAGTTCTATATTCTGCAATTAACTCTGTTACTAACTGCGATGATTTTGATTGGCTATCGCCTATACTACCTGCCACATCTGTTTTTGCACTACCAGATATAGATTTAGTGTAATCAGTGAAAGTGAACTTATTAACTGTATTTTTACTACTAGCGTTAGAGCTACTTATACCCGCTCTATACGTTAGAGTAACTTTCCTTATTGGGTTATAAACAAGTGCTAAGTTCCCCTGGAAATACGTATTCCCAGTGGTGTTTCTCCAGTTATCTATAGAGAAATACGGGTTATCGTAATACTCATTATAATATCCGTTTGGATTAGAATACGGGTCATTTTTCCAATTACTATAACTTGTTAGAGGAATATGTGCAGGAGTTTGAAGAATCTCGTTGTACATACTACTCGTTACAGAGGTCTGGTCGTAATCATTCTGGATGTAGTTAGCACCATAGTCTACTTTAAGGTTTCTATACACCTGCCTAGAACCGTTAGCTCTTACAGATATCCTCTCGTATTCGTCTTTAGGAACAGTAGATTTTTGCTTAAAATATTGTGCAGCTATATAATAAGAAGACTTGTCATCACCAGACTGAATAGAGAAGTCTGTTTGGTTTGCAAGGCCTGTTTCCCAAAAATCATTTTTATCATTGGTGGCAGAATAAGGTACAGTCTGGACACTTCCATCTTCTAATGGCTTACCAATTTGCACTAATGAGCCATCGAACTTTGGACCATATTGCTGATTTTCATATGGGTTATACGTTTTAATAGCGTCTGGCGTAGTACCAGAACCAAACCTATTCTGCAGCTGGGGTAAGAAACTCACCTTCTCAAAAGTAGTAGTATTAGAGAACCTTACCTTACTTCTCCCTTTAGTTCCTCTCTTTGTAGTGATAACAATAGCTCCGTTAGACGCATCCGAGCCATAAGCCGCCGCAGCCGCGGGACCATTGAGTACTTGAATATCCTCTATATCTTCCGGGTTTAAGTTACCTAGCAGAGAGTTTGGAACAATAAGGTTATCCAGTACCAACAGAGCCTGGTTATTTCCAGTGATAGATCTTTGCCCCCTAAGTACAAGCCTATAATTGGGATTTATCCCCCCATTTACGGCATTTACCTGGAGTCCAGCTACCTTTCCGGACAAGGAAGCAGCTAAGTTAGATGCCTTACCCTGAGTAACTTGTATGCTATTGATAGTAGTATTGGCTGTACCTAACTCACGCTTCTTAACTAGGGCACCACCTCCAGTTATTACAAGCTCATCAAGGCTAATATCTGATAGTTCCAATACAATCTCATATGTAGTAGCATTGGTAATATTTATGGTCTTGGGTTTAAAACCTATAATACTTACCTGCAAATAAGTGGCATTATGAGGAGCACTTACCGTAAACTCGCCGTCGGCATTTGCTATAGCCCCTCTACCGTGTCCTACCACTACAACTGATGCTCCTGGCAAGGGGTCACCGTCGGTAGAAATAACTTTCCCTTGCAAAGTCTTCTGCGTATACTGGGCATATATAGACAAAAGACTTCCAAGGATTAACAAAAATGTTAGTCCAATTTTTTTCATAATTAAGAGTTAAAAGAGTTAGAAATTACGGGTTGGTGCTAGACGCACCAGTTGGTTTACTGACAAGGAATGTCAACACCAATAATTGGAGATTTGAATACGGGTTCTTTTCATTGGTAATTATTATTTAGTTAAAGGTTCTTAATTCAATAAGATATTCAAACGTAATACAAAAGTCTATTAATTTAGTAGAGTATTGTAAAAATTCCTTCAGTCTCAGAAAAAAAAACTAGATTATTAAAAAATCATATTAATAAAATACAATTTTTTGGCAAAAATTATTAAACCAGCTTGTATTTCAATAGGACTACCACAACATCCTGGTCTGTGTAATCTTAAACCGCTGTCTATTGCTATATTTTTAAGCTTTAGTGCTTCATTTTTAAAAGAATCTGTGCAGTATAATAGACTAAAACGAAATTCTTAACGACAAAATATAATATAAATTATTAGTATATTATCGAAATTAAATACTTAAAATATTTATATTTCAAACATAATGTATTGACATTTTAATAATCAATAGAATTTTAATTTTTTAATGAGATTTGCAGCATATTTATAAATAATATCCAAATAGTACCAGTATAGAAAATCTTAAGGATACGATTTGTAATAACTAAAAACTAAGGAGGCTAAGTCTACTACTAGACTTGCTAGAAGTTGCTCAGTGAAGTAATTTAAGTATGAAAAGAAGCCGTCTTTAAATTACATACAATAGAAAAAAGCTGTTTCTCGCATGCTACATTTAACTAGGCAGAAGAAAGCCCAGTTAGTTTAATAACCTGAATTCGATTAAAAACTGTGACGACACCCGAGACTAAAAATACTAGTATTCGAATATGTTAAAACAAACGTCTTAAAAGGAATAAAGTTTTTAAAGGAATTGCAGAAGTACACAAGTTTACAATGGAACTAGGCGTCCCCACTACTTTGACGGATTTCAGCTCCATTTGATAATAAAGGAGAAATACTAAATTTAGTTATTACTTAAGCGAATGTAAACAAAATATAACCTCTTAAAAATGAAATATTTATAGAGAAAATCTTTATATTCATAAAAGGTATTGATCAAGAAAGCTTCTTTTTAGACGGATTGTATCTAATTACCAACATTCGCAACAACATGAAAAACTGCTTGATGGAACTAAAGGATAAAATACTTTTGAGAAAAAGGTCGATAATTGAAACTGTCAACGATGAATTGAAAAATATGTATCAAGCAGAGCATTCCATACATAGGTCTTTGGGAAATTTCATGACCAATCTCACATCTGGCTTAATCGCTTACAGCTTCTTGCCCGAAAAGCCTGTGATAAAGTTTGAAAAAGTTCATACCAATTAAATACCTATGTTTTTATAATCGAACTCATGTTATAAGAAAAAAGGTAAAATTAAGAATCAAGGGCAGTGGAAGAATGATAAGCTTACAAAGACAAACTAAAAAAGCATGGGCTGTCAAAGACAGCCCATGCTCACATATAAATCAATCTATTTGCTTACCATGGTTTACTTGTACCTTGCACAATCCATGGCTTTGACCATTGCGAGTTATTTCCTAATGTACTTGAAAATGGTGTCAACTTAGTCAATGCAGACTCGAGGTTTATTGTATTGTTGTTTATTTCGTTTGTCCCGTAAATAAAACGGAGCGGAAGATGAGGGACAGCCGATGCTGGTCCAGCTTTAAATGCCGGCAGACCGGTTCTTCTGAAATCAAACCAAGCTTCAGTAGCTGCCGCAAAGCCGGCAATCCACTTTTGCTCCATTATTCTATTGAGCGTATTGTTGTATGCTACACTTGGTTGTGCCACATAGGTTCCGTAAGAACTTCCGACACCCCAAGCATTTAGTGACTCTTGTACACCTCTATTGTAATGTGTTTGAGCACTCCCTACTGCCCAACCTCTCTGAGCCGCTTCAGCTAAAATAAAAGAACTTTCGGCTGCCGAGGCCAAACGCATAGCCAGAAGTTCTCCGTTTCTATTTCTGAATACAGGAGCAAGTTGCGATACATGCTGATTTTCTACAGTTTGTCCTGGCGTAGGATTGTAATTGTACCCATCAGGTGTTTGCAGTCCAGGAGGTACACCCACATATCTACGAGTATCTAAAACCGTAGTGAATGTTTCTGGATTGTAACGACGAGTAAAAGTATTCCCCGCTGCTATTTCAGCACGGTACTGCACATCAGTTAAAGATACGATATTGGTCAAAACTCCATTTCTTCTTATAAATGGATCTACTGCAACTGTCAGATTTGAGTCAGCAATCCACTGACAATACACTGGCTGAAACCACACTTGTGTTCTCGGGTCGCTATTCGCTAAAAGTGTATTCATAAGTGTACTACACCCTTTTCTTCTTCTAAACCCAGAATCGTCTGAGGTAAATCCACCTGCCGTTGGCCAAGAATTACCGGCGTCCGTTCCCAGGTATTGGTGTTTTGTGTCATCGGCGGCATTAAGAATATACACACCAGATTGATAGACACTTTCCACACCTTGCTTTGCAACTTGAGGTAATTTTTCAGACAATCTCATGTAATACCTTAGTAGTAAGGTATTCGTAAATTTTTGCCATTTTTCCGCATTTCCGCCATAATAAACGTCATACGAAGCGATTAACCCCGTAGTGTTTTTCTGAGCAAATAAAGCCGATGCAGCCTTTAGATCCTCAATGATACCCAAATATATAGTCTCTTGACTGTCGTATTTAGGATGGGTAATCGGGCTCGAACTCCCCCCCTTCAATGCCTCAGTGTAAGGTACATCTCCCCATAAGTCACTAATAGTACCAAACAAAAACGCTCTCATAGTCAATCCTACCCCCTTATGAAACGACCATCCTAAAGCCTCTGAACGCTGAATAATAAGCTCGTTGGTTCTTAGTGCTCCATACCAATGCCCCCAGTTTTCAGGAACCCAGGTATAATGATTGTAGCTTGTATACCAACCATCCTCTTGCATGTGCTGCACAACTCCACCAACAGTACCAAAACCAAGCTTATTATATTCTTTAGCGGTTGCGGCAAGAACCGTAGGCAACATAAGATTAGGGTTAGCCGAGCTTGGGTCTACCGCATTGGGGTTTTGATTCAGCTCTTCTAACTTATCGGCACATGATACCGTACCAAGTACGATACAGACCAATAGTATTTTATATATTTTTTGAAAATTAATCATGACAAAACTAATATTTTGAATGTATATGATAATTAGAAAGTTAAATCCAATTTGAAACCAATCGGCGAGGTCATAGGTAAGATATTCTGCAACTCTATACCTTGTCTCATCATAGTAGAAGTGTTTCCTTGCACCCCTGCATTAGCCTGAAATGCTCTTTCCGGATCAATACCGATTTTAGCAGCTGTCCAAAGCATAATGTTCCTTGAAAACACCGATATACGAGCATTTCTGAATCCTCCAATTTTGGGAATATCATATCCCAATGCTATCTCACGAAGCTTTATAAACGAAGCATCAAACATTACTGCTTCATTGTAACTCCACGGAAACTGACTAGAAACCGGATAAATAACTGTTCCAGCTCCACCTAAATGCTCTCTATAACTTCCATCGGCATTCCTAATCACACCAGGAATAAATGCTCCATCATAAGCTTGATTTGAGGTACCAAAATTATTATTAAAATATCCTCCAGACGCCTGATCGTATCCGCCCACCCTAGGAAAGTTTCCATTACTAGGAATGATGTATTTCGAAGGATTCGATTTTAACAAAGTTACTAACTCAGCCTCTGACATATTTCCACCAGGAATCAACTCACGCATTTGTCTTGCAGATTGCCAGTTAGAACCGCCATATCTGTATGTAGAAGACATAAACTCCCCTCCTTGTCTCCAGTCGAAACTGGCACTTAATGTCAACCTTTTGTATTGAATTGAGGTCTGTAGTCCCATTTGAAAATCTGGATTATAGTTACCTACTAATCGTCTTGCACTTGGGTCGTTGTCATTTATCCATTTACCATTATTATCCAATATAGGCCATCCATTATAGGGAGAACTGGCGTCTTTCACTGAAGCAAAACCTCTACTATAAATATTACCGAGTTGCTCTCCAACTTTCGCAAATGATCCACCACCGTTTTCAGACCAAAGTGTAAGCTCCGTAAAGCCCTCCACTAATTCTCTAACCCAGGTTCTATTTCTATACCAGTTGGCACTAATATCCCATGTAAATCCGTTTCTGTTTTTGATAGGCGTTCCTCCAAGCACAAGTTCCCATCCTTTACTTTCAATAAGACCGGCATTCACAAGTGTACTGGTAAAGCCAGAAGATTCAGGCAAAGGAATTGGTAGCTGTTGATTTTTATTTCCTACCACGTAATATGTACCTTCAAAACGTAGTCTATTTTTGTAGAGGTTCAAATCAATACCAAGCTCTGTAGATGTTGCAATTTCAGGCTTCAAAGCAGGGTTTCTTAGTCCAGAAGGCACTTCTGATGTAATAAGAGCACCATATTGACCTGTGCCAAGCATTTGATGGATTTGATATGCTCCAGGGGCATTACCTACTTGTGCCCAACCTCCACGAAGTTTCAACAAGGAGATTTGCGATGGGAGCTTAAATGTTTCATTTACCAGCCAACTCAACGAAGCTGAAGGATAGAAGAAAGATTGAGCATTTACAGGCAATGAACTTGCCCAGTCATTTCTTGCAGTAAGGTCTAAATACAAAGTACTTTTGTAGCCTAAGGAAGCCATACCGTACAAACTGTAAATGGCTCTTTGCGATGCAAAATTAGAGTACTCTAGCCTTGTATTTGGTATATTCCCAACTCTATACAGGCCAGGAATTGTTAACTGAGCACCGCCTATAAAATTTTCGTTATAATTTTGCTTCATGTAATTACCACCACCCGAAACGCTAAAATCAAAGTCAGTATACGCTCTTTTGTAGGTAACCAAAAAGTCGGCATTTAACTCGGTATTTCGCAGACCTTGTAAATAATAACCTCCTTGAGCCGCTCTTGAGTAACTCATAGGTACTTTTGTTTCTCTGTTTTCGTCAGACTTATCCAATGAAACTCTACCAAAAGCCGTAAGGTTTGGCAAGATATCCCAGTCAAGCTTTACATTTCCATACACTCGGTCTCTCACAAAGCCGTTGTTTAGCTCATTAGCAAGAAAATAAGGGTTGTCTCCATTTCTGTGAACTGCCCTTTGTTGAATATTCTCCTGACCTGGATTCCAGTATTCTTGCAGGTCCAAAACATTTACATGAGGATACGCCATTACTGCTTCAAGCGGATTAGCTGTACGAGTAGAAGTAGTAGGACGGTTGTCGGCATTTGACCTACTCAGATTAATATTAGTGCTAAGCCTCACATTTTTGTTCAGTTCATAAGCCAACACTGTAGCTAAAGAGTTTCTTTTGAGGTCCGAGTTAGGAATCATGCCATAGTGAAGCATATTGTTAAAGGAGACCCTATAATTACCTTTTTCATTTCCTCCACTTACCGACAAGTTGTTCGTTGAAGTAATGCCTGTACGTAGAAAATTCTTCATATTATCTTTGTACGAAATCAATTCAATCGGAACCTTTACCCCATTTACATCCGTTGGACTGTTCCATTGTACCGCTTTAATACCCTGATCCAGAGGTAGCCCCGTCCAATAGGCAGAACTCTCGTCCAAAAGATTTCCTCTGTTTCCAGATGCGTACTTATAATGAAAATCCAAAAACTGTGTCGCCTCCTCAAAAACGTTACTTGTAGAGAAGTTTACGATTGTCTTTCCTGCTGAACCAGACTTGGTTTTTATCAAAACCACACCGTTACCCGCCCTTGAACCATAAAGGGCGGCAGCACTTGGCCCTTTCAACACCGAAATGCTTTCGATATCGTCAGGGTTAATATCAGCAATGGCATTTCCATAATCTACAATATTACGGTCTCCCATCTGCCTTTGGTTATTAAGCCCACTAGTAATTGGCACACCATCAATTACAAAAAGCGGCTGATTATCTGTTGTAAGTGAGTTAGAACCTCTAATGACCATACTAACAGATGAGCCAGGACCACTAGTCTGGCTCAGGGTAACACCTGGCATTTTAGCTGCCAAACCACCAAACACGTTTTCCTGAGCAACCTTTACGAGACTTTCGCCGCCTACTACACCTACACTATACCCTAGAGATTTTTTGTCTCTTTTGATACCTAGAGCAGTGACTACAACCTCATCAAGCGTAGAAGAGTTCGGCTGCAACTGCACATCAATTACGCGAGAAGCCCCCACAACAAGTTCTTGTGGGGTAAATCCTACATAAGAAAAGACTAAAACTGGTGTTTTATGATCAGTTTTAAGACTATAACGACCCTCTCCGTCTGTAAACGCCCCAATACTAGTACCCTTTACAGAAACACTCACCCCTATTAAAGGCTCGTTGTCTGTAAAAGATTTAACCATACCAGTTATCTGTATATCAGACTGTTGTGCGTAAGAAGAAGAAAGAATAAGATTAAACGCAAAGACTGCGAGTAATTTATATCCCCACCTCACACAAAATGTAAAAACAATTTTCATTCGATTTAGACGGTTTAGTTAAAAGAATTTTTTTAAAAAACAACCCAAAAGAGAAAAGCTAGAAAAGATTTTTTGGAAATAATACTTTACAACTGACAAAATATTTACAGACGATTTCTCTCTTTTTTTTCGCAAAACTAGCAGGCTAGCAAAAGCTATTTATTAGCAAAATGCGAATCAAAAACCTCAATTTGCGAAATATCCATCATATTAATAATTAAAAAATACTAGCTTAAAAAATTTAACTTTTGCGTTACTATATTTTAATATTAAGGTAGCGTTTCGAATGAAATCCCTCATCATAAGACAAGCTAAGGGTTCGATATCGTAGTACAGTAGGTTGAACTAATAAAAAGAGGCTCTGAAAAATGAGACCTTGATGGCGATGTCCCATCCCTAGAATTATAGCTATAAAACATAAATACAATCAGCCAAAATAAAAAAACAACACATAAAAAGCCTGGAAAAATAAAAAAGTACCGACAAAAGTAGGAAGGCAGTACAAAGAAAATAAAGCAACGAGTTGAACATATATAATAGAACACAGCAAGGAGGGTACTTGGATTTATACTGGTTAAATTTAACTACTCTCCACTTTAACCTTTAAATCTCTTGCATTGCTTCACTATAATGACTACTTTGCTAATTATGCCTCTCAAAACATGTGAGAGCCTGAAAAGAGAAAGTATCAACGTACCAAAAGAAAACTGAATATAAACAATCAATTCTCAAGGACAAGCTGCAATAAAGAATCTGTTATTAATTAAAATTGCACCTGTATGTCTTCAGAAAACTAAGATTTTAAAATAAATTACCTTACAAAAACATTTCTGTATTAACTTTGTGCTTCGATAAACAAATCGAAACTTCTCAGCATCAAGAAATGCCAAAAAATCCAAGTATCAAGTCTGTTTTAATCATCGGTTCTGGCCCCATTGTGATTGGTCAAGCCTGTGAATTTGATTATTCCGGTTCTCAAGCTGCACGTTCTATACGTCAGGAAGGAATTGAAGTTGCACTGATTAACTCTAATCCGGCTACTATCATGACCGACCCGATGAATGCAGATTTCGTGTATCTAAAGCCTCTTGAAAAGAAATCTATATCGGAAATTCTTAAAGCACATGAGGAAATGGGAAGACCCATTACCCACGTTTTGCCAACTATGGGAGGCCAAACTGCTTTGAATTTAGCAATAGATTGTGACAAGGCAGGAATCTGGAAAAAACACAATGTAGAAATCATTGGGGTAGACATCAAAGCTATAGAAACTACTGAAGACCGTGAGCTTTTCCGTAAGAAAATGCTTGAATTGGGGATAGGAGTTTGTAAAGGCCGTACTGCTCGTTCATTTTTAGAAGGTAAAGAAATCGCTCAAGAAACAGGATTTCCTTTAGTTATACGTCCATCCTATACCTTAGGAGGTACAGGCGGTGGTTTTGTGAACACTCCTGAAGAGTTTGATGCTGCCCTTAACCACGGTTTACATGCCTCTCCTGTGCACGAAGTTTTAGTAGAACAGTCTATCATGGGCTGGAAAGAATACGAACTTGAGCTTCTACGTGACCATAACCAAAACATCGTAATCATCTGTACAATAGAGAACTTTGACCCTATGGGTGTTCATACAGGTGATTCTATAACTGTGGCTCCGGCTATGACTCTTCCTGATACCATTTATCAGAAAATGAGGGATATGGCTATCAAGATGATGAACGGGATCGGTCAGTTTGCGGGTGGCTGTAACGTTCAGTTCTCCCTAAACCCGGAAACAGACGAAATAATTGCAATTGAAATAAACCCGAGGGTTAGCCGTTCGTCGGCATTAGCATCCAAAGCGACTGGTTATCCTATTGCTAAGATTGCTGCAAAAATGGCCATAGGTTACAACTTAGATGAGTTAATAAATCCGATTACTGGTTCTACGTCAGCATTTTTTGAGCCAGCTATTGACTACGTAATCGTGAAAGTCCCAAGATGGAACTTCGATAAATTTCCTGGCAGCGACAACCGTCTTGGCTTACAAATGAAATCTGTGGGTGAAACCATGGGTATCGGTCGTAACTTCCAGGAAGCTTTACAAAAAGCTTGTCAGTCACTAGAAATCAAGAGAAATGGTTTAGGAGCAGACGGACGTGAAGAAAGAGATCAAGAAAAACTAAAATATAGCTTGGCCAATCCATCGTGGGATAGACTTTTCCACGTTTACGATGCATTTAAGGCTGGTCTTTCTTTTAACACTATTCAGAATCTTACGAAGATAGATAAGTGGTTCCTTCGCCAGATAGAGGAATTGGTAGTTCTGGAAGGTAAAATCTCTAAATTCCATTTAGAAAACTTACCAAAAGACCTCCTCTTAGAAGCTAAAAAGAAAGGATATGCAGATAGACAGTTGGCTCACATTCTAAGATGTTTAGAAAGTGAAGTAACACTAAAAAGAAAAGAGCTAGGAATAAAAAGAGCGTTCAAGTGTGTGGATACCTGCTCCGCAGAGTTTGAAGCAAAAACTCCTTATTATTACTCTACCTTCAATGTTTCAGAAGAAAACCCGGACAACGAGTCTGTAACTTCAGACAAGAAAAAGATTATAGTTTTGGGTTCTGGTCCTAACCGTATCGGGCAAGGGATTGAGTTTGATTACTCATGTGTTCATGGAGTTTTAGCCGCTAAAGAAGCGGGTTATGAAACCATCATGATCAACTGTAACCCAGAAACGGTTTCTACTGATCCTGACATCTCTGATAAACTATACTTTGAGCCCGTTTTCTGGGAAAACGTGTACGACATCATCGAACACGAGAAACCAGAGGGTGTTATAGTACAGTTGGGTGGACAAACAGCCTTGAAAATGGCGGAGAAATTCACCAAATTCGGAATAAAGATTATCGGAACTTCATACGAAGCACTTGACTTAGCAGAAGACCGTGGCCGTTTCTCTGAAAAACTCAGAGAATTGGAAATTCCTTATCCTAAATTTGCTACTGTAAGAACAGCCGACAAGGCTTCGGAAGTAGCAAAAGACTTAGGATTCCCGCTTTTGGTTCGTCCGAGTTATGTATTAGGTGGGCAAAGCATGAAAATCGTGATTAACGAGCAGGAATTGGAGCAACATGTTGTGAAAATCTTGAATGAAATTCCGGATAATAACATCTTGCTTGACCACTTCCTTGAAAACGCTATAGAAGCAGAAGCTGATGCCATTTGTGATGGTGAGAACGCTTACATTATCGGTATTATGGAGCATATTGAGCCTGCCGGTATCCACTCTGGTGATTCATACGCAGTGCTTCCTCCTTTTGATTTGAGCGATAACGTTCTAAGACAAATTGAAGAGTACACAAAGAAAATAGCCATAGCTCTAGACACAAAGGGATTGATAAACATTCAGTTTGCCATAAAAGACGAGAAAGTTTACATCATAGAGGCTAATCCAAGGGCTTCGCGTACCGTACCGTTTATCTGCAAAGCTTATCAAGAACCGTATGTAAATTACGCCACTAAAGTTATGCTTGGAGCTAATAAAGTGACAGACTTTACTTTCAATCCGGTTAAGAAAGGGTTTGCAATAAAAATACCTGTGTTCTCATTCAGTAAGTTCCCGAACGTAAACAAACAATTAGGGCCTGAAATGAAGTCAACAGGAGAAGGTATCTACTTTATTGATGACCTTACAGATGATTTCTTCTTGAAGGTATACGGAGAAAGAAACCTGTATCTTTCGAGATAAAAACAAAGCCTCCTATGTTTGACTTAATCGAATCTAGGAGGCTTCTTTCACTATCTTATCCTCTACCCCTTTTTTATCTAAAAATCTTATTTATCTTTGATTATAAAATCATTTGATTTATGAGAAGGACATATTTTCTGCTTTCTTTTATACTTGTTTCACTTTGTGAAACTTCATGTAATCATGACGCTAATTTTCTTCCAAAATCTGAAGTGAATCAAGAGATTAGAAAAAGTTATTTAGTTGATAAGATATATGATGGCGACGATAAACTACTTGCCGAATATTTTTACGATTCTAAAAACAATTTGGTTGAAATCAAAACACTCAATCCAAATGACAATACACTAAATTTTACGAAATTTGAGTATGAAGACGGAAAAGTATCTAATATAAGCTATTCTTCCAGTTTACCTAATCAAAAGATTACATATAACACTGATGGAAAAATAGAAAAGGTAATCTATAACTACAAATCTACAAATGGATTACAGACCCACGAAAAAAACTTTCTTTATAACAAAAACGGAGTATTGCAAGAGTATCGAGGCATAAAATATACTGTAGATGAAAATCATAATATAGTTAGAAATAATTTTGTAGTTAAGACCAATTTAGGAAGTAGCGGATATGAAAATGTAGAAAACAGGTTTGAGTATGATACTAACCCTCGGCCTAATTTCAACATTGACTACCTTTTTATTTTTGAGCCATTTCCTAATTTTGGTGACGTTGCTCCAATTGAAAAGAATTACTCTCAAAACAATATGCTTAATATAGCAAACAGCACAAACTGGAAATATGAGTATAACGACCACGGTTTACCAATAAAAATTAGTACTTTATGGAGTGAAAACAAAATTGCATTTTCTTTAAAAATAGTTTATCAGCGTATTAACATATAGCGTTTCGATACCTATAACCACAAATTATGTGTTCTTTTAGGAGACATTTATGTTTTCAAAGAAAACTAAATAACAGCCATACAAATTACTGGCTGTTCAGATTGTCACGGTACCCAATTTTCTAGAATCTCCCCTCCCTGTTGTGAATTAATTGGTAAATAATTCTACAGCAATACTGTTCAGAACAGCCCGAATTATTCATTTCATGCTGATCGAAATGAACAAAGTGTAATTATCAATTTTTAGGAGAAATTTCTATTATAAATAAAGCATTTTCAATAAACTATTTGTGTACCTTCGTCACAAATAGAAATAAGTATGGGTTCTCTTCCTCCGCCAGTATTGTAATAATGCCTAGACCTATCTAGGATAAAGCACCTCATAAGAAATGAGGCGTCATTTTATTTATCAAATTATTACATAAATACCTGTCTTCAACTAGAAGACATTTAAGACGAATGAAAAAATCATATTTATGGCTACACATTGCTGTAGTTTTAGCAGGCTTCACTGGGGTTTTCGGAAAACTTATATCACTTAATGAAGGACTACTTACTTGGTATAGAGTTCTATTTTCTTCTATCATTCTTTTTATTGTCCTGAAACTCTTTAAGACTAAAGATGACACCACAAGTTCTCAAAAATGGGAAATAGCAAGAGTAGGACTTTTAATAACTATACATTGGATTTTCTTCTATGCCAGTATTAAATATTCAAACATCTCCATTGGCGTAGTTTGTTATTGTCTCACAAGCTTCTTTACTGCCATTTTTAATCCGTTGGTAAGTAAAAGTAAACTCCGTGTGTCAGAACTACTTTTGAGTGCACTTACATTAATTGGGATTAGTCTTATTTTCCATTTTGACTCTTCTTACCAAGTCGGAATCGGACTGGGTGTTATCTCCTCGGCCTTGGCTTCTCTATATACCCTGTACAATGTACGACTGGTAAAGAAATACGACAGTAAAATCATCAACTATTACCAAATGCTGGGAGGAACAATAGTATTAGGAGCATTACTCCCTTTGTATTTACATTTCTTCCCCTCTAACACTATAGTACCAGGTATAAAAGACACCTTGTACTTACTGTTTCTAGCCTTGTTCTGTACTGTAGGTTTATATGTGATATTTGCGGAAGTTTTGAAAAAAATCCCCGCATTTACGGTGAGTCTCAGCTTCAATCTTGAGCCTATATACGCTATAATTCTAGCTTTTCTATTCTTTAATGAAGGTAGCGATGTTAATTTCTCTTTCTATGTTGGCTTGGCATTTGTCATGATTTCAGTAGCCTTACAATCTTACCTTTCCATGAGAAAGAAGTAGAGAACTTAGATACACGGGTTATGCCCGTGTATCATAAGCACAAATCCATAAAGCTATGGTGCAAATACCTAATCCCAAAGATTCGCGGGCTAGTTCTATATTCATAGTCTTCATGCTAAGTTCATTAAACATCAAACCTTCCCATTGATTAGGAAAAAGTTCTATTGCCCATAAAAGGTATACTAAGCCAACAACGAAGTACATCAAACGCTCACCTTTCCTTTTAGATTTATGATAGCACAAAAAAGCGGGGACAAGATAAAGTCCTATCCATACCCAAGGGTCTGGGTCATTATACTGAACAGCAGCACTTAAAATAAATATTACTACAAAGAAATAATAAAGAAACTTCATCAAAAAACTATTTATGATTCAAAGTTAAATGTATTTTCGCTAAATTGTAAATTGATGATGGAAGTGAAAACTAAAAGCTGATAGCTGACGGCTCATAGCTCAAAACTCAAACACATGAAAAGAGTAATATTAATAGTATTGGATTCTGTAGGAATTGGCGAACTGCCTGACGCCGATTTATATGGCGATGTAGGTAGCAACACACTTGGGAACATCGCTAAGAATTACCCATCTTTGCACATACCAAACCTTACAAAACTAGGCTTAGGAAACATAGACAGAAGCAACACTTTACCCAAGACTCATAATCCAACTGCCGCCTACGGAAAAGCCGCAGAAAAATCAGCGGGAAAAGACACCACAACGGGACACTGGGAGATATCCGGCATTATTCTGAAAAAACCCTTTCCTACATTTACTGAGAACGGATTTCCTTTAGGATTTATAGAAGCCTTTGAGAAAGCTATTGGTATCAAAACCATAGGTAATGTATCGGCTTCAGGGACAGCGATAATCAATGAACTGGGTGATGAACACGTAAAAACAGGATACCCCATCGTGTATACTTCTGCAGATAGTGTGTTCCAGGTAGCAATGCATGAAGATGTAATTCCAATTGAAAGGCAATATGAAATCTGTCAAATTGCTCGTGAAATGCTTAGTGGAGACTTAGAGGTTGGCCGTGTAATTGCACGTCCATTTTTAGGAACATCTGGTGAATACTACCGCACAAAAAACCGCAAAGATTACGCTACAATGCCGCCCGAGACAGTTTTAGATGTTATAAAAGAACAAAATTTGGGAGTTTACGCTATTGGTAAAATCATAGACATCTTTGCCGAAAAAGGAATTACCCGCTACAAGAAAACCAAAAACAACAAGGAAGGAATACTTGATACTATAGAAGCAATATCGTCTGCTAAAGAAGCCCTCATTTTTACTAACCTAGTAGATTTTGACATGGAATATGGTCACAGACGTGATGTCATTGGCTATGCTAAATGCATTGAAGAATTTGATTCTTACATTCCACAAATATTAGAAACTCTAAAAGCAGATGATTTACTAATTATTACAGCGGATCACGGCAATGACCCAACTCATCATGGTACAGACCACACACGTGAGTATATTCCTATACTTAATTATGGAGATAATGTTGTCGCAGGAGCAACATTTGAGACTAGACAGCAATTTGCAGATATCGCTGCAACCGTTGCAGAATACTTGGACGTTCACTATGAAACGGCTGGCAAAAGCTACTGGCAAAACATAAAAAAAGGAGAGTAATTACACTCTCCTTTTTTTCTATAACACTGAATTCTTAGAACTTAAAAGTAATACCTGCATTAGCTGGCGTCAGGTTACTTCCTCCTCTAAACTCTACGAAAGCTCCTATATTGTTCGCAAAATAATAGCGTCCTCCTACAAAAATACCTCCAACGAATTTAGAAGCTCCTGTTCCAAATACGATGCTATTATAATCACCGTAAGATTTCCCTACATTAAATCCTAATGCAACTCCACCATAAACATCAAGCTTTTCAACTGGTATAAAATGCTTTCCAAAATGGTAAACTCCTCTGGCAGCAACTGGAAGACCAACTCTGTTATCTCCATACCAATCATTAAAGAAACGAAAATCTACCTGCCCTCCTACTCCGATATAATCCGTTATGCCAACCTCGACAGAACCTCCAACTCCAAAGGCTCCACCCCAGCCGCCTCCGCCGATACCAGCGTTAACAACAACGTCTCCTTTATCAAATTTTTGTGCAAAAGAAGTGTTTCCGGCAAAAACTAATGCTGAAACAATCACTAAGGACGCAATAATTTTTTTCATAGTATTTTCTATTTAATTTTTGTGCAAGATTAGGCACTAATTTTCTAAGTAACAAATCCAAATGATAGAATTTGTGTAAACGGCTCAGGTGGCTGTATACCTTACGTGCTATTCCTGAGAAAAAATTGCTTATCAAAAAATTATTATGTTTATTGTGCAGCTTAAACCAAATTGCACAAATGGATCGGAACCAAGGTGTACCTTTTAATACAGAATTATTTGACTCAATACAGATTAACCGCTCCGCAATAGAACGCAGAGCGGCAACTATATCTACACGGAGAACCGTAAAGAAAGAATATCAAGCTGCCTGGCTTCTTAAGGCTATTTCCTGTATAGATTTAACTACACTTGCAGGAGATGACACTGCCGGTAACGTGCAAAGACTTTCTGCCAAGGCCTTAAATCCCATAAGACAAGATATCTTAGATGCCCTTGACTTTCCAAAAATCACTGTAGGTGCGGTTTGTGTTTACCATAATATGATAGGAGATGTAAAAAAAGCCATTGGAGATAGTAGCCTGCCTATTGCTGCAGTATCAACGGGATTCCCTGCCGGAAAAATAAGTTTAGAACAAAAAATAGAGGAAATCAAACGCTCTGTAGAGGCTGGGGCAACTGAAATAGATATTGTAATCAGTCGCGAATTAGTGATAAACAACAAGTGGGAGGAACTATATAATGAAGTAAAGCTTTGTAGAGAGGCTTGTGGAGATGCCCACATGAAAACCATTTTGGCCACAGGAGAAATCCCCACATTCACTAAAGTTGCCAAAACGTCTTGGGTTAGTATGATGGCCGGTTCCGACTTTATAAAAACCTCCACCGGAAAAGAATCTGTAAACGCTACACTTCCAGTAAGTCTTGTAATGGTAAGAGCCATACGTGACTACTACGAACTCACCGGAATTAAAGTGGGCTATAAACCAGCGGGAGGCATACAAAAAGCCAAGCAAGCCTTAGATTATTTGATATTGATTAAAGAAGAACTAGGACACGAATGGTTAAACAATGAGCTTTTCAGGTTTGGTGCGAGTAGTCTTTTGGGAGACATAGAACGACAACTAGAACACTATATTACAGGATGTTATTCAGCAGGGTATAGACACGCGATGCAGTAGAAAGTGAAAAACTAAAAACTAAAAGTAAAGCTGTAAGCTAATTTCTGAAAACTGATAGCTCATAACTAAAAGCTCAAAATGACAATACAAGAAATATATAATACTATGGAATATGGCACAGCACCCGAAAGCGATAAAAATGCCATTGAATTTCTGGATAAACACGATAGGAGTTTCGGGCTCTTCATAGATGGAAAATGGAATCAAAAAAATGAATCCTTTCCCACTGTAAATCCAGCCAATGGAGAAACACTTGCTCAAATAGCTGAAGCCTCTGCGGAAGATGTAGACTTGGCTGTAAAATCGGCTCAAAAGGCCTTGCTCGAGTGGGTGAAAATCGGTGGACATGAACGAGCAAAGTATTTATATGCTATAGCTCGTCAAATCCAGAAACACGCTCGACTTTTTGCTGTTCTTGAATCTCTAGATAACGGAAAACCAATACGCGAAAGCCGCGACATTGATATTCCTTTGGTAGCTCGCCATTTTTATCATCATGCAGGCTGGGCTCAACTAATGGATACCGAACTAAAAGACTACCAACAACTCGGTGTTATTGGCCAAATCATTCCGTGGAACTTTCCGCTACTTATGCTTTCGTGGAAAATTGCTCCTGCACTGGCTATGGGAAACACTGTAGTACTTAAACCAGCTGAACAAACCTCATTAACAGCCCTACTTTTTGCCGAAATATGCCAAAACATTGGTTTACCAAAAGGTGTAGTGAACATCCTTACGGGACACGGTTCTGTTGGCGAAGCTTTAACAAAACATCCTGATGTCCAGAAGATTGCCTTTACAGGCTCGACAGAAGTGGGTAAATTGATTAGAAAAAATACAGCAGGAACAGGCAAAAAGCTCACTTTGGAGCTAGGTGGAAAATCTCCGTTTATAGTGTTTGAAGACTCGGATATGGATTCTGCTGTAGAAGGAATAGTTGATGCCATCTGGTTTAACCAAGGTCAGGTTTGCTGTGCCGGTTCAAGACTTTTGGTACAAGAAAGCATAGCGGAAAAACTATATGCCAAAATAAAAACTCGTTTACAAAAGCTAGTTGTAGGTAATCCGCTTGACAAAGGAGTTGACATGGGTGCTGTCATTAGTTCTGAACAGCAAAACATTATTTCTAAATATGTAGAAAAAGGCAAAGAGGAAGGAAACGAAGTTTGGCAATTGAAAAACGTACCTGCTAGTGGATGCTTCTACCCTCCTACTCTTTTCCTTAATGTATCACCATCCGCGGTTATTGCCCAGGAAGAAATTTTTGGCCCTGTATTAGTTGCCATGACTTTTAGAAGTCATCAAGAAGCTATTAAACTCGCCAATAATACGAGGTATGGTTTAGCGGCAAGCATATGGACAGAGAATATAAACCTGGCACTTGATGTTGCACCAAAAATTAAAGCTGGAAGTATTTGGATAAACTGCACCAACGCCTTTGATGCTGCAGCGGGCTTTGGGGGGTACCGTGAGTCAGGCTTTGGGCGTGAGGGAGGTCTGGAAGGTTTATTAGAATACGCAAAGCCAAAAATTGAGGCATTCTCAGACAAATCGTTTAGTTTTAAAACGTCCACAAAAGCTGTTGCCGGCAATAAATCAATAGACCGTACGCCAAAAATGTATATTGGCGGCAAGCAAGCCCGACCAGATAGCGGATATTCTATTGAAGTAAAAAACCCAGCTGGGGAATCTGTGGGAGAGGTAGGTGAAGGCAGCCGTAAAGATATACGAAATGCAGTAGAAGCGGCCCACGCAGCAAAATGGGCAGAAACTGCTGCACATGCTAAAGCCCAGGTGTTATATTTCATTGCCGAGAATTTATCTGCAAGGCAGAAGGAGTTTGAAACCCGACTTCTGGAAACGGCGGGATACTCCGCAAAGGATGCAGAAACAGAAGTGACCAAAAGTATAGAACGGATATTCTCCTATGCCGCTTGGGCAGATAAATACGACGGAAAAGTACATTCTACTACCCAGAGAAACGTAACGTTGGCCATGAATGAACCAGTTGGTGTTTTGGGGATCGTTTGTCCGGACGAATTTCCACTGCTAGCTTTGGTAACATCCGTAATCTCGGCTATTTCTATGGGTAATACCACAGTGGTGATTCCATCCGAAACTGCCCCTCTTTTAGCAACCGACTTGTACCAGATCCTAGATACATCTGATGTGCCAGCTGGTGTGATCAATATTATTACCGGTAAAAAAGAAGAGCTGGTACAGGACCTGGCAAAACACTACGATGTGGAAGGACTTTGGTATTTTGGAACAGAAGAAGGCAGTAAAAAAGCTGAATTACTCGCTTCTGATAGTATGAAAAGAACGTGGATAAATTACGGAAAACATTACGACTGGCTTACAAACCCATTGGGAAAAGAGTTCCTAAAACACGCTACAGAAGTGAAAAACATTTGGATACCTTATGGAGCGTAAAAGAGTGAAAAACTAAAAGTGAAATTGCAATCAGAAATTTGCTGAAATTAAGTAGATAGCTATTAGCTGAAAACGAAGGACTCAAAGTTGACAGCTCAAAAACAAAAAGACGTAAACAAAAAAAGCTGACAGCTGATAGCTGAAGGCTGATAGCTTAATAAAATATGAGAAGTATACACCTGGAAGCCAATGTTGGCGATATTGCAGAAACGGTTTTATTACCCGGCGATCCTTTAAGGGCAAAATTTGTGGCAGAGAATTTCCTAACGGACGTAGTTTGCTACAATAAAGTTAGAAATATGTTTGGTTTTACCGGTCTTTACAAAGGCCAGCGGGTGTCTATCCAAGGAACTGGCATGGGTATGGGAAGTGCCGGAATTTACATCCATGAGTTAATTAATACTCATAAATGCCAAAACCTTATCCGTGTGGGCACATGCGGCTCTATACAAGAAGAGCTAGATCTGGGTCAAGTAATTTTGGTACAATCCGCTTCTGGAGACTCTGACGCCAACACTGTGCTTTTCGGTAACCAACATTATGCAGCTACAGCGAGTTTCGATTTATTGGTTAAAGCATACCAAATAGCTCAGGAAAATAACATAAAAGTACATCCGGGTTCAGTATTCAGCACCAACACGTTTTATGACCTCTTCCCGAACCGCTGGGATGTATGGAAACAACATGGAATTCTAGGCGTAGATATGGAAACCGAAATATTGTATACCATGGCAGCCCGTTTTGGGGTTAAAGGATTGGCCTTACTTACAGTGAGTGACAATATTCTAACAGGTTCTGCCTCCTCCCAAGAAGACCGTGAAAAAACGTTTAATGAAATGATGCAGATTGCATTAGGTTTGGCGTAAAATCTATTCCACATATTTATGTGATGTTAAAGAATTGCATAGCTTTCTTTAACATCACAAATTCTAGTACATCTATATTGTGTTCCAATACAGACTCCCCACAAAACTACTGCGTTTGACCCTATACAATTATCTCATTTCAGCTTAAATCGCTTACTTCTAAGATAGCAGAAAACCATAGCTACACCTAAAGTCCTCATTATACATTAAAGATTTTAACGAAACGAAATGCTACAAAATAGAAGCAAAATACAGAGGAACAGATAATGAACTATGTTTCTTTGAGGTAGTGAAGATTAAGTGAAATAATATTTTGGTTCAGTAGATAAGCTAGCATTTTTGGAGGTAAATTATCAGAACTTACTTTTTCGACAATTTCGAAGCACAACACTATTCGGCGAAAAACTGAATCTGCAAAATAAGTAGCAAGAAACAAACATAAATGCTACCTAATCCAATCTAAAATGAGCCAAAGTATAAAACATTCAATTTTTCAAAAAAGAATGTGTAATATAAACACAATTAATAATATACTAAAAAAAATCCTATTTTAACATCTAATTATTATCCATTGGTTATCATATATTAACCACATAGTTCCTACGCATTGCAAGTTTAAAGCAAAATAATATAACTTTAATCAACCGAATAAAATAGCTGTTCAATCAATCTCCCGAAAGTTATGAAACCGTTGCAGTTTACCATCCCAGTTAGTCCTGATAAATCTGTCCTAGTACAGGAGGATAAAATACCACATTTTTACCCTCACTTACACAGACACAAAGAAGCCCAACTCATTTGGGTTCGCAAAGGGTCTGGAACACTCATTATTGACAATAACTTTTACGAATTTGCTCCCAACGATATATTTCTTATCGCTCCGCAGCAGTCACATGTTTTTAAATCAAATACGGGCCAGGATGAAGATGAAATTCATACTTTATCTATTTTTTATGACCCGGATGGAGGTTTATCTGCGTTATTAAAGTTACCAGAAATGCAAGCTTTCAGTAATTTCACCAAGGAATACCAGGGAGGTTTTAAAGTACCAGAAAGCTACATGTATTATATCTCTAAAAGGATGCTAAAAATCCAGCAGGCTTCGCAGACAGACCAAATAATACATTTCATACATCTGTTACGCAGCTTCTGTACCATGGAACCCAAACCAAGTCAGTTGGCCCCCCTTGCCAAAGAGCACATATCAGATGGGGAAGGCTTAAGAATTGGTCGCATATACAACTTTGTTCTCAAAAATTACAAAAACCCTTTAACCTTAGAAGATGTTGCCTCTGCCGCACACCTTACACCTCAGGCGTTTTGCAGGTATTTTAAGAAACATACAGGAGTTACTTTTGTAACCTTCCTTAATGAATTAAGGGTAAATGAGGCTTGTAAAAACCTGACAAGCGGTAACTATGACAACATCTCAAGCCTTGCATACAATTGTGGTTTTAATAGCATCGCAAACTTCAACAGGGTTTTTAAACATATTGCGGGAAGTTCGCCAAAAGACTATGTCTCTAAGTATACAAGAAATCTAAATGCAAGGCCATTCCTACGGACATCCCAGCCTGCTCTTTTCTAAGAAATACTAGAATCTGTAAAGCATTACGATTACACTTTATCAACTATATGAAACATTTTCTCTTAATACTTATCTTGGCTTTCACTATTAAAGTACATGCCCAAGAAACTCAAAGGAATTATAAATTAGCGGCAGAATACCAAAACAAAATAAGGGACAAAATACACTTTTCACCTAATTCTATAAATTGGACTGATGATACATACCAATTTTGGTATGTGCAGCAAACACCAAAAGGCAAGGAATTTATAAAGGTAGATGCTCTTACAAAAAAGAAAGTACAGGCATTTGATCACAATAAACTGGCAATAGCACTCTCTACAGCCACCAAAACAACTATTAAGGCAGACAGTTTACCTTTTTCCACTATTACATACCTTAAAAAACCAGAGTTTATAGAGGTGATAGTCCTAAATAAAAAGTGGGAAATAGATCTTAAAAAGTACGAAGCAAAGGACTTGGGGACTGTTTCCGTACGCCAGAGGTCAGACTATTGGAATAATCTACGTGATGATAGTACGGGAGACCCTGTTTACTCTCCGGACAGCTCAAGAGTAGCCGTAATTAAAAATAACAACATATACGTTTATCCTGCAAAGAATCCGAAAGCACTTACTCAGTACACGTTTGATGGGGCTCCGGAAGACTACTATTCAGCTTATATCCGGTGGTCTCCTGATTCAAAAAAGTTGGTTACAAACAAAATCCGCAAAGTGGTTTCCCGTACCTTGACTTTTATTGAGTCCTCACCTATAGACCAACTACAACCAAAAATCCAGACCCGTAATTATCCAAAACCGGGAGATGCTCTTTCTCAGTCGCAACCTGTATTGGTAAATGTAGAAACCCAGAAAAGCTACTCGGTTCCTATGTCATTGATACTAAATCAGTACAATCTCTCTGGAATAAAATGGCAAAAAGATAGCCAGGCACTTACATTTGAGTACAACCAAAGAGGGCATCAGCAGTACACAGTCTATAAAGTTGACGCTCAAAATGGTTCTGTAAGCAGTTTAATTAGTGAAACAAGCCCTACTTTTATAGATTATAGTGGCAAAAAATATCGTTACGATGTAAACGATGGCAAGGAAATTATTTGGGCTTCCGAGAGAGACGGATGGAATCACCTTTACCTTTACGATGGCGAAACCGGAAAAGTAAAAAACCAAATTACCAAAGGCAACTGGGTTGTAAGAAGGGTAGTTAATGTAAATGAAGAGCAAAGAAACATTATTTTTGAAGGAAGTGGTAAAGAGGCAGGCCAAGATCCTTACTTAATACAGTACTACAGAGTAAACTTTGACGGTACTGGCTTTACATCTCTTACCACCGAAAATGCAAACCACAGGGCTACATTCTCTAAAGACAACAAGTACTTTGTAGACACGTACTCACGAGTAGATATGCCTCAAACCACAGTTTTAAGGGAAGCAGAAAGTGGCAAAATCATTATGGAGCTAGAAAAGGCCGACATAAAACCACTTTTAAATACAGGTTGGTCCCAAACTGAGGTTTTTTCTGCCAAAGGAAGGGATGGAGTAGCAGATATTTGGGGCATTATAACACGGCCAACACATTTTGACCCAACCAAAAAGTATCCAGTAATAGAAAATATTTATGCAGGCCCACACAGTTCCTTTGTACCAAAGAACTTTAGTGTAAACCCGGCCTGGATGGGTGAACTTGCTGAATTAGGTTTCATAGTGGTACAAATAGACGGCATGGGAACATCAAACCGCTCTAAGGCCTTCCATGATGTAGCTTGGAAAAATCTGAAAGACGCAGGTTTCCCGGACAGGATAGCTTGGTTAAAGGCAGCGGCAGCTAAATATCCACAGATAGACATAGAAAAAGTAGGCATTTATGGCACATCCGCAGGTGGCCAAAATGCAGCTGGGGCAGTACTTTTCCATCCTGAGTTTTATAAAGTAGCTGTAGCATCTTGTGGCTGTCATGATAACCGTATGGATAAAATATGGTGGAACGAACAGTGGATGGGCTACCCAATCGGACCGGAATATGCTGCGTGCTCAAATGTAGACAATGCACATTTGCTAGAAGGAAAATTGATGTTAATTGTGGGTGAAGTAGATGACAATGTAGATCCTGCATCTACTTACCAAATGGTAAATGCACTAATTAAAGCAAACAAAGACCACGAGTTTATTATGGTTCCAGGTTTGGGACATTCTGCCGGCGGACGATATGGCGAACAAAAAAGACGGGACTTCTTTGTAAGACACCTTTTAGGCGAAGAGCCTCCTGTATGGGGAAAATAACATTTTTGGGTTGCTTTTGTTTTATAAAAGCAACCCAAAAAACTTTGTACTTCCAAGCTATTATAAAAACCGACTCCTCCTAAACCTACAACTCCCTTCTAGATTCCCGCAAGTATTTCAAGAGCACATACCCCTGTAGCTTGTAAACAGCCAGCTCAAAATTTAAAAACTACCCAACAAATTTTCAGGTTTTCCTTCTCCTAATCAATGCCAAAACTGCAGAGTTAAATTTGCCCCAACCTTTTCTAACCGCATTACAAAACCATCCCTCTTTTAAACCTGATATACGTTGGGCTAACTCAAATAGTAGTATTTTATAGAATGAGTTTTGCAGGCAAAAAACTCCCTCCTATTCAGATATTCAAATGTGGAAATAAACAAGTTCACTGGAAGAACATTGAAGAAATTACCTATTCTAAAAAAGGTTAATTGATAACTTGAAAATTCACTAAAAGACAACCGAAAACAATTTTAATCCTACATATATCCAGCTTTCATCTACAGATTCAAACACCTCATCTTAATACCATCCCCCAGAAATTAACTCAGACTCCGTGCATTTTAACCCCTTCAAAAACCAACTAAAACCCATTTTATCATATTGTTAAATTCATCAACACTTTGGTTAATATGCTCAGAGCATGCAAAAGCAATTTAAAGGAATTTTGCTAAAACCAATTTTCATTTGGTGGTTTCTATTCGCCTAAACAATTAATCAAAAAAGCAAATATGAAGAAAAAACTTACCTTTTATCTCTTCCTGTGCCTCATTGCATTGACGCAAATAGCCAGGGCCCAGTCGTCTACCGATCTCAGCGGAACGGTAAAAGACCAAGACGGAAAACCAATAGAACTAGCTATGGTAGCCCTTAAGAATACTAGCGTCCACGCATACACAAACGAACAAGGAAAATTCACCATAAAATATCCACCAAACGCTACCTTGGTTATTTCCAGTGTAGGGTATGACAAGTACGAACTTGTTCTTACAAATCAGAAGACTTTAGATGTTACACTTACCGGTGGGATGTCTACATTAGATGAACTGGTAGTAGTAGGTTATGGTACACAACGTAAAGGTGATATAACCAGCTCGGTAGCTAGTGTAAAATCTGAGGACTTCATGAAAGGTACGGTAAGAGACGCCGCCCAGCTTATCCAAGGAAAAGTAGCTGGTCTTAGGATCACTACCCCGAGTGGAGACCCAACAGCCACTACCCAAATAAATCTTAGAGGACTAAACTCTATTTCTGGCTCACAGAATCCGTTGGTAATTATTGACGGTATACCGGGTAATATCTCCACTGTAGCTCCAGAGGACATTGAGTCTATAGACGTCCTCAAAGATGGTTCAGCGGCTGCTATTTACGGTACACGTGCTACGGCAGGGGTAATATTAATCACTACTCGTAAAAACAAAAACTCTGATTCTAAGCAAACGGTAGAATACAACACGTATGTAAACCAACAGCGGATTTTCAGAAAACCGGAGATGATGAATGCGGCAGATTACCGTCGGTTAATATCTGAAGGTAAAGGTTACGAAGACTTAGGTAGTAATACCAACTGGATAGACGAGGTACTTCAAAATCCTGTTAGCCAAAACCATAATCTTACTTTCTTTGGCGGAAACTACAAAACCAATTTCACAGGTTCATTAAACTACCGCGACTGGGAAGGTATCCTATTAAAGTCAGGACAGCAAAGGGTTACGCTGAGGGCAGACTTAAACCATGAAATGTTTGATGGTAAAGTAAAGACAAACCTGCAGTTTATTAACACCTCTACTAAATCTGAACAAGGTGGATCTGGCGGATGGGCTTGGAGACAAGCCATGATACGTAATCCTACGGATGCTATAAAGAATGACAATGGAAGTTGGAGGGAAAACAATGCATACATGTATGATAACCCACTTGGAATTATCCACGAAACTACCAATGACTATAGAAACAAAGAAACTAGATTTGCGGGCTCGGTAGACTATCGTCCAATGAAGGATTTAAGTTTAAAACTATTAGCTTCTAGGGTACAGACAGATAACATTGCGGGAAGTTCAACCACATTTAATCATGTAAATACTACAAAGAACAACCTTAATGGTACAGCTAACCGCTCTACCGGAGCAGGCGTAGAAAACCTGATGGAGTTAACTGCCAACTACACCAAAACCATAAACAACCATAGACTAAACTTACTAGGTGGTTACAGCTGGCAGGACTTCACCTATGAGTCATTTGGCGTATACAACTTTGACTTCCCTACAGATGCATACTCTTACAATAGACTACAAGCGGGTACAGCTTTGCAAAGAGGTTTGGCTACCATGAACAGCAACAAATACAAATGGCAACTAGCCGGTTTCTTTGCCAGAGTAAACTACGTTTTCAAAGACAAGTACATGTTAATGGCGTCTGTAAGACGTGAAGGATCTTCTACATTTGGTGCCAACCACCAATGGGGTACGTTCCCGGCTTTCTCCGCAGGTTGGAACATAGCTAATGAAGAATTCCTTAGCTCAAGTCAAGCCATTTCTGCCCTAAAACTAAGAGCAGGTATGGGTGTTACAGGTACCATAGCAGGTAGTCCATACCAGTCGCAAATTAGCTACAACTTTGCTCAAGGCGAGGGAGCATTTATTGGAGGAAAATGGGTACCAGGATTTAACCCGGCACGTAACTTTAACCCAGACCTTAGATGGGAAAAGAAAACAGAATGGAACGTTGGTCTTGACTTCGGATTCCTGAAAGATCGTATCACGGGTTCATTAGATTACTATAGCAGAGAGGTAAACGACCTACTTTACAACTTCAGCGTACCTGTACCTCCGTTCCTTACATCTAACATGATGATTAATGCAGGTGCTATGCGTAACTCTGGATTTGAACTACTAGTAAACGTTAGTGCAATAAAAAAGAAGGACTTCACATGGAACACCAACCTTACTTTCTCTACTAACAATAACAAACTTCTTAACTTGTCTAACGACCAGTTTACTGCTACAAATGATTTCTTTGATGCAGGTCATACCGGCGAGCCTATCCAATTATCAACGCATAGGGTTAGGGTAAATGGACCTATCGGTCAATACTATGTATACAAAAGTGTGGGCGTAGACAACAACGGCAAATGGTTGGTAGAAAACAAGGATGGCGAAGTAATCCCTATTTCCCAAGCTACACCTGCAGACCGCCAATTTTACGGGAACGGTATACCTAAGTATTTACTGGGCTGGAATAACAGCATGAATTACAAAAGATTTGATCTAACTGTAAACTTTAGGGGAGCTTTTGGACATGATATCCTAAACATGCAAAGATTGTACTACGAAAACCCAGTAAACAAAGCGTATAACGTACTTAAAACTGCATACGATCCTGTTTATGGCCAGACATTGAACAATGACCTAGTGTATGTATCGCACTACATAGAAAACGGAAATTATTTAAAATTGGATAACGTAACATTGGGCTATACTTTGCCTGCTAAAGCCATAAAAGGTATAAACAACCTAAGGGTTTACGGCTCGGTATTGAACCTCTACACCTTTACCAAATACAAGGGTATAGACCCAGAAACCGTAAGCTACACGGGTGACTATACGTTTGCTCCCGGTATTGACCATCGTGACAAGTACCCAAGTACCCGTACGTTTACCCTTGGTTTAAATGTTTCATTCTAATCAACTCTCAAACATGAAAAAAATATATGCATATGCACTCTCAGCCGCAATGATGATTGGCGGTGGAATGAGTTCTTGTACAAACCTAGACGAAGAAGTGTACTCTGAGGTACTTGCCTCCTCGTTTAAACCTACAGAAAGAGATCTACCTTATATATTGGCACCTGTTTATTCTTCTTTCCGTACACTGATGTTCGGCTGGCAGGGATACTTTGACCTACAAGAAGAACCAGCAGACGCCATCATTACGCCAGTTCGTCCTAATGGATGGGATGATGCCGGGACCTATCGCCGTATGCACCAGCACATGTGGACATCTGAACAATGGCAGCCAACCAACACCTGGAACCAAGCGTTCTCCAGCATCACTAAGGCCAACAGGGTTATTGCTCAGATAGAAGACAATGAAATACCCTTACCAGCAGAAACAGGAAAGGCAGCCATTGCCGAGTTAAAGGCGGCACGAGCTTTGGCATATTATTTATTACTTGATAACCATGCCAACGTACCGATTGTAACAGATTATCGTGATGCCTCTTTACCGCAGCAAAAGACCAGAAAAGAACTATACGATTTCGTTATTTCTGAGATAAACGCAGCATTACCTTTGCTTTCTGCTAATGTAACTACAACATACGGGCGTATGAACAAATGGGCGGCAAAAGCACTTCTTGCAAAAGTATACTTAAACGCAGAGGTATACACAGGTACAGCACAGTGGGATGCCGTAATAAAAGAGACAGATGAAATCATAGCATCGAACAATTATGTGATAGATGCCAACTACCAAGACGTTTTCTCTGCCACTAACCATAATTCTAAGGAAATAGTATTTGCTATCCCTTACGATGAGATTTACGGACAAGGCTCTCAGATACACATGAAAACCTTAGACCCACTCAGTCGTTTGGTATACGGTATGGCAGCTGGCCCTTGGGGTGGAAACTGTGCAGTACCTCAGTTTATAGACACCTATGACAAGCAGGATCAGCGTTTATATGACTCATGGATTCAAGGTCCGCAGTATCACGCTACCACTGGAGCATTGGTTATTGATTACAAGAAAGAAGTACCGGGCATAGGAGGTGACGGAACTGTGGCTGCTTCAAATGCTGGTTACAGAATCGGTAAGTACAAGATTAAGCAAGGTGCTACCAATAATTTGGACAATGACTATCCTATGTTCCGTTATGCCGATGTTTTACTAATGAAAGCAGAAGCTCTACTTAGAAAAGGCAGTACGGATGCAGCGGCCACATTGGTGAGTCAAGTTAGACAAAGGGCGTTTAAAAGCAACCCAGACAAGGCCAAAGTAACAGGAGCCGATCTAATTAAAGGAAGTGTATATAACTATGGTTTCCAAGAAAAAGATGGCACTGTGGCCACTAAAGACGGCGGAGCAGACATTAAGTATGGACGTTTCTTGGATGAATTAGGCTGGGAATTTGCGGCTGAAGCACACAGAAGGCAAGACCTCATACGTTTTGGTGTTTTCCAAACCAAAACTTGGTTTAACCACAGACCTCATGCCCAAGCTCAAACCCGAACTATCTTCCCGATACCGTTTGGAGAGCTTAGCAAAAACCCGAACTTAAAACAAAATACAGGATACTAAACAAGAAGGCTGCCAATTGGCAGCCTTTTTTTGTATTCAACCAAAATTATGCCCAATCTATAAATCCATTACTAGCAGATTCAATTTTCTGAAATATTTCTATTATTCATAACCTGTTTTTACGAATTTTAGGCAATCATATCCTGAGATTCCTACACAATGTTTAAACATTCAGTATTTATCTTCTTTATTTTTCTCAGAACTTCTATAGGTTTTACCCAAACCTTAGAACAAAAAGTCATTAATATAAATCCCAATCAATTACCCGGAAAAAGCTTTTCAATACCTGAACAAACTTCTCTAAACATTCACTTCAAACTAAGCAATACCCTAACAAAAGATACACTAATAATCTTGGAAGTTGGCAGGGAAGAATTGGCTCAACTTTACGAATACACAAACGGAGAAACATCTCTTTTAGCCCAAACGGGTATCCGAGTACCTATTCCTGAACGTTCAGTTAAAAACAATTTTAATATTCTTGAAATAAAACTAGACCCACTGGAAGTCAAAAAATTAAACTTAAAGATTGATAATTACGCTAAAAATATAAAAACTATAAAACCCAAATTCTGGGAAGAAGGAGATTATAAAGTATATGAAGCTAAACTTAAAGAAACCTTCTATTACAAATACTGGCTACCTGCCTTTTTCTTAATTCTTACTTTGGCTCTGCTACTAGCCATAATCCAATATTTTATCCTTCCGGAACGCGTGTTTATCTATTACTTTTTATATGTGGTCTTTACATTAATAAGGTCTGCATCGGCAATAGAAATCTTTAGATTTGAAGAATGGATACCGATTCTCAATAAATTTGGCTACCGTAGCATGCAATCGCAGGTTTTTACCTACTTGTCTTTTATCTTTTATCTACTTTTTGTACGGGACTTTACCGACCTTCCAAACAAAAAACCCAAAATAGATACGTTCTTTAAGCTCCAAATAGGATATTTGGCACTCTTCATACTTTTTGACCTATTCTTTACTTCTACAAAATACACAAACCCAGGGATAAACGGCATTTTCAGAAACCTGGAAACTTTAGGTTTGGTGTTCGGCATTATTACCACCATTTTATTGCTTAAACTGTACAACCGCATAAATAAATACATCATTTTTGGGGTATTTTCACTTTTACTTATTGCATTTCTAGGGCAGGAAATCCTAAAAAGAAGCTTAGGAACAAACAAAGAATCAGAGTTTAATACAAACCTTCTTTCCATCATTTGGGGAATTGCCTATATCGTAGAGATAGGGTTCTTTATAGCCGCTCTTGTGGTCCGGCAAAAGAGCTTACTAAATAACATTTACGCAAAGCAAAGAGAAAATGAATTATTAGAACAGCAACTGACCAACAAAAACACGGAAGCAGATACAGACTTCCAAACATTCTCCCTTTCTACAAACCAAGGTGTGTACGTTTTCCAACAACTAAACATAGTAAGACTGGAAGGCTCTGGAAACTATACGCTCTTCTTTCTTCAAGACCAAAAGCAAATTATGGCCTCTTATACCCTCGCAGAATTTGAGAGCAAATTAGACCCCGCCTTGTTTGTACGGGTACATAAATCGCATCTGGTAAATCTAAAGTACATAGTAAAATACACCAAAGGTGACGGCGGTACTATCACCCTCCATGACGGCACCGAGATTCCTGTATCCCGAAGCAGAAAGGAGGACTTTCTAAAAAAACTGGATAAAGAATAGTAAAACCTATGTTATACACAAAACCAAACATGTGATTCACTAAATCGCCAAGCAATTACAACTTTTTGCTATACATTTTTCCGTAGTTTTCCCAACAAATAAAACTACAGGACATGAAAAAGCAATACTCTCTTTTAGCCTTAATATCCTTACTTATTCTGCTGATATCTCAAAAATCTTTCGGTCAATCTATACTTATAGAACCGGGCAAGCAAGGTTTTAATACTTCAGCTATCCAAAACAACACCTTAGAAATACAAGGAAATGGTCTCCTGATCCAAGCTCCATACAGAGTCTCCACCGTAAACCCAAATAGCACGGTATTAATCCTCCCTAATGCCAGTACAGTGACCTCCACCGAAGAGGCAGGAATACTTAAAGACCCAAATGGAGACAGCCCCTATCTGGTAGGTACAGCCTTTAATGCCACAGCCTATCTAAATCTCCCAAACGCCCTGGGAGTAAAATTCACTTTTGAGTTATTAGATACCGAAGCCAACGGCGATTCCGTAATCATTTCTGATTTCAATAACGTTCAAATAGCTAGATATTCTGGAAATACAATTCCGGCAGAAATCTTAATTTTTGCAGAATTCAGTTCTACAAATAAGTATTATGTGCGATTTAAAACAGACAATGATGCCAATGTGGGACAAGGTTTTGTACTCCGCTGGCAAACATTATTTGAAAACGGCACGGCTGAACAACTCGCGAATGTAGCAGGCGGCAGTACTATGTTCTTTGACAGAAAATTAAACGCATTTAGGGCTGGCTTATTCTCAAAACATAACATAAAAAAACCTGGCCAATACTCTGTTGCCTTCGGACACAAGACAGAAGCTGATGGCCTATACTCATTCGCCGGTGGTAATCTCTCTAAAGCAAATGGCTCTCATTCATTTGCGTTCGGCGGTTCTAGCGAAGCTGGCGAATTTGCCTACAGCATTGGATACTATACGAAAGCCAGAGGCTATGATGCATTTGCAATTGGGATTTACAACGACATTTCAAACCCTCCAAATACAGGAACCTCACCTACTGATAGGTTGTTCCAAATTGGCAACGGTTTAGGTGAAGCCGGTAGACGGAATGCCGTCACTGTATTAAGAAACGGACAAGTGGGTCTAAGTACAGTAAATCCAAGAGCTAGACTACATGTACATAATGGAAATTCTGGCGTTACTTTTACGGCCAATTCAAGTGCAATCTTAGAACAGAATAGTTCGCATTATTTAACACTAGCTACCCCAGAAGCTAACGAAAGTGGCGTGCTTTTTTCCAAAGCAACAACTGGTGATGCCAGTGGAGGAATAATTTATGGAGCAAGCAATTCGCTATCTTTTAGGACAAATGGTAATGCAACCCGCATGACCATTGGAAATACTGGAATGGTGGGCATAGGAGTAGCAGCACCCTTAAAGACATTAGATATTTCATCAACTACCGCAGAGGGCACTGAACTTCAATTAACGGGTAGTGGAACACGATATGCCACATTACGTATAAAGTCAGAAAGAAACGGTAGTGAACTTATTATGGAGACAGGTACTGACGCTTGGACTTTAAAGAATGTAGGAGACAGACTATTACTAGACTACAACGGCAATATTGCTTTCGGAAATGTCCACGCTTTAAGTATTGGTGTTACTAGTGAACCGTGGGTTGGATTTAAATATTACACGATCACTCCAGGCTATTCAAATAATACGCAATTGGGATCTTCTGAAAGTCGATTCCGTGAAATCTGGTCTACCAATGCCCTTAACACGTCCTCAGACCGTCGCTTAAAAAAGGATATTAAGACCTTGGGATATGGTTTAGAAGAGATATTAAAATTACAGGCAGTAAGTTATAAATGGAAGAACAACACAGATTCCAAACTACATCTTGGCTTTATAGCTCAAGATGTAGAAAACTTGATTCCGGAAATTGTGACTAAATCAAATTTATCTGATGCGGAATTCGAGAAAATGCAGAAAAACGGTGGAGAAATTCAAGACACGTACGGCATGGAATATACAGGATTAATTCCTGTTCTGGTGAAGGCTATCCAAGAACAACAAAATCTGATTAAAAACTTGGAGAGCGAGGTAGCACTATTAAAAAAAGACAAGAATAAGTTGACTGCCTTAGAAAACAGACTTGCTTCAATTGAATCTAGTTTATCTCAACAAAAACAGGTTGGCACAAGACAACTTAGCGAAAAATAACAGATTATTGTTTTCAACGGTAAATGAGAACGAAAAACAGAGATTTACAAAAAGGCCGTTCGCCGTAAAAAAAAATCTTTCCCGCAGAACATTTTCCAATAAAATAAAGAGGTTTTACGCCCCTTTCAGACACTATAAAATATAAAAGCCAGCCGCGAAGGCTGGCTTTACTTTTATATTGATGGGTTATAACATTATCACTTTACCCAAATTGCCCACCTCTTTGTAGTATTTAACCACATCATCTGCTGAGCTCACAAAACTCTCCACTGTGTACGATTTATACTTCCCTTGTCCCGACTCCTTCACATTTATTTTTGTACTAGGATGCTTAAAAATTTCCTCTATTTTCTCTCCAGCACCTTCCGATTGCGGAACAATAAATTTAAACACAAACACAGTAGGAAACTGTTCTACTTCTTGTAGTTTTTGTTTAAAGGCGTCGTAAGTGGTATCGTCACCCGTTATATCTTGTAAATTAATATTTGCTTTCATTCTTCTATTGTGTTTTAGCTAACTTCCTGCAAATATAATACCCTCCTGAAAAGAATGCCAAACTGGCGTATTTATAGCAAGTCTGATAACCTAAACAAAAAAACAGGCAGACATAAAGTCTTGAAAGTGTGTACCTGCAAATGCAAGCACACACTATAAATAATCCAACTAAAACCTAATACGAAGTTTCTTTTTATCCTTACCCAATTCTACTTTATAAAAGCCTCTTTCATCTTTATCTGTATCTATATCGAATTTATCAGGAGTAGAAACAGTGAAGAAAGCCACAGGAGTATGCTCGGTTCCTTGTCCAAAGATTAACTCTACTTCTCCTGTTTTGGTGTTATAATTCACTTCATCTATTGTGCCTGCAGCCAAATCTACCCATGTCTTCTTTGGAGCGACAAAAACCCTTGATTTACCCGCCGAAGTGATTTCTGTTTTTAACCAGTCGCCTTCTTTTTTAATATTTCCACTAAAAGCTACAGGACCAAACTCAGGATGCACTGTAATGTACGTACCGGAATTTACTGCATAACCATAAAAACCGGATCCGTAGTCACCTGTGATGCCGTCATTTGCCAAAGTAGACGGATACGAGTGAAATGCCGCGGGGCCAAAACCATCTTCAGTAACATTAGCCAACGCCCCCATGGCTCCGGCATGTCCAACTCTCAGTAGATAAAAATCATCCGGATTATCTCTGTACGCATCCGATACCGGTATAGAATTGAGTGCTGAACCATAATGGTGCAGCTGCCTCTCTATTCTTGAGAGTTTCCCGCCATATACAAAGTCCCAGTAACGTCGGGCACTACCATTGTATCCCCAGTGTGGCAAAGTAGGCATGTATGCCAAAATAGCATTTAATGTAACCTCGGCCTTATCTGCATTTCCAAAGTATTTAGACCAGACGTACACTTCCTCCTGGCCAGTAGAATCCCAAGGCATTTCACTACCGAAAGGATAGCCCAGCGTCTTCCAATGGTCCGCACGCTTTTTCATAGCTGCTTCCAGTTCATTGGCCATATCCATGATACCTTCTCTCTTCAAATCTTCCAAAATGTACAAAAACACAGAACCTTCCATCTGTCCAAACTGGGCATAGTACGGAGCCACTTTAACCATAGCTATACTGGTATGATAAGCATTTTCCAGGCTTTGTTTCCAATCTACATCATCCGCCAAACCCTTGTGGTTACGAGCTAATTTATATAGCACCCAGTGTGCCGCAGCTACATGGGGATAGTTATATGACCTTCCCGGCTTATCTGCTTCTTTCTTAGGCCAAGCAGACCATACTTTCCAGTTAATATCCTCTCTGTACGTTCCCTTTGGCATAGAGTCCGGCTCATAATAGAATAAGCTCTTCTTTACGCCATATTTATACTTGCCTTCGTTGTATTGTATTCCGCCCCAAAGGGTTTCATTCGCAAAACGCTTCAACTTTTGTATCTCCTCTTTGTCCTGAACCAAGGTTTGTTTCATAAAACCTGCTAACCAACTGGCTGCACCAGCTTCATCACTTAAACCTGCGTACCATGCTCTTTGTTCTTGTGTAACGGGTTGCTGTATTTCATAATCGTATGTAATGATGGACGGAGAGCGTCCGAAAGGATCATTCGGGTCTTCAAACCACTGTTTTGTAGTTAAAAAATTACCCAAATCCTTCACCACTTGCTCTTGGGGCTTAATCACCTTGTAATGTATGGTTTGTAAGGTGCCGTCGGCATACTTTACATCCAGTCTTGCTCTTCCCCAGTTCAATCCCTTGATTTCATAGCTTTGCCATTTACCGGCATTAGGTACTTTACTCACTGACAGTGAATTACTAGGAAATACTTCTATTTTTGCCACTTTCTTAGCATAATTCAAGTGTAATTTACCTACTTCATTTAAAGGCAACACATATCCAGGTAAACCCACTGCCACAGGACGCTTCTCTTTCTCCAATTGGGCTTCTATACCACGAATAGAAGATGCAAAAAGAAATTTCACGGCAAAAGACTTGCTCTCGTTAGGTTTCAGAATAGTTGAAGTAGGCTCATTCCATTGTTGTACACCTTTCCAATCGGTTTCTGCATGTGCTTTGCTATGAATCATCCACTCGTGAAAACCCTCAAAAACAATACTTCTTGGAGTGGGGTCATCATTAATAGGATTGTAAGCTTCAAATCCCGCATTAAGATGCGGAACTACTAAAAGAGAAGCTCCTCTTCCGTGAAGTCTGTTAACCTGGATATATCCCGCATCTTGCCCAATGTAAGGGTCAAAGAAAACGTTATCCATATGGGCATCGTCTAATTTTTTATCCTGAAGGATATTGTTGAAAATCATCGGAATTCCAAGCGAACCTATTTCTACAGGAACCGATGAAGTATTCTTTATTTCGAACTTGAGGACAACGTTCTTTCCATCGCTTTCCCAGAAACGCTTCACTTGAACCGGAGCATTTGTGGTAAGCAGAGAACTTAAATCCGCTGCAGCCAACACATTTTTAGATACAGGTAAAGCCTTTATATCAGACCGTTTAGCTGCAGATGAAAAACTGACCCAATCTGCTTCTCCAACCTTTTTATAACGGATATTTATGTCTCCCAAATGATAGAAACCGTCTTTGTCTCTAAGTTTCAAACGCTCATCTGGCGTGTAATCAAAAATGGTATCGTTCTTTGGTGCTAAACCTGTTGCGGTTTGAGAAGAGTTGGCCAGCATTAACCTAAAATCACCTGTATTGTGTGTTTGTGTACCTTTCTCCAAACCAAGTGTAGACGGTAATTTGCCTATCTTCTCCCATGGCGACTGTGCCATAGACACTCCCCTACTCCCCAGCAAAACTAAGGCTAACAAAAAGCCCCTGCATAAAGTTTTATAGTATATCATACCTGAATTTGGTTATTATCTCCGATAAAAATCCTGAATAAAAAAAAACAAAACAAATGGCACAGTCATCTTTGCTAAAATATGCAGGGATAAAAGCAAAATACTTGGCACCTGCCTTCATTTCCCATTTCTTTCCCATTTTTGTACTTAGAATTGTAACAAAATTACTAAAAGTGAAAATCCTCCTGATAGAAGACGAACCTCAACTTAGAAAAGTGGTGCAAACCTCTTTGGAACAAAACGGCTATTTGGTAGAAACTGCCAACGATTTCATCAGTGCTACGCAAAAAACAGAGGATTACATATATGACTGCATCCTACTTGATATTATGCTGCCAGGCGGAAACGGCTTAAACATACTAAAAGAATTAAAAACGAAACATGCAGACTCACCTGTCATTATCCTGTCGGCAAAAGATTCGGTAGATGATAAAGTAACAGGACTGGATCTTGGAGCTGACGACTACCTTTCTAAGCCTTTCCACCTGGCAGAGCTGCATTCTAGGATTAACTCCCTCCTCCGTCGTAAAAATCAAAAAGGAGATACTTCCATTACCTATAAGAACCTCTCTCTATCACCGGAAAACAGGTACTTGACTATTAATGGCCGGGAAGTAAATCTTAATAGAAAGGAGTTTGACTTGATTTATTATCTAATAATAAGACCCGAGAAGTTATTACACAAAACCAGTTTGGCAGAGTCTATTTGGGGCGATAATGTGGACCAGGCAGACAGTTTAGACTTTATTTATTCACAAGTTAAAAACCTCCGTAAAAAGCTGAAAGAGAATAACTCCGAAGCAGACATTCAAGCGGTATACGGCATCGGCTATAAATTGGTATAAATGGAAAAATCCCTAAAAAATTACACCATAAAGCACCTCACTATCACACTCCTGATAGTTATAGCTGTATGGGAGGTTCTTTTTTATGCTTTAATTCTTGACGAAGTATACGATAATGTAGATGATGGGCTAAAGAACCAAAAAATAAATATTCTACGTGCTGTGTATGCCGACTCCACTTTACTGGATACAAAAGAGTTTGGAGTAAATCAATTTATAATAATAGCAGCTGACAGTATTAGTACAAAAAACGTATTCTCTAAAGAAATGACTTATATGGAATACGACGACGAGATGGAGCCCTACAGAATTCTCCGTACCGGTTTTTATGCACGTAATGGCAAACCTTACCATTTAGAAATAAGGACCTCCACTGTGGAAGAAGACGACTTCCTAATCAACCTCACCATAGCTTTGATTGCCTTGTACATACTACTCATTATTAGCATTTACTTTACTAATAGTATTGTGCTAGGAAGAGCTTTAAAGCCACTAAAAAGCTTTGTGAAAACTATACAAGAATATCGTTTTGATGGTAAAACTACCATAGAACCTTTACAAAGTAAGGTAAAAGAGTTTAACACCTTAGAAGAGAAATTCACCGAGATGGTAAAACGCAATGAAAGCATTTACCACCAGCAAAAACTATTTTTAGAAAACGCCTCACACGAACTACAAACACCTCTTGCCATTACCATAAATAAACTTGAGCTGCTCTTGGAAGATCCGGGTTTAGGAGAAAAACAACTTCAAGAAATAAGTGAAACAAAACGAGCATTGCATAGGATGGTGAGCTTAAACAAGTCTCTGCTGATGCTATCCAAAATAGAAAACAGGCAATATCTACCTCAGGATAATACAAACATAAACAAGATTATCACAGAACTTACTGCAGAGTTTACGGAAATCTTTGACTTTAAAAAATTAAAGCTAGACTTTTCTGAAACTGGACAGCTATATGTAAGGGCCAACCATGACCTGATGGTAATACTCTTCTCAAACTTGCTTCGTAATGCCATAAAGTACAACTATGAAGGAGGAAAAGTCACAATAGATATTAACCCTGCACAGATTAGAGTGAGTAACACCAGCCTCCAGCCTGCATTAGACACCACCATTGCATTCAAACGTTTTTACAAGTTTACACAGGACTCTACCTCTACGGGTTTAGGATTATCCATAGTAGAAAGTATAGTTAATACTACTCCGGATATTTCAATAGAATACCAATTCTTAGAAAAACAACATACTTTTTTAGTAAGAAAGGCATAATTCCCAATTCTTTCCTATTTCACTACTGAATATTGTATCACAATTAAACATTTATACACTATGAGAAATATATTTTTGATACTGACATGTAGTCTTGGCTTGACTGCCAATATCCAAGCACAGCAAACAAAAAAAATAAACATTACTGAGCTACCAGAGAAAGCACAAACATTTATAAAAAAGAACTTTAACAAAGAGAAAACCCAATATGTACTTAAGGAAGTAGAAGACTTTTTTGATATAGAATACAAAGTAGCATTCTTGGATAAAGTAAAAATAAAGTTTAACAAAAAGGGAGAATGGAAGGAGATTGACGGAAACAGAACCCCAATCCCCACCCAGTTAATCCCGGAAAAGATTTTGGCTTATGTACGAAAGAGTTTCCCAAACAATGAAGTTGTAAAAATAGAAAAAGACAAACGTCGTTATGAGGTAAAAATATCTAATGGGTTAGACCTTGAGTTCGACAGCAAAGGCGATTTCTTGAGAATTGATAGTTAATAAAGTACAATTAGTAAATAAATAAAGTAAAAAATGAAGAAAGTAACATTTTTAGTGGCGGTAATCTTTTCGGTATTCTTTTTAACAAGTTGCGACAAAGAAACAGTTTTAGCAGACAACAATATTCCGTCAGAAATAAAGTCTTATGTAAGCACCCATTTTCCCACAAACACTATTGTGCAGGCTATAAAAGACAAAGATGGTCTTTCTAAATCTTATGATGTTATTCTTGACGGTGGTTTTAAGCTTGAGTTTAACAAAAGCTACAACATAACTGATGTTGAGTCCACAAACAAAACCACAAAATTACCTGATAGTGTAATTCCTGCAAAACTTTTGGCTTATGTGGCTGCAAACTATCCAAATAATACTATTGTAAGTTGGGAGCTGGACGACAAAAACCAGCAAATAGAATTGAATAATGGTTTGGACTTAGAATTTAACATGAATGGAGATTTCTTAAGAATAGACAGTTAATATATATTAAACTACAAAAAAAGCCGCGTCCCTTGCGGCTTTTTTTGTTTATATTGCTAGAAAAAACTATCCCTTGGCCAAACCTAGCAATAAAGCGGAATTGGAATTTTTAAGTATTGAAAACTACCAAAAACTGTTGGATACGATAGCTCAACAAAATGATACTGAAAAGATCTTTCCTCCCCAATATTTAAATCGTAATATCAGGGATGTACTGGCACATTTACATCATTGGCATCTATTATTTTTAGAATGGTATACGGTAGGTATGTCTGGCGGCACGCCACAAATGCCCGCAATGGGATATACATGGAAAACCACGCCCGACCTTAACCTCCAAATCCAGAGAAAGTATAGCACAATTCCCTATCAAGATATTCAAGACAAACTTACAACGAGCCACTCCGAAGTATCGGCAATAATAGCTGCACACACAGATGAAGAACTCTTCACAAAAAAGTATTACAAATGGACCGGCAGTACTTCTTTAGGAGCTTATCTTATCTCGGCTACTAGTAGTCATTATGACTGGGCTAACAAGCTCATAAAAAAGGCATTGACCTATTAACCAACATATATGCCCATTCATCAAAAATAAAAGTAAAAAAACATCACTATTCTTATCTTTGCTTAGGAAATTACAAAACAATGAAAGCAGCTATTTGCACAGCGTATGGCCCACCTGAGGTACTAAAAATACAAGATGTTTCCAAACCCGTTCCTAAAGCCAATGAAATTTTGGTAAAGATAAAAGCCACTGCTGTAAACTCCGGCGATGTACGGGTTCGTGGAATGAAAGTTACGGGTTTTCTTAAACTAATTATGCATCTGGTCATCGGTTTTACAAAACCACGAAAACCTATACTCGGTGTTGTCTTTGCGGGAGAAGTAGAAGAAATGGGCAGAGATGTATCACTTTTCAAGAAAAACGATAAGGTTTTTGCTATTACGGGTTTCAAGTTTGGCTGCTTTGCCGAATACATTACCGTAAAAGAAAGCTCTGCGGTAGAGATTATGCCCCGGAATGCCACTTTTGACGAAGCCGCAGCAATAGTTTTCGGAGGTTCTACAGCCACACATTTTCTACAAAAAGCCAAAATACAACCCGGCCAAAAAGTCATGATATACGGAGCAACAGGTGCTGTAGGAACATCGGCAGTACAAATAGCTAAACACATGGGAGCCGAGGTTACCGCTGTGTGCAGTGCTGGAGGAAAAGACCTCGCTGAATCTTTAGGGGCCGATGTAGTCTTAGACTACAACAAAGACCGCTGGAAAGAAGGTAACTACGATGTAGTACTAGATGCCGTAGGCAAAATCAAGAAAAATGATGTTTCAACCAAGAAGTTTCTTACGGTAGGAGGCATGGAGGTCTCAGCAGAAACCAAAACTCAGCTTATTTACTTAAGAGATATGTTTGAAAATAACCTGCTAAAGGCAGCTATTGACAAAACCTACACCCTAGACCAAATAGTGACTGCACATCACTATGTAGACAGTGAGAGAAAAAAGGGTAATGTGATAATAAAACCCTCTCATCTTCCCTAGGTTTGACAAAGGATGTTATGCCTCTTTATTCAAGCCATTTGTCTGTTCAAGCAGAAGAATACGAGAGTCTTAATTTCTCAGCGTAGCTGATGAGAACCCGACCTAAAGCACTATACTCAAACCAAATAGTATTACAAAGGCTACAGAAGTAAGCGATAACGTCTTTAAATATGGATCCGGGTTAAGGTTCCTGGAAACCTGAACTCCATTCAGTAACAACAAAGGGAAAGACAACCAATAATACCAACTTCCGCCACCCCTAAAAGACATAAAAGTAATAGCACAACCCATGGCTCCAAGCAATAAAATCCAATGGTATACAATAGCTTTTTTTCGCCCCAAAAGAACTGGTATAGTTATCTTCCCTGCTTTCTGGTCAGAGTTTATATCACGTATATTATTGATATTCAATACACCTGCTGCCAATGCACCACAGGAAGCTGCTGGCAAAAGAACCTTGGGATCAAACTGTAACGTATATAAAAAGTAACTTCCAACCACACCCACCAAACCAAAAAACACAAACACCGAAATATCTCCTAAACCTACATATCCATAAGGTCTTTTACCAGCCGTGTACATGTACGCAGCTAAAATACTTAGAAGCCCAATGCCGAGAAAAATCCAAAAATACTTGGACCCAAAACCACCAAAAGCAGTATAAATAAGACATATTCCCGACACAAAAGCCAAAATACCCATAAAAATGATCCCACGAAACATCTGTTTGGGTGTAATAGCTCCAGATTGCACAGCACGCTGCGGCCCTACCCTACCGGCTGCATCTGCTCCATTTTGGGTATCGCCATAATCATTGGCAAAATTGGAAAGTATTTGTAACAAGAGCGTAGTAAGTACAGCCAAGAAGAAAACTTCCTTACGAAACATAAATACACCTTGAGCCAAAAAACCACCCATGACAATACTAGAAAGTGTCAGAGGAAGTGTCCTTAACCGGGCTGCAGAAATCCATGCCCTCATAGTCCTACTGCCTTTCTAAAATCAGCATTATCGGGCTTGACTTTAGACTCGAAAAAGTGTGTAACATGACCCTCTTTATCCACTACATACTTGCAAAAATTCCATGTAGGTTCCTGATCGTTCCAGCCGTTTAAGTTTTTCTCGGAAAGCCATTTGTACAAAGGAGCCTTATCCTCACCCTTAACATCTATTTTAGAAAACATCTTGAAAGTAACCCCATAATTTTTCTGGCAAAATTCTGCTATTTCTTCATCGGAACCTGGTTCTTGCTTCATGAAATTATTGGCGGGAAAACCCAAAACCACCACTTTATCACCATACTGCGAATGAAATTCCTGCCAGTCGGCATATTGCTTTGTAAACCCACACTTAGAAGCCACGTTTATTAGAACTACGGGTTTACCTTTATAATCCGCCAAGTTAACAGGATTTCCTTGTAAATCATTAAGCGTGAAGTCATACAAAGATCCTTTGTAAGCTTTCTTATCCACATTAGCCACCACTTTATCCTTTTTCCCAAAAAGATTTTTAATCAAGTCAAAGTTAAACACTCCAGCGACTACGAAAACCGCTGCCGTTAAAAGAAATATTTTCATCTTTATTTTCATTTTATGCTTACAAAAATAAAGTAATTCTACCGAATTTATTCAATTACAAGTTCATAGATTTGTAAAAACAAACCAAAGTGCTATGATGTCTGGCACCATAAAACAAACTCTGTACGGAACAGGAACCATACTATTCCTTTCCTTAGTTTGCCACTACTTCCGAGAAACGCTCAATTACAGGGTGGTAGCACTCCTTTTTTTACTGGTGGTGTCTCTATCTGCTATTCTGTCAGAAATCATACCTGTAGTAGTAACCGCCATTTTGAGTGCCTTTGTACTAAATTTCTTTTTTATGGACCCGCTCTATAATTACAAGATAAATAGTAGTGAAAGTACTCTGTTGTTTTTTGTATATATATCTGTAGCTTTGGTTGGAGGTATTTTAAGCAACCGTATCCGTAGACAAGAGCAAAAACTCCGCACCAAGGAAGAGAAGGAAAACACATTAAAATTATACAACACCCTTCTCAATTCTTTATCTCACGAGTTGCGTATTCCTATTTCGGCTATCATTGGTGCAGTAGATACCCTAAAACTTCCTTCCCTTCCCGAAGAATTCCGGGCTCCTCTATACCAAGAATTGGAAATTGCAGCTCTAAGGCTAAACACAGAAGTAGAAAATCTCCTGCATATGAGCCGTCTTGAATCTGAAAGCATCATACTAAATAGGGATTGGATAGAGGTAAGCGAACTGTTTAGTCTAGCCATTAATAAGGCCACTTTTGATGGGCACAAGGAGAAAGTAACGGTAGGAAAAAACCTCCCGGACGATCTATACATGCTAGATGTAGGACTAATAAGCTACGCCTTAAGTTTACTCATCCACAATGCTATTAAATATACACGAGAAGGCACAAAAGTCTCTCTTGATGCTAGTTTTGATGGAGACAAACTAACGCTCTCTGTTGCAGACAACGGAGGCGGAATTCCACTTGGATACGAGAAAAAAATATTTGATAAATTCTTCCGCATTCCTAATACTGGCATCAGTGGTTCGGGACTTGGACTTTCTATTGTAAAGGGTTTAGTAGAAATACACGGCGGCAAAATAGAAGTACAGAACCAACCTACAAGAGGTATCAAATTTCTTATCGGACTAGATGTGGATGTTTCTTACTTAAAAAATCTAAAGAATGAATAAACTGCAGGTTTTGGTGGTAGAAGATGAGCCACAAATACGTAAATTACTTGAAATAAACCTCCAAAACAATGACTTCAAAGTCTTGTTTGCTCAAACAGCCCACGAGGGAATAGCTCTGACAGCAAGCCACAATCCGGATCTGGTTTTACTAGATTTGGGTCTTCCCGACAAAAATGGACTGGAAGTTCTAACAGAATTACGGGAATGGTATACCAAACCTATCTTAATACTTTCCGTACAAAACTCCGAAACAAATATTGTGCAGGCTCTGGATCTTGGAGCTAACGATTACCTTACTAAGCCTTTCCGAATGGGTGAACTGATGGCTAGAATACGCACGGCCATCCGCAATAACCAGCGTGACGAAACCCAACAAGTTATCTTATCTGGTACATTGCAAATTAACCTTGCAAACCGCACCGTAACTAAAAACAACGAAGCACTAAAGCTCACGCCCACAGAATATAAACTACTTATACTTTTAGCTAAAAATGGCGGCCGGGTATTAACCCATCAGTTTATATTAAAAGAAGTATGGGGTGTAGGATTCCAGACAGATACTCAGTATCTACGGGTTTTTGTGGGGCAGCTTCGCAAAAAAATTGAAGAAAATCCTAATCAACCTGCCCACATCATCACAGAAAGTGGCGTGGGGTATAGGTTTCCTTGATTAATTGATGAAGCTTATTTCAGAATGCGAGAAGATACTATATGGCAGTTTAAAAGTCAATAATTCATGAATTAGTAAAAAAAAGAGCGAAGTTCCGTATTACAGAGCGTGTAAATTCAAACCATTTCATATACATTTTGCCCGGCCAGCAGCCTATGAATTGATTTTTTCACTAATTTCGGCAACGGCTTACAGCATTGGCTTCATTCGGCTAAATTGAACTATTCGTCCCATTTATCCCGCATTATCGCAAAGCCGTGAACCGTTATGCCTAGTTTTATGAAGAACCATCAAGAAACGGAACCAGAAATAAAAAATTTATCAGAATTTCTTGTCGGATTCAATAAAGAGACCGATCGAGGAGCTGTTCTTTTAGCTGCGTCAATTATTGACGAATGGCTATCTGAAATTTTACTTAATTATTTAAAAGAAAACTCAGTTAGCAAAGAACTTATTATTGGTTTTAACGCACCTCTTGGAACATTTCCTGCGAGATTAAAAATGGCATATAGTTTATCGCTAATTGAAGAAAGAGAATTTGAAGAAATTAATCTAATAAGAAAATTTAGAAATCAATTCGGTCATAATTGGCAGGATATGAATTTTGAATCAGAGAAAATTAAAAAAGAATTTGATAAAATTGCTTGGTATGGCCCATACGATATTGATGATAAATCATTTACTAATCGCAATAAATTCAACTTTCTAATTGTAGCAATTTTAGGTGACTTATTGTGGCGAAAAAGGTTGGTAAAAAAAGAACAGATTAAAGAAAAAATTTGGGAATATAAACAAAGAAAAAACTAGGTGTAACAAGGGTTTTGCAAAATGGTGGAATTAAGTCCAAACTGAAACTTTGTGCCTCGCACCCGGCAAAAATCAGTTTTATTGGCTTTTTTTCACTAATTTAGCCAACGGCTCATAGCATTTGGCTACCCTACGGTGGTACTTAGGGCAGACTGTGCAAAACCGAAGTTTTTCGGCTTAGATACACGTGCTGAGTTTATCGAAGCATCCCGCTCCTTCGCAAAGCCGTTGACCGTTAGCTGCAATTTTATCGAAACATGCCTCTTCAGAAGATTGAACACCATTCTTCCAAACCTATCCTAAGAACTTGTACACTTTACCAATTTTTGGTAACTTTGGAAAAAGTTTGAAACATGAAAAATACATCAATTTCTCTTGGAAACTATTTTGATCAGTTTGTCAGTAGCCAAGTATCAGCAGGACGATACAAAAATGTGAGTGAAGTTATTCGTGCCGGACTAAGACTTTTAGAAGACGAAGAAAGTAAAGCTCTTGCATTAAGAAGTGCTATTCAAGAAGGAATAGATAGTGGAATTGCACATGATTTTGACCCAGAAAAACATCTTCAAGAATTGAAATCAAGAAGAAGAAACAATGGCTAAATATAAATTGACTAACAAAGCTGTTGAAGATTTGACCAAAATTTGGGATTATACATTTGATAAATGGTCAGAAAAGCAAGCTGATAAGTATTATGCAATGTTACTTGAAAACTGTCAAAACATATCCGAAGACCCAAACATTGGAAGAAATTATGAAGGAGTAAAAGAAGAACTCTTCGGACTAAAAGTTAATCGCCACATTATTTTCTATCGTAAATCTGTAATTAATCCGATTGAAATTACGAGAATATTGCATGAACGAATGGATTTAAAAAACAGAATAAATGAATAAAAAACTGCCAGAAACATGAACTGTACAAAAAAACTCACCATTTTTAATACATATTACCCATAACTTATGCCTAAAAGCAATTTCTACTCATGTCTGGTTTGGAGCTAGACCTCGAACCAGCACCAAACCGAAAAATTTACTCCACCCACTCTCCTCTTTATATTTTCTTTACATTCGCTTACTAAATATTGATACTTCCCTTATCTAATAAAAGCCAATTTTGCAGCGTAAAACCATTACGAAAATGTCTAAAGAAAACGCCTCAAAAGTAACTATAGGAACCTTGGTAATAGCCCTCGGGATAATATATGGGGATATTGGCACTAGCCCTTTATATACTTTTAAGGCTATTATTGGCAAGAAAGAGCTATCTGAACTCCTCATTTACGGAAGTGTTTCATGCGTGTTTTGGACCTTATCCCTCCAGACGACCATAAAATATGTCTGGCTTACGTTAAATGCAGACAACGAAGGCGAAGGAGGTATTTTCTCCTTATACTCTCTCGTGAAAAAGTATGGTAAAAAACTAGCTATACCAACCATGATTGGAGCCGCTGCCCTACTTGCAGACGGCATCATTACTCCAGCTGTTTCCGTGACCTCCGCTATAGAAGGGCTTACAAAACTTGATGGCCTACAAAATTTAAACCCTGTACCAAAAGTAATATTTATCATCAGTCTTATATTTTTCTTCCAACGTTTTGGTTCTGAAAGAGTTGGCAAAGCATTTGGCCCAATTATGACCATCTGGTTTTCGGTTATTTTGGCATTAGGGTTAGCACAAATTTTAGAATATCCTGAGGTTTTTAAAAGCTTAAACCCAATGTATGCTTACCATTTACTTACTGCATATCCACATGGGTTTTGGCTATTAGGTGCGGTCTTTTTATGTACCACGGGAGCCGAAGCACTGTATTCAGATTTGGGTCATTGCGGAAAAGAGAACATCCGTATTACATGGATTTTCGTAAAAATATCACTGGTTACCAACTATTTGGGACAAGCCGCTTGGCTTATGCATCATCAAGGGACCACATTGGCTGGACGTAACCCATTTTTTGAAATCATGCCTTCATGGTTCCTAATCCCGGGTATATGTATTGCCACATTGGCGGCAGTGGTAGCTTCCCAAGCACTTATTAGTGGTTCTTTTACGCTTATAAATGAAGCCATAAACCTTAACTTTTGGCAGCGGGTATCCGTAAAACAACCAACCGAGGTAAAAGGTCAAATCTATATTCCTAGCGTAAATACCATCCTCTGGCTGGGTTGCGTGTTTGTGGTGGCTTATTTTAAGACATCTGACAACATGGAGGCCGCCTATGGTTTGGCTATTACATTAGCCATGCTTGCAACTACTTTGTTATTGAGGTACTACCTGAGATACATTATAAAGGCAAATAAGATTTTGGTTATACTTTTTATGGTGGTCTTTTGCAGCATAGAGTTCTCTTTTCTTTTGGCCAATATAATAAAGTTTAAAGACGGAGGTTACATCACACTTTTGGTTGGCGGGATATTCTTTTTGGTAATGTATATTACGTTTTTCGGAAGAAAAATAAACAACAGGTACACCAAATTTGTGGATCTAGGCAAATATGCCACAAAAATATCCGAATTATCAAACGACAAAACAATTCCCAAGTTTGCCACTCATATTATATATCTATCCAAAGCAGACAAGCGGGAGCACATTGAACTACGGATTATGGAATCCATATTCGCCAAAAAGCCTAAGAGAGCCGATGTATATTGGTTTTTCCATATAAACCGTACAGGTACTCCTTATACACTAGACTATGAAGTAAACGAACTAGTAGAGGACAAGGTAATAAAAATAACTCTAAATATTGGTTTTCGGGTACAGCCCAAAACCGAATTGTACTTTAAGAAAATTATAAGTGAGCTCATTGAAAACAAAGAACTTAACCTTCATTTAAGACATAATGGTTCTACCAAGTACAATACTGCATTAGATTTCAAATTTATTCTTTTGCAAAAGTACCTGTCTGTAGAAAACGAATTTGCCTTTAAATCAGGCTTAATACTCAAAGCTTATTTCACCCTGAAATCCCTTGCTCAAAAAGAGGAACAGGCTTTCGGTTTGGATAAAAGTGATGTACTTGTAGAACAAGTTCCATTGGTTTATAAACCCTTACAGGTAGTAGGATTGCTAAGAAAAACACATTAATAAATCCTTTAATAACACTTTTTTAGTGACTTCATAGCAAAAGAAAGGTCATAATTTATAAATAAAACAATCTTATCCTATGGAAGAACACTATACAGATGCCCTAAACACGGCAGAGACATGGTCTCAAAAGGCTATTGACTACGCTCCTTCATTTGCTATTGCTCTACTTACGCTAATTATTGGTTTTTGGCTTTCGGGCAAAGTAGCAGGCCTCATCGGAAACGCCATGAGGAAGAGGAACATTGATGAATCCATTATTCCATTTATCACTTCTATTGTTTCAGTAATTATAAAAGTGTTGGTCGTAATTAGTGTAGCAGAAAAATTTGGAATAAAAACCACTTCTTTCATTGCTATTCTTGGTGGTGCTGGTCTTGCCATTGGCTTGGCTTTGCAGGGTACTCTTGGCCATTTCTCAAGCGGAGTAATGCTTATGATTTTCAAACCCTACAAAGTAGGCGATCTGGTGAAAATCGGGGACTTCACAGGTACAGTGAAAGAAATACAAGTTTTTGAAACTGTTTTACTTACATTCGAAAACCAAAGAATACACATTCCTAACGGAACAGTAACCTCTGGGCCAATCACAAACATTTCTGGCGAAGGAGTTGTAAGAGCAGATATGACATTTTCTGTAGATTCAGCAAACAGCTTTGATGCCGTACGTAATGCCATAAAGGATGTAGCAGACCGCTCTTCACTAATCTTAAAAACTCCTGTTATACAAGTCAACTTTCGTACAGACGATATGGACAAGCATGTAGTTGATGTTTGGCCATGGTGTAATGCTGCAGACTATTTCGATGCATTTTACTATCTGCAAGAGGAGGTTAGAAAGGAGTTTGACAAGAGAGGAATTAAAGGAAACGTGCCAGATATGAACGTTAATGTTAAACAAGCGTAATTTTATCTGCTTTTAGAAACAAATAGGCTCCCATTTCTTGGGAGCCTATTCCTTGTTATTTCCTAACTAGAAGTGCCCTCCCAAAAATAGCCAAACACACTACCTTTACTGCCTCCACAACTATATAAATAAAGTGCATCCTTGAGTGTGGTACTTCTCCACCATTTAGTATAACTTCCGCCCTTTGATCTAAAAAGGGAAGCATGTAAAACGTTTGCACCAAAAGAATAACCCAAATCAAAACGTATAACAAACTAATCTTAGGAAACCACTTATAGATAATGAACTGCAGCAGGGTAGTAAGAGCAAAAAACCACTCCACTTTATTTAGTCCTGCAAAAACCAGTCTACCGATGCCCAAACCAAGCGGAATAGTAATACCGGGTGCCCTGAATTTAAGCCACGCTTCCATAAAACTGATGGCCAACACAAATCCCAACCAAATGAAAATTGCAGCCTTAGAATAATTTAGATTACGCTGGTCCACTTCGCATTGTTATTTCCAGACTCAATAGCCGCTACCACAAACTTCATTCCCCTAATACCATCTGCAATGGTGGGAAAATCATATCCACTAGCTTTCTTTCCTTCTAAACTATCACCTACAGCCAGAGCAAAACTACTGTAGATATTCCCAAAAGCCTCCAGATAACCTTCCGGATGGCCAGCAGGCACACGGGTAGCTCCGGTAGAGGCAGCACTCAATATGCCCACACCTGTCCGGTATATTTGGTGGCTACTTTGAGTTTTATGAACTAATGTATTAGGCTCCATTTGGTTCCAGAATAGACTCCCGTCTTCGCCTGCAATCCTTATGTTAAGATTATTTTCTTCCCCGTTAAAAATCTGACTACAATGGAGTATTCCCTTTGCTCCACTATCAAATCGAAGCAAAAGATTGGCGTCATCATCTAAAAGCCTGCCTTCAACAAAAGTGCTCACTTCAGCAGACAGCTCCTTTATCTCTAGTCCGGTTATATATTCCGCCAGGTTCTCTGCATGTGTACCAATATCTCCCAAAGCACCACCCATACCAGAACGTGCCGGGTCTGTTCTCCATTCTGCCTGCTTATTTCCTGTGTTCTCTTGGTCCTTTGAAAGCCAACCTTGAGAGTACTCTACCACTACTTTCCTCACCTTCCCTATTTTCCCTTTTTGCACCATATCTCGTGCTTCTTTTACCATGGGATAACCCGTGTAGTTATGTGTAAGGGCAAAAACCAACCCGGTATCCCCTACAAGCTTTTGCAAAATCTGAGCTTCCTCCACTGTAAGGGTAACGGGTTTATCGCATATTACATGAAAACCATTTTCTAAAGCCAACTTAGCAGGAGCAAAGTGCATATGGTTAGGAGTAACAATAGAAACCGCATCCATACGATCGGGCCGGTCTTTTTCTTTTAAAATCATTTCTTCAAAAGTACCATAACAACGGTCTTCTGCTATCATCAGATCACCGCCCGAAGCTTTCGACTTTTCCTCCGTAGAGCTAAATGCTCCACATACTAACTCCATCTGTCCATCTAAAGCCGCTGCCGACCTGTGTACTGCCCCAATAAAAGCTCCACGGCCACCACCAACCATACCATAACGTATCTTCCTTTGCATAAATATATAAAAAGTATCTTAGCCTAAATTTAGTCCAAAAGTGCTGTTAAAACAAAAGACTAAACGAATATGGAGTACTTTTGCACCGAAAACACAGTTCTTGATGATTATAGACACCCATGCCCATATTTATGATACACAGTTTGCCGAAGATTTTGGCAGTATGCTAGCCAAAGCCCAAGAACAAGGTGTACAAGAAATATGGATGCCCAATTGTAACTCGGAAACAATTGGTCCAATGTACAAATTAGAAGAAGAGCACCCTGGAGTTTGCATTTCTATGATGGGTCTCCACCCTTGCTATGTAGAAGCTGATGCTAGTGTTGAACTCCAAAGAGTGGCTACTGAACTTGCAAATCGCGAATTTATTATGATTGGGGAAATAGGCTTGGACTTCTACTGGGATCTTACCTTTGTCTCACAGCAAGAGGACGCTTTTTTATTCCAACTGGAACTGGCAAAGAAATATAATCTTCCAATATGTATTCATTCGAGAAACTCAAAAGACAATAGCCTTAACGCTATTCAACGCTGTTGTGATCTTATAGAAAAATTTGGTTGGGAAGACCTTAGAGGTATTTTCCATTGCTTTAGTGGCAACCTAGAAGATGCTAAAAGGGTTTTATCTCTAAACTTCCATCTAGGAATCGGCGGTGTGGTTACATTTAAAAATGGAGGAATAGACAAGTTTCTTAAGGATCTTCCACTTGACAAACTCGTTTTAGAAACAGATGCACCATATCTGGCTCCTGTACCTCATAGAGGCAAGAGAAATGAACCTTCCTATTTGAGTTTGGTGGTACAAAAGCTCTCTGATATTTACGGTGTTTCTCCAGCCACCATACAAAACCAAACTACAGCTAACGCCCTAAGCATCATAAAAAGGTGAATACTCGTTTTATCATTTTAGGTATAATATATGCAGCATTGTGGGCCTCAGCCTCCGCTGTTGCCAAATACGCTTTTGTGTATATTGAGCCTTTGGCTCTCTTCCAAATCCGTTTCTTCCTGGCTGGAATACTACTTTTGTTTTGGGCACATACGGTAAAAAAAGAGCGATTCCCGAAATCTACAGAATGGAAACAATTAGCCATTTTTGGCTTACTAAATACTACATTATATCTTAGTCTTTTCTCTTTAGGTCTACAGCAATCTTCGGCTGGCATTGGTAGCTTGGCTACTTCTACCAATACCTTGTTTATTAGTGTCATTGCTTTTTTCTGGATGGGAGAACCGCTTAATGGCAGAAGAATTTTAGCATTATTTTTGGGAATATCTGGCGTAGCATTGGCTTGCCTGCCATTTCTACAAAGCGGAGAAACAAGCCTCATCGGCCTTATCCTTCTCCTTTTATGTATGCTGGCCTATGCTATAGGGACAATTTACTATTCTAAGGTTGAATGGAACTTGAGTAAAACCGCTATAAACGGATGGCAAGTTCTTTTTGGAGGTATATTTTTACTTCCTCTTACCTGGTATTTCCATGTACCTGAAGGCATAGTCATCAATCAACCTGTGATCTGGACTACTATTTGGCTGGTTGGTGTGGTATCCATAGTAGCAGTACAACTTTGGTTACAACTTCTAAAAACTGACACTGTCCGTGCCTCATTTTTTCTTTTCCTCTGCCCTGTATTTGGTTTTGTTTATGCCTTTATTCTTTTGGGTGAACCTTTTACTTGGAATACCCTGGCAGGAACATCCCTTGTTTTAGTTGGCCTATATTTAGGAACAAAAAAATAGGGTTTTAGGACACAAATTAAGTATAAATCTGTTTGGAAAAAGCAAAATTACGTCCATCGAAATGGCCTTTCTCTCTCACTTAGGTCTATCTTAATTATCATTCCAAAAAATTCATACACCCTAACTACTTAACAAACTATAAATAAATATATTAAACCAAGAAAACCAAGCTTAAAATTTACCTTACATTTAATAATCTATTGCTAATGTCGTGTAAATGACGTAAAATAGTAGTTGCTTAGACCTCAAGATATATCAGTTATTTGTATCAAAAAAAGTAAAAATGAAAATAGGTGAATTAATAAAGCAATTGAGGCTTAAGAAAGGAATAACCCAGGAGGAACTTGCCGCAAGGACCGAGCTGAGTGTAAGAACCATCCAGCGGATAGAAAACGGAGAAGTAGACCCCAGAGCTTATACCTTACAGGCTATTGCATCCGCTCTTTCTGTTGACTTCGAAACTTTCTCAGAGAGCGATTCCTCCACAGATATCGATAGTGAATGGATTCCTTTTCTGCATTTGAGCGGTTTATTCCTTTTGATTCTGCCACCAATAATTTTGTGGATATTGAAACGAAATAAAGTAAAAGACATGAAACGCCATGCCTATGATGTAATCAATTACCAATTGAGTATGAGTCTATATCTTCTTCCCTTTGTTTTTATGACCGCATATCCCATTTTGCTGGCAATTGGAGTATATAGCCAAGTGGTAATACTAATAAACAGCATAAAAGTAGCCTCTGGAAAACCGTACAAATATCGCTTCTCTATACCGTTTTTAAAGTGAGTTATACATTGAAGATTTTCCCAAAACGAAATACTGCTAGATAGAGGAAAAATACAGACAATAACTTCTTAAGCTATTATTTTTAAGGTATTAAGACTTATGTGACGTAGTATTTTCGTACTGCATACAGGCTAATAATAATCCGGAGGTTAAGGATGCACACTAGGAGTTGGCCCTATTCACTGGCTCGCTTTAATCTATAGCGTTCCCTTTGCACTGCCTATTTTGCATTGGGCTCTTGATTAAGTCTACTTGAGAAGGATTGTGCTACCTCCCAATATTTTTTTAGCGAAAACTAACCGGATACAACAGTAAATTTCAGTCAGCCTCATAATACCTCTTTCTAAACCACAGATAACCTCCTATCAGGCCCATGGAACCGAATAACCCGGAAGGCACTTTAAACATAACTAAAACCCCTAATAACATAGCAGAGAAAAACAAAGTTTGCATCTGCTTGTCACTTTCTTCCTCTTTCTGAAAACGCAGATATGTAAACAACGCTACTACCATTCCCACCAAAAATAAGATTTGAAAAAAGACAGATATCACCGGAATTTCATTCGGAATGTTACGTACCAATATGAGAATTTCTGGAAGTAAAATCACCACAATAGTTAATAGATACTTAAAGAAACGGTTAAACTTGGTAAGCGGCATGTTTTTATAAATCCCGAAATAAGAGTTTTCAAATTTACTGTAAGCTATCAGCACCATAATCTGGGCCAAAACGACTAAAACCAAACCTAGACTTATTAAGCGTACGTCATAGTCATCTGTTGGATAGAGGTAACATACCAAAAGTATAATGACAACAGACGAGAACTTAGAGAGAATAAACAATACAGGCTCCCTACTTACCAAATGTCTCGGGTAGAATAAAGTCCATGAAGTAGGAACATTGAAATGGAAAAACCTGGGAATTATATTTTGACCCGCGTTTGGCCTCCAAATCCTATATTCATACCAAACTACACCACCAACAATAAGAAAAATATTTACCAAAAACACTATTATAGCAGCTCCCCAAGTATTTTCCGTAATCCCTACTACAAACAGCACAAGAGCATACAAAAAAGTAAGTTGTATAAGATTAAACTGCATTAAACCAAAAGCTAAAAGCCGTTCCTTGCGGGGAAACAAACTAGCATTATAGAGAAACTCAAACTCGGGTTTCTGCAGATGCCGCAGCACATATAAACTAACTTTTACGCCGTGTAGCACCCACAACAGGCAAAAAACAAATAACAAAATCCATGAATGGAGAGCATTTTTCATCAAAGCATAATGCTCACTCGCTTTCATTATACCAAACGAAAACATAAGTACAGCAAAAATAAAGAATGTATTTTGTCGATAATACTCCTTTATAATGGCCATATACAGAATCCTAAACATCTTGGACCATGGTTTGGTTTTCTACCCTGTAGACATTACGTATTCCCAGTTCATCCAAACCTGCTTCTTGATGCGATGAGATAAGAAAACTCACACTGTAAGAAATATTAGATTCTTTTATCAACCTAAAAAGTTGCTCTTTTGTATATGTATCAATGGTAATCAGTGGCTCATCAAGAATAACAAGTTCTGGATTACCCAAAAAAGCTGAAATAAGAGAAATTTTCTTAAGCATACCACTAGAATAGGTGCCGCTGGCGTTTTTCCAATAGTGCCCTACATTAAATACATCTGCCAGACCTTCTAGCTGTCCTTTATAAGCTTTCTTAGCTTCGGCTATAAACCTCAATACCTCATAACCACTTAAAAAGTCGGGATATAGCGGTTCTGCTTCACTAATATTTACCCGCATTCTATATTCTACCTCATGGTTTTTAACAGAGAATCCATCCCAAAGGATATCCCCCTCAAAAGGAATAATCCCGGCTATTGACCTGAAAAAAGTCGATTTACCCGAGCCATTTACTCCCTTTATCCAGTGTAGGCCTTTGGGGATTTTCATACTAGAAATATCCAAAATCTTATTCCCAGAGTAGCTCTTAGAAAAGCTTTCTACAGACAGCATAGTTTATTATATAAAAAACAAATTTACATTACAAAAAGATAGTGTTTCTATGATTTCTTTGTTATTTCACTCACATATTCTCTATAAATGAAAAAAGCCTTTTTGGTCTTAAGTTCCCCCATATTAGGTTCGATGTAGTATTGTCCTATTATTTTTTTTAACCCAAACTATTCACATGCTTAAATTTTATTTTGTCTAAACGAGATAATTTCAGACCAGTCCTGAAATATGCGACTTATTTTTGCAAAATGAACCAAGTACTCCACATATATAATATCCCGATTTCCTACTCCATAACTACACATGGCGTACACATAATTTATGATATGCCTTTACACCAACTTATGCAACAAGCACCTAGTAGCGGAATAGCCCAGCTGAGTGCAAAAGCTAAGGCGGACTTTGAAATTGTAAACCAAAGAACCTTAAATATTTCAGAAAACTCCCTGACTTTAGAAATATGGGGACATTACTATTTTGAAAAATGCTTTAATCGTGTAAGCTGGCTCCTTCCTTCTTTTATCTTCAAAAAGCTGATAGAAAGGGTTGAAAAGTCTATGCAAGAATTTGATTGTGCCGAATGGCCGATAGACCGTAATCGCTGGATATGGGATATACTATCTTGGTTTAAGCCTGCTTTCGACCTCATAGTAAAAGATAAATTTTAACATTATTTAAAATAATTCTAAATAATATTTGCTTGATTAGGGTACTCGGGCTACATTTGTATATCTATTTAAAATTAATCTAAATAGAAATGTGCAAAAATAAGATACTAGCAAGTAACAAAAACGGGTACATAGCAAGATGCGAACAGTGCCTACACCTACAATTAGCTTTTGGAACATGTATTTTTGGTTTAGAACCCCAAGAGTTTAGTAATTTCAATACAGATCTATATGCTTTGCGTGCGGAGGCAGACAACTTTGGTCCCTACGATAAAAAAGTATATGTAAAAATAGGTTCTGAAAACGCCATGCTTTTGCTTACCCCTTGTGAATTAGAGCTACTAATAGACCTCGTGGAGTCAGCTAGTATAAAAAATCTTATTAGTTCTATACATCTTAACTGATATGAAACAACTGGTTTTCAATACAAGAGAAACAGGAATAGCCCGACTCGAAACCCTACAAACCGAGTTGAAAAACATTGGTATAAATGGTTTTGAAGTTGATTTTGTTGTAAACCAGATAAGTGTCACCTGTACTGAGAACTTTGAAGTAGATAAACTTAAGTGTGCCATAAAGAAAGCCGGACTGGAATGCCACTGCTTACGGGAGTGCCATATCACCGACTGAAAGACTCTGTTTTCGCTTAATTCGAAAACTGCCCAAGAAAAAGCTAGATCCCACACAACTTTCTAGCATTCGCCATCCCCAATATGGGATGGTTTTCTTATTTTTAGGAAATAAACTTCCTTTATGCTAAAATCTTGGTGGTACTTCTACAAATCTGTTTTCTGGGCTACGTGCGTAGTAATTCTACTTATCTGCATATTGGGATATACAAGTGGGGCAGGCTTTAGCATAAAAGCGGCTCTATTGATTTACTCCTTTATTTCCCCGATAAGTCATCTTTATAATTATGACTTTCGGCATCCAAACCAATACTATTTCTATGCTAACCTTGGCTGGTACCGTCTTCATCTGTGGGTAGCTACATTTTCTGTTTCAATTTCACTAATTATAATCTGCATCTTTTCATGAAAAAACTCCACGTAGATAGTGTAATGAAACGATTTGGCGAACGCACCATATTAGGTGGAGTTTACATTAGTTGCCATCCGGGCGAAATTGTAGGACTCCTGGGACGAAACGGCTCCGGAAAATCCACCTTATTAAAAATCATCTTTGGTAGTGTGCCTTGCGACGGAACGCATGTAAATGTGAATGGCCGGGTTTACCCCGATAGGTTTAAACGGAGCAAAGTGCTATCCTATTTACCACAAAGTAACTTTCTACCAGATAACCTTACCGTAAAACAAGTGCTATCCCTATACCAAATCCCAGATAAGCAGGAAATATTCAATAAAATTATGTCCTCAAAGATAAAAACATTGTCTGGAGGGGAACAACGCTATCTGGAAATCATGGTTACACTTACTGCACCAAGAGAATACGTACTCTTAGATGAGCCTTTTAATGGGCTTTCACCCTTAATGAAAGAAGAAATAAAGGAAAGAATAAAGGAAACATCTAAAAGCAAAGGCATTATTATCACTGACCATGACTACAACAATGTCTTAGATATCTCTACACGTAAATGTATACTATACCAAGGACACTCCTACGAAGTACACACCAAAGAAGATCTACAGAAATGGGGATATTTACCTACTTCTTCCTATTAGCCTTTAAACTATAAACGCCAAAGACAATAAACACGAAGCCCATCAGAAATTGCCAGTCGAAGATAGCACCAAAACCCAAATGGGCTCTTGATAAAAAAATTACACTTACCAGCAGTATCCCGCTGGCTAACACCAAAATAGAAGCAATCTTGTTTATCTTATTTTTATTCATCAACAGGAGGTTTTAGAAATTCATCTGTAAAATGCACAATAGTTTTCTTTTGGTCAAATTTCTCGCTATTATACTTTTGACTTTCTCCCTTTGGTATAGATAAACTCTGCCAGTTTTGTCCAGCAAAGCTCTTTCCCATGAAGACTATTTGCCCAATATGATAGGGATAATGAGCCAGCTGCCGAATTATGGCATCTTGTACAGTGTGGCCTTGGTTTCGGATATAAACTGTCTTCTCCAAATCTGAATCCGAAAGATTATCTAATGCAGAAAAAAGGCAGTCCCAGCCTTCGTGCCATAAACGCATCATCTCCTCACGAGAAAGAATATCATTTACAAATTCGGCTTCCCGGTCACGCCATTCTTTCTCACCGTCAGAATCCAAAAAATCTGTCCACCTAGAAAGCATATTACCATGCAAATGTTTCACCACGCCAGCAATAGAGTTTCCATCTTCAGAAAACAATTTAAACAACTCATTATCTGCAACTTGAGAAAAAGTCTTTTCACCCAATGACTTATAGTATAGGAATTGTCTCTTAACTGTATCTATAAAAATTTCCATAAAAACCAAATTAAATTTTCCAAACCAGAGCAATAAAGGCCTAAAACAGGCAATAAAATCGTAATAAATTAAAACAAGAGAATGCCCTTTAATGAACTAAAAAACAGTTGCTTAAACAAGAGACTTCAGGTCTAGAAATCGCAAAATATTAATTCGAAATTAAAATTTCTTTAATGTAAATTAATGAATTTTAATGCTTTACAAAAACAATGCCCCCCTACCTTCGTACTGCTTAATCGATTTCAAATACTAAATTTAATAAGATGAAGCCAAGAAACCAAACAGGAAATTACTTAGGAAGTATATCCCTACCAGACACAAAAAAGAAACTATTAAAACCTCTAGAGTTTCTTGTTTTAGCAGCCACATTGATGCTTATGTTTGGTACATTTATACTGGCTTACAATATGCAAGACCAGTATGAAGTATTAAAACTGGAACGCATGGATACGTGGTGGGGAAAACTCCTTACCGCAAAAACCATAGCCCTGTTGCTTATTAAAGTTGGCTTTTTGCTTTTCATCGCCTTTCTGTTTCGTAAATACAAGCCCGTAAAGTCTGTAAGCGATGAAGAACTACCAAGCGTTACCGTAATAGTACCTGCTTACAACGAAGGAAAGCTGGTATGGCACACCTTAATAAGCTTGGCAAACAGCAACTATCCGAAAGATAAATTACAGCTTGTGGCCATAGACGATGGCAGTAAAGATGACACCTGGTTTTGGATACAAAAAGCCAAAGAAAAAATAGGAGCCCCGCTTTCTATCTTCCAGCAAGAGAAAAATCAGGGAAAAAGAAAAGCTCTTTATCGTGGATTTAATGTAGGTACCGGAGAGGTTTTTGTGACGGTAGATAGTGACTCCGTAGTGAAAGACGATACATTGAGAAATCTGGTAAGCCCATTCATCGTAAATGAAAAGTGTGGGGCTGTAGCCGGAAATGTACAAGTACTTAACAACAATGCCGGAATTATCCCACGTATGCTCAATGTGAGCTTTGTGTTTAGTTTTGAGTTTATACGCTCGGCACAAAGCGTTTTGGGTTCTGTCCTTTGTACTCCGGGTGCTTTAGCAGCCTACAGACGAACAGCCGTAATGAATTGTCTTCCAGAGTGGATTAATCAAACCTTTATGGGTCAAGCGAGCGACATTGGTGAAGACCGTGCAATGACCAATATGATCCTTAAACAAGGATACCACGTGCAGTTCCAAAGAAATGCCTATGTGCTCACCAATACACCTGAGCATTACAAGAGTCTGTACAAAATGTACATACGTTGGGAAAGAAGTAATGTTCGTGAAAACATTATGATGAGCCGCTTTGCGTTTACTGACTTCAGGGAAGGATCTAAATTGGGCACAAGAATATTATTACTTAACCAGTGGTTAAAAGTACTAATGGCTTACCCTATCTTGTTCATGATGATCATGTTTGGCCTATCACACCCCGTACTATTTTTAAGTACGGTACTTACCAGTCTCTTTATTTTCTCTAGCATACAAGTATTCTTCCACTTTAATAGAAAAAAGAACCTGCAGGACTCTCTTTGGGCTTACCCTTATGCAGTCTTTTACTTATTCACATTATTCTGGGTTACACCTTATGCCATAGCTACGGTAAGTAGAAGAGGTTGGTTAACTAGATAAATGACTTTTAACACGAAAGGCCCTCGCTGTACAGCGAGGGCCTTTTTTATTGTTAGCAAAAAGTACTATACCGATAAAAAACATTCTGAATAAAACCATCTAAACTCATCAATATGTAAAAGAGCCAAAAACGCTCCAAGTTCCTTCCCTACTACAAACCCAAAGAGCCCTTTGATATTCTTTTTGTAGCTTTTTATAAAAGTAACTAATAATAGACTACGAATAAATGTATTTTTGTTTTCTAAGAAAATGCGGTACAATAAGCCATCATATCTCCTCTTGTTTTTGTTGCTTTTCGGGTTCAATACCCTAAAAGCACAACAACCCTATGCATTACATTTGAATAACCAAAATGGTCTTCCGTCCAATTCAATTTTTGATATACACCAAGACAAGATGGGCTTTGTTTGGCTGGCCACTTCTCAAGGACTCCTTAGATACGATGGCTTTCAATATAAATCTTTCAAGTCTCCGTATCAGACTTCCACTTCTGGTAGCTGTATACAGGAAGATAAATATGACCGTATCTGGTACGAAAATTTTGATGGCTATATCTATTTTATAGAGAACGACACGCTCAAAACTTTCAAACAAAATGCACCTTTGGGCTTTGTTTCATATGGAATAACGGAAGAAAACCTTTTTGTAATCCAGAAAAAGGGAATTGATATCTTTAATCTAAAAAACCTAGATTTCATTAAGACCATTCCCCTTCCTATTGATGAAGCGGAGCATTCTACCACACTAAAAAACAATTTTTATGTCATTTTAGATGATATCATATACAAAATAGACAAATCTTTAAGGGTCACCCAATCTACTTTTTTCAAAAACAAGAATCTTAAAGTAAAGTACATTTATCCTCTGGGAGATAAACTATATGTTGTTTCAAAACTCAACGAAGAAAAACAATTGTACTTTTTTGACCAGCATCTGAACTTCATCCGCACTATCCCCATACCTGAAACCGAATACCTACAAGGTAGCAATGTAATTGATGATGTCATATGGTTACATACACCTAAAGGAGCATTTGCCTATGATGAATTCGGTAACAAACGCTTTGGACAAGTTTTTTTTCAATCTAACAGTAGTTCGGGTGTTATAAAAGACCACCAAGGGAACTACCTTTTTTCATCGGTAAACAACGGTATATATATCGTACCCGAATTACAGGATAAAATATATCCTTTACATTCTTTCTATCCGACAAAAATAGTTTCCAACCAATATGGCTTCTTATTAGGCTCTACAAAAGGTGATTTATTTCAGCTGGATCGACAATTGAAAAACAAAAGACAGTTACGTTCTATTGCCGAAAACTTACCTACTTATTATATTTATTACGATAGCTTAAGTAACAATACTTTTTTTTCTGACAATGGATTTTCTATTGCTACTGGTACTGATTTTACCAAGCCTAAAAACTATAATGTGGCTCTGAAAGAAGTAGTGAGAATAGATCATAAATACTATGCTTTTTCTGCAAGTGGATATGTAGGGCTAATCCAAAATCCTAAAGCAAACCCTGACAGCAAGTCCATTTGGGACGAACTTTTCAAAGCAAACAGAGACGAGGATTACCCAAATATATCACGAATAAAAAGAGGAGTCCGAGCCAAAGCAATCGATTTTAATCCAGTTGATAATAAAATCATCTGCGTTACAAACATTGGTTTGTTTTCTATCAGTACTACCACCAGCCAAGAAATAAAAAACGAAGGAAAAACCTTTTATTCTGAAAAAGTATTCTGCTATCAAAATGTAATATTTTCACTCGACTCCAAAGGGAGCTTGTTCCGTGTAAAGAATGAAAAAACTTTCGAAAACTTAAATCCAAAACTAAAAATTCCGGAATCAGACATTATCAGAATAAGACGAAATGAAGACGAGTTACTAATTGTGAGCTCCGAATTTATCAGCATTTACGACCTAAAAAAAGATTCTGTAAGCAAATTCGATTTTCACATAAAAGGCAATAGGGTTCGAGACATCCTAAAAAAAGGACAATACCTACTTGTAGTCACAGATGAAGGCATTTTAGAATTATCTCTAAAAGCCAACCGAAAAAAAGCAAACGTATTGTTTCACATTAACAGTTTTCATGTAAACACTATCCCAACAAAATGGACGGAACTCACGGAGCTAAAGCATAACCAAAACAATATATCTATCGAATTTTCTGTTCTGGAATTTGCAGAAAAAACCGTACCCTTATATTATAGAATAAACCACAAAGAGTGGGTTTTAGTTAACAAAGAAACCCGCTCCTTACAGTTTCCATCCTTATCTCCCGGCATATACAAGCTGGAGTTTAAATTAGATCAGGACATTAGTCCCGAAAATATAAATTTTAGAATTACCTCTCCATTCTGGCTAAAATGGTGGTTTTACTTACTCGTATTCTCTCTTTTAAGTTTTTTAATCTATCTCTATTTTAAATGGCAAAGTCGTTTAATGCGAAACCAAATAAAGCTCTTGAATGAGAAAGTAATTCTAGAAAAAAGTTTGAGTAAGTCTATGATGGCTTCTATAAAGTCCCAAATGAACCCACACTTTTTCTATAATGCCCTGAACACTATACAAGCATACATTTTCACCAACGAAAAACAAAAAGCCAACACTTATCTGGCCAAGTTTTCTAAGCTTACACGTATCATTCTGGAGATGTCTGAAAAAGAAACCATTTCTATAAGCGAAGAAATAGAAGCTTTAAAATTATACTTGGAGCTGGAAAAAATGAGGTTTACAGACACTTTCCAATACCAGATAAGAGCCGAAAACCTCAGTGATAAAGAAAGTATTGAGATCCCACCTATGATAATCCAACCTTATGTAGAAAATGCGATAAAGCATGGATTACTACACAAAACAGGAGAAAAAGAGTTGCAAATAGTTTTTGCAAAAGAGAACAACCTCCTTACTGTAACTATAGACGACAATGGAATAGGAAGAAAACGTTCAGGTGAACTCAATCGTATTAAAAATGAAAAGCATCAATCTTTTTCGTCGGAAGCCAACGAAAAACGTTTAGAGATTTTAAATAAAGGGGCGAACAACCAAGCTGCGATTGCACTCCATATCATAGACAAACATTATCCAAACGGAACACCCGCAGGGACCAAAGTGATTTTATCTATTCCACTAGAATAAACAACCATGTACAAAGCTATAATTATTGACGATGAAGAAATGGCAAGAACGCTCCTCAATGGAATGTTAAGTGAGTATTGCCCTACTGTACAGGTTCTAGATCTATGCAAAGACTTACCATCTGGCGTTAAATCTATAAGAAAAAACAGACCCGACATTGTTTTCTTAGATATAGAAATGCCGGGTCACAGTGGCTTAGAACTACTCGATTTTTTTGATGAGGACGAAGTGAATTTTTCCATCATTTTTGTCACCGCCTACAACAGATACGCTATTCAAGCTTTCAAACTATCCGCAGTAGATTACTTATTAAAACCACTAGAAACACAAGATCTAATAGACGCCATATCTCTATTCCAAAAAAACAACAATTACAAAGTTTTAAAGGAGAACCTAAGCAGTACGTCACAAAAAATAGGCTTACATAATGTAAGCTCCATCACCTTTATTGAATTAGCAAAAATTCTATTCTTTCAGGCGGACGGCTCTTATACAAAAGTATTTTTAATGGATGGAAAAAGCATTATGACCAGCAAGAGTTTAAAACATTTTGAGAATATACTCATGCACAACTCCTCCTTCTATAGATGTCATAAATCCTATATCGTAAACCTTAATCATATTTCAGAATACATAAAATCAGATGGAGGTTCATTAAAAGTGGGAGAACAAGGAATTGGCGTTTCTGCCGACAAAGTATCTATTTTGTTAGAAAAACTAGGTCAATAGAGAACCATAATAAAAGGCCTTGTTAGAAAATTATTCTATCAAGGCCCCTAGTTTAGTTGCTCTTTTCTTCTGTACTATTTCCAAAAATAGACTAGAGAAAATAGCCCCTTACTTTTTGTATTTCATGGCATTTCCAGCACTTATTACCATTTTATGCGTGTCTCCAATGGCTTTTACAGGATTTCCAGCGAAACTTTCGGCATTAGAGCCGCCTCTATACGTGTTATCCTGACGAATCATAAATTGGCACATTTGGTACTCACTTCCCTTCTTAAGAACAGCTTGCACTTGCATTACACGGTGTGTAAGTGTTCTACCCATAATTCCAATATTTTCAAAACGATTTTCCCAACTTGTCACTGGATATAGATACACAAGGTCTTCAGAAAAATGAGGCATAGCTTTCAGCCTTTCCTTTACAGTTGCTGCCAAATCTGCGTTTGTTGGCTCATCTTTAAACTTAGCAATAGGCTTCGCCAATTCCGCATTTCCGCCTTCAGCTGCTTTATATGCTGCCTCATATTTCACATAAAAAGCTTTGGCTCTTTCCCAAACCTCCTCATCTGTCATAGCCAAAGCTTTTGCTTCTTTGTCTTTCTTGTAAAACAAGTTATAACGACCCTTATCTAACAAAACCTTGTATTTTTCAGGCGTATTTGCTTTGATTATGTAATCCATTCTTCCGACAAAAATAATACCTTCTTCAAATTCCAAAAGATGAGAAAAGTTAAAAGACATTGATTCATCTGTGCGGTAATTTCCATTTGGATCGCTAAAACTTAAATACGTACTTGGGGCTGCATAATTGCTTGAAGCCGAACCACCATACTTCTTATCGCTTATACCATCCAAGTGCAAATGTCCCATTTTTTTACTCGTAGTAACAGGAAAATAATCTGGCGTACCAGGAGCTGGAGCATATACAAAAGGTGGAATATCCTTCCTGTTTTCAAAGTAGTAACGTGTAGCGAATTCTATCTCTTGTTTCTCGCCCTCTTCATAGTTTACCAGAAATTTCTTAGCAAAGTTAAACTTACCGCTTCCGGCTTGCCCAACACGAATAGGCGTCTTGGAAAAGTAGATCCCGCTCAAGTTACGACTGTCTTTATTAATAGGCTTACTATCTAAAATAGTAGACTCCAAATCCTTTTTTACTTCCTTCTCATTTACAGTACCTATTGGAGCATTTCCTGACGAAGCATTGACTTGTTCTAACTTCTCATTTAGCTTTCCTAAAAGGCCTTTCTGACCTTGAATATTTGTAATTGTAAATGCAACCAAACAAATGGTGATTAGTTTTCTCATATAATATAAATTAAAAATTTAC
>CAZBAV010000002.1:0-16013 GCA_964489955.1 uncultured Lacihabitans sp. | reverse complement strand
TTTACACAAAAAAACAGAAAGTGGCCTGCTAAAAATTAGCCGATTTATGAAACCCTAAAATGACAATATGAAACCAAGGTCTCGGTTTATGGCTATTATTTCAGTTTCCTCATATAGTAATCTAAACTCCTTACAGATTAGTGTTTGGATTGTTCGGCTTGATGCTACTTCGCCGGTCACTTCTATAGCAAACAATAAACTAGATAAAGCAGAAGCCGATGAACATTAAGGCCCAACTTTTAACCCGGAAAATGGTTCCATTCTATAAAACCGAACTCCAAAACCATAATACAAAACCGATAGGCTATTTCATCAGCAGATATTTGTGCACATTTAAAATAAAAAAAGCTAACATGCATAAAGCATTTTTAAAAGCCAGTTTAATACTTTGGCTAAGCACTTCCTTCTTTTCAGCCTTCTCGCAAAACAAAGTCCTCTTTGTAGTTTCCAATCAAGATTATTATGGAACGTCCACGATAAGAACTGCTAATCATTTTGGTGAAATAGTGGTACCTTATGACGTTTTCACAAAAGCGGGATTTATAGTAGATTTCGTTAGTCCAGAAGGCGGTGCTGTGCCCATAGGTTATATAAATGCTTCAGACAGTATTCATAAAAAATACATTTATGATAATCTCTTTATGACCAAACTCAAAAGCACTAAAAAGCCTACAGAAATTATTCCCCAGAATTATAACGTTATTTTTTACGGTGGCGGCGGGGCTGCTATGTTTGGCGTAGCAGAAAATACGGTCATACAGGATCTAGCTAGACAAATTCACGATAAAAACGGAATTGTAGCAGCCATTTGTCATGGTACGGCGGGACTAGCCTACTTAAAAGACAAAAACGGAAAATCACTTTATAGCGGAAGAAAAATAACCGGTTTTGCAGATAAGTTTGAAGACAGAGAAGAGGAATACTACAAGACGTTTCCCTTTGCGATAGACCAGGCTATCCAGAAAAATGAAGGCAGTTTTATACATGCAGAAAACCTCGGCGAAGAATTTTATGTGGTAGACGGGCAGTTTGTGACGGGACAAGATCCCAGCTCTGCAAGAAAAATGACTTCAGAAATCATTGGATTAATCGAAAAAAACAATCACGATATTCCACTAGCAACTGTTAGTAATATAGACAGGCTATTTGCAGAATGGCAAAACAACACTGCTAAACCAGGTGTGGCAGCGGGCCTAATAAAAAACGGTAAAATCATTTACCAAAAAGGATTTGGAACGGCTGACCTAAGTACAGAAACACCGATAGATACCGACACCAAATTTCAGATTGGTGCTATGTCAAAACAGTTCACTGCTTTTGCCGTCCTACTTTTAGAAGAACAAGGTAAACTAAGTCTTTCAGACGATGTACGAAAATACATACCACAACTACCCGATTATGGCCATGTCATCACCATAAAACACTTACTGAGTCAATCCAGCGGTTTACATGACTTCATGGCTTTAAAAGAAATAGGAGGTTGGAGAGAAAAAGATGTTTTCACACAAAAAGACGCCTTAGATTTAATTTCACGCCAAAAAGAGCTGGATTTTACACCCGGAACTAAGTTTTCTCAGACTTCATCAGGGCTAATTTTATTGGCTGAGGTTATCCATAAAGTCACGGGTCAAACGCTCGCTACTTTCTCACAAGAGCAAATCTTCAAACCTTTAGGTATGAATAACACCTTGTTTTTAGATGATAATGAGATGATAATTCCTAATACTGCTATCTCTTACCAAAGTACCAAAAACAATTTAAAATATAACTCAATTAGTCATTCCATTACCGGCACTACCAATCTTTACACTTCTGCTTCAGATTTAAACACTTGGTACCTAAACTTTGAAAACCCAAAATTGGGTAGTAGAAAACTCATAGAAAAACTCAATTCAGCCGTAACCTTAGATGATAACAAAACCACTTTTAACCCTACCACAGGAAGGCTACTTTACGGGCAACAATACTTACATGCAGAACGTGGAATACCCAAGTTATGGACATACGGTTTAGAAGGCGGCTATGCCAGCAATATCTTTATATTCCCAACTCAAAAAATAACTTCTTTTGTTCTTGGAAACAACAACCGATACAATGGCGGTTTTGCCATGAATATGGCCATTGAAGTCCTTGGTGATATTTTCCCCGAACCTGCCACCATTGATTTTAGCAAAATAAAGACTCTTAAATTAACCACAGAACAACTGAGCAAATTTGAGGGTCACTATTGGGATAATGAAAGAATGTCAGGTCTGAAGTTCCTTGTCAAAAATGACACCTTAAGATTTCATGCTTTAACTGGCACACAGGAAAACCTTTTGGTACCAATTGCTGAGAATGTCTTTCAGATGGTGATTGATGGAGATGATGTAATTAAACTACGATTCCATAAAGAAGGAGACGTACTGAAAATGATTTATACATCTGGAGAAAGTGATGAGTATGTATTTGAACGTTACGACCCAAAAGTCTATTCAGTGGAAGAGTACCAGGAGTTTTCAGGCACATATTATTCCAAAGCCCTAAATGTAACTTATATACTAAACAAAAATGAGAAAGGGCTGTTTACCAGCAATAAGAGCCAAACTCACATCAGCTTTACACCCATCTCTTCTAGCCTATTTTTTAGTAATATCCGAAGTTTCAGCAGTATCACTTTCACAAGAGATAAACAGAACAAAATCAACGGATTTAATGCAAACTCAGACAAAATTAGAAATCTTCATTTCGAAAAAATTGATTGAGAAAGATAAGTAAATGTTGAAGAACTTGCCACACTGTAACAAGAGCAGGTTTTAAAATGTGACTATCCCTTTAAACCCGAATTACGTATTAGAGATTCGGGTTTATTCTATTTCTACGTTCTCCAGCTTTACACTGTGACGATTAATCCCCAATTTTGGTAGATAGCATAAAAAATCATAACTTTGAACAGAAGCCAAAACAACGTTCAATTTACGGTTCCATAATGACATTGCTATTCTTTTTTAGTGCCTTAGGAGCTTTCAATGGCTTTTTACTTTCTTTCTATTTTGCTATCAACGCAAAAAAGAAAAAGTTTACAAACTACTACCTATCTCTTCTCTTATTCGTTTTAAGTATTAGAATTTCCAAATCAGTATTCTTCTTTTTTAATCCTGATCTTTCCAATATTTTTATTCAGATTGGTCTTTCTGCATGTATTCTCATCGGACCATTCCTTTATTTATACCTTAGGTCATATACAGAAGAAAAAACTGAGTGGCCCAAACATGTTATTCCATATTTGGCTGTAATTACGATATTAGGAATCTTCTATCCGTATGTAGAGAACCCTCTAGTCTGGAGTAACTGGATAGTTTGTGTGATTTATCTTCAATGGTTCATTTATATCGCTCTTTCCTTCAAATACATACGGCCAAGTATCCAAAAAATAGCTAGAAAAGAAAACTTAAAAAATTTAGATATTTGGCTACTCAGTATTTTTCTGGGCGTAGCATTTATCTGGTTGGCATACACCGTTGCGGCATACACTTCTTATATTGTAGGAGCCTTGTCCTTTACATTTGTTTTATACCTGATCATCCTACTTTTAATCTTCAAAAACAACGAAGAGTCAGCTTTTTTTGAGGAAAAAGAAAAATATAGAAATAAGGAAATTAACGAGGACACGCAGCTGCTACTCAAACAAAAGATTTCAATAATTGAGGACAAAGAACTGTATCTCAATCCGAACTTCAGCCTTGAAAAGGCGGCAGAAGAGCTAAAGGTTAGTAAGCACATATTATCTCAATATGTGAATGAGAAACTGGAAAAATCTTTCTCAAATTTAATAAAAGAATATCGAGTAGAGAAAGCAAAAAAGCTACTGGAGACAGAGAAAAACTACACCATAGAAAACTTAGGCTACGATAGCGGTTTCAACTCAAAATCCACTTTTTTCACTGCCTTTAAAAAAATAACTGGTTTTACCCCTGCAGAATACCAAAAATCACTTCTGAAACAAGCAGACAATTAAAGACCAAGGGATCTTTCGAATTTACTCGGAGTGACTTCGTTGAAGCTTCCTCATAAAAGCCTACAGACACACTTGGCACTCCCAGTGCCAGTACGCAAAACCCCGTAAATTTCACCTAAGTATTTTTATTTCTTTACATACCATGGATAGGCTATTGTAAAATAAAAACTTATCTTCATGGAATTATTTCTACCTCAATACAGTTGTTACCTACAATATATAATTTAAAACAAAAGATTGCATGCAAAATAAAGATCAAATTGTACAAAACTGGCTACCCCGTTATACCGGAACTCCCATTGAAGAATTCAGACCATACATCTTATTGACTAATTTTTCTAACTATGTGGAGATGTTTGCCAGCAAGTACAATGTGGAAATAAGAGGCAAGAACAATGCTATGCAAACCGCCTCTTCTGGAAATATCACCATAATTAATTTTGGAATGGGTAGCCCCATGGCAGCCACTGTAATGGACCTACTTACGGCAGTTAACCCTAAAGCAGTATTATTTCTGGGCAAATGTGGTGGCTTAAAGAAAACGGCTCTGGGAGATTTTATCCTACCTATAGCTGCCATCCGTGGGGAAGGAACCAGTAACGATTACGCCAAACCTGAAATCCCGGCTTTACCATCATTCCGCCTACAGAGAGCGGTTTCAGAAATGATTATCAAGCACGAAATGGATTACTGGACCGGCACTATATATACCACCAACCGCAGGGTATGGGAGCATGACGAACAGTTTAAAGAGTATCTTAGAGAAATACGTGCCTTGGGCATTGACATGGAAACCGCCACTATTTTTATAGTAGGTTTCGTAAATTCTATCCCGCATGGAGCCTTGCTCTTGGTATCAGACAACCCCATGACTCCAGAAGGTGTTAAGACGGAAGCCAGTGATAAAAAAGTAACGGCCTCTTTTGTTGAAAAGCATCTGCAAATTGGCATTGACTCACTTAATGAATTGGCCAACTCTGGAGAATCTGTAAAACACCTCCGATACGAGACCATTTAAAACATAAAAGTATATAAAACAAAAGAGGCTGTTTCCAGCCTCTTTTGTTTTATCCTAATTGCAGTAATCTTTTATAAGAGTATATGCTCCGCTGTATCCTAGCTCACCTGAACGGCTCAGGTCATAACAGCCACCATTTGTATTTCCCGTAGCAGTTTTTATCAGACCTCTTACATAGTACGCTTGAGAGAACTTGGGATTAAGCTTAATAGCATTTCCTAAATCTATCAAAGCTTCGGCTTGGAAACCCATAGCAGAGCGAGTTATTCCCCTTGCAAAATGAGCCCCTGCAAACGTTGGGTCTATTTCAATAGATTTATTTAAGTCGGCCAAAGCCTCTTTTAGGTTATTAGATTTAAGGTTTGCATATCCCCTTATCAGGTATACCTCTCCCTGCTCTTCAGAATAAGTTGGTATCACCAGTTTATCAGAAACAGCATTCCTGTAGCCATCTAACTGGTTTTTAGTAATACCCACATATTGTGATTTTTGGTCCTTAGCAGCCCCCTTTTTCACTTCTAAAATCTTATCAAAATCTGCTAATGCCGCCTTTTGGTTAGAAAGCATACTTAAAACAAACCCTCTTCCATAATAAGCTTCAGCCCGATTACCATCTAAACGTATAGAGTTATCAAAATCTTGACGGGCTCCACTGTAATCATTTAATCTAGTTCTTGTAAAGCCTTTCAAATAGTAAACTTCGCTATTTTGAGCGTCCATTTTTAAACTCTCATTAAAATCTGCTACAGCCTTTTCGTAATCTTCTACTATCAGGTAGTTACGTCCACGTTCTACAAAAGGCTGAGGTGTTTTATTATTTACAGCTATAGCACTAGTATAATCTGCAATGGCTCCCCTAAAATCCTCACTTTTGGCTTTACATAATCCACGAGCGTAGAGAGCCTGAAACTTTTCTGACGGGGCTGGATTAAGCTCAACAGCTTTATTAAAGTCCAAAATTGCAAAATTCAAATCATTTAACTTGGCCCAAATAACACCTCTCTGCAAATAAGCAGAAGCATCGTTTGGTGCCAATTGAATAGCCATATTAAAGTCTTGTATTGCGGAGCGGTTATCATCTTGACTACTTTTACTTATACCTCTGTAATAATAAGTAATAGCCTCCCTTGGGGCCAGCTGTATAGAACGATCAAAATCTTCTATAGCACCACGACTATCCTTCAATCCTTGTTTGGATAACCCCCTGTTAAAGTAACTCAAAGAATTACTTGGGTCAATACCAATAGCCGATGTAAAAGCTGTCATAGCTCCAAAGTAGTCTCCAGACTTACTCTTACTAATACCCAAATCAATAAACTCAGAGGCTGTTTTTTGGGCAAAAACAACATAACTAAAAAGGAAAAAAAAGACAGAAAGTAGAATTTGTTTTTTCATATTTTTCAGGCATAAGAGATTGTTGGCCAAAAATACAACCTTAAGCCAATACATCACAGAAATTGGTGCTTTTTCTAAGCCCGTGGATGAAACTCCTTTAGTGTTTGTTGTAAATATGCCCGGTCAAGATGGGTGTAGATTTCAGTAGTAGTAATAGATTCATGCCCCAGCATCTCTTGAACTGCACGTAAATCTGCTCCACCTTCTACCAAATGGGTGGCAAAACTATGTCTTAGTGTATGAGGGGAAATGGTTTTAGTGATTCCTGCCTTTACCGCCAAATCACGCACCACATAAAATACCATCACTCTGCTTAATGAGGCCCCGCGGCGGTTCAAAAAAACATGGTCTTCGAACCCATCTTTTATGTCAACAGTCCCCCTAATTTCTTTCAAATAAATTTGGGTGTACTTCATAGCAGACATTCCAATAGGTACCAAACGGGCCTTATTCCCCTTCCCTATCACCATTACATACTCCTCATGAAAATGTAAATTGCTAATCTTTAAATCGCAAAGCTCCGAAACCCGTAGGCCACAACTGTACAATACCTCTATGATAGCTCTATTTCTCGCCCCTTCGGGAGTACTATGATCTATTTGGTCTATCATAGAATCTATTTCTGCTAAATGTAGCACTTCCGGCAACTTACGCGTCAGCTTGGGTGAGGACAATAGAGATGTTGGATCTACAGCAATACGCTTTTCTAGAAGCAAATATTCGAAAAATGATTTAATACCACTTAAGATTCTTGCTTGAGAAGTAGCAGAAAGCCCTATTTCGGTTAAAAAGCCCAGAAAATGATGGATATTTTCCTCATCTACATTTTCTGGCTCAATACTTCCATTGGTAAAATGGGCAAGTTTACCCACGTCTCGCATATAAGACTCAATGGTATTATCAGAAAGCCCACGTTCCAACCTCATAAAACTGCGGTAAGCCCGTGTGGCTTCTTCCCATTTCATAATTTAAACCCAAATAAATACGAATTCTTGCACTATGTCTGGATGTAAGCTAAGTCCTACAGGACAGCTATGTGCCACACGTTCATAACGTTCTTTTTGTTCTTTGCTTAGAGAAACTGAGGTTTTCAAAGTAAGCTCCACAATAATTTTTGCTATCCTACGAGGTGCTTCCGCTGTCATCACTTTGGTAACTGCAATTTCGGAACCAGTAAAGTCATGTCCCTCTTTCTCGGCAGCAATACCGATAATAGTCATAGCACAAGCTCCCAGAGAAGTAGCCGTTAAATCTGTGGGAGAAAAAGCCTCCCCCTTGCCATTATTATCAACAGGTGCGTCTGTTTCAATAGTTTTTCCTGACTTCAAATGTATGGCTTCGTTACTTAAACCGCCTAAATATGTAATTTTCGCTGTACTCATTATTTATTTATTTTCACCTATATAAAAGTAAAATAGGCCTTATTCAATCCTATCTAATATTAAAAACCTGTTGTGAACTATACGTTTTGTGTAGAGTTAGTAAAAAGATTAAGCCTGTCTCATTATTGCTTCAATTTCATCTATCTCCAAAGGCACTCCTTCCATTAAATCCGCAATACCATTTTCTGTCACCAATATATCGTTCTCTAACCGAATCCCTAAATTCTCTTCCGGAATATAAATACCCGGCTCGCATGTTAATACCATACCTGGAGCTAAAGGGGTGCCTCTATCACCCACATCATGTACGTCTATACCCAGCGAGTGCGACACCCCATGCGGAAAATACTTTAAAACTATATCAGGAGAACTTTTCAGCTCTCCACGGGTAACAAGTTTAAGCTTCACCAATTGCTCTCCAACCAACTTCTGGGTTTGTGTCCTAAGCTTTAGAACGTCATTACCAAACTGCATGAGACCTTTAACTTCCTTCAAAACATCTAGCACCGAGGTATATACCTCAGCCTGTCTCTCCGTAAATTTTCCATTTACTGGCAAAACCCGGGTCATATCTGCTTTAAAATTGGCATACTCTGCCCCAAAGTCTATTAAGAGTAAGTCCCCATCTTTACATTGGGCATTATTATCCACATAATGCAAAATACAGGCATTAGCACCCGACGCCACAATAGGAGGAAATGCATGGAACCGCGACCGACCCATCATAAACTCATGCGTTATTTCAGCCTCGACTTCATACTCATAACAGCCTGGTTTTAAGAAGTGTGCCGCACGAAGCAAACCTTTGTGTGTTGTATCAATGGCTTTTCTCATTGCCAAAATCTCCTCATCCTCTTTGAACAAACGCAATCCATTTACGATATTCTCAGGATTCTCTATTCCTATACCAGGGAATTTATCTACAAAAGCAGCCCTAGTCCAAGTCTCATAAGAACGAAAATACCCGCCTTTTCCTATAGTAGTATCCTCATGGAAAAACACTTTCTCTTTATTAGATAGGAGTTCTCCAAGCTTTGGCCAAAATTCCTCTAACCAAAATACTTCTTTTATTCCTGAGACTGTAAATACTTCCTTTTTACCTAATTTATCTCCCTCCCAAATTTTTATATGTTCAGACGTCTCCTTCGTAAATAACCACTCTGCTCCTCCTTTTTCCAGAACCAAAAAGCAGTCCTCTTGATCTATTCCTGTTAAATAGTAGAAAGTACTATTCTGAATAAAACCAAATGTCCCGTCTGCGTTAGATGGTAAAAAGCCATTTGACCCAAAAATAGATACTGAACCTTCTGGTACCTGGTCTAAATACTTGCTCCTATTGTTCACAAAAAACTTACTGCTGAGTTTTTCGTACCGCATATCTCAAAAATTTTATCTTTGCAATATTAATTTCCAACAATCTAACTACCTAATAACCAAACATCTAAAACAAAACCTCCTTTCCAGTTCAAACATAGTTCAATTTACCCCTCCTTTTCCCCCAGTAAAATGTCGTTCGGTGTCACCTTTAAAAACTCGCATAATTTTAGCAGAGTTGTGATTTCCATGAACAGTACGCCTTCTCTTTCTATTCTTGAAAGCGTGGTGTATGGTATCTCCGTTTTGGCTTCCATCTCCCGCAGTGTCCAACCTCCCTTCTCCCTGTACAGTGCTATGTTCTTCCACCATTGATAGAGTTCTTTTTTTGTCTCTACTCTCTCTTTGTCCTTCTGTCTTCTTATTTTCAAGTCCTCTTCCATCGTCATTATTATTTTCTGGTCCGTTATCTATATATATACGTATCATGTTATTTTGTGTGTTTTATCAATCCTTAAAACCGTACATATCCCTTACCTCTTCATAAGATGTATTGCTAGAAAGCTTTTCCCCGGCTGTCATTGGAGCTACAACTACCCGAAACTTATACCTACTTGGCCCATTCTCTCTATATCTCCTGTCTGAGAAAAACACCAAACCTGTATTGCTTTCCGTGTATGTTACGTCAATATCCACAAACTTGGCAATATTGCTAATAAAATCGTAGGCAAGTACCTGTCCAGATGGCACGGGTCTAAAAAGACTTTGATTAAATACATAAGCTAAGCAATACTCTTTCGAGCTGTTGAAATTAGGAACAGTAAAGTATTCCTTCGCTCCTAAGCTTGCCCCTGTCCACTCCATTTCAAAATCATAATACCTAGCTACCGCACTAGTGCCAGGGTCTCCTTTATCACCCTTTGGACCCGTAGATCCAGTGGCTCCATTTGCTCCTGTCGCACCAGTGTCGCCCTTCTCTCCCTGTATTCCTCTTTCGCCTTGTGGTCCTATTTCTCCTTCACACGAAATCAGCACTAAGGATAATCCTACCATTACTGTGTAAATTGTTCTTTTCATCTTTTTTAGTGTTTATTATTAATAATATGTTTATTGTTTCGGTTTATAGTGTTTATTGTTTATAATTATTTCTTTCCCTCTTTTTCTTTAAGATATTTGTATAAATCCAAAAGCCTCTCATGTCTGGCAGACTCAGTTTTGCTAATCTCCAAATCATTATGCATATCCTCTTCCTCTATTCTGACAATTGAATTTCCGGCCGCAAGTAGCTCTATCAGGTTCTTATAATTTGTGTAGCTGCCTACAAACTCATCGATAAACACTTGATCCGCATTCCTTTGTTTTTGTATCTTTAAATTATCCTGATACGTATGCTTAGTCTTTACAACCTCCGTAGTCTTAAAATCCCTATCATTTCTTTCCACCTCTATTACCTTACCTCCTACCTTAAATAAAAGCTTTTGTATTTGTGGTTTATTTATAGCTCTTCGTACACCTATTTTAACATAAAGTTCAGATTCCCCATTAACCGTTTTTACATAAAAGTATGAAGGCTTATAATGCGTCCATGTCACATCCCCGGTAAACTCATCTACCTGGTCCCTAACTGCCGAAGCATATTTTAGAGGTAGCTTTTGCTCTCGATAAAAATCCTGTCCAAAACCTAGTACTGGGCTGATTAAAATAACTAGTAATAGTTTTCTCATTTCTATAGTGGGTGTTAATTAATTACTTTTCGTTTTCTTTTGTCTTAAGATAATTATAGAGTAGCAGTAGCTTACTCATCCTATAAGCTTCAGTTTTTGTTATTTCTAAGTCGCTCTGGTTATCTTTCTCTTCTATCCTAACCAACGATTTATTTACTGAAAGCAAGTCTATCAAATCTCCATAATCGCTATAACTGCCCACAAACTCATCTATGAAAATCTGGTCTGAATTTCTTTGCTTTGTTATTTTTACATTATCGTGGTATGTGTGTTTCGTATTAACTACTTCTGTTGTTTTAAAGTCTCTTTCGTTTCTTACTACTTCTATTATTTTACCGTCTACCTTAAAGAGTAATTTTTGAATCTCCGGCTTATTAACCGCTCTCCTTAAGCCAATTTTTAAGTAAAGTTCTGATTTGCCGTTTTGAGTCTTTAAAAACATATAGGTAGGTAACTTACTTGTCCACGTTACATCTCCTGTAAATTCATCCTCTTCGCTGTTTAAAGTACCTGTATATTTAAAAGGTATTTTTTCGCTCTTCTTTTGGCTAATCCCTAAAGCTGGAATTAGTAATAATACTAGTAGCAGTCTCTTCATCTCAGTCTACAGTGTTTATTTTAAAGTTTATTTATTGTGCTTATAACTCTAGTCCTTTTTAATAGCTAAGTTACTTTTTAATGAATAAATCAGCATCTAATACACATCGAAATGATTCTTGTTGAAATTGCTTATCTGAATCACTTACTTCATAGTCCAGAACGTATAGTCTATACTTTTTTATCGGGTTCTTTATTATTTTCTCAATCTCTTCAGTATTTAGTCTTAAGAAAGTTGAAACCATATAATAATCTGATGATATATAAGAAAATTCAACATCTGCTTCAGGAAAACTCACCCTTTCGCCATCTTCAAGTAAAAGAATCACCCCCTTTTCATAAAAATCATATCTCCTCTTAGATGTTGTTGCAATCATTAGGCTGTATGATACATATTCACCAACCCTCAACTTATTTAACTTAATAGGTCTTCCTGGTCTATCTATTTTTGTCGATGATTTATCTTCCATATCATCATGCTCTATTTTCACAGCATTACAATCAAAAACCGATTTTGACTTGTACTTATAATTTGACATATTATACTTCACAATGCAACGAAAGACATTACTTTGCTTCTTTTGATCCTCTTCACTGACGATGTATTGAACACCTCCCATTTTAAATTTTACAACTGGGTAGTTTGCCATTTTGATTACATCTTCTTCTTTTACCTCAAAACCTCCATTATATTCGTCACCGTCATTAAGCTGCTTTAATTTTTTATGTCCTATACTTTTTACCAAAGAAAAATCCCTTCCTTTTATAGTGGTCTTATTTGACAATGTAAGAATTATTTCACTAGAGTTAGGATTAAATCCGGACTTCCCTACTACTGGTATCATCATTGAATACCTCGTAGGGCTTGATTTACCAAAAGTTTTATAAACGTTAATATTAATTCCTTCATCCCCTAAAATGTATCCATAATCTTTTTCCGGATTGTAAGATGATTCATATTTTACAGAGTCGCATTGACCAAATCCAAAAATTGGACTCATTAATAATACTAATAGTAGTTTCTTCATCTTAAAGTATAGTTTATTTTAAATATTCATAACAACTCACAGCCTATGATACCTGACACTAGCATTCAAAATAGCCACCGTCTTTATCTTATTTATTTCTATATCGTCCGGGTCGTGATGTGCGTTATAGGCAATCAGTTTTATAAACCCTTCTCCCTTATCCGACTTGCGTACGTACTTAATCGTCTTTAATGGGTCTCCACCCCTCTTCCCAAAATACTCTATATAATGTATATCCCCGTACACCATATCATCCTTATTGATAATTTTTAAAATTGCAATATCTCCAGACTTTAATAAAGGGTACATACTATCCCCGGTCATAAGTATTGCTCCGTCAGATTTTGGTAAGTTAGGTATAGCTATATATTCCAGGATATTACCTCTTTCTGTATTATGAAATATCTCTTCTAGTCCAAGGGTTGCATTTGAATCATAAAGGGGTATTTTTTGTAAATCATAGATTTTCGGCTTAAACCTTTTATGATCCTCAATTTTATACTCTAACACATCTTCAGACACACTTAAGTCACTACCAGAATCTTCATACCACTGCTTTATCAAAGTTTCAATATTGTTAAATATTACGCTTTTTGTCTTAGGTATACTAGACCCCCCTTCCCAATTTTGAATAGTTTTTCTAGAAACGCACAACATTTTAGCAAACATTTCCTGCGTTAGACCGTGTCTTTCCCTAATTTCTCTTACGTCTATATCATTCATTATAAGGATATTAATATTAAATGATAAATATTACTCAAAATAAATGTGTAAATTTTATCATAAAAATTTGCTGGAATGCGTAATATTACTCATCTTTGCATAGTCAACTAACAACAACAACAAAGTTACGCACAAGTTGAGTTGTAGTAAATAGCAAATTACTACTAAAAGGGTAAATAATTATGATAGAAAACAAGATTTCTTTTAAAAACAGCTGGACATCACTTCCTCGCACAAAAGTTCGGGTTATGCGTGATGAGATAATGAGTGGCCTAAATATTACCACAAAACAAGCATTTTACAAACGACTAGACGGTAGGGTTATCCCTCGCACAAACGAGGCTCAGATAATTGAGCATGTGTATAAAAAACACGGATTTGATACCGTCTGGGATTAACCAAACTCACAAACATGACAACAGACCAACCACAAGACAGTACACTAGAAATGCTACTAACGCCCAAAGAATTTGAAGTCGGCTCCCTTATGGGACTAGGATTAACAATAGACCAAACGGCCTTTTGTTTAAAAAAATCGCCACAAACCGTAAACAACCAAAGGCGTAGCATAAGAGAAAAAACAGGATTAGAAAGTGCAGTAGATTTTGCCATACTCATTTACAGTAAAATGACAATAAACGAGTTAAAGGCACTAAAAAAGAAAGTTCTTAATGCGGATTATAACCTAAAAGAACTATCAAAACAAGTAAAAGCCATGGCACTTTTCATAACCATTTGCTTCAGTATCATAGACATACACAAACAGAATTATAACAGAAGAGGACACAAAGCCAGAAGAATTACAACAGTATCAAAACCGAAAAAAGACTAACAAAATGGTAAAAATAGCAGACAATCAGCCGGTGTTGGAAAACACCGTAGACTTAGAAGACTACATGGAAGAGCTTTTAGAAGAAAGATTCGCCCATGAGTTAAGCATACAGCACCTTGGCCGCACCATACAGCCACGCTTCACCGTAAACACCAGCATACAGGGCATACATATAATGTACACCGTATCTGTAAACTTGGTAAAAATAGCACCGGAAAGCCCCTTAGTAAAGCTCACCGCTGCCGAGAAGCTACCGTCATTTGTTTTAGGAGAAATCCTGAGAATACGGCTGTTCAACTTCGTCTCCGCTCATCGTGGCCAGATAGAAGAAGCCATAAAACTATCAGCCGATAAAGACTGGGCCATAGAACTAGAAGAATTACAGGGGAAATACACCTTTAACCCCACCAAAGCACAGCCCTTTACAGACATAGACAAGCTGGTAGCCACCCACTTAGATGCATCCAACATCTGTGTTGGGGACTACACCAGTAACCTACACGCCACACTTTACACACAAGGCCCCGTAATCTTTATAGACCTGTACAATCATGCCGTACAAGTATACAAGCCTTTTCCGCTATGCACAATCACACAACTTAACGCCACCAAAAACACAGAAGAAGAAACCGTACCATACTTAGTAGAGGTAGTTCTGGAAAAGCTGCAGCAAGACATAGCCTACTCTATGGACCAGTACATACAGGAAGAAAAACAAGAGTATAGGTCAGAAATGGCCTATAGAAACCACCTAAAATATGCCTGACTATGGGAATGACACAGCCGCAGCTAGTACACATGGTACTTCACCATACCGTACAGGAACTAATAGACACCAACAGAGCCATGTTAGACTTCTTAAAAACCACAGTAGAAGAAAACAAAAAGCTCAAAACCACCGAAAAACTATTGTCAAGAAAAGACATATACGAGCGGTGGGGATATGGAGAAACCGCAGGGAAAGAACGCCTAGACGCCTTTATTAAATTTTACAAAATAAGACCCATACGCCTAGGTAACGACGGCAAAGGAGACCGATTCAGAACCTCCGACATCGAGAAAATAGAACTAAAACTAGAATCAAGGAAATGAAACTAAAACTAATATACCCCATAGCCTCATGGCTCGCCCTATTCATAATAGACGCCTCCATGAACTTCATTGTCCTAGCCATACTAGTAGCCAATGCCCTCTTTTCTATAACAACGGTAAAAAAAGGAGACATAAGCACCAGCACCTTAAACGACGACTATTACAAACCAAACAAATAACTAATCACCATGTCAGCAGCATTAACCACCCCGGCACCAACAGGAGTAAAATCCATTAGCCAGTTTTTAAGTAGCCCAGCTATGTTAAGCAAATTCACCAGTATACTAGGTGATAAAGCACAAGGATTCATAGCTAGTGTATTAACCATAGTTAGCAGCAGTGCCAACCTCAGAAACGCCACGCCAGACAGTATTTATACGGCAGCACTCACGGCAGCAGCACTAGACTTGCCATTAAATCCTAATCTCGGCTTTGCGTACATTGTTCCTTATAACAATACCAAAGAGAAGAAACAAGAAGCACAGTTCCAAATGGGCTGGAAAGGATACATTCAGTTAGCCCAAAGAACTGGCCTGTATAAAAACATTTCCACAGCCATCATATACGAGGGCCAGTTGGTTTCCGAGAACCCACTAACAGGCTTTGAGTTTGACTTTACACAAAGAACCTCAGACAAGATAATAGGTTATGCAGCGGCATTCAGCCTTATAAATGGCTTCGTAAAGATAGATTACATGAGCCGTGAGCGGATTGAGGCACACGCCAAAACCTACTCACAATCCTATAAGTCAAAACAGCAGTGGGTTGTTGATTCATCACGTTGGACTTTGGACTTTGATGCCATGGCCCTAAAAACAGTACTTAAACTACTCATTAGCAAGTATGGCCCTATGTCCATAGAAATGCAGAGAGCCTACATATCCGACCAGGCCGTAATTAAAAACTTTGAC
>CAZBAV010000001.1:230988-232351 GCA_964489955.1 uncultured Lacihabitans sp. | reverse complement strand
GGTAGCACGGTAGAGGTAGATGATATGATTATAGAAGTAGCTACGGATAAAATTGATACAGAAGTTGGAACGTCACACAGTGGTATAGTAACAAAGTTTTTGGTGCAAGAAGGTGATGTAGCCATCATAGGAAAGCCCATCTGTATAATAGAAACAGAAGGAGTAACCGAAGAACCCCAAGTTCGCGAAAAAGTAGAAGAACCTGTTTCAATCATAGAGCAAGAGATAAAAACCATTGTAGAAAACCAACAGATCAATAGCACAGAAGAGCGTTTCTATTCGCCATTGGTACAAAATATAGCTAAGAAAGAAGGAATACTTCAAGCAGAACTAGACAGCATAAAAGGCTCTGGCCAGGGAGGAAGGCTTACAAAAGATGATTTGTTGGCCTATATACCAAACAGGGGCAAGAAAGATAACCAAGCAGATTCTATTATGGCCGTTTCCGGGACTGACCAGGTGGTGGAAATGGACCGCATGCGGAAGATGATAGCAGAAAGAATGGTAGATTCTAAACGGATATCACCACATGTGACTTCTTTTATAGAAACGGATATGACCAGGGTATCTACTTGGCGAAATGAGGTAAAAGACAAGTTCAAAAAACAACACAACGAGAACCTTACCTTTACGCCTATCCTCATTCAAGCGATAGTAGAGGCCATAAACAAGTTCCCTGCTATAAATGTTCAGGTAGATGGAGACAAGATTATTTATAAGAAAAACATTAACATAGGTATGGCAGTAGCCCTGCCTAATGGTAATCTTATTGTACCGGTTATCCATAATGCCGACCAGTATTCTTTAAGTGGTTTAACCGCAAAAGTAAACGACCTGGCTACTCGGGCAAGGAATAACAGGTTAAAACCAGAAGAATTAAGCGGTGGCACATATTCTATGTCTAATATAGGTGGTTTTGGAAACCTTGCAGGCACACCGATAATTATGCAGCCCCAGGTAGCCATTTTGGCTTTTGGAGTTATACGAAAAATGCCAGCTGTAATAGAAACGCCGGAAGGAGATTTTATTGGCATCCGCCAAAAAATGATCATATCACATTCTTATGACCATAGAGTGGTAGATGGCTCTCTCGGAGGGCTTTTCCTCAAAGAAGTCTCAGACAATCTGGAAAAATACGATATCGGAAAATATTAATATCTACTGAGCCCGCTTCTTAAAAAAGTGGGCTCTTATTTTTCACCTACCGTTACGTGGAAAGCTCTCTCAACCTCTTTCCCCATGTTATTGGTTACCTTTTCTTGGTAAGATTTGGTATAAACATTTTTTAATCCAACTTTTTTGTATAGCCTCTCCAATTCCTCTACTTCATAAAAAGTAAAACCTTTTTGGGTAAACGGTAAAG
>CAZBAV010000001.1:183482-230978 GCA_964489955.1 uncultured Lacihabitans sp. | reverse complement strand
GTCTCTCCAAAGGTCTTATCTATATAGGCCATAGAAAACGTTCCCTCTAGAACACGGCAAATTTCCTGTAAACTGTACTCTACATTTTCCCAAAAATATAAGGTGTTGGCCGTAAAAACCCCTTGAAAAAAACCTTCAGAAAAAGGCAAAGTTCCATCTCCTGCTACCAAACGAAATTCGACGGCAGGAATTTCTTCAGAAGCCTGTTGGACCATCGCTTCGGAGATATCTACTCCACAATAATGCAGATTTGGAATTACTGAAAAAAGATCATGTAAATGTTTCCCATTGCCAAATCCTATTTCAAGGACATTGTCACCCTTATCCAGGGACGTATGTTCTATAGCTTTAGAGATCATAAAACTATTAGATCGAAACATATTCTCAGCCACTTCTTTAGCGTAATCACCAGAAGGGCACCGCAATTGGCTTCCTAAAAAATCGTAATCTATTTCCATTTATTTGAAATTTTCAACCCTCTTTATATCGAAAAAAAATACTCAAAGTCCGTTCTTCCCTTCAGACCAATATGGATATGTCTTTATTTGTTTACGGTTCACCCCTGCCCGTAACAACGTTTGCATAAACCCTTGTATAGACTTTGCTCTTCCTGTTAGATAAAAATACGTTTCGTTATGATCTACATAGTAATCAGATGACCGAAACCAATCACATGCATTATTACCTGGAACTTCTTTATCTGTTTTTACGGCACGTACCTTTCCCGTCTCCAGAAAATCTACCCAAGCCAAATGGCTTGGTTCTAGCTCTACCAAAGAAAAAAACTGGTGTCCCCATTTTTCTGCTTCCCGTGCCACACACTCTACCAAGCCTAGTGAGGTCTCATCTCCAAAAACAAAATGACTTGGTAAGTCTTTAGCATATTTCATCTTCCCACCAGGACCTATTAGCTTTAACTCTTGCCCTACTTCTAACTCCGTAGCCCATTTACTTCCAGGCCCCATGTCATGTAAATAGAATAGAACTTCGCAAATTTGACCGTCAGTATCATACTTGCTGGGAGTATAATGCCGGTAATCTGTATCATTCACTCTAAACTCAATAACATTAGAAGCCGAAAAGCTGGCATCGTTTATATCACCTTCAAATCTTACCCATTTAAGTTTCTCATCTAAAAGCTTTACACTGCTTACTTTCACTGAATGATAACTACCTGGAGCTACCTTCTCCATTGTATTCGCTAGCCATTTTGGTACACTTGGCATTAATATAATATTTTTTACAAATATACCCACTATTTAGATTAATTATAAATAATAAATAAGAAAATTTACCCGCTCTTGTACCAATCCAATAATATCCTATATTTTTGTAGCTTCGGTTTACACCAAATTTTCTTAAAAATAAAAATGAAGAAACTTGAACAAACTTGGCGTTGGTATGGTCCAAATGACGGCGTGAGCTTACAAGATGTGAAACAAGCAGGGGCTACAGGTGTGGTAACAGCTTTACATCATGTATCACACGGAGATATATGGCCTTTAGAAGATATTCTTGAACGAAAAAAACTAATAGAAGAGGCTGGTTTGGTTTGGTCTGTAGTAGAAAGTGTCCCTGTTCATGAAGATATTAAAACCCGCACAGGTAATTATGTACAATATCTTAAAAACTACAATGCCAGTTTAGTAAATTTAGCAAAAGCAGGAATAAAAACTATTTGCTATAACTTCATGCCTGTATTAGATTGGACCAGAACGCAACTCGATTTGGAAATGACAGATGGGTCAAAAGCATTATATTTCAACTGGATTGACTTGGCTGTCTTTGATATCTACATTCTTAAAAGAGAAGACGCAGCAGCGGACTATCCTGATGCTTTCAGAATTCAAGCTGAACAAAAGTACAAAGCGTATTCCGAAGAAGAACTAAAGGATTTGAGCCAAGTGATTCTAATGGGTATTCCCGGCGAAAAAGATATTCTGCCAGAAGATTTGTTAAAGAGTATTCATGTTTACAAGAATATTGGTGATACAGGCTTGAGAGAAAATCTTTACTTTTTCTTAAATGCTATTGCAGACACTTGTCTACAAAATGGCATTAAAATGACTATTCATCCAGACGACCCTCCCTATCCTATACTAGGATTACCTCGTATTGCAAGCAATTACGATGACTTTGACCAGTTACTAACTAATGTTCCTGCAGAACATAATGGAGTTTGTTTTTGCACAGGCTCATTAGGTGCTGGTGATGCCGCGGAGATATTACGCATCTTTGAAAAGATAAAACAAAAAGTACATTTTGTTCATTTACGTAATGTAAGGAAAGATAAAGATGGCAATTTTTACGAAGCTGACCATTTAGACGGTGACGTGAATATGTATGCTGTGATGAAAGCGGTGACCGCAGAAAATCAAAACAGAAACAAAGCCATTCCGTTCCGTCCAGACCATGGACACCAAATGTTAGATGACCTAAATAAAACCTCCAATCCAGGGTATTCAGCTATTGGACGCCTACGTGGCCTAGCCGAACTGAGAGGACTTGAGTTAGGCATTCTGGGGCACTAATTATCATATCTTTTGTCAAAAGGAAATCTAAAGGCATCTTTAGATTTCCTTGGGTAAGAATAAGATTTATTTCCAACTTTAATTAACCTGCAGAATTAACACTTTTAAATTTTAGTGAAACAAGCTAAATTAGGGCTTTTAACCTGAGTATATTGAACACCTATGATGCCATTGTGGTCGGTTCCGGCATTTCTGGAGGCTGGGCTGCTAAGGAACTAACCGAAAAAGGGCTAAAAACCCTCATGCTAGAAAAAGGTCGTAAACTTGAACACGTAAAAGATTACACCACCGCCTTTTCCGAGTCTTGGCAAATGCCACACAGAGGGCGTTTAGACAAGCAGGCTGTTCTTGATTACCATATTGGTGTACGCACCCGCTATGCACTTACAGAAGAAAGCAAACACCTTTTCATAAAAGATAGTGAGCACCCCTATCAAGAAACACGGAAATTTACGTGGATTAGGGGTGACCAGACAGGAGGGAAATCTCTTACGTGGGGCCGACAGGTGTATCGCTGGTCTGACTATGACTTTGAGGCAAATGCAAAAGAAGGTATAGCCATAGATTGGCCATTACGGTACAAGGACTTGGAACCTTGGTACACCTATGTTGAGAAGTTTGTGGGTATATCCGGATCTAAGGAGAACTGGGCCGATTTACCTGATAGTGTTTTCCAGCCTGCCATGGAAATGAATTGTGTGGAGAGGGAATTTACAAAAAAAATAAGAGAGAACCTCGGTATAAGAAGTACTATTGGCAGGGTAGCTCACCTCACCGCCCCTACTCAAGAGCAAAAAGATCTGGGAAGGACCAGTTGCCAATACCGTAACCGTTGCATCCGTGGGTGTCCGTATGGTTCTTATTTCAGTACACAATCAGCTACTTTACCCGCTGCTGTACGCACAGGACATTTGACTTTACTAAATAACAAAATTGTATTTGAGGTTATTTTTGATGACACAAAGGGAAAAGCAACTGGCGTCCGTGTTATTGATCAAGAAACTAAAAAAGTTGAGGAATATTTTGCGAAAATTATATTCCTAAATGCAAGTGCTGTAGCCTCTGCCTGGATAATGATGCAATCCGTTTCTAAGACCCATCCAAACGGACTGGGAAATGAAAGCGGTCATTTAGGCCGAAACCTAATGGATCACCACAAGAGCCAAAGAATAACCGGAGAATTTGAAGGATACCAAGATATGTACTATTACGGTAAACGTCCTAATGGGCTGTATATACCCCGTTTTGTAAATCGTGGCAAAGACAAACGAGATTTCCTTAGAGGTTTTGGCTACCAGGGTTCGGCTGCAAGAGGAATTACTAACTCAGGAGATACTTTTGGAACAGATTTAAAGCAAAATTACACCCACCTCGGCAATTGGAATTTTTCAATGATGGCTTTTGGGGAAACCCTTCCTTCCGAGAAAAACCGTTTTACATTAAGTAAAAAACTGGATAAGTTTGGCTTGCCTCAAGTGGATTTTGATGCAGCATGGGGCGAAAACGAGCTAAAAATGAGACCCGCAATGGTAGAGGAGGGCATAAAAATGCTAGAAACTGCAGGTCTGAAAAACATTAAAAGTTTTGCTACGCAAGAATCTATGCCGGGTATTTCCATTCATGAAATGGGAACAGCCAGAATGGGTCATGACCCCAAAACATCGGTTCTCAATAAGCGTAACCAAGTTTGGGGAGCCAACAACGTGTTTGTTACAGATGGAGCCAGCTTTGTGTCCTCTTCCTGTGTAAACCCATCACTTACGTATATGGCTCTTACAGCCAGAGCGGTAGATTTTGCAGTAAGCGAATTAAAGAAAGGAAACCTTACATAAATGGAGATAGTAACCGCATAAAACGTTCGCCGAATTTTCTTAAACGCGGTCTTTTTAACCATCTTTCAAGGGTAAGTTCCTCAGCGTCTTTTAGGTCTTCATAAAAGATATTTGCAAGGTTTTGTCCTTTAGTTTCATCGTAAATGAGAGTAGCCACCTCAAAATTGAGGTCAAAACTTCGTTGGTCAAGATTAGCCGTACCTATTGAAGCTAATTTTCTATCACACACAAATGTTTTGGCATGTATAAAGCCCTTATTATACCGGTAAATTTCAACTCCGGCTTGCAGCAGTTCCTCATAAAATGAATGTGCCACCATGTTCACAATCTTAGAGTCGCCTTTCTTTGGCACCAACAATTTTACTTTTACGCCACTAAGTGCCGCTAAAATGAGAGTCTCTTGTAAACTCGCCTCTGGAATATAATACGGAGTGGTAAGTAAGACTTCTTCCTTGCTCAGATAAATGGCTCTTAGAATTGAATTAAGAATAGCAGGTCTTTCATAATCTGGTCCACTAGAAATAATCTGAACTGGCACGTTTCCGCGATCCGCAATGATTGGAAACAATTCTCTGCCTACTTCTATATTTTGTTGGCTACAAAAATTCCAATCACTTAAGAAAATCTGCTGCAAACCATAGCTAGCCCTACCTTCTATCATCATATGAGTATCCCGCCAGTACAAATCGCTACTCCCGTTGTTAATATACTTGTCCGAAACGTTTATACCACCTGTAAAAGAAGTATGTCCATCTATGACCACAATTTTTCGGTGATTTCTATAATTAAGGCGGTTAGCCAAAACTATTAACCTCACTTTGTAAAAAGGAAACGCCTCCACACCCGCTTCACGCATCTCCCTTACAAACGCCCTGCGGATACCTGAACTACCAAAATCATCGTAAATAAAGCGGACTTTCATACCTTCCTGAGCTTTACGTATAAGGACATCTTTGATTTTGTTACCTATACTGTCATCCTCATAGATATAATATTCCATATGAATATGGTGTTTGGCGGACTCCAGCTTTTCTAAAAGAACAGGAAAGAATGCCTCACCATTGACCAAAATATCTACTTCGTTAGAACAGAAAACGGGCTTTACCTCTCCCGAGTCCGGATTAAAATTTTGGGAGATAAGTAAAGAGTATTGTTCTGCAGCAGAATTTTTTGAACGAAAAAGGTCGTAAGTGGAGTGTTTTACGGTTTCTATAAAACTCTCCTGTAGCTTATCTTCAATTTTCAGTTTTTTGGTATAAATCTTCCTTACACGATAGTTTATACCAAATGAGAAATAAAAAGCCATTCCCAAAACAGGAACAAAAATTACCAAAAGCAGGTACGCCAAGGTTTTACTTACAGAGCGGGTGTCATAGATTATACGCAGGCAAACTGCCAGGGCGATAAGTGCATACATCACTTCTGCGAAAATTACCCACCTGGTTTGCTCAATCATGCATTAGCTATTTTATACAAAATATGCCTTATCCAATACTCTGTATATCCTAAAAGCAATTAACGCCAAAGCCCTTTTTCATTTCGCTTAAATTCCTGATACTGATTCTGATTTAAAGAAGAGCTTCTTTAAAACTCTCTACTTTAGTCTTATGCACTTCTGCCAATTCAATATCTGTAATTTTTCCATCTCCAAAGTTTTTATTGAAAGAAGGCAGAGAGAAGGTCTCAAGGATATTTGCACCACATTTTGGAAAAAATGAAGTAGCTGCGGCCATCACATTTCCTCCACCATAAGCTCCGGGCGAAGTGCTCATCAAAAACATAGGCTTTTCAGCAAAAATATCCATACCTATACGGCTGCTCCAATCAAATACATTCTTAAAAGCTACAGAATAGGTGCGATTGTTTTCGGCTAAAGAGCAAATAATGGCATCTGAATCACGCATTTCTTTACGAAAATCATAGGCCAGTTTAGGATACCCCATTTCTTTCTCTCTATCCACAGAGAAAATCGATACTTCAAAGTCATTTAAATCCAGTACATTTATTTCAAACCCATCAAAATACGTTAAGGTGTATTTCACCAACTGCATATTAATGGAATGCTTACTATTACTACCTGCAAAAGCGACTATTTTTTTCATTGTTTGAGTGTTGGTTTTCAGTATCAGCCTTCAGTTATCAGATTGCGATGTCGGATATTAGAATCCTGTGAGATGTCGGATTAGTTATCAGAAGTTAGCAATCCTCTTTGAATTATCAGATTAAAGATAACATAAAATTTAAGAATTTGACTATCAGTATATAGAATTAACTTTAGCCAATAATACACCGTTCCGAAAAATCTAAATTTCTAGTAACTAAAACCTGATTACTGATAGCTGAAAAGCTGACTTCTGATAGCTAAATTACAATACGTCTCTGATTTCCTCTGTACGGTCAAAAACGCTCTTTGCAAAGGGACATAATGGTGTAATTTTAATACCTTTTTTACGAGCAAACTCCACGGCTGCCATGACCATTTGGTTACCCACCTTTTGTCCTTTAAAATCGGGATTTACTTCGGTGTGGTCAATAATAATACGCCCTTCCCCGGCCCAAGAATAAGTCATTCTACCAGCTTCCTTATCTCCGTCTGATGCTTTAAAAAATCCCTTTGTTTCTCTATTAAACTGTTCTACTTTCATGATTTTGGTTTTAAAGTTAATTCTGGCAGTGGAATGTAGCCTACTTCATTAGGCACTTTAGGAAAACGCTGGGCTTCCCAATCTTCCCTTGCTTTATCTATTAATTCTCTTTCTGAACTTACGAAGTTCCAATGAATAAAACGCTCTTCAGGAAAAGGCTCACCTCCAAAAAGATAGAGCGTGGTATTTTCCGCCATTTCAAACTCACAAAGTGTGGCATCTTGGGTAATCATAATATGCTTAGGCACATAAGTTTCCTCACCACTTTTAACCTCTCCATGCAGAATATACATGGCCGACTCTCCATACAGTTGGTCACCTAGTTTAAGCTTCACCGCATTTGTGCTTTTTATCTCTATAAAATAAAGCGGGCTATATACATCCACAGGAGATTTATGTCCTAATGCTTCGCCTGCTATCACTTTATACGAAACTCCATTTTCCTCCCAAGCAGGAATTTCTTCGGCCGAAACATGCGAAAATCTGGGCTCCATCTGCTCTAATTCTTTTGGCAAAGCCACCCAAATCTGTAATCCGTGCATGGTTTCCCCGATAGAATCCTTCGGCATACGCTCTGAATGCACTACGCCTTTTCCTGCTGTCATCCAGTTTACCGCACCAGGGCGAATCACCATCTCCGTACCCAAACTATCTCTGTGGAGCATAGCTCCCTCAAATAGATAAGTAAGTGTAGAAAGTCCAATATGCGGGTGCGAAAGAATATCCATATCTTCTTCAGCAGTGATAGGTCCCATGTGGTCTATGAACACAAAAGGCCCTACCGAACGCTTTTGCTTAAAAGGCAATAGGCGGCCTACCATAAAGTTACCGATACTTACGGCTTTTTCTTCCAGAATCAATGATACATTTGACATAATTTTTAGATTTGGGCGTAAATCAAAGTTACAAACAAATTACGAAATTGCCATTGGCACTTCCATCAAAAGAAACTCTGAGTTCTCAGTGGCCTGGATAGAAACCTTGTCTGCTTCCCAAATTCCGAATCCGTCTCTACTTTCTAGTTTTTGGCCATTTACGCTTATTTCACCTTTTAAATTGAAAACGTACAACCCGTTTGTTTTAGATTTCAGTGTATATTCTTTTTGTGTTCCTTTATCAAAATCAGCTAAATGAAACCATGCATTTTGATGTATCCATACACCTTCATCGTCTTGGTTTGGCGACAGAATCTGTTGGAATGTATTCTTTCTATCCTCAGTCTTCAGCGAAAGTTGGTCATAACGAGGTTTTACATTTTTCTTGTTTGGGAATAACCAAATCTGCAAAAATTTCACTGGATCTTTTTTACTATGATTATACTCGCTATGTCTCACGCCTGTACCTGCACTCATAACCTGAATATCTCCGTTCTTAATCACAGTAGTATTTCCCATGCTGTCTTTATGTTCCAAATCTCCCTCCAAAGGAATAGAAATGATTTCCATATTATCATGCGGGTGCGTGCCGAATCCCATACCACCAGATACAACATCGTCATTCAAAACTCTCAACACTCCGAAGTGCATTCTTTCGGGATTATGATAGTTAGCAAAACTAAATGTGTGTCTGCTATGTAACCATCCGTGGTTGGCATTTCCTCTTGTCTCTGCTTTGTGTAATACGCTATTTTTCATGATTTTTGATTTTGTGTTTGGTAAATGATTAAATCCTAAGATTTCTAGCTCTTTGAGTTCGTCTATGCCATTCTTAACTACGTTTCCCATAGCCGCAGAAGCCACAAACATGCCCGTGCCTAAAAAACCCTTCTTAATAAAATCTTTTCTGTCCATAGTTTTATTTCGTTTGGATGCTACAAAGGTAAGTTGCCCCCAAGCGGCAAAACATTGATGTATGATAAGAAAGCAACGAATCGATTTTTTTTGATTCTATACATCTTCATTAATACGTTTCACATTTACTAAATTTGCATTCATGAAAGCAATTACCATAAAAGAAGCGGGCGGAGAACTTAATTACGAAGAAATCTCCAATCCAATTTTACAAGAAAGTGAGGTTTTGATTAAGGTAAAAGCCATTGGAATTAATCCGATTGATGTAAAAACCAGAAATGGCAATCCACTTTTTGATAAAATAATCCAAAATGACCCTTGTATTTTGGGTTGGGATGTGTCTGGAGTGATAACAGAATGCGGGAAAGATTCTACAAAGTTCAAAGTTGGTGATAATGTTTTCGGGATGGTTAATTTCCCCGGACATGGAAAAGCTTATGCTGAATATGTGGCGGCTTCGGAAAACCATTTGGCACTAAAACCCGATAATATTTCTCACGAAGAAGCTGCATCATCTTCTCTCGCTGCATTAACCGCTTTTCAAGCATTAAAAAACAGAATTAAGAAAGACGACAAAGTCCTCATCCACGCGGCTTCGGGCGGAGTGGGTCATTTTGCAGTTCAGCTTGCAAAAGAAATGGGAGCTTATGTTATAGCCACGTCGTCTGCTAAAAACAAGGATTTTATTCTTTCATTAGGAGCAAACGAGCATATAGATTATCAGACCGAAAACTTTGAAGAAATACTTTCAGATTTAGATTTGGTGTTTGATGGAATCGGTGGCGACTACATTCAACGTTCCCTAAAAACGCTCAAAAAAGGAGGAATAATTGTAAGTTTACCCTCGGGATTAAACGACGGAATAGAAGAAAAAGCAACTGCACAAGACAAAATAGGCTACAAAATGATGGTACAGTCCAGTGGTGATGATATGGCTACATTGGCTAAAATGCTTGAAAATGGCAGCTTGAGGCCTTGCGTTTCTCATACTTTTGGTTTTGATGAAATGGATTTAGCCCATAAAAAAATGGCAAGCGGCAGAACAATAGGTAAACTAGTAGTTAAACTTTAAGAATAATGTACCCCTACCATAACAGAATAAGACAAAGAATAGACAATGGAGAACTCATCCATTACGAGTATGTAGAAAAATACAAACAGATTAGCCCGGCTTTACTTTTATACTTCAAAACAGAACCTTACGTAAGACCTGTAAGGGAGCACCGCTTTGAAGAATATGAACGATTATTTCTTGAGAAGGACATCAAACCCAAAACGGAAGAGTAATTCTTTTTTATCAGGGTTACTTCCAGGCCAAAACCAACGTTCCAAGAATAATGAGTCCGCCGCCAATGGCTGTCTTAAGAGTAAGTGATTCGCCTAAGAAAGTAGCCGCTAAAAGAATGGTTAAAGCTAGGCTTAACTTATCTATTGGAGCCACTTGAGAAACATCTCCCAGTTGCAGAGCTTTGAAATAAAACAGCCAAGATAAACCCGTTGCTAGTCCAGAAACCACAAGAAAAATCACATTTTGCTTAGATAAATCACCTATACCCTTTGCCTCCCCTCTTCCAAAGACAATGCCCCAAATCATAAATAAGATAACAATAGTTCGGATTCCCGTTGCAAGGTTAGAATTCACATTTGACACACCTAGTTTCCCAAAAATAGCAGTAAGAGCAGCAAAAAAAGCAGATAAAAGGGCATAAAATAACCACATAAGCAAGTTCTCAAATTATAGTGGAAATTTACAACTTGTCCCAATACATAGAGTAACGAAATCGGTAATTAGTTCTTAACTATTTCGGAGGTTGTTTAAGGCTTAACACTTTGCTTTTTTACAAAATCATAACCGATTTTCATATCAGCATCCGAAATCTCAGCAATAAGTTTTTCTCCTTCTTTTTTATAAGTAATGACCTTCGGAAAATCATTTTCCGGGTTTTCAACTACAAAGGAGTTTTCGTCAAAATTTGTCGCTTTAAAATCGACACTAGCTTCACTGTCCTTTAGGCTAACCTGAAGTTTCCACATGCCATCTCTGGTAGCAAAAATAGTGTTTTCATACCAAACAGTATCCTGTCCCTTTAAAGTAAAGCCAAAGCCAACATAGGTAGAGTCATTCTCTTTCTTCCAATTTTCGAAAGTACTCCTCCCCTCTTCTTCATTAGCCCTCTCCCATTCTCCCACTAGCCAATCGAAATTCTTTTTTTCTTCCTTGCTAGATGGACAGCAAGCTTGGAATACAAGAAACATTAAAGGCAATAAACATTTTTTCATTTTCTGTTCAGGTAATTTACATAAATCTTAATGAACGCGAAAGTGGACGAAAATATCAAAAATAATATCATAAGATTACCTCCCTTTAAACTAAACGACCTAAAGAAATCGGTTACAGCAATTAAAAGCAGTAAAACGCCTACTGACCACAGAATACCAAAGCCCATAACATGCTTCTTTTGTGGTCTTGAAAACCAGTTCTCTTCCATATTTCACAAAGAAAAAAGATTCGGAAGGCACTTCCAAACTAAAATATGTACCGTTATAGAATAATTAATATATTTCCTAAAATCTCCAAGCCAAAAACCGACTCTGCTTGTTCCCCTGCTGCATTTTCACGATTTCTATTTCCTTTGTTTCTACTTTCTTTAAAAGCTTTTGTAGCGAATAAAGATTATCTTTATTTGAAACTAAACAGGTAAACCAGTTCACTTGATTTTTAAACAGAACACTTTCCTTTATCATTAACTGAATAAACCTCAGCTCCCCACCGGGAAACCAAAGTTCATTATTTTGCCCTCCAAAATTGTGCGTTATTTTGCTGTTCCCTTGACCCAGGTTCTGACGTTTTCTTAGATTTTGGGTAAAAGCTTCTTCCGCCGATTTAAAAAATGGCGGATTACACAAAACGGCATCAAAGTAATCACTCCCATGGATGACATTCTTCAAAACATGCAAAATTTCGGGTTGCAAACGTAGATTTATCTTTGACGCAAAGCCTGGGTTCTTGTCTATGATACTTTGGGCATTTTCCATGGATCCTTTACTCACATCTGTTCCCACAAAAGTCCAACCGTAAATAGAAGCACCTAGAATAGGATAAATTAGATTAGCTCCTGTGCCGACATCCAAAATGTGTTTACTCTCTCTGCCTTCCTTAAACAAATCAGCTAAATAATGAATATAATCTGCCCGACCTGGAATTGGCGGACAAAGCTGCCCTTCTGGTATTTCCCAATAAGTTACATCGTATTCAGTTAAAAGTAAAGCTTTGTTCAGCAGCTTAACTGCTTCGGGTTCGGCATAAGAGATAGTAGTTTCTCCATTTGGGTTCTTTGTTAAAAAGAACTCTAATTCAGGAACTACCGTCACTAATTTCTCAAAATCATACAGTAAATTATGCCTACTTCTGGGATGGTGTTTTTTCAAATGTTCTGCTGCTTCTTAATTAACAAAGGTAAGGCAATTGTTTTTGTCTATGACCAACACCTCTAGTCATTCTTTACTGCTAACCCAACATCCCCATCTCCAAAACTATGTGTGCTTAAACTTCCAAATATGCTTATATATAACAAAATCTGCCTTTTACTGATATATTTATCTCCTTAAGGATTTATTCCCACAACACAGTACATCTCTACTTGACTAAATGTAAAGTGTTTTTGCTTATTCAGAATATGAAAAGTCATAAACTAAGTCCAAAATGTCAGCTTAAAAAATCATCTCTTTGTGGTGTAAAAGAGTCTATAATCTCGCCCGGTTCGATACAAACACAACCATGTAATGTGTTAGGAGGAATGATACAGCTGTCTCCTTCGGTTATTTCTCGCTCTTCCTTACCAATTTTATACTTAAATACTCCTGACTTCACGTAGGATGTTTGTGTATGATGATGCTCATGTAACGCCCCTACAGCTCCTTTATCAAATCTTACGTAAACCAACATCAGGTCAGATAAGTGAACCGCAATTTTGCGTTTAACACCATCACCTAAATCTTCCCAGTCGTCTGAAAGATTCTTGTAAAACAATTTGTTATCCATAAACACCAGAAATTTTCAATTTCAAACATCCAAAAAAAAATGAACTTATACTAAAATGATTCTTTTCCTATAGAATCTCAAGGAATGATAATTAAAGAAACATAACTTCTTATCAAATTTCTTTTCTTCCTATTCCCGAAAAAACCAAGTAACTTGGTCATTAAAAAGAACACTTTCTTTTATCATTAACTGAATAAACCGCAGCTCCCCACCGGGAAACTAAAGTTCATTATTTTGTCCTCCTAAATTGTGCGTTACTCTAATGTTTCCTTGGACCCAGATTTTGGGGTTTTCTTAGATTCTGAGTAAAATGGTACTTAAAATTGCTATTAATTAAACAACTTTATGGAAGTTCTTTCTTAAGAATATCTTTTATTTCTCCTATACTACCTTCCGCATTAATGATTTGACCAGATTTATTTATTACAAAAACACCACCACCAGATTGCCCTAGTCCATATTTATTCCAAATGTTATTAGCTGAGTTAACTTCCAAAAAGGTTTTCCAAGGAGAGGGGTATTTCTCTAAAGTTTTTTGTCCATCATTAGGAGTCTTAATCCCTCCTAAAACACCGATAACCTCTAAACCCTTATCATTATACTCTTTGTAGAAATACGCTAACTCTTTACCTTTTTTGATGCACGGACCGCACCATGGTGTCCATAAATGCAGTATAACTATTTTATCCTTTTGTACATAAGCAGACAAAGAATCTGTTTCTCCTGACAGTCTAGTCATTTTTATTTCAGGAAAAGAAGTCCCTGTTTTAAAAGTTAAAACTTCAAGCTCTTTTGCAAGTGTTTCGGTGTAAAGGTGCTCAGGGTAAGTTTCTTTGTATAGTTTAGCAACTCCAAACAATCTATCTCTACTTAAAAACGGTGTTTTTAAAGCTCGCTTTGTCATTTCAACAAGAATAGAATATTTAGGAATGGAGGGAGACACTTCAATCTCCTGAAAGTTTTTTTCCCAATACTCGGCTTGTAAATAATCCATCTTACTTAAAAGGTTTTTAAACTCTTCAGAATCTTTTTGGTTATTTTTTAATAATGAGTCAATCTCCATTTTTATTTCAATTACCCTTTGTTTAAACAGATTGTCAACCTTGTTTTTAAAATCCGTTAGATCTTTTGTTTTTGCACTTCCAATTACTAAATTTTTTGAAAAATCTTTTCTTGGATACAGATTAAATGTTATAGTATCATTATCTGTAAAAAATATCTGAGAGTTAAAAACACCAGCCCTGAATTCATTCTCTAATATGAGTTGATAAGCTAAATCTTCAGGATTAGTGACTTGGTATTCAAACGTCGAGTCAGCAGATAATGGAATCTTAATATTTGAATCCCTAGCATCTTCATGAGCTTCAAGCAACATTAGATTTTTTGAATTATCAAAAACCTTCCCTTTTAAAACTACGGTTTGAGCATATGAAAGCTGGAAAGTAGCGACTAATAGAAAGATGAAAAAACTTTTTTTTGTCATGGAGTAGAGATTCAAGTTAAGGTTCTGTTCTTGTTTAAACAAATTTAAACAAGAATAACCATGAATCAGGTAAGCATAGTTTATTTATGGTGAAAATACAGATTTCTTTCTATTCAAGCTTTAAAAATACTCTTCTTTGTAAAAAAGTAGGATTAAGAACTCTATTGATATCTTCTACTCCTTCCAAACATTCATTACTTTTTCCTATTCCCGAAAAAACCAAGTAACTTTGTCTTTTCAAAAAAACACTCCCAAAATTCTTGTAATGATTCATTTCTTTGAGAACCCATCGAACACGGTATACGCTGTTCAAAGTGTAAACTCTTTATCCCAGGAAGACATTAACAAACTCAACTGGCTTTTTGGCAATGCTAAAAAATTAGATGAAAATACACTAAATCAAAACTTTGTAGGCCCCCGTGCTGCCATGATCACACCCTGGAGCACCAATGCGGTAGAAATCACGCAAAACATGGGAATTGAAGGCTTGATTCGCATCGAGGAGTTTCAACCGGTTGCTGCCGATTTTGAGGATTTCGATCCGATGATTTCGCAGAAGTACGATGCATTAACTCAAGAAATGTACACCATCAATATCACACCGGAAGCTATTTTGGAAATCGATGATATTGATGCGTATAATAAAGCAGAAGGTCTGGCTTTAAGCTCAGAAGAAGTAGCTTATCTGAACAATCTTTCGACTAAATTAGGTCGTAAACTGACAGACTCTGAGGTTTTTGCGTTTTCTCAAGCCAATTCAGAACACTGTCGTCACAAGATTTTCAACGGAACATTCGTAATTGATGGCGAACAGCAACCGACTTCTCTCTTCAAATTAATCAAGAAGACATCTGAAACGAATCCTAATGAAATCGTTTCGGCATATAAAGACAATGTAGCCTTTGTTAAAGGGCCAAAAGTGACGCAATTCGCTCCTTTATCGGCGGATAAACCGGATTTCTACGCAGAGAAAGAATTTGAATCGGTATTATCTGTAAAAGCAGAAACGCATAATTTTCCAACTACCGTTGAGCCATTCTCTGGTGCTGCTACGGGATCGGGTGGTGAGATTAGAGATAGATTGGCCGGTGGTCAGGGAGCAATTCCATTGGCAGGAACAGCGATTTATATGACGGCTTATTCCCGTCTCAACGAAGAGCGTCCCTGGGAAAAAGCAATGGATGAGCGTGATTGGTTGTACCAAACACCTATGGATATCCTGATCAAAGCTTCCAATGGTGCTTCTGATTTTGGTAATAAATTCGGACAACCCTTGATTACAGGTTCGGTATTGACATTCGAACACGAAGAAGATGGTCGTAAATTGGGTTATGACAAAGTCATCATGCAAGCAGGTGGTGTTGGTTATGGAAAATTAGATCAGGCTAAAAAACATACACCTCAGGCAGGTGATAAAATCGTGATATTAGGTGGTGAAAACTACCGTATCGGTATGGGTGGAGCGGCGGTTTCGTCGGCAGATACAGGTGCTTTTGGTTCAGGTATCGAATTAAATGCCATCCAACGTTCAAACCCTGAAATGCAAAAACGTGCGGCTAATGCAGTACGTGGTTTGGTCGAGTCGGATCACAATCCTATCGTGTCTATTCACGATCATGGTGCTGGTGGTCACTTAAATTGTTTGTCTGAATTGGTTGAAGATACTGGTGGTTTGATCGATTTAGACAAATTGCCGGTAGGTGACCCTACGCTTTCTGCTAAGGAAATCATCGGTAACGAATCACAAGAACGTATGGGCTTGGTGATTGCCGATAAAGATATCGAGACATTGCAACGTGTGGCTGATCGGGAACGCTCACCTATGTATGCTGTAGGAGATGTAACAGGTGATCATCGCTTTACTTTCCAATCTGCAACGACCGGTGAAAAACCAATGGACTATGCTTTGGAAGACTTCTTTGGCTCTTCTCCAAAAACAATTATGAATGATAAGAAAGTGGAACGCAACTATGCGGATCTTTCTTATGAAACAAAAAATATTCCTGCTTATCTCCATCAGGTGTTACAATTAGAGGCTGTTGCTGCTAAAGATTGGCTGACTAATAAAGTAGACCGTTGTGTGGGCGGACGTGTGGCAAAACAACAATGTGCCGGTCCATTGCAATTACCGTTGAACAATGTTGGCGTAATGGCTTTGGATTACAGATCTAAGGAAGGTATCGCTACAACAGTGGGTCACTCTCCGGTAGCTTCATTGGTGGATCCTGCGGCAGGTAGCCGTACTGCGATTGCAGAATCTTTATCAAACATCGTATTCGCTCCTATTTTCAACGGATTGGCTGGTATTTCTTTGTCAGCAAACTGGATGTGGGCGTGTAACAATGAAGGTGAAGATGCTCGTTTGTACCAGGCGGTAAAAGCGTGTTCGGACTTTGCTATTGAATTAGGCATCAATATTCCGACAGGTAAAGACTCTTTATCGATGAAACAAAAGTATCCGAATGGCGAAAATGTAATCGCTCCCGGAACATTGATCATCTCGGCAGCGGGTAATTGTACCGATATTAAAAAAGTAGTAGAGCCAGTTTTATCTAAAAATGGAGGTTCAATCTATTATATCAATCTATCGAAAGACACTTTCAAATTAGGTGGATCATCATTCGCTCAAATCTTGAACAAAATTGGTCAGGAAGTTCCTACCATCACAGATGCGACTTATTTCAAAACAGCATTCAATACGATCCAAGACTTAATCAATGATGGGCAAATTGTTGCAGGTCATGATATAGGTTCGGGTGGTTTGGTAACAACCTTATTAGAAATGACTTTTGCTGATGTCAATCTTGCTGCGAACTATGATTTATCGGGTTTAGGCGAAGCAGACACCGTAAAAACATTCTTCAACGAAAATATTGCAGTGGTATTGCAAGCAAAAGACGATGCTACTTTAGAAGCTGCTTTTGCAAAAGCTGGTATCGAAGCCGTGAAAATCGGTCAGGCAATAGAAGGAACGGAAGTCTCTTTCAAAAATAATACAGACACATTTACATTCAATGTCGTTGAAACTCGTGATACCTGGTTTAAAACGTCATTCTTATTAGACCAAAAACAGTCCAAAAACGGAATGGCTCAGGAACGTTTTAATAATTACAAAAATCAACCGTTAGCGTTTACTTTCCCTACTCAATTTACAGGTAAAAAACCATTACACACAGGTACTCGCCCTAAAGCGGCCATCATTCGTGAAAAAGGTTCGAACTCGGAACGTGAAATGGCAAACGCGATGTTCTTAGCAGGATTTGATGTGAAAGATGTACACATGACGGATTTGATCTCTGGTCGTGAGACTTTAGAAGATATCCAATTCGTTGGTGCTGTAGGTGGTTTCTCTAACTCAGATGTATTAGGTTCGGCAAAAGGCTGGGCTGGTGCATTCAAATACAATGAGAAAGCCAATACAGCTTTGAAAAATTTCTTTGCTCGTCCGGATACGATGTCTGTAGGTATCTGTAACGGTTGTCAGTTGTGGATGGAATTGGAATTGATCAATCCGGAACACGATGTTCACGGCAAAATGGTGCACAATACTTCGGGCAAACACGAGTCGAACTTCGTATCTGTAAAAGTGCAGAAGAACAACTCTATCATGTTGAAAACATTGGCGGGTTCGACCTTAGGTGTTTGGATCTCGCATGGTGAAGGAAAATTCAATCTTCCAAAAGAAGAATCACAGTATAACATCGTTGCAAAGTATGCTTACGAGCAATATCCGCACAATCCAAACGGCTCAGACTTCAACACCGCTATGATGTGTGACAGCACTGGCCGCCACTTAGTAACGATGCCGCACATCGAGCGTTCGATCTTCCAATGGAACTGGGCTAATTACCCAGCTGGTCGTCAAGATGAGGTTTCTCCTTGGTTAGAAGCTTTCGTGAATGCAAGAGCGTGGTGTGAAGAGAATAAGTAAATTTTAATAAACCTCGAAATTGTTATCTTTCGAGGTTTATTGTTTATATGAATTAGTAATGAATCAAGAAAGCACTAAGCAAATTTACCTTAACGAATCAAAGGTGCACTTTAACGTATTGGATGGTTTGCGAGGAGTAGCAGCTTTAATTATTATTGTTTTCCATTTTATGGAAATTATAATAACAGATTTCTCTAAAAACTTTTTAGCTCATGGTTTTTTAGCTGTAGATTTTTTCTTTTGTCTTTCTGGTTTTGTGATCGCCTATTCATACGATGACAGAATAAATAATATAGGACTCAAATCCTTTTTTAAAATAAGATTAATACGACTACACCCTTTGGTGATATTGGGTTCTGTTTTGGGTTTAATTGGTTTCATATTTGACCCATTCAGTACTAATGCTGACAACTATGCTATCTCAAAAATTACCCTTATCTTTTTAGCTTCATCTTTTTTGATTCCTTATCCTGTTATGCCGGATAGGTACTTTAATTTATTTGGATTAAATGCACCTAGTTGGTCTTTATTTTGGGAGTATGTAGCCAATATCCTTTATTCTATATTTTTAGTAAAATTAAACAAACATATTCTTCTAATAATGTCCGTTATAGCTGCAACATGTATAGTGTATATAGCTATAACATCAGAGACTTTAATAGGAGGTTGGAATGGTAGCACATTTTGGCATGGAGGGGCTAGGATTTGTTTCTCTTTCTTGGCGGGGATGTGTATTTTTAGATATCAAATTGCATTTAAGAACAAGCTTGGTTTTATTGGGTTAGGATTGTTACTAATTGCTATTTTTTTAATTCCATACAACACTAAAACAAACTGGCTTACAGAGCCTTTGATTATTATTGTTTTGTTTCCATTGTTGATTGCATTAGGAGTTGGTAATTCAAATAATAATAGATTTAGTGGTATAAGTACCTTTTTAGGTAATATATCGTACCCTTTATACATGACTCATTATTTTATAATGTGGACATTTGGTAGTTACGTTGCCAATAATAAACCTAGTGGTTTTGCTCTATTTTTTATAATTACTTCACTCCTAATATTTCAGATTTTTGTAGCTTATTTGGCGTTGAAGTATTTTGATGAGCCGATTCGTAAACGATTGAAACAAAGTTTAAACAAGAAACTTTCATTGCGAAGGTAATTTCTTCTATATCAAATCCTACTGTGATAGTTTTATTTTGATTCCTATAAAACTTTTAAAAATACTACGAAAGAGATTTGAGTTTACTTGCTCGTAAAAGTCAGCCAAAATATTAATTGTTTAGAATATTACATATCGAACATTCGATCTTCCAATGGAACGGGGCTAATTACCCAGCCGGCCGTCAAGATGAGGTTTCACCGCGGATTGAAGCTGTGGTGAGTACGTGAATGTGGGGTGAAGAAAATAAGTAGTAGTGAAAACTAGGAATGAATCACTTTCCTCACCCCTCTTCTTTCTTCCGAGAATCAAATGTCTTTTTAATATATCCAACAAGAGAAGGAGACGTATGTCCTTCCATATCACTCAATTCTAGCTCTAGTGCCTTATTACTCAGCTGAATTTCTATAAAGGAAATTACAAGAGAAACGGTAAAAAACAACAGACTTAAAGCAAAAAAAATCTCAGCCAAACCGGGGCGCTCTAAATAAATACAGAACATACAAACTATACAAGATATGAAACTCAAAACGCCCATTCCTTGCATATGTCTTAAGAGTTTTAGCCGGTAACGCAGATTTCCAATTTGCCCATGTATTACTCCTTTCCTATTATGCTGTAAATATTTATCGTGTAAACTACGAACCAATGCAGCCAAGGCAAGAAAACGATTTGTATACGCCAGCATTATCAAGCTGATAGCGGGAAATAATAAGGCAGCTACACTGTAGGTAATCATTAGCTTTAAAATTTACGATTATTTCACTCAAAAATAGGGATTTAAATACTGCCGAGCAATTTCTGAATATTCATAACTTCTCAATCCATCTGTCTAGGATCATGTTCCTTGTCTATGTAATTTGCCATAACATCTATTTTTAAGGCTTTTATTTTAATAGTATGATTGGCTTCCGTATTTTTAAGTAACTAATCATTTTGTATGAAAAAATATTTTATCTTATTCCTATGGGTAAGTAGCTTTAGCTTAGCTCTTGCTCAGGATTCCATTGTAGAAAAAATTATTAAAGAGGCCGAAAGTAACTCTCAATTAGAGACTCAGGCTTTTGAACTATTAGACGGTATTGGTCCGAGACTAGTGGGTTCTCCACAAATGAAAGAAGCTGCCGACTGGCTTATTAAAAAATATGCCGACTATGGTATAAAGGCCGAGGTTCAAAACTTTGGCGACTGGAGAGCTTGGCAACGTGGCATTTCGCACATTGAGATGACACATCCAAGAATTAAATCGTTAGAAGGAACTCAACTTGCATGGACGTCAAATCAGTCTAAGCCCGTTGAAGCTGAAGTGGTAATCTTACCAAGTTCTGTAAAAACAAAAGCTGAATTTGAAGCTTGGTTACCAAGTGTAAAGGGGAAAATAGTTTTAATTTCTATGAATCCAATTTCGGGAAGATCAGACGCCCAATGGAAGGAATTTGCAACAGAAGAAGATTTAAAAAAATACCAGGCTGATAAAAAAGTCCAGACCGATCAATGGGCGGCATTCTTAAAATTAATAGATTATACAGCTGCAACACTTCCGGTAGCTTTAGAAAAAAACGGAGCTGCTGGTTTAGCCATGTCTTACTGGACCGGAATTACGGGTGCTCAAAGAATTTTCGGTGGAAAAACAAAGAAAATACCTACTGTTGATATTGCTCTGGAAGATTACGGTTTGCTATATCGTTTGGTAGAAAATGGTAAAAAGCCTAAAATCAAGATCACTGCAGAGTCTAAAGATTTGGGAGTAACCAAAGTATTCAATACGATTGCAACTATTCCAGGTACTGAAAAACCAAATGAATATGTAATCCTCTCAGCTCACTTTGACTCTTGGGATGGTGGTACAGGAGCTACCGATAACGGATCAGGAACCTTAGTTATGTTGGAAGCAGCTCGTATCTTAAAGAAAGTTTTACCTAATCCTAAAAGAACCATTATTGTAGGCCATTGGGGAAGTGAAGAACAAGGCCTTAATGGCTCACGAGCTTTTGTAGAAGATCATCCGGAAATTGCAAATAATACGGTTGCTGTATTTAACCAAGATAATGGAACCGGGCGTGTGGTTAACATCGGCGGGCAAGGCTTTGTACATGCTTATGATTTATTAGGCCAGTGGTTAACAGCTGTTCCTAAAGATATTACAAAACATATTCAAACAACCTTCCCAGGAACTCCTAGTGCCGGTGGTTCTGATCATGCTGCATTTGTGGCAAAGGGTGTTCCTGCTTTTGGTTTAGGTTCATTAAACTGGGATTATTTTGGATATACATGGCATACAAATCGTGACACATATGATAAGCTGGTATTTTCTGAGATTAAGAAAAACGTAATTCTTACTGCTATTCTAGCTTACAAAGCATCAGAAGAGAAGGGCTCTATTCCTCGTGAAAAGCGTGTTATGCCTATTAAAGATGACGGCTCAAACACCGAATGGCCTGAAGCCAAATCACCAATTAGAAAAGGGGAATTGGATTAAAATCTAAAAACACTTAGTAAAGAAAACTCATAGTCTCCTCAATACGAGAGGAGACTATGAGTTTTTTTATTACGGAAACACAAGAACAACTAGCTTAAAATAGTTATCACTTAGATGGAGCATGTTTTCCCATTTCCATCGTTGGCACTAAACCTTCGGCTGGCATATAGATAATCTGAGGAAGGCTTCCTTTGTCCGCTAATTTTTCTAGAGTACGGATAAACAAATATTGATTATATGTAGTATTCAACGTTCCATTTTCCACCTTCATAGCTTCAGACATCCCCTTTGCTCTTTCTACTTCGGCTTGGGCATTCAACTTTTCTGCCTCCAATCTGGCTTTGGCTTCTTCTACCAGGATTTTTCTGTTTTGTTCAGCTTTGGCCATTTCGGCCTTACCCGCCATTTCTTGTTGCCAAACATTATACATAGGCAGACCAAACATCAAAGCAAGGATAATCAGTAATCCCGCAATTCCCATAAATACCAACGAAGGCAAAATTCTATTTTTCATACTATTTTTTTTTTATGAAGTTACACACAAAAGATTAACTCACCAATAATCACTTTATAAGCGGTAAATACCATACTTAATGTGCTTCAATCTAAGATAAACGTTAGAATGATAACTATTACAATCGGCATTTATTTGTTTTTTTATCGCTTTTAAAACCGTACTTCTTAGTCACAAAAGCACACAAAATTGTAACAAATTCACTATTGCCATTTCAACTCCAGTTAGAAACTAAAGTCTAGAATAAATTGATACAAGAACACAAATGATTTGCTTAACCAGAAATAGGTAAAGCTAACCATTGCTGATGACGTTACTTTCATTTTACCAATGTAGAATACAACAAATACAAGATAAACCTAAAAAACAGGATCATAAACAAACTGTTTGTACGGCTCATGCTGTTAACCGGATAGGAAAGCTTTACTTCTATTAATTACACTGGAGAATTATTCTCCCAATAGCTTTAAAAAAAGAGCTATAGATTTCTCTTCAAGTTTGAAAAATGTCATCAATAAAAATTAACAAGAACCTTCTTATTGTTCTTTTGGGAACATTGGCTGCTTTAGGTCCATTTACAATAGATATGTACCTCCCGGCATTTAGCAAAATTGCCACGGATTTAAATACAGACCAAAGCCACGTAGCCTTTACACTTACTTCTTACTTTGTAGGTATTGCCGTAGGTCAGTTATTTTATGGTCCTATTGTAGACAAATACGGCAGAAAAAAACCACTGATATTTGGTTTAACTATATACAGTATTGCGGCTTTAGGCTGTGCTTTATCACCAAATATTGAGAGTATGATAGCCATGAGATTTCTACAGGCCATAGGTGGTTGCGTAGGAATGGTAGCCTCAAACGCCATTATTAGTGACGTATACGAAAAAGACCACCGTGCCAAAGCGTTTTCATCTATCATGTTGGTTATGGGCGTAGCTCCCCTAATAGCACCTAGTGTTGGAAGCTTTTTTGTAGAAAAAGCCGAATGGAATTACATTTTCTATTTCTTAGCCGTGTTTTCTCTTCTGGTAATTTCACTAATAGTTGTCTTACTACCAGAAACAAGCATTTATATGCATTCCAACAAATTAAAAATATCTACTATATCCAAAGACTATCTGAGCATACTCAAAAACAAGACGTTCTTGCTTTACACTTTAGCAGGAAGTATCTCTAATGCCATACTCTTTGCCTACATTTCCTCGGCCTCATTTGTGTTTCTCACCTATTATGGACTGAGCAAAACCACCTTTTCAGTATTGTTTGCCGTAAATGCATCGGGATTGATTATTGGGAGCTATGTTAACGGGCACTTGACTAAGAAAGTCCATTATCTTAAAATAGCCCATTGGGCCTCAATTGCCCTAAGTATAGCAGCTCTACTAATGCTTGTTCTAGTTATAAGCAAACCCGATATTCCTTACTACTGGACCGTAGCAGGTATCTTTTTTATCCTTTCTACCTTAGGTTTCATAAATCCGAATGCAACTGCCGCATCCATGAGTCCATTTACAGGAAATGCCGGGGCTGCTGCGGCTTTAGGTGGAGCCATAAGAATGGGATTGGGAGCGTTAGTAGCCGCCGTAATTGGTGTGGTCCCTAACGAAACTTCTATGACCTTGTTTATAATTACTTTTGTTTTAGCCGTTCTAGCAACGTTCTCTTTAAACAATGCGAAGAAAAGTCTGCGTTCTTAAATAGCTAAAGACCAGAATAAGTAAAGTTTAACCCGGAATTGGTACTATCTAATTTACTACAATAAAATGCAGTTTTTGTTCAAGCACTGCTTTATTGCTTGACTATAAATAGCATTTGAAAATTACAAATGATCTCTAAAACAAAAAAAGCACCTTTCAGTGCTTTTAATGTCTACAAACCTCTAACTGTTAGATATTCATTATTTTTCTCCCAGTTTCAAACATTCTTCCAGTGTCAGTTCCTCCGGTTTTATGTCCTTAGGAATCTTAACGTTTCGCTTTCCTATCTGGATATATGGACCGTAACGGCCGTTCAGAACTTTCACTTTATCGTTTTCAGGAAACTCTCTAATAATTTTACTCGCGGCTTTTTCTTTGGCTTCTTTGATAAGTTCAACCACTTTAGCATCGTCAATCGTTAGCGGGTCTTCAGTTTTGGGAATGTTATAATAAACCGTTCCCAGCTTAATATAAGGACCGAAACGACCTTTATTAATTACTACAGCCTGACCTTCGTAATCTGCCATGTTTCTAGGCAAACTACCGTCTGTTCCAGAATCTTTAGCTACAATTAACTCAATGGCACGCTCCTTTGTTATAGTAAGAGGATCTTCGCCTTTGTCTAGGTTATAAAACTTGCTATTATATAGCACGTAAGGGCCGTATCTTCCTTCGTTTACTACAATTGGATTTCCCTCATAAAGACCCAACTCAAGCGGCAATTTTGGTCCTCTAAGAACCTCCAAAGCTTCCTCATAGGTAATACTTGATATCAACGTTCCTTTTTTCAAGGAAACGAAAGTAGGTTTTTCCTCATCGGTAGCTTCTCCTATCTGTAAATAAGGGCCAAAACGACCAATCTTAGCAAAAAGTTTCTTGCCAGAATCCGGATCCACACCTAGTTCATTTGAACCCGTAGATGCAGATGCACCTTCTGCTGCTTGCTCTACTTTACTGTTGAAGTCAGAATAAAAATCCTGTATCATCTTTTGCCAGGACACCTTGCCTTCAGCTACCTCATCAAAGTCGTTTTCTACTTCGGCAGTAAATTTATAATTCAGTACAGTCTCAAAGTTTTCTACCAAATAGTCATTTACAATTATGCCCAAATTAGTAGGGAACAATTTAGCTTTTTCACTACCAAAAGTCTCCGTCTTGGTTTCTGAAGTAATCTCTCCGGCTTTTAGAAGTAACTCTCTAAACTCCCGCATTTGCCCTGGCCTATCTTCTTTTACTACATACTCTCTTTTTATAACCGTAGAAATCGTAGGTGCGTAGGTAGACGGACGACCAATCCCCAATTCTTCCAATTTCTTCACTAAGCTTGCTTCTGTATAACGAGCAGCCGGACGGGTAAAACGCTCAGTGGCTTTCATGTGTATAAGCTCCAAATTCTGCCCTACTGTGAGCGGCGGAAGCATTCCTTTGCTATCTTCGTCCTCGTCGTCATTCCCTTCCAAATAGACTTTCAAAAAGCCCTCAAACTTAATCACTTCACCCGAAGCCGTAAGTTCCTCTGGACGTGTAGAAATACCTATTTTTGCTATTGTACGCTCTATTTGGGCTTCGGCCATTTGCGATGCAATAGCCCGCTTCCATATCAAATCATAAAGTCTCTTCTCATTACGATCTGAGCCTGCATTTGTCTCCGAAAAGTCAGTAGGTCTTATTGCTTCGTGAGCCTCCTGTGCCGACTTATCTTTTGTTTTAAACACCCTTGGCTTAGAGAACTTCTCACCATAAGCCGAAACCACCTGATTCTTGGCACTTTCCATGGCTTCAGCAGACAAACTCGTAGAGTCAGTACGCATGTAGGTAATCTTACCCGATTCGTATAACCTTTGAGCCAAAGTCATGGTTTGCTGCACAGAAAAACTAAGTTTCCTGGAGGCTTCCTGCTGCAAAGTAGAAGTAGTAAACGGTGCGGCCGGGCTCTTTGTGCTAGGTTTAACTTCTAAGCCAGCAATAGAGAAAATAGCAGGTATACAGTCGTTTAAGAATTTTTCGGCATCATTTAGAGCATCAAAATTCTTCGAAAGCTCTGCAGAAAGTACCTTATTATTGCCAACATTAAAATCGGCTTGTATTTTATACGAAGATGCTACTTTAAAGTTATCAATTTCCCTTTCACGCTCCACCACTATACGCACAGTAACTGACTGTACACGGCCAGCCGAAAGGTTTTTACGGTCTCCAGCCCTAATCTTCCTCCACAATACAGGTGACAACTGGAAACCTACTAATCTGTCAAGAATCCTGCGTGCCTGCTGAGCATTTACTAAATCAATATCTATTGTTCGTGGAGTTTCTATAGCTTTTCCAATTGCATTCTTTGTAATCTCCCTAAAAACTATTCTTTTGGTATCATCACCTAAACCCAAAGCTTCTTTTAAGTGCCAAGAAATAGCCTCCCCTTCGCGGTCATCATCGGTAGCGAGCCACACTTCTTTTCCCTTAGCCTCTTTCTTTAACTCATTTACTACCTTAACCTTATCAGCCGAAACTTTATAAGTGGGCTCAAAATTCTTCTCCACATCCACACCCAACTCTTTCTCAGGCAAATCCCTTATGTGGCCAAAACTGGACTTTACTACAAAATCCTTTCCAAGATAGCCTTCAATGGTTTTGGCTTTAGCTGGGGACTCAACGATAACTAGATTTTTCGACATCAGACAACTTTATTAACAAAGGAGAAATAGCGGCAAAATTAAAGAAGACTTTAAGTTTAGCACTAAAAAAAAACAAAAAACAAAAAAAATATCTCACAAACACGATTCTACTGAACCCTATTTTGTAAGCATTTAGTATAACCTATACTTTATTAGCAATATAAAAACACTCTCTACAATTTCGACAAAAAAAACTAAAAATCAGACAATTAACAAAAACAAAAAGCATTACTTACTCAAAAAAGAGTTATATAACCTGGATACCCTTTATAGAAATAGCTTCAAAAAAGTGAATTATTTTATAATAGGTGACATTATATAAAGGAGGATAGTTCGCTATTTTTAAGAAATATTTTGAATGTTTCTAAATAGGAAAATAGAATGTTCTCAATAAAAATCAATTAGTAATTTTGAGAATTGAAATAATTAATGGATAAAATACCGTATTTGACTTGCTTTAGATAGTATTATTACCAGAACAGTTCCTAAGGGATTTTACAAGGTTTTTACATTATCTTAGCGATTGGCTCAAAACGGATTTAAAACAATTTGCCTTAAACGTCTGTAAAGACATTTGAATTTATGAACATGTATCAGGATTATATCCAAGAAATCGAAGAGAGAAAAACCCAAGGTCTTCACCCGAAGCCAATTGATGGTGCTGATTTACTAAGTGAAATAATTGCACAAATCAAAGATACTTCAAATGCGAATAGGCAGGACTCTCTTAAGTTTTTTATTTATAATACCCTTCCTGGTACCACAAGTGCCGCAGGTGTAAAAGCCCAGTTTTTAAAGGACATTATTCTTGGTGAATATACACTAGAAGAAATAACACCTGCTTTTGCATTTGAGCTACTGTCGCACATGAAAGGAGGACCTTCCATTAAGGTTCTGCTAGATTTGGCTTTAGGTTCTGATGCAGCCACAGCTAAAGAAGCGGCAAACGTAATTAAAACACAGGTTTTCTTATACGATGCCGATATAGACAGACTGAAAGACGCTTTTAATAGCGGTAACCCCGTAGCAAGAGAAATTTTAGAGAGTTATGCTAATGCAGAGTTCTTTACTAAACTTCCTGAAATTGCAGAAGAGATTAAAGTTGTTACCTATATAGCTGGTATTGGTGATATTTCTACCGACTTACTGTCCCCTGGTAACCAGGCTCACTCTCGTTCTGACCGTGAATTACACGGAAAGTGCATGATTACACCTCAGGCACAACAAGAAATCAGAGATTTACAAGCTCAGCATCCAGACAAAACTGTGATGTTAATAGCCGAAAAAGGCACTATGGGCGTAGGTTCATCGAGGATGTCAGGTGTAAACAACGTGGCTCTATGGACAGGAAAACAAGCAAGTCCGTACGTTCCATTTGTAAATATTGCTCCGGTGGTAGCGGGAACAAACGGAATTTCTCCAATATTCCTTACTACGGTAGATGTAACCGGAGGTATTGGAATTGACCTTCAAAACTGGGTTAAGAAAACAGACGCTGAAGGAAACGTGATACGTAACGAGAACAACGAGCCGGTTCTTGAAGAAAAATACTCTGTAGCTACAGGTACGGTTTTGACTATAAATACAAAAACAAAAAAACTCTATAACGGAGATATAGAACTAAAGGACATTGCGAAGTCCTTTACTCCGCAAAAATTAGAGTTCATAAAAGCTGGTGGTTCTTACGCCATAGTTTTTGGAAAAAAAATACAAACTGTAGCCGCAAAAATATTGGGAATTACTCCGCCAGTGGTTTTTGCTCCGTCTAAAGAAATCTCTAAGGAAGGACAAGGACTTACGGCTGTTGAGAAAATATTTAACAGAAACGCAGTTGGTGTTACTCCGGGTAAAGTTTTACATGCCGGTTCAGACGTACGTGTAGAAGTAAACATTGTAGGTTCACAAGATACTACAGGTCTTATGACCGCTCAGGAATTGGAGTCAATGGCAGCTACGGTAATTTCACCAATTGTTGACGGTGCATACCAATCCGGTTGTCATACGGCCTCAGTTTGGGACAAAAAAGCTCAAACGAACATTCCTAAGTTGATGAAATTCATGAATGATTTCGGTGTAATTACAGCCCGTGACCCAAAAGGCGAGTATCATTCAATGACGGACGTAATCCATAAAGTACTAAATGACATTACTGTAGACGAGTGGGCCATTATTATTGGTGGAGACTCGCACACAAGGATGTCAAAAGGAGTAGCTTTTGGTGCGGACTCAGGTACGGTAGCTTTGGCTCTCGCTACAGGTGAAGCCTCTATGCCAATTCCTGAATCAGTAAAGGTTACCTTTAAAGGTACCATGAAAGAACACATGGATTTCCGTGATGTGGTGCACGCAACCCAAGCCCAGATGTTGCAGCAATTTGATGGCGAAAACGTATTCCAGGGCCGTATTATTGAGGTACACATTGGTACTTTGCTAGCAGATCAGGCATTTACATTTACCGACTGGACGGCAGAAATGAAAGCCAAAGCATCTATTTGTATCTCTCAGGATGACACATTAATTGAATCTCTTGAAATAGCAAAAAGCCGTATCCAAATCATGATTGACAAGGGAATGGATAACCATAACCAAGTTCTTCAAGGTTTAATTAACAGAGCAAATAAGAGGATTACAGAAATAAAATCGGGAGAAAAGCCGGCTTTAACACCGGACGACAATGCTAAATACTACGCTGAAGTGATTGTGGACCTTGATGTGATAGACGAGCCAATGATTGCTGACCCGGATGTAAACAATGCGGATGTATCGAAAAGATATACGCACGATACTATCCGGGAGTTATCATACTACGAAGGGGATAAAAAAGTGGACTTGGGCTTTGTAGGTTCTTGTATGGTTCACAAAGACGACTTAAAAATCGTTTCGCAGATGCTTAAAAATGTAGAGGAGCTACAAGGAGAGGTGAAGTTCAACGCTCCGCTTGTAGTGGCTGCTCCTACGTATAACATCATAGATGAATTGAAACTAGAAGGGGACTGGGAATATCTACAGAAATACTCAGGATTTGAGTTTAGTGATGCTCTTCCGAAAAATACAGCTCGTACAGAATACGAAAACATTATGTATTTAGAGCGTCCGGGATGTAACCTATGTATGGGTAACCAGGAAAAAGCCGAAAAGGGAGATACTGTAATGGCTACTTCTACGCGTCTTTTCCAAGGCCGTGTGGTAGAAGATAGAGACGGCAAAAAAGGAGAATCCTTATTGGCATCCACTCCTGTGGTTGTACTTTCTGCTATTTTAGGAAGAATCCCTAATATGGAAGAGTACAAAGCAGCTGTTAAAGGGATTAACTTGACTAAGTTTAAACCTATTTCTACTACGAAGTAAGAGAAGGGAAAGAATAATATTTGAGGCTGTCTGAAAGGGCAGCCTTTTTTGTTTTAAGTAGTTTTTTGTGCTTATTTGTGACTTATCTATTTCTTAATTAAAAAACTTCTATGGAAAATAATGACAAACAAAGATCTAAAAACTGGAAATACTTTTGGGGTGCAGCTGCTGGTGTAATCGTTTACAAAATATTTTTTGACTACATCTGGCCATTGATTTCGAAGTAAATGACTAATGGTGAGCATTACTTCGAGTCTTACATGTACGAAAAAAAATAATTCACCAGCACTATGTAACTTATATAGACTATGAATTTAGAGAAGAAATCAATTTCAGAACAGGAATCGCAAACGTTGTATTTGAAATATGCTCTAGAATTTTCGCCAGTTTTCTTGTTCTCTTTTATCGTTATTGTGTCATCGCTTATTAAAGGTGCTTTTGGACTATTTGAAATAATCTTTATAGGAATCGTATTCATTCTATATCTAACACTCGTGGTTAGGAAAATTATTACAGTCAAAGATTGTCCAAAATATTTTGGCGAAACTCTGCTCATAGATAAAAAACACACTTCCAGAGCCAATAGCTTCAATGATTTCTATTTTATTGTTTTTGAATCGGATGGCTTAGAACTCTATATACAAGTCCCCAAAAAAGTCTACAATGGTGTGCGTGTCGGAGATAAATACTACGTAGAATTCATAAAAACGAAGAAGAAGCAAATAATACTTTTTGAAATCTACTCTGCGTCTCTTCCCAAAGATTCATACTCCCTACCTCATATTTTCTTTTCATAAAGCTAATCCCGAAAATGCAAATGCCTTTCAAAAATCACAGAATCTGTGCTCAATTACTTCCTGTAAAAAAATTGGGAATTTAAATACCTCTGCTAGAAAGCAAAAGTTTCAAGTAATGACAATTTAATACGTGCAAATTCATTGTATTATTTATCTGCTCGAACAAAGAAGAGAGCAAAGGCGTTGATTGAAGTACCCCTCGTCTTCGCTCGGGGTGACGAAGACTTCGCTTGAGACTCAAGCTCTCACCAATTAAAAAAACGGTCTCCTTTAAACGTAGAGATATTTATAGAAATATCGTCTTTTTTCAATTCCTTCCCGTCTATCTGAATAAGATTTTTAAGTTCTGATTCATCTCCACGATACTGAAAAATAAGTCCTTTTGCGTAGTAATAACCCAAGTTCTGAACATCAAATACCAATTGTCCGTTATTATCAATTTTATAATGAGTATACACTCCTTCTGGTTGCTTAATAAAAGCAGCTCCTATCTTTACTAACTTGTCAATAAATTGGTTTACAGCATTTTCAGATGATTCTCTTGCATAACCTATAGTTCCCCAGTAAGAATAAGAAGGCACTCTTTTCACTAATGGCATAGCTATTTTAACTCCCTTTAGATTTTTAAAATCCAAACTAATTTCGGTATCTGATATCAATATAGATCCTTTATTTTTTAGCTCCCCATTGTTTAATTCTAATTCATACTTCCCATTAGATAAGCCCGTCAGATCAATTTCTGCTGTTGCCGGGCCAATTGCTGTGAAACAAATTTCACTTTCTGCAACATTTGTAAAGGTTATGCTAACCTTGTTATTCTCCTTAAAACTCTGTTTCGTCAGTATCGGGAAGTTTGAACAAGGGTATTCCCTTTCCGTCTTGCAGACTAATACTATCCTTTTAGAGCTTAAGTCTTCCCGTATTGCAATTTCAATAGCCGAGTCTATTGCATTTGTCTTTAAAAAGTCTTCGCTTTCACATGCAAGGCTAAATATCGCCAAAATAAATATTATTGTCTTTCTCATATTCAACTAGACTCGTTATTAAGTAATAAAGTTGGAATCAACTGCTAAAAAACAACCTCACAAAAACCTACCTTAGCCTCTCAATCCTGAAATTCGAAATACTTTGTTTGGACCAGGTAGTTCGAAAACCAAAATAACCTTCCTTTAACGGAGCAGAGTCTTGATAGTCCAGAAGCTTTTCTCCATCAATTTCCCAAGTAATATGGCCATTTTTCACAGTGGTTACTATCCTGTATTTATTATTTGGCTTCAGTAAGTGTTTCTCATCCAGATACTCCGCAATGATAGGTTTTACGCCATTTCCCTGATATTTTCTAAAGCGGGTAGTAGAATTGTAATTCCCTCCAAAACCTACATAGTACAGTTCTACAGTATCATACTCCTCAAAAACACCATTTCTATCGAAGGGTTTTGCCTCCGCCATCCAAAACTGGTTCAAATCAGATAATCTTGCATTTTTTGAAGAGTCTAGTATGACTGTTCTATCATAAACAATTCTGTAATTTCCTTTTAATTTTTTATCTAACCAGACCGTTAAACCAGCCTTCGTATCCAAAATCAGTTGACCATCTTTATTATAAACAGGGACATTGTCCCCAGCTTGAGTTTCTATTTTCCAATGATCCGTATTTAGAGACGCTTTAAAATCATCCGAAAAAATCAACTGCCTTTTACACCCTGATAACAAAACAATTAAGAATAAAAACCAATAACACTTTTGTCTTTTTAATGGCATAAGAACAATATTATCTTTTATAAAAGAACTAAAGTTACTAATTTGAAACTATTCTTTAAAATCAAAAGTCGTTTGACTTCAGCTTCAAGACTATAATCATATGAAATCATCCAGAAGAGAATTTATCAAAACAGGTTCGGCAGTGGTATCTGGTTTGCCCTTGGTATCCTTCGTTTCCAGTCCCCTGTCTAGCCCAAAACTTCTCTCACATGTTCCTTTAAAATGGTTAGATAGTACAGCTCATAACCAAGGTGTCACATGGGGTGTTCCCTGGCCAAAAAGCACCTTAAAAACTATTGGAGATTTCGTAATAAAAGGGAGTAAAGGACAAAATCCGGTGCAGACTTGGCCTTTGGCATACTGGCCAGATGGAAGTCTCAAATGGACGGCACATGCCTTGCCAGGGAAAACTGATTTAGGTGAAAAAATTGAATTAGTACAAGGAAAGGGATTGGATACCACTCAGCAATTGATTCTCAAAGAGGACCCAAAACAAATCAGGATAAACACGGGTATAATTGATGCTGTAATTAATAAATCTGGTGCAGTTCTTATTGAAAGCCTGGTACGAAATGGCGTCACCATTGGTTCAAATGGAAAATTGGAAGTTTTGGTACAGGACCAAGCCGAAAACGAACCCGGAGTATCTGTAAAAACAGATACTTTTGAGAGTTCTATTTCTAAAGTTACCGTGGAGCAAAAAGGACCGATACGGGCTACTTTAAAATTGGAAGGAACACACAAAAACAAGGATGGCAAAAACCTTCTTCCTTTTGTGATACGCTTGTATTTTTATGCAAACAGCGATACAATTAAAGTCATGCACACATTCATCTATGATGCAGATGAAAGTAAAGATTTCATCAAGGGAATCGGTCTTAAACTAGATGTGCACTTTAATAAAGAAGAATTACATAATAGACATGTACGTTTTGTAGGGCAAAACAATGGCGTATTTGCCGAAGCTATAAGAGGTTTAACTGGCTTAAGGCGTGACCCTGGCAAAACTGTACGGGATGCCCAGATAGAAGGAAAAAGAACCGCAGAAGTGGACACTTTTGCACCTACGGTCTCCAAACGAATGCACTATATCCCTGCCTTTGGCGATTATACCCTATTCCAAACCACTTCTGAGGCTTTCGAAATAAAGAAAAGAACTAAAACTGGCAATGGCTGGGTACAGTCGGCCTACGGAAAACGTTCGGCTGGAACTGCCTATATAGGCTCTCCCTCCGGCGGCTTAGGTTTCGGGATACGTGATTTCTGGCAAAGCCATCCGGCACAATTAGATGTTCGCAATGCAGCTGATGATAAAGCTCAGATTTCGTTATGGCTTTGGGCTCCCAATGCTTCCGCTATGGATTTACGTTTTTATCACGATGGAATGGGGCAGGATACGCATGCAAAGCAGCTAGATGCCCTAGAAATAACGTACGAAGACTACGAACCCGAATTTGGCTCTCCAATGGGTGTAGCCAGAACTAGTGAGATAAGTTTAAAAGTTTATGCAGCTACACCTTCTAATGCCGAACTGGCTTTATATGCTCAGGAAGTCCAAAATCCGCCTGTGATAGTTCCAGAAAACAATTATATGCTTGAAGCAAGAGCCTTTGGGGGAGCGTTTGTAAAGCCTTCTGGAGGAAACGAAAAGCGTATTGAAATAGAGAAACAGTTAGATTTCTATTTCGATTATTATAAAAACCAGGTGGAGCAACATCACTGGTATGGATTCTGGAATTATGGTGATGTGATGCACACTTTTGATGAAGACAGGCACACTTGGAGATACGATGTGGGTGGTTATGCCTGGGACAATTCTGAACTTTCCACCGACATCTGGCTGTGGACATATTTTTTGGGAACCGGCAGGGCGGATGTTTTTAGGATGGCAGAGGCCATGACCCGACATACCGGAGAGGTGGACGTACATCATATTGGGCGGTTTAGCCCTTTGGGTTCACGTCATAATGTGTATCACTGGGGCTGTTCTGCCAAGCAACTTAGGATAAGTACAGCTGCCAACCGAAGATACTATTATTATTTAACAGCTGACGAGCGGGTTGGGGATTTGATGCGTGAACAGATTGATGCAGTAAAAACTCTACAAACCGTGGTGCCTATACGAAAAGTAAATCAGGATGTTCCCAAAAACACAGAAAACAGTGATGTAGCCAGTGTGGGTTTTGGGACTGACTGGGGAGCTATTGCTGCAGCTTGGCTTACCGAATGGGAGCGTACAAAAAGCCCAGAAATGAAGACACGGTTATTAAATAGCATGCGTACTATTGCTGCTCAGCCTCATGGTTTTTTCACTGGACTTTCGTTCTTAAACCTAAAAACAGGAGAGTTTGAAATCGATAAAACTAAGAAGGTATCTGTTTCTCACCTGAGTGCGGTTTTTGGCTTGCCAGAAATTTGTTTTGAATTGGTAGAAATTGTAAATGACCCCGCTTTTGAAAAAGCCTGGTTAGATTACTGTCGCTTATATAATGCGGACCCGGAAGAGCAAAAAGCGTTTTTTGGCGAACCGTTGCGTAAACTAAACTTGCAACAGGGACACGCCAGATTAACAGCCTATGCCTCCTACAAATTGAAAGATGCAAAACTTGGCGAAAGGGCGTGGGCAGAGTTTTACAAAGGAGATGGCGGATTTAAAGAAACATCTCAAAAACTGGTTCACTGGTCTGGCTCTGACGTCTTGAATCCCATAGATGAAGCTCCAGGTGTCTCTACCAATGCCGTGGCACAGTGGGGTTTAGCGGCCATGCAATGTCTGGCTTTTGCTGCAAAAGAATTAAAGTGAGGGGTGAAAAAAAGAAATCCTTTTCTAGAGTACAGATAAGTCTATTATAACGTAAATTTAAAATAAATACCTATTAAAAAATGAAAGACACTAAGTTTAAAGAATTAAGTACCGAAGAGCTAAAAGTCAAAGCAAAGTCCCTAAAGCTCATGACCGGATTGCTTCTGGGCAGTTTGAGCACACTATTTGCACTCTCTCTTTACAATACCATCACACAAAAATTCACTCCATTGCTAGTGATGCCTGTTGCTCTACTACCCATTGTGATTATTAACTTCTCTACCATAAACAAGATTAAGGCGGAGCTTAGCTCACGAGAAGAGTAGTAGAAAACCTGTAAGTATAGCTTACCTTCTAAGTGAACCAACATTACTTTATATCTTTATATAAGCACACACCTAATTCAAAAAAAAGTATTTTTTTGAATTAGGTGTCGTTAAAATTCGTTTTCAATTTAGAGAAGTTTCTAACAGAAATATCTCGTAGAAATATTTTTGGGCAATTCATAATACATCCCACCCAACCACCTCTCCTATTGTGAGGAAACTACGTGGGATTAAACTTAGAAAACATGAAAGTATTTGATTTGGACATGATCAAGGCGGTTTACGCCCGCATTCCAGAAAGAGTAGAAGCGGCTAAAAAACTTTTGGGTAGACCCCTTACTTTAGCCGAAAAAACACTTTATGCACACCTTTGGGAAACTCTCCCTACTAAACCATTTGAAAGAGGCAAGGATTATGTGGACTTTGCTCCGGACCGTGTAGCCATGCAGGATGCTACTGCCCAGATGGCCCTTTTGCAGTTTATGCAAGCCAAAAAGGATAAGGTGGCCGTGCCTTCTACCGTGCATTGCGACCACCTAATTCAAGCGAAAGTAGGTGCCGATGCCGATTTGAAAACTGCTAACGAAGTAAACAAAGAAGTGTATGACTTCTTGTCGTCCGTTTCTAATAAATATGGAATTGGTTTCTGGAAAGCCGGAGCTGGAATTATCCACCAAGTGGTACTTGAAAACTACGCTTTCCCCGGAGGAATGATGATTGGAACCGACTCCCACACACCTAATGCAGGTGGTTTAGGAATGATTGCCATTGGTGTTGGTGGTGCAGATGCCTGCGATGTGATGTCTGGACTAGCATGGGAGCTAAAAATGCCAAAATTGATTGGGGTAAAACTTACCGGCACACTTAGAGGCTGGGCGTCTCCAAAAGACATTATCCTTGAAGTAGCTGGAAGACTGACAGTAAAAGGCGGTACAGGTGCTATAGTAGAATATTTCGGAACGGGAGCGGATAAATTATCTGCAACAGGTAAAGGAACCATCTGTAATATGGGTGCCGAAATTGGTGCTACCACATCGGTTTTTGGTTACGATAAGAAAATTGCAAAATACCTTACCGCTACCAGCCGTAGGGCCGTGGCTATCCAAGCCAATAAAATAAAGGAATATCTGAGACCTGACCAAGAGTGTATAGATAATCCACATGAATATTATGACGAGGTTATAGAAATTAATCTTTCTAAGCTTGAACCGAGAATAAACGGTCCTTTCACTCCCGATTTGGCCTGGCCTCTTTCTAAATTTGCGGCAGCAGTTAAGAAAAACAAATGGCCTCAGGAGCTTTCAGTTGGTTTGATAGGCTCATGCACCAACTCATCTTACGAAGACCTAACCAGAGCGGCGTCTATTGCAGCTCAGGCAGCTCAGAAAAACATTAAAGCAAAGTCAGAATATACCATTACTCCCGGCTCTGAAATGGTCAGGTATACCGCAGAACGAGACGGACTTCTAAAGACTTTCACTGACATTGGAGGAGTGGTGCTGGCCAATGCATGCGGCCCTTGTATCGGTCAGTGGGCTCGCCACGGAGCAGAGAAGCAGGAACGTAACTCTATCATCACTTCGTTTAACCGCAACTTTGCCAAAAGAGCAGACGGTAACCCAAATACACACTCGTTTGTAGCTTCGCCAGAAATAGTGACAGCTTTTGCTATAGCCGGAGATTTGACTTTCAATCCCCAAAAAGATACGCTTCTAAACGAAAGAGGAGAGCAAGTTAAGCTTGACCCACCATTGGGTGTTGAGCTTCCTCCACGTGGATTTGATGTATTGGATGCAGGTTATCAAAAACCAGCAAGAAGTGGTAAAAATGTAAAAGTAAAAGTTGACCCAAAATCAGATAGGTTACAACTTCTCGATCCGTTCTTACCATGGGAGGGTACAGATCTAAGCGGACTAAAACTGCTTATAAAGGCAAAAGGTAAAGCCACCACTGACCATATCTCTATGGCCGGACCTTGGCTAAAATACCGCGGCCATCTGGATAATATCTCCAATAACCTACTTATTGGTGCGGTAAACTTTGCCAATGATTCTACCAATAAGATTAAAAACCAGCTAACAGGCGAATATGGCGAAGTACCTGCCACACAAAGAGCGTATAAAGCAGTAGGGATTGGCTCAATCGTGGTGGGAGATGAAAACTATGGTGAGGGTTCTTCAAGAGAACATGCGGCCATGGAGCCGCGTCACTTGGGAGTAAGAGCTATTTTGGTAAAATCTTTTGCCAGAATACATGAAACCAACCTAAAAAAACAAGGTATGTTGGCTCTTACGTTTGATAACCCGGCCGACTACGACAAAATACAGGAAGACGACACATTCGATATCCTAGGCCTAACCACTTTTGCACCGGGTAAGCAACTCACTGTTGTAGCAAACCACAAAGACGGATCAAAAGACGACATCAAGGTTAACCATACGTACAACCAAGCCCAAATTGGCTGGTTCAAAGCGGGTTCAGCATTAAACTTGATTGCTCAGGAAGCGAATAAGGCGTAAGTATGTCGATACTTTAAGAGCTCCTCAGTTGAAAAACTGGGGAGCTTCTGTTTGTTTGTACGAAGATTAATTGATAATAATATACTTATTAAGTATAAAAATAGTATCAAACCTCCTGCTTCCTTTACGCAAAGACTAAACAAAAGTGTTAATTTATCTCCTGATTATCAAAATATTCACACTTCATACTTTCAAAACATTTCTTAATTTTGGTTAGGAGTATAATCGGATAATAATGACTACTTCAGCTTTGAAAAAGCTACTCAAAAGTATGTAGCCAAAATACATGACTTTACTGAGATTGAACTTGTAAATTCAGTAACTAAATCTACACCAAAAAAACTTACCCACTTGAGTTCAAAATATGTATTTTACAAAGCCAACAACCGAACTACATTGGTAAGTTTACTTTGAAAATAAAGGCAACCAGTATTTAGTAACATACATTACAAATAATCATACGGAAGAAAGTTGGATTTTTATAGATACTTTCCTCTTCATTTCCCCTCCGACTGAGCCACTACTTTTTCCGCCAGCTGTTTAAGAAGTATAGCATCTTCAAGCGAAAGATTTAAGCCTTTTAAGAGTTCAATAGGCACACAAGCAGCCAGAGATTTGAGTGATTTCCCTTGTTCTGTGAGAAATATTTTCACTACACGCTCGTCTTCTTTGCTACGGTTTCGGGTTAATAATTCTTTTGTCTCCAGACGTTTAAGAAGCGGAGTGAGCGTACCGTTATCCAGACGCAGTTTCTCTGCAAGCTGATTTACAGTCTGCCCGTCTTGCTCCCAAAGCGTCATCAGCGTAATGTACTGTGGATATGTAATCCCCATTTCATCCAAAAGAGGCCGATAACGATGCATTATTTCCCGGTGCAACACATACACCGAAAAACACATTTGTTTATTTAGTTGCAGTAAATCCTCCATTGTAAAAAAACTCGTTTGTTGCCTTCAAAGATAGAAAACAACAAACGGGTAAACTAAAAAATCAGACTTAGTCGTTAGATACGGTTAACACCACCTCCATATTTCCTCTTGTGGCGTTTGAATACGGACAAACCTCGTGAGCTTTTTTCACCAACCCCTCAGCTTCTTCCAAAGAAACACCGGGTACATTAGCATGTAACTCCGCAGCTAGACCAAAGCCTCCATTTTCCAACTGTCCTATACTCACTTTCGCAGTAACCGTAGTTTCGCCGGTTGTAAGTTTGGCTTGTTTAATAACCAGATTCAAGGCACTGTCAAAACACGCCGAGTATCCTGCAGCAAACAACATTTCGGGATTAGCAAAATTATCATTTGCTCCGCCTAATCCTTTCGGCATTCTTACGTCCAACTCTAATATACCGTTTTCACTTTTTACATGGCCGTTTCTACCGCCCTTGGCCGTAGCTCCTATTGAATACAACGTTTTCATAATTGTCTTTTTTTAAATTTGACACAAATATATTTTATAAAATTATATTGTGCAAAATATATTCAATTTTAATTCTTCAAATATTCTCTAACATTCAATCTTATGAAATAGAAAACGGCAGTAAAAGCTTCATAAACTATGATTATTTTAAAAAAAAGCTTAAAAAAAATTACGGCTTCTTTTTACAGGCTTTTGTATTCCTTATCAATCGCTAATATCTTTAGACTTGGGGAAATTTAATTTTCGATAAAAATTTCTTAACACCACGAATGATTATACTACCTTGTCAATTAAAACAATACATGGATAAACTTTCAGTTGATATCCTAATGGAAATTTGTTATCAATCTTATCAGCGATCACACGCACTTGCAGTATCTTTGGTAACAAAATTTACCTTAAATAGCTAATGACTACTGTAAACCCTTACATTTATTTCAACGGAAATTGCGAAGAAGCATTCAATTTTTATAAAACTGTATTCCGCACAGAATTTACTTATCTTGGACGTTACAAAGATGTTCCCCAAGCGAATAGAAACACTTTTAAGGAAACCGATGAAAAAATCATGCACGTAACCTTACCTATTAGTGATGAAACAACCTTAATGGGCTCTGACAATGTAGAAGCTTACAATGAAATTTTAGCTTATGATAACTTTTCTCTTATTCTTCATAGCGATGAAAAAGCAGAAGTGGATAGGCTATTCAGCGAATTAGCTATAGGCGGGCAAATAAAAATGCCTACAACTCAAACATTTTGGGGGTCATATTACGGTATATGCATAGATAAATTCGGAATCCAGTGGAAAGTAACTACTTAGTCTAAAAAGAAACTTCACTGTTTTATGCAACGCTTTTCGCCATAAATTACTACTGAGATACCTTTGTCAAAACGCCCGTTTAACTTTGCACAAAAAACAAATGGAGATTAATAGAATACTTCTTTCCCAATACAGAGCATCTCTAGGCATGCTCCGTCAAGCATTGGAAAAAATACCAGAGAGACAATTAGACACAACAGAATATTCTAACCCCAACTGGCAAATCATATACCACACAATATATGCCACTAAACTATACCTTTCTCCCAATCTAGAGAGTTACACACCTTTTGAAGGTGCTATCCAAGGTGCGGAAAGTTTAGGCGGAAGCCAGGATTGGGAAAACGCAGAAATAAAGATAGAAGGCTGCCATACAAAAGATGAGCTACTCTCCTTTCTGGATGCTATTGAAAGTGATTTAGAGCAAAGCGTCTCTGCCTTAGCCTTAGATAGTAGCTCAGGTTTTGAATGGTATCCATATTCCCGTTTAGAATTACACATAAATAATATCCGTCATATCCAGCACCATACAGCTCAGATTATTGAAAGATTAAAAGCGAAGCAAATAAAAGGATTAAGGTGGTGGATAGACGAAAATCCACCTCAAAAATGGTAAGAAAATGATAAAATTTGGATACACAATATTATACGTTGAAAACGTAAGTAAGTCAATAGAGTTTTATGAAAAAGCTTTTGGCTTTGTCCGTAAATTCGTCACTCCGGAAAATGATTATGCCGAGCTGAACACGGGCAATACAAGTATAGCCTTTGCATCAAAAGAATTGGTAAACTCTAACTTACCTGATGGTTTTACACACAGTCTTTTAGAACATAAACCATTCGGTATAGAATTGGGTTTTGTTACTGACAAACTGCCCGAATCCTACGCCCAAGCCCTACAATATGGTGCTATTGTGGTGCAAAAACCAAAACAAAAGCCCTGGGGACAAACCGTGGCTTACCTTAGAGATATTGATGGCTTCTTGATAGAGCTTTGCACACCAATATAGGAACCAAATATTGCGTAGTGATTAGTAGCATCGTACGCCCAACGTTAGTTTTATACTGCTGTCCAAATGGAGAATATTCAATCTAATTAAGTTTGGTTTCAGTGCATAAAATCTAATGAACTGAGCCACATAATAACCTCAAAAGTCGCATAGTAGTCTACCAAAATACCACGGTTCTAAAGAACAGAAAAACTATACTATGGTGTTCGTTAGTTCGTAATAACTGAGTTTAGCAAATAGCTTCTTCATACAAACTGAATAACATTAGGAACTCATATCCGTAATTCTCGACCGATTGGAAGAAATTTATTTATTTCTACAAAAGAGTCTTTCATCTTAACTACACTTTCTGGTCTCTTCAAATATTCTATTGGTAGTACAAAAAACACTTTAAGTCTTTTTTTACACACTTTAAAAACCAGAATTCTTACCTTTACAATAATAACAATATTTAAACTGATGAAATTTACATATTTAATTTTAGCACTAAGTTTTAGTTTAACTGCATCAAGTCAAAACCTAGAAGCTACCAATAAAACTAAACAAGAATACACCACCGAAACGATTGTAAGCGACAGAGTTGGGATTTGGGGCATGAAGGTTCTTCCTAATGGAGATATGATTTTCACTGAGCGATCTGGTAAAATTGGAATTCTATCGATGGGAAAGGTAACTGAACTAAAAGGCGTACCGAAAGTAGCTTACGAAAGTCAGGGCGGACTTCTAGATATTACTTTACATCCTAAGTACTCTGAAAACGGGTGGATTTATACAGCTTATTTAGAAAACTCTGGCGAGAACTCTCGAATGAACCTGATTAGATTTAAGATAGAGAATAACACCTTAACTCAAATACAAAATATACATAGCACTTCTGCTACGAATAAATGGAGAGGGCACAATGGTAGCAGAATATTGTTTGATAATAACGGACTACTATACTGGAGTGTTGGAGAAGGCGGTTCAACTAGCAGAGGGGGAAAAAATTCTCCGAATAAAAATGCTCAAAACGTTAAAGAATCTTGGGGCAAAGTACACCGCATGAACGATGATGGCACAGTGCCTGCTGACAACCCCATCTTACCGGGTAATACAGTTGCCACTACAGTATATACTTATGGCAATAGAAACCCTCAGGGTCTAGCCCTAAACCCTTCTACAAACCAAGTTTATGAAACAGAGCATGGCCCTAGGGGTGGAGATGAGTTAAACCTATTAAAATCCGGTGCAAATTATGGCTGGCCTATAGTTTCATATGGAGTAAACTACGATAATGTAGACATTTCTGGAAAAAAACATGATGGTTATGAAGAACCACTTCACCAATGGACACCGTCTATAGGTGCCTGTGGCTTAGCATATGTAACCTCTGACTTTTACCCTGAATGGAAAGGAAGTCTACTGGCTGGTGGCTTGGCTTTAAACCATATATCTAGAGTATCGTTTGACACAAACGGCAAAGCACAAGCTGAGGTGTTATTTGAGAATATAGGACGAGTAAGAGACATTATACAGGGAGCTGATGGCTTTATCTATGTATCTTTAGAAGGACCAGGAAGAATTGTTAAAATCCTACCCAAAAAGTAGCAGTAAATAGTAACTTAAATAAGCATAAAGCCCGCCGACAAACATCGGCGGGCTTTATGTTATAAGGAAGAAACCATTACTTCATTGACAATTTGTTTAGAGTTCAATACTCAGCAATACCTACTTAGACATTGCCTGAATTACACTTAAATGGGAGCCGAAGGCCTTACCAAAAGAATCAAATTCTAAATATCTCACGTTAAACTCTTTGCAAGTTTGTTGAACAATCCTATTGATAGCAGGGTAATGAATATGACTTATACGTGGAAACAAATGATGCTCTACCTGAAAGTTCAACCCTCCTAATAACCAGGTAAGAACTTTACTATCTGTAGCAAAATTGGCAGTAGTCCTGAGCTGATGTACCATCCATTCGTTCTCAATCTTCTCCGCATGAGCTGGAGTAAACTCTGTTTCTGAAACCACATGGGCCAACTGAAAAACGACCGCCAAACAAAGACCACATGCTATACCAGCCAAAACCAGACCCACAATAGCAGAAACCCAACCTACAGATAAAATTGGTATGACAATAAACACTAAAGCATTTATGAACTTACTAACCCAAAAAACAACTTTTTCCTTTAACGGTAACCTCATGTTTTGAGCCGACTTACTCAAAGAAAGCCTAAAGTATTTTTCAAAATCTTGATAAAATACCCATGCTATGTATGAAATTCCATACAAAAAGATAAAATAGTATTTTTGGTACTTATGGTGAGGTTTAAGCTCTTGATCTTCATGCAATCTCATGAATTTTACATCAATATCAAAATCCTCCCCCTCTATATTAGTATAGGTATGGTGGGCAATATTATGCTTTTGCTTCCAGAAATAGATATTGCCTCCTAATAAGTTTAAACTATAAGAAAGTACATTGTTCAACTTCTTATTCGATGAAAACGTATCATGTCCGGCATCGTGCATCACATTAAAACCTATCAAGGCTAAATTTATCCCAAAAAGTAAAGCAAGTGGTACACTGAGCAACCAATGCGGAGTAAAAAACACCAAAAGCACATACAAAAACACCAAAGAGGAGAACAACACTACTGCTTTCCAGGCTATTTTAGAGCTTCCAGTCTTTTCTTTATTGTTTTGTACAAAATAAGTATTTATCCTACTTTTTAACGACTTCGAAAACAGCGAATTAGAATTATCGAACTTAACACTTGGCTTCATATACAAACTAAAAAAAATAAAAAAACAACCTTACAGACTTCCTATTAGCGAAAACCAGCTATAATAGAGAACGTATCAAAGATAGGATTTAATTTGCGGGATACATATACGAAATATAAAATAATTCCGGAGAAATAAATAGAAATTGTATTTTACCAATAAACTCTACAATCATAAGGCTCTTTCACCTCAACTTTAAAACAAGTGATTAGCATAATTGCCTAAAAAATCACTATCTTTGTGGGTTCATAAGGCTACTGCCCTTGCTTTCTCTGCATAGTATAGGTTCATACTCAGTTTTCGCTTATCCAGCTGCCATTTGTACTTTCTCCCGTGATACGGTCTAAAACCATTTTTGGGATTTTTTTGACGACACTTAATGAATGAAATAAAAAGTTTTGACAGCTTAGGACTGGCAAACCCAATTTTAGAGGCTATAAAGGAAGCTGGCTACAACCAACCAACAGAAATTCAAGCAAAGGTTGCCCCACATATTCTGAAGGGACAGGATGTTATAGGGTGTGCCCAAACTGGAACAGGAAAAACAGCAGCATTTGCTATTCCTATATTACAGAATATGCACACCACAAACCCGGGCAGAGGAGGTATAAAAACATTGGTGCTTACCCCTACTCGTGAACTTGCCATACAGATAGACGAGAATTTTAAAATATACGGTAAAAACCTAAAAATAAAAACATTGTGTATTTTTGGGGGAATATCTCAAGTGGCTCAGGTAAATGCTCTTAAAAGAGGTATAGACATCCTAATAGCTACCCCTGGGAGGTTATTAGATTTAATGCAGCAGAGACTACTTGATATTACAAAAGTAGAAATATTAGTTTTGGATGAAGCCGACCGTATGTTGGATATGGGTTTCATACATGATGTAAAAAGGATACTTACTTACTTAAAGAATAGAAAGCAAACCCTATTCTTTTCGGCTACAATGCCAGACAGTGCTCGTAAATTCGCCAACACTATCTTGCATAAGCCTGTAGAAATAAGCGTAAATCCTGTATCATCTACAGCCAAAACCGTGGGACAGTCGGTGTATTTTATAGACAAATCTAAAAAGACAGATTTACTTGTAGATATATTGAAAAGCGAAGCTATACCACGTTCTTTGGTTTTTACACGTACTAAACACGGGGCAGACAAACTTGTGAAGCAGCTGGCCAAAAGAGACATCCTTGCGGCAGCTATACATGGAAATAAGTCTCAAAATGCAAGGCAAAGAGCCTTAGAACAATTTAAAAACAGCAAAATTAGTGTTTTAATAGCTACTGATATTGCTGCAAGAGGTATAGATATAGACGAACTACCACACGTAGTTAATTATGATATACCAAACATACCGGAAACATATGTACATAGGATAGGTCGGACAGGCCGTGCAGGACAGGAAGGCGTTGCCGTTTCTTTCTGTGACAAGGAAGAAGAACCTTATCTTAAGGCTATCCAAAAACTAACCGGTGCCAAAATAGTAACCAAAGAAGCAAAATAATATGAGTGAAACCTTCTCGAAAAAAGAAAACATAAAGAAGAAAGCGAAGAAAAAGCAACAGAAAGCAGAATTGAGGGAAGAACGTAAAACCCAAAACAACAAAGGCAAAGGCTTAAGTGACATGATTGTCTATGTAGATGAGTTTGGAAACTTCACATCTGTACCTCAAGATTTGAGTAACAGGGTAGAAATAGAACTGGACAGTATACAATTAGGTGCGGCACCGGTTATACAAGAAGACCCTACTAAAAAAGGAACAGTGTCATTTTTTAGTGAAAAAGGGTTTGGCTTCATTGTAGAGCAAAAAACGCAAGAAAAAGTATTCGTACATAGCAGTGACCTTAATGAACCTATAAAAGTTGGAGACAAGGTGAGTTTCGAAATGGAAAAAAGAGAAAGAGGTCTGGTGGCTATAAATGTCAGTAAGGCATAAAGCAAATAGGTTTTATCCCTTTTTGCTCTCGTTCTTTTTTTGGGAATATCTAAGTATGGAAGGCAATGTTATGGCTACTATATGCCTTTCCATATTTTCCACTGGTTATACGCCCCTTGAATCTCTTCGGGATAGATAAAGCCCTTCTTCTTTATAATAGATTTTAACCTGGATATCTAAATTTCAGGAGAAATCCACTTACCTAAAGACCATAACATTATAAATCCCAAATTACGGCTGAAACCATAAAACTTGGGGGATTGTAATTCAATACCTCGTTTCATGGATAAAAAAAACAGCTGAACCAGATGTTTGTAGTGAGGCATTCTTAATTTTACAAAAAAACTAACATTATGAGACATCTTACTTTGGCTATTGCCCTTTCTTTTGTTTTACTATCTTGTAAGAAAGAGCAGAGTAGTATATCTTCTACAGATAATCAATATACTACAGAAACCCTAGTTACTGACCGAGGCGGAATCTGGGGTATGAAAGTACTACCAAATGGAGATTTGATTTTCACCGAGAGATCGGGCAAGATTTGTATCCTTTCTGGCGGAAAAGTAACCGAAATAAGCGGAGTGCCTAAAGTGGCTTTCGAGAGCCAAGGTGGTTTATTAGACATTACGCTACATCCAAAATACGAAGAGAATGGCTGGATATATACCACATACTTAGAAAATGCGGGAGACAATGCCCACATGAAACTTATCCGATTTAAAATAAAAGACAATGCGATGGTTGAGATAGAAACCATGCATACCACATCTGCTACTAATAAATGGCGTGGGCACAACGGTAGCCGCATAGTATTTGATAACAATGGATTTCTATTCTGGAGCGTTGGCGAAGGTGGAGCCGAAAGCCGCGGAGGGGCAGACTCTCCTAATCTAAACTCCCAAAATGTAACAGAATCTTGGGGTAAAGTACACCGCATGACAGACGATGCTAGAATCCCGGCCGACAACCCCATCTTGCCAGGAAACACTGAACCTACTACTTTATATTCTTATGGCCATAGAAACCCGCAAGGTTTGGCTTTAAATCCAGCTACCAATGAAATTTGGGAGACAGAACATGGCCCAAGAGGTGGCGATGAGTTAAATCTGGTTAAACCTGGTTTAAATTACGGATGGCCTATAGTTTCTTACGGAGTGAACTATGACGAGGTAGACATTTCTGGCAAAAAACACGAAGG
>CAZBAV010000001.1:162192-183472 GCA_964489955.1 uncultured Lacihabitans sp. | reverse complement strand
AAGGGTACGAGGAGCCTAAGCATCAATGGACTCCATCTATAGGTGCATGTGGTCTTGCCTACATAACTTCTGATATTTATCCAAACTGGAAAGGAAGCCTTTTGGCTGGAGGTCTTGCTCTTGACAAAGTATCACGGATACGTTTTGAAAATGGAAAGGCAATAGAAGAAGACGCATTTACAAACATTGGTCGTGTAAGAGACGTAATACAGGGCTCAGACGGCTACATCTATATATCGCTGGAAGGCCCGGGAAGAATTGTGAGAGTAATTCCGAAAAAGTAATTCCTAATCTAGTTATGTACACGTCAAAGGCCGCCTCTAGTTGAGGCGGCCTTTATTGTGATAATGAATTATTAACCAGAGTTCGATTAAAACCATATAGATGCCTAGATTTAAATATCTATAAATCAGCAATAATAAAGTATACATATACTGAAGCATAGCTTCAGTATATGTGAACAGCTTCAGCTGTCTATACTTACTCAAAAAATATTTTTTTTCTATGTTTCTATGTGTTTTTCACTGTTAATCAACATATTAACAACCGAACTGAGGTTATTAAAATTCACCTCAAATTGTGCATTAGCAAGAAACGAAATCTTACAAAATAGATACCGCAAGACGCATAGAACTATGGTTTTGTCTAGTTTATATGAAGTAGCATTTGAGTGCGATAAATATTCTAAAGCCTAATTCGGGTTTCAGAAAAAAATAGGATTAATCCTCCTGAAATCAAAGCCAACCTCAACTTTCACTATCCAGAAACTCACGGATACGTCGGGCTTTATCTTTGCCCAACACTTGCACCAACTCCTCTTCTGAAGCAGCCTTAATGTTGGCAATAGACTTAAAATGAGCCAAAACTTTGGTTGCAGTAGTTTTCCCGATACCTGGAGCGGACTCCAAACTGGAAACCAAGAAATTTTTTGAGCGTCGGTTTCGGTGGTGAGTAATACCGAAGCGGTGGGCTTCATCCCTGCACCTTTGTATGAGCTTAAGTGATTCAGACTTCTTATCTATATAAACAGGAAGAGTATCTTCCGGGAAATAAATCTCTTCTAACCTTTTAGCAATACCAATGATTGGCACCTTCCCATACAGACCTAACTCCTTAAGTGCAGCACAAGCTGAAGACAACTGACCTTTTCCTCCATCCACAATTATCAAATCAGGCATAGGATTACCGTTTTCTAACAATCTTTGGTATCTACGCCCCACTACTTCCCGCATTGTGGCAAAATCATCTGGTCCTACCACCGTTTTAGGAATAAAATGCCGATAGTTTTTAGGCGAAGGCTGACCGTTTATAAAGCACACCATAGCCGATACAGGATTAGTACCTTGAATATTAGAATTATCAAAACACTCTATATGTCTGGGCAAAGTAGGTAAATGCAAATCTTGTTTTAGCTTGATAAGTACCCTATCACGTTTATTATTATTGCCACTTTTTGCTATCGCCTCTTTCTCTGCTTTCTCATGCCTATAAAAAATTACATTTCTGAGAGACATCTCCACAAGCTTCTTTTTATCCCCAACTTGAGGTACTGCAATATTGGCTTTGAAATCTATATCTGGCTTAATATTAGAAATAATTTCCTTTGTTTTGCTTTCATAGGTATTTCTAAGATCAAACATCACTAGTGCAAGAATCTCTTCATCACTTTCTTCAAGTCTCTTTTTTACTTCCAGTGTTTGGGTACGAATTATAGCACCATTAACAATTTTAAGGTAGTTTACATAGCCAAAAGACTCATCAGACTGAATAGTAAAGACATCTGCATCATTTATCGTGGGAGTTACTACAGTCGCTTTGGCTTGGTATGAATCCAGAAAGTCTAATTTCTGCTTAAAATTGTGGGCTTCTACAAACGCCATCTTTTGGGCAGAAAACGCCATGTTCTCCTGAAAATATTTCTTAGCGGGAGATAAATTACCTTTTAATATATCGTGTACCTGCTCTATTTCCTTTAAATACTCTACTTCCGTTTGTAAGCCTACACAAGGCCCTTTACAGTTACCAATATGGTATTCTAAACAAACCTTATATTTTTGGGCATCTATATTCTCCTGGCTTAGATTGTATTTACAAGTCCGGATTGTATACAGCTGTGAAAACATATCCAGTAAAGCATACATAGGTTTGGCACTCACATAGGGCCCGTACATTTTTCCTTTATCCCTATCTTCTATCCTTCGCGTAGAGACCACCCTCGGGAAACGCTCGTTGGTTACACACACATATGGATAGGTCTTATCATCACGTAATAAAATATTATATTTGGGCTGATGCTCCTTAATAAGATTATTTTCTAACAATAGGGCGTCCCATTCTGTAGGTACAATAGTATACTCTAACTTAACAATACTTAAAACCAGTTTCTGGGTTTTCTTCTCCGCTCGTTCAAAATTGTAGAAATAACTGCTAATTCGGTTCTTTAGATTCTTAGCTTTTCCTACATAAATAATATCACCTTCTTTACTAAAATACTTATACACCCCCGGCTCAGATGGCAGCAGGGGCAATATAGATTTATAATCAAACTTTATTAGATCACTCATATCGGAAAATGCATTGGCGTATTTTTTAGGAATTTTAACTCAGAACGCCATTTTACCACAGTAGTATTAACAGTTGTATTTTAAAAAATCAGATTTCTATCCTTGAAATCTCATAAGCAGCTTGTCAATCCGTCTTTTATTCTGCTGTTGCAATAATGCAGGGTATAAATTCATAAAACAATTTACTACTAAAATTATTGATGCAAACAGGTATTCCTGATTCACTATTTTTAAAACAGCAAAAACGAACAGTACTACAAAGCCAAATAAATGGCCTATTTCAGCTCTGGTCATCTCTATTCGCAAGGCATATAAGTCAGAGACACTTCCTTTGCTGCTTATTTTAATCTTTTGATTGAAAATCCCTAAGAACGTGTTTTTAACAAGCCACTTTACAAGCCCAACTCCCAACAAAAAATTAAGCTTTTCACTTTTTATAAAATTCAAATTTGACAACTCCCTTTTATAATAATCAGACTTTCCTACCACTGCGGTAAAAACAAATCCTAGAATCCAAGACATAAATATTAATGAAATACAAAATGTCATGTAAAATATTAATAACTTCATAGATGTTTATGATAAACTCTCCCTTAACTCGAGTATCAGGCCTTGGACAAAATCACCTACAAAAACAAACGAAATCTCCTCCCCAAAAGTTTAACTCGAAAATACTCAAAATAAATCAAGACCTAAGTTTGCAAGACCAAAAAAAAGCCCTACTTTTGTGGTGGCAAATTACCAGCTCCTGCTGAATCCCCCAGGACCGGAAGGTAGCAAGGGTAGGCGGTTGTAGCGGTGAATTTGCCATTTTTTTTGCCTAACATTTTCCTTAATTATATAATATGAAATTTTTTATTGATACCGCTAGCCTTAAAGATATTAAAGAAGCTCAGGATTTAGGTGTACTTGACGGAGTAACTACTAATCCTTCCTTAATGGCCAAAGAAGGTATCACTGGAGAAGAGAATATAAAAAATCATTACAAAGAGATTTGTAAGATTGTTACGGGAGATGTAAGTGCCGAAGTTATCTCTACAGACTTCGACGGCATGATAAAAGAAGGTCAAGAGTTAGTGAAACTTCATGACCAGATTGTAGTGAAAATTCCAATGACAAAAGATGGAGTAAAAGCTATAAAATACTTCTCGGAAAGAGGAATTAAAACAAACTGTACTTTAGTATTTACAGCCGGACAAGCTCTATTAGCAGCTAAAGCAGGTGCTACTTATGTTTCTCCATTTGTTGGAAGATTAGATGATATAAGCACAGATGGCCTTACCCTTATAGAAGACATCCGCTTGATATATGATAACTATGGTTATGCTACAGAGATACTTGCTGCTTCTGTAAGACACCCAATGCATATCTTAGGTTGTGCAAAAATCGGTGCTGACGTTATGACTGGCCCGCTTTCCGCAATTTTAGCACTTCTAAACCATCCACTTACGGACTCCGGTTTAGCAAAATTCTTAGAAGATTACGCAAAAGGTAACCAAAAATAGTAGGTATGTCAGAACCTGTTATTTCCATATCCAACGCAGATATTTATCAAAAAGACAGCCTGGTGCTGTCTGACGTAAATTTTGAGATTAATAAAGGTGAATTCGTTTACCTTATTGGGAAAACAGGCAGCGGCAAAAGCTCTCTATTAAAAACCTTGTATGCAGACTTGTGGCTGGAAAAAGGCTCAGGCGTTGTTGCTGGTTTTAGTCTGGAAACAATCACCCATAAACAAGTCCCCTATTTACGTAGGAAAATCGGTATCATTTTCCAAGATTTTCAACTTCTTACAGACCGTAATGTCTACCAAAACCTTAAGTTCTTCATGCAAGCCATGGAACGTAACGAAGGAATAGACAATCGTGTAAACGAAGTACTGGACATGGTAGGTTTACCAGATGTCCTAAAGAAAATGCCGCACCAGCTTTCCGGTGGAGAGCAACAGCGTATAGCTATTGCCCGTGCTCTTCTTAATGAACCCGAAATCTTGATGGCCGATGAGCCTACAGGAAATCTTGACCCCGAAAAGTCCGTAGAAATCCTAAAGCTGTTTTTTAAGATAAACAAGGACTACAAAACGGCCGTACTCATGGCTACTCATGAGCTTGACTTAATAGAAAGATACCCCAAACGCACTATCTACTGCGAAAAGGGGCACATAAAAGATCTTTCCTTTTAAGAACTACTGTTTCGCTTTTAAATAGCAGATTGGTATAATCATTTCCTCCAAAGATACTCCGCCATGCTGGAACGTATCCTTATAGTGACTCACATAGTAGTTATAATTATTTGGGTACGCGAAGAAATAATCATTAGTAGTAAAGAAATACGACGTAGATAAATTAGGACTAGGTAATTTATAGTTTTCAGGTTTACGCACCTCAATCACAAAATCTGCCTTATCATCTAAATTAAGATTTTTTCCCTGCTTGTATCTTAAATTTGTATTTACATTCCTATCTCCCACAATCCTTTTTGCGTTTCGTACTTTTACCATACCATGGTCTGTTGTCACTACCAAACGCCCGCCCTTAGAGGCCACTAATTTAAAGAAATCCAAGATCTGCGAATGCTCTATCCATGACTTAGTTATAGAACGGTAAGCTGCCTCATCAGGAGCCAGTTCTTTAATAACTGCCATATCTGTACGAGCATGTGATAACATATCTATAAAGTTAAACACTACCACTACCAAATCATTCTTTAACAGATTATTAAAGCCATCTACAAGGCTCTTGGTTTGGTTATTATTTAGTATTTTATGGAAGCTAAACGGAATGTTGAGATTAGCTTTTTTTAGATGTCTACGAAGGAACTCTTCTTCGTTTTTATTGAGACCTTCTTCATTATCGCCTTCATCAGTTACCCATAGATCGGGATGTTGGCGGGACATATCCAATGGCGTGAGCCCGGAGAAAATTGCATTACGTGCATAGCCAGTGGCGGTAGGAAGGATAGAGAAATAACTATCATCTTCTTCCACAACAAAATAGTCGCCAATAATTTCTTCCAAAATCTTCCACTGATCCCAGCGGAAGTTATCTAAAAGCACAAAAAACAAAGGCGAACCTTCTTGTAGCTTAGGGAAAACTTTGGTTTTAAGCAAAGTATGAGAGAGTACCGGCTTTTTCACATTAGGACTGGTCATCCAATCTTCATAATTATCCTCTATAAACTCGGCAAAACGTGTATTGGCCTCCGACTTTTGCATCTGATACACCTCTTCCATAGACTTATCTGTAGAGCGGTCTATCTCCAACTCCCAAAAAACAAGCTTTTTATAAATATCTACCCACTCTTCGAAATTTAGCTCGTCATTATACTGCATACTAATTTGCCTGAAATCCTGCATATAACTAGAATTAGTTTTCTCTGCCACCAACCTCTTGTTATCTAATATCTTTTTTACTGACAGTAAAATCTGGTTCGGATTTATAGGTTTAATTAAATAATCGGCAATTTTGGAACCGATAGCTTCTTCCATAATCCTTTCTTCCTCACTTTTGGTTATCATAACCACCGGAATATTAGGCTTTATTTTTTTTATTTCGGCAAGGGTATCAAGACCTGTCATACCCGCCATCATTTCATCTAGAAAAATAACATCAAAGTTTTGTTTTTCAACCAAATCCAATGCATCGGTACCACTAGGAACAGGCGTTACGTCATAACCTTTTTGCTCTAAAAAAACTATATACGGTTTTAATAATTCTATCTCGTCATCTGCCCACAAAATCGTACTTCTACTCATAATTTATTTCTTTGAATTTAGATTGAATACGTTATTTACCCGCCAAAAATTGTTTCAATTTGATAAAATCTTCTTCGGTATCAATTCCAATACCGTCGGAAAAGACTTCAACCATCTTTATCTGCAAGCCCCTGGCCAACCACCGAAGTTGCTCTAATTTTTCTAGTTGTTCAAGTTTCCCTAACGGAAACCTAACAATCTTCTCAAGAATATCTGTCCTGTACCCATACAAGCCCAAATGTTTATAAAAAGGACTAGCCTCAAGCCATTTGCTGGTCTCAACTCCCCGTATGTGCGGTATAGGAGTGCGACTAAAATAAAGTGCGTTTTGGTCTTCACTTAACACCACTTTCACAAGATTAGGATCTAGAAGATCATCTAAATTCGTAATCTTTATATATGCCGAGCTTATTTGCGAACCTATAGTAAAAGAGCTACAAAGACGTTCTATATTTTGTGGATCCATAAGAGGTTCGTCCCCTTGTATATTCACCACAAAATCATATTCTACAGTACCTCCGGCTAGCATAAGTGCTTCTGCACAGCGGTCTGTTCCACTTTGGTGTTCTGGAGAAGTCATAACCACCTTTCCTCCAAAAGACGATACATGTTCATGGATAATTTCATGGTCTGTAGCCACTACTACTTCTGCCAAACAGTTAGCTTTGAGAGCTTGTCTGTACACCATTTCTAGGATAGACTTCCCATTAACTTCTTTCAAAAGCTTAGCAGGAAAACGGGTTGAAGCATAACGAGCAGGGATTATTCCAAGAATCTGCAATGTGAATATTGTTTTATACTACAAATTTAACCAAGCAAATATAATTTCCTTTACTTATTGGGAAATTATAAAAAATAAGTACTTTTGTAATAAGCTTTCCTACAAAAACAAATGAAAAAGTATCTTATCCTACCAACATTCTTGTTGTTGTCTTTTGCTGTATTTTCGCAAAAGGGAAACAATGAATCGTACATAATACATAAAGTACAAGCCAAAGAGACGCTTTATAGTTTGGTAAAAAAATATAACACTAATTTTGCCACAGTAGAGACGTTAAACCCAGAGTTTGCGGACGGTAAAGCTGATATAAAAGTGGGACAGTCCATAAAATTCCCCAAGAATAGCCCAACTCCAGCTAACGCCGTTGTTATCGCAAAAAAAACGGATGGTACTAAAGATGCCACAAAAACTACTGAAAAGACCCACGTAGTACAAGCAAAAGAGACTGTTTTCTCTATCTCTAAAAAGTATAATATTGACATCTCTAACTTAGTAGAAGCCAATAACCTTACTAATAATTCCATAAAAGTTGGCGATAAATTAAAGGTAGATGCTACAGAGATTGCGAAAATCGCAAGTACATCTAAAAGAGGAACCGAACTCGTAATGAAACGAGTTGGCCGAGATGTTAAAGAAACAGGTTTAGCCGAAGTTATTTCTACGCCCAACAGAGCCAATATATATTTGGCACTACATAGAACGGCTCCTGTGGGTTCAAATATAAAAGTCACTAATGAGGCCACCGGTCATAGTATTGTAGCAAAAGTAATAGCAAACTTGAGTCAGGTAGGCCCAGATCAAAACATTATGGTTAAACTGTCTCCTTATGCTTATTATCAGCTGAGACCTACAGATACCCGTATGAGAGCCACTGTAGAATATTATTTACCTTTTGCCGAAAATCCAGTTGCAGGTAAGTAAAGAGACAGCGGAGCTACTAGAACGTAAGTTCATAGAGTATAACAAGCCGGGCTTTATAGAAAACGATCCAATACAAATACCTCATTCATATACTCTAAAGCAGGATATTGAAATTGCAGGTTTTTTTGCGGCTATCTTAGCATGGGGACAACGTAAAACTATTATTAGCAAGTGCAAAGAACTTCTATCTTACATGGATGGAACGCCTTATGACTTTATACGTAATGCCCAACTGGAAAAGGAAAAACAATTATTAGGGTTTAAACATCGTACTTTTAATAGCTTCGACCTCCTTTATACCTTGCATTTTTTACAGCAGCACTACCAAAAGCATAGCAGCCTAGAAGATGCTTTTGTACTTGGAGACCGCACCGAAGAACACACAAAACAAAGCCTCATGAATTTCAAATCGTACTTTTTTGCCGGCGAAACAGAAAAGGTGAGAACTTCTAAACACATCCCATCACCCATATCTGGTAGTGCCTGCAAAAGACTCAACATGTATTTACGCTGGATGGTACGTAAAGACGAGCAAGGTGTTGACTTCGGTTTGTGGAAAAAGATCCCTACCAGCGAGCTTATTATCCCTTGCGATGTACATGTAGAAAACGTTGCCCGCAAATTAAACTTAACAAACCGACCGAAAGCCGACTGGGCTATGGCTACAGAAATTACACAAGTCTTAAAGACTCTGGATAGTAACGACCCAGCCAAATACGATTTTTCCTTATTTGGTATGGGTGTGGAGCAGTACTTTAGGTAGTTCACAAAAAAAGCCCGAACTAGACAAAAAAGAGAATTTAGAAAGCTATATTTGCAGTGTGGAAAAAATAAAATTAGAAATATTAAACCTCTCTCCTAGTCAGTTACAGGCAGGTTCTTTTGCATTAGTACTAGATGAGATTGCTGGCGACAGGCGGCTCCCAATCATTATTGGGATTTTCGAAGCCCAGGCCATAGCATTAGAAATAGAAAAAATAAACCCTTCGAGGCCACTCACACACGACTTATTCAAATCTTTTGCAAAGTCTTTTGATTTCTCGATTGAGGAAATTGTCATATCAGATATCCAAGAAGGCGTCTTTTACTCTACCATAGTTTGTACTGATGGTATAAGGCAAAAAAATATTGATGCCCGTCCGTCTGACGCCATTGCCATTGCTATTCGTTTTAATGCCCCTATTTACACTACAAATGAGGTACTAAAAGTAGCAGGAATCACGGCAGAAGAAATGGGAGAAGAAAATCCCGAGCCCAAATCATCTAAAGTAGTACCGGTTAAGAGCAAAGATAAATTAGACCAACTTTCCCTATCTGATTTGCAAGCTCAGCTTGCCGAAGCCATAGTAAACGAAGAATACGAAAAGGCAGCAAAAATTAGAGACGAGCTAGACAAGCGGAACTAAAACGCCACACTATGATTCGGATATTAAAGAACTTCTTGCCTCGTCGCAGCCATAATCCTAATGTTTTTTTAAGGTTTCTGGCTCATTTCGATTTATTAGGCTTATTCCAACGAGACCCTTTTGGTAATTGGATGGTACTGAAAAGAATTATTATTTTCTGTGCAGGCTGGTTTACATTTTGGAAAATTGCGGTTGCCAATAAACTAAAAATAGAAGGAGATGAGTATTTAGATGAATTGCCTAATACAAATGTCTTCTTTATATCTAACCATCAAACCTACTTTGCCGACGTAATTTCTTTTTACCACATTTTCTCGAACAACAAATGGGGGTTTGGTAAGAAGCTGTTTCCTATATATCTCTTTGCCCCCCGTGCATACACCTTTTATGTGGCAGCAAAAGAGACAATGAAAAAGGGACTTTTACCTAAGATTTTCAGCCTGGCTGGTGCAATCTTGGTAGAAAGAAGCTGGCGTGCAGAAGGCCAAAATGTAAAAAGAGAAGTAGATTCCTCAGCAGGCGATAATGTATCAAAAGCCTTGAAAGCTGGCTGGGTAGTAAGTTTCCCGCAAGGCACCACCAGTCCTTATGCTCCTATCCGGAAAGGTACTGCCCATATGATTATGGAAAACAAACCTATCATAGTACCTGTAGTAATAAATGGTTTCCGAAGGGCTTTTAACAAAACCGGCCTAAAGTACAAAAGGCGGAATACCACTCTAAGCGTAAAGTTTAAGAAACCTATAACTTTTGATGATAATGCCACATTAGAGGAAATCACAACAAGAATAGAAGCTATAATAGAACAAAACATGCCAGAGATGATTGCCGAATGGAACTCGCTAAAAGAGTTAGCAAAGAGAGGTGAATAATCCTTAAAAAACCTTAAAATAGGCAGATGTACAATAGTTTAACTTATCTTTGAACCAAGTATTCAATAGCAAAACAATGAATATCAACAGTAAACTAGGAAATTATCCGGGTATTTTAATAACTGTAAGTCTTACAGTTGCCCTGTTTCTTATTGGTTTTTGCGGATGGCTTGCTATAACCTCAAAAGAGTTTATAAAGTACGTAAAACAGAATGTAGAGCTACAGGTTTTCCTTAGAAACGAGGCAGATTCTGTAACGGTTGTAAGTTTGCGTTCCCAACTGCTTAAGATGGATATTGCAGATATCACAAATAATGTTCCTGCTATACTTTATAAATCCAAAGAAGAAGCTGCGGAAGTTTTCCTAAAAGAAACTGGTGAAGATTTCAGAGAAGCATTATCAGACAATCCTTTGTTTAACCACTATACTATACGGTTAAAGGAAGAACATATCTCTAGCAGCAAACTATCTCAACTTAAACAACAAATAGAAGCTATGCCAGGGGTAGCAGAGGTAGATTACCCTAAAGATTTCCTACAAGGCGTAATCACCAACATAAATAAGATTTATAAAATAGTATCTGTAGTAGTGCTTATATTCTTTGTGGCTACTCTCTTACTTATTAATAACACGATAAAACTTGCTTTATACTCTCAACGCTTCATTATCAGAACAATGCAGCTGGTAGGTGCCACAGATTGGTTTATACAAAAACCCTTTTTACGGACAGGCTTACTTCAAGGTTTATTTGCTGGTATATTAAGTGTAGTACTAATTTATGTAACTGTGTATGTTACTACAAAACAAATAGAAGGTCTGTCACTCCTGGGAAACAACACTCTTTTGTATGTACTTTTTGGTATACTGTTAATTTTAGGCCCATTAGTAGGCACACTTAGTACATACCAATCAGTAGCACGTTATAACAAAATGGAATTAGATAAACTTTACTAAAAATATATTTTTATGTCAAACAAGAACGACAAGACATCGCTACCTTTTAAAAAGCAAAACTATATTTTCATGATTATAGGCATCTGTGTTATAGCACTTGGCTTTATTATTATGACATTAGACAAAGAAGAATTTGGTTTCGGATTTTTAGGAATAACCTTAGGGCCAATAATCGTTTTTGTAGGCTTTTTAATTGAATTTTACGCCATCTTAAGGAAATAAATGGATTTTATACACGCTATTATTTTAGCCATTATAGAAGGCTTAACAGAGTTTTTGCCTGTTTCTTCTACAGGTCATATGATTATCGCATCGGCACTTATGGGTTTAGAAACTGATGCATTCGTTAAACTGTTCACCATAGCTATCCAGTTGGGCACCATACTCTCTGTTTTAGTTTTATATTACAAAAGGTTTTTCCAGTCACTTAATTTTTATTTCAAACTCGTGGTGGCGGCCATTCCTGCGTCTATTTTTGGCTTTTTATTCAGTGATCAAATAGACTCTTTGCTAGAAAGTCCGCTCACTGTAGGTATTACCTTAGTTATTGGCGGAGTCATATTGCTATTTGTAGATCAATGGTTCAATAAACCGACAATTGATGACTCAGATAAGCTAAGTTACATGCAAGCATTAAAAATTGGTCTGTTCCAATGCCTTGCTCTTATTCCCGGAACTTCAAGGTCTGCCAGTACTATAGTGGGAGGTATGACCCAAAAACTGACCCGTAAAGCGGCCGCCGAGTTTTCATTCTTCCTTGCGATTCCGATGATGCTTGGAGCCACAGTACTTAAGCTGAAAAGCTACCTGGACAAAGGTTTTGTGCTTAGCCAGAAAGAAATTAACCTTCTTCTTGTAGGAAACGCAGTTGGATTTGTAGTCGCTATAATAGCTATAAAATTCTTTATCGGTGTAGTTTCAAAATACGGATTCAAGGCATTTGGCTGGTACAGGATTGTGGTGGGCGGCATCATTATTATCATGTTACTTAGTGGTCATAGCCTACAAATAATTTAAAGATGAATTTTGCATCGGGAGAGGTAATTTTAGTAGACAAACCCCTTACTTGGACTAGCTTTGACGTAGTAAATAAGCTTAAGTATGCTTTAAAACCGCAAAAGATCAAGATAGGACACGCAGGTACTTTAGACCCTTTAGCCACAGGTTTGTTAATCATTTGTACAGGCAAAAAAACAAAAGAGATTGAGTTATACCAATCGCAAGTAAAGGTTTATTCCGGCAAATTCTTAGTGGGTAAAACAACTCCTTCTTTTGACCTTGAAACCGACGTTGACCAAGAGTTTCCTATAGAGCATATAGACAGCCAACTCTTAGAAAAAGCCCGATTGTTATTCTTAGGAAAGATAAGTCAGGTTCCGCCAGTGTTTTCTGCAGTAAAAGTTAATGGTAAACGGGCATACGAATCTGCCAGAAAAGGTGTAGATGTAGAAATCAAACCTCGGGAATTGGAAATTTTCTCGTTTGAAATAAACACAGAAAACTTCCCCGAAGTAGGCTTTGAAATCATTTGTAGCAAAGGGACGTACATTAGAAGTATAGCCCGTGACTTTGGAATAGCTTTGGGTAGCGGAGCTCATTTAATAGAATTACGTAGAGAAGGCATTGGCCAGTTCTCTGTACAAAATGCATGGTCTGTAGACCAAGCGATAGAAACTATAAAAAAGTACAATGAAAATTTGCCACAAACTAAGTGATTTCCTCCCGAAAGGAAATGCAGTGGTAACCACGGGTACATTTGATGGCGTACATGTGGGGCATCAAAAAATAATATCCCGCCTAGTAGAAAAGGCAAAGGAAATAGATGGCGAATCTGTGTTACTTACTTTTTGGCCTCATCCTAAATTGGTCATTTCTAATGCCAATGTTTCTCGGATTCTCACTACCATAGAAGAAAAAATAGAACTCGTAGAAAAGCTTGGAGTAGACCACATGGTTATCTTACCGTTTACTCGTGAGTTTTCTGAGCTAAGTAGGGAACAATATATAGAGGAAATTCTCATACAAAACCTCGGTACAAAAGCCATAGTTATTGGTTACGACCACAGGTTTGGTAAAAATAGAGAAGGTGGAATTGATTACCTTCTAGAGCATTCTACACGGTTTAAGATAAAAATAGAAGAAATAAACCGACAAGAAGTAGATAATATAACAATAAGCTCTACAAAAATACGGAGGGCCATTGCTGAAGGCAATGTGAAAATAGCAAAAGAGCTGCTTGGTAGAAACTACCACTTTTCTGGTACGGTAGTAAAAGGTAGGCAATTAGGCCGTACCATAGGTTTCCCAACCGCAAATGTAAAAATAGAGAACGAGTTCAAGCTAATACCAAAAACGGGCGTTTATGTAGTAAAAGCCTTTGTACGCGGCCAGTACTACGGTGGAGTAATGAACATAGGTTCACGCCCGACAGTAGAAGGAAAAGGCGTGACTCAAGAAGTTAACATTTTCGATTTTTCAGAAGATATTTACGGAGAGAACGTATTAGTTGAACTCATAGATTTTATCCGTGATGAAAAGAAATTTAGCGGTATTGACGAGTTGAAAGCCCAAATAGCACTAGATGCAAAACAGGCGAGAGAGGTATTAAACCTATAAAGTAAATGAAAAAGTGGACATTTTGGTGTATAGCTATAGTTACAATACTCCTTTTATGGTTTTTTCAGAATCAAATCACCGTAAATATTCCTTGGTGGGATGATTTCCATGGAATAATATTGCCTGTGCATGACCTGTTTACAGACAAGCCTCTAAATTGGAAACTCCATAATTTCTTTTCGTTAAATAATGAACACCGAGTTGTAAACGATCGTTTCTTTACCCTCCTTATTTATATAGCCACAGGAAAGTTTGAACTGAAAGCCCTTGCTATGCTGGGTTTTGTAAACCTTATAGGTATTTTTCTTATTGTATACAGGGTTTTACGTAAAGAGAGAATTACTTACTGGGCAATCCTCCCTATAGTTTTTCTACTTTTCCATGCACAATACTATGAGAGTTTACAGTCTTTAATGGTTCCTTTCCAGAACTTCTCTGTTATACTCTATATGGTTCTTTCTATTTATTCTTTGATATATTTAGAAAAAAGATACTTCTTATGGGGTTTCGTTTTTGCAGTCTTGGCCATTTTTTCTCATGGAAACGGCATCTTAGTTTTTATCCTAGGCGGATTGTTACTATTGGTAAACCAAAAATACAAGCAGAGTCTCGTTTGGGCTATTTTGTCCATAATAACCATCTTGGTCTATTTTACGGGGTACACTAAACCAAGCTGGGTAAACACGGATGTTATATCCCCTACCGAAAACCCGATTGCAGCTATACGTTATTGCTTCGAATTCCTAGGAGCTTATGCATTAAATATAGTAGGTTTATCCAGCAGTCTTAACGCTTCGGCCGTAAAACAGCTTCTACCTCAGGTCTTAGGCTTAACCAGTCTTATTGCGTTACTGTTTCTCGTTTTTAAGGTTTACCCTTTAAATCACTTAAAAAACAGTTTACAAAAACTAAAAATGTCTAAATCTAGCCAGTTTTTCCTGGCATTTTTAGCTTTTTTTATTGCTACAGGAATCCTAATGGGCTTAACTCGTACGGGTTTCCCAGTATTGAGTAGATATACTATAAACTCTTCCCTATTTTTAATTGGTCTTTGGAGCTTTTATGTTGTAAACTTTGGCTCAAAAGGAGCTAAAGCCACATCTATTGTAACTTTTTCAATACTTCTCTTCTCTTACTATAATGCAGCACAAACAGGCTATTTTGTAAAGGAGAATACGATAACAGATGCTATAAACTATCAGATTAATGGCACCTGGGCGAACGGTTACAGTGATTCTAGTCACGTTTCAAGAGTGAATCCTCTCTTGAAGGAACCATTAGAAACAGGAAGTTATATTTTCCCTAAGTCCAATTTAGACCAGTTTAACAAATGGCCAAGCTCTAAAAAACGGGAGAACCTGGACTATAGTATTATAGACAACTATCTGATGATTTCAGGACCAATTGAAAGTTCGGAAGAAGAAATCTATTTTTCTCTTGAAAATGACCAGTATCAGTTTATTTTCCCTATTCGTAAGCAACGTTCAAACCTGAAAGACTTTGCCTTAAAACGCTCTTATTATACTCTCTATTATAATACTGCTTTCCCAATAAATGTTATACCAGCAGGCTCTTACGGTATTTATAAAATAAAGAAGGAGGACGAGGGTTTTATAAAGTATAATCTAGATAGACAGCTACAAACAGGTGGTATGATCCTATAAAGTATATAGCTTCCATTTCTGGAAGCTATATACTTTATGCATTTTTAACATAAGACCCCAAGACCCTTATAAAGTCTTTGTTCTTTTTATATATCTTCTGGAAGCCCTCATCCTGGAAGTAGCCAAGAAACTCAATAAAAAACCAAAAGTTAAAATCTTCATTACCCTTGTACGGCCTGCTTTCTATTTTGGTAAGGTTAATGTTGTACTTTTTAAAGTCGTTCAAGAACGTTGCTAAAGAACCTGCTTCGTCGGTTTTTGGCAGTTTCGCCACTATAGTGGTCTTATCTGTACCAGATGGCTGGTTCACATAATCCTTGCATAGCACGAAAAAACGGGTACGGTTATTACTATTGTCCTCAATATTATTAAAGAGAATGGGTAATCTGTAAAGCTTAGAAGCTATTTCACTACAAATAGCCGCAGATTCAGGATCCTCGGAAGCCAATTTAGCTGCTTTGGAGGTAGACTCCACTTGTATCTCTTCTGGGTTCTGCTGTTCAAAATAGCGGTTAAGAAAACCGCGACACTGTCGGAACGCAATATCTTTGGAATATATTCGCTTAATTTTAGATGGATTATCGGCCTCTGTAGCAAGAGCAAAATGTACTGGAATTTTTAGTTCCGCCACAATTGATACATTAGTAGAGCTTAATAAATCTACTGTTTCATATACAATTCCTTCTTGGTTATTCTCTATTGGAATTACGCCAAACCGGGCTCTCTCAGTCTCTACGGCCTCAAAAACAGACTGGATTGTGGGTAGGGTCATATATTCCGAAACAGCCCCAAAACGACTTTCGGCAGCCTGATGAGTAAAACTCCCTTCAGGCCCCAAAAAGGCGACTCTTTCTGGAAGTTCTATGTTACGTGCAGCTGCAAAAATCTCAAGAAAAATAGCCTCTATTGCATTATTCCCGAGCGGCCCTTTAGAAATACTTTTCATCTTATCCAGAATCCACTTTTCTCTTTCCGGTCTATAGATTACAGCATTATTACTATTCTTAATCTCGCCTACTTTTTTCACCCACCCCATTCTCTCATTGAGCAACATTATTAGCTTTTCGTCAATGTTGTCAATTTCCTTTCTAGCGTCTTCAATGGTCATATCCTTAATCTACAATTTCTACTACTTCTTTTTCTTCGGCTATATCTTGTTCTACAATGAGGTTATCAATGATAAACACTTGTCTTTCCGGTGTATTTTTACCCATATAATAACCCAATATTTTCGGAATTGAAGATTCCTTTTCTAAAATAACAGGCTCTAATTTTATATCTTTAGCAATAAATCCCTCGAACTCGTGTGGCGAGATTTCGCCTAGTCCTTTAAATCGGGTAATCTCTGGTTTACCACCTAATTTACTTATTGCGGTTCTCTTTTCTTCGTCAGAATAACAGTAAAATGTCTCTTTCTTATTCCTAACTCTAAACAGAGGAGTTTGCAAAATAAACAAATGCCCCTCCCTTACTAATTCAGGAAAAAATTGCAAGAAAAAAGTAAGCAGCAACAAGCGAATATGAGAGCCGTCCACATCGGCATCTGTGGCAATGATGATTTGATTATACCTTAAAGTCTCAATCCCATTCTCTATATCTAGTGCATGCTGGAGGAGGTTAAACTCCTCATTTTCGTATACCACTTTCTTACTCAACCCATAGCAATTCAACGGCTTTCCTCGAAGACTAAAAACCGCTTGTGTTCCTGGATTTCGAGCTTTAGTGATAGAACCACTTGCAGAGTCTCCTTCGGTTATAAAAAGCATGGTATCCAACTTGTCTTCAAACTTCTCGTCTGTAAGATGGTATTTACAGTCACGCAATTTACGATTATGCAAATTTGCCTTTTTAGCACGTTCATTTGCTATTTTCTTAACACCAGCTAGTTCTTTACGCTCCCTTTCAGACTGCTCAATTCTTCGCTTTAAAGCATCCTTTACTTCCGGGTTCATGTGAAGGTAATTATCCAATTTTTCCTTCACGAAATCATTAATGAAGCTACGCACAGTAGGTGCGTTATCTTCTAAACTTATATTATTAGAACCTAGCTTGGTTTTAGTCTGGGATTCAAAAACAGGTTCTTGTATCCGTACAGCTACCGCACCAATTATAGACTGGCGTACATCTTCTGAGGCATAATCCTTACCAAAGTGGTCACGCACCGTACGCACGATAGCTTCCTTAAATGCAGACAAGTGGGTACCACCTTGTGTGGTATTTTGTCCATTCACAAAAGAATAATACTCCTCTCCATACTGGTTCCCATGGCTTAGAGCTATCTCTATATCCTCACCTTTAAGATGCACAATAGGATATCTTAGCGACGATTCGTCAGTCTTTCTTTGTAACAAATCCAATAAGCCATTTGCCGAGAAAAACCTCTTCTTATTTAAGTAGATTGATAATCCGGAATTAAGATAACAGTAATTCCAAATCATATTCTCTACATATTGATGTATGTAGTGATAGTTCTTAAAAACTGTATTATCAGGCACAAAACTCACAAAAGTTCCGTTTTTTTCTGTAGTATCCTGAAGTTCTGTTTCCGTAAGCAATTCTCCTTTAGAAAAAGTAGCACTTCTACATTTTCCTTCTCTGTAAGCAATCACTGTAAAAGAAGATGACAGAGCATTAACCGCTTTTGTACCCACTCCATTTAGACCAACCGCTTTTTGAAAGGCTTTAGAATCGTACTTCGCACCTGTATTAATTTTAGAAACTACCTCTACCAGTTTCCCAAGTGGAATACCCCTTCCATAATCTCTTACGCTAACAACTCCCTCATTTATAGAAATTTCTACAGATTTACCAAAACCCATAGCGTACTCATCTATACAGTTATCCATAACCTCCTTCATGAGTACATAAATACCGTCGTCCGGAGCAGTCCCATCTCCCAATTTACCGATGTACATACCAGGTCTAAGCCTAATATGTTCCTTCCAATCTAGGGAACGGATACTCTCTTCATCATAATTACTCATATTGGGTTCAGCCATAAAAAACAGGAAATAATTGGAAGTGTAAATTTAACCTTAAACTCACTTTTAAACTACAAAGTACGAAATAATTAATTTTCTTAACCTATTTTTGTACCTCTAAAATAAAGAGTCGGGTTTTAACGTAATCTAAACGAATTTTTTCGAATTAAATATGACAAATACTCCAATAAAGATATTAGTATCTCTTATTTTATTTTTTGGGGGCGTTTCGTTTTCCTTTGGGCAAAATACCACTGGTACAACTACCGAACTCCCTAAAACTACACCGAAAAAGACTACTCCTCCTGCCACTACTCCTACCAATGGTGTAGCTAACAAACCGAAACCAGGCTTGGTGCCTACAACAACAATGGAGGGTAGAGACGCCCTAATAACTGCTACAGATGAAGCAGCTATTACTGCAGAAGAAACAAGGAGATTGACATTAGAAGCAGAACTTGAAGCTGATGAAGCTCGGGCTGCAATACGAAAGAGGGTTTTCGGCTCTAATATGTTTGCCAACTCTACTTTTGATTTCACGCAGGCAATAAATATTGCGACTCCAAATAACTACGTACTTGGGCCAGGGGATAAAATAACACTAAACATACATGGTATTTCGCAAGAGGAAATAATTACTACCGTGAGACCCGATGGTTTTATTGTACTAGAAAAAAGTGGACTCGTAAACGTTATTGGCCTTCCTATAGAAGAGGCTCAGGCTAAAATAAAATCGGCATTGGCAAGAAAATACCCAGGCCTAGGAGGTAATAATCCTAACACATTTCTTAGGCTAACACTTTCCGGATATAAATCTATTAAAGTAAATGTAAGAGGCGAAGTAATAGCTCCCGGAACGTATACACTCACCTCTTTCAGTACTGTGATGCACGCCCTTTACTCTTCAGGTGGCCCAAATGAGATAGGAACCTTCCGTCAAATACACTTAATAAGAGGAAATAGAGCAATAGCAACAATAGACCTTTATGATTATTTGGTTAATGGCTATTCCAAAGCTGACTTTTTCTTAAAGGACCAAGATATTGTACACGTAGGCCCGTTTGTATCCCGTACTGCTGTTAGCGGAAACTTAAAAAGAAGTGGTTTGTTTGAGATTCTACCAAATGAAACTATAGCAGACCTAATAAAATATGCAGGTGGCTTTAACCAGTATGCCTTTTCGGATATATTAAAGCTCTACAGAAATACAAGTAACGAAAGAAAAATAGTTAACGTAGAAAAAGGTGCCTTCAATAAAGAACTTGTGAATTCCGGCGACTCACTTGTGGTAGAAAGAGTATTAGATCGTTTCGAAAACATGGTAACTATAGAAGGAGCTGTTTTCAGACCGGGAGAATATTCCCTAGATTCTAACCCTACTGTTTTAGCTTTGGTAAAATCTGCACAAGGATTAAGAGAAGAATCACTAGAAGGGCGAATTAACGTTTTTAGAACAAACTCTGACCTTACAGTATCTAATATCACACTTAACCTTCGGGATATAGAACTAGACAAATCTCTTGACCAAAAGTTACAAAGATTAGATCGTGTTGTTGTTCCCAGTATATTTGAACTAACAGAAAAAGCGTATATACGTATACAAGGTGCTATAAACAACCCAGATGCAAAAACTGGGGTTGAGTTGCCTTATGTAAAAAATATGACCATAGAAGATGTCATAACTCAAGTGGGCGGTCTTACCGAAGCCGCATCTCTTACAAATGTACTAGTATCCCGGAGAAAAAGGGTTATAGACCCCACTCAGGCTGATGCCCAAATTTCGGAAGTTAGAAACTATACTCTCTCTAAAGATTTCGATTGGGTTTCAGGAGGACACAGCGACAAGCTAGAACCTTTTGATGAAATAATAGTGCGAACATCTCCAAATTATGAAAAACAAGGTTTTGTTAAAGTAACTGGCGAAGTTCTCTATCCAGGGTTAATTCCAATTATGTACAAAAACGACAAAATTTCTGATATTATAGCTCGTGCTGGAGGCATAAACCAAAGCCTTGCTTATCCAAAAGGAGCCACATTTATAAGACAAACAGCCCTTACAGAAAGACAGAGAGCTAGAAGAGAAGAGTCTATGGCCAATCAAAATGTCAGTGCCAAAATTAAAAGTGCTGAAGCTGTAGATGAAACCACAGAAGGCCCTATAACAGCAAGGGAGGTAGATATTGCTGCTATTCTCCCTACGGAAATTGGTATTGAATTGGATCTTATCTTAAGAAATCCCAACAATGACGAAATCAATGTTACTGTACAAGATGGAGATGAGATTTTCATTCCTAAGAGACTAGAAACTGTTAGGATAGAAGGCGAAGTACTTTACCCTACATCTGTAAAATTCAATCCTTCTATGCGTTTCCTAGACTACGTTTCGCAATCGGGTGGGTTTACTAAGAAATCAGCTCGTGCAAGTGCATATGTTCAATATCCTAACGGTAAGATAGACCGTACGAGGAAATTTTTATTTGCCAGATTTCATCCTAAAATAGAACCAGGAAGTGAAATTGTAGTTCCTCAAAAAATGGCAACTACTGCTGAGCAGTTTAACCAATTTTCCGGCTTAATTGCTACTATTAGTGGTACCCTAGGGACTATCGTAACTATTATAGGACTTATTAGATTTACTAGGTAAAATGGAAAATAAAGACCAAATTTCTACAAAAGAATTCCTTAAATCTGTTTTTAGTTATTTCCGATTCTTGGGGAAAAATTGGCAGATATTAGTTATTGCCCTGTTAATAGGAAATATAATTG
>CAZBAV010000001.1:140883-162182 GCA_964489955.1 uncultured Lacihabitans sp. | reverse complement strand
GACTACATAAAGTTCACTCACTTGCGTAAAGATGGACTTTATGGCGGCAAAACTGTCTTCAATATAGACTTGGAAGGAGGAGGCGGTGGCCAAATGGGGGGACTTGCATCGGCATTCGGACTGGGAGGTGGAAATCCCTCTGGTGGCTTACTTGATGCCGCTAATTTTAGCGAGGTTCTTACATCTCGCACAGTATTTGAAGATGCTCTTATGACCGAGATAGAACTTTTTGGTCGTAAAGATTTACTTATAAACTTTGTGGTTGATAGCAGTGGCATTAAAGAAAACCAATGGGGCGGAGGTCTTTTTTATGGTCCATCCTATTTTGCAGATATCCGGTACACTAAAAAGAAACCAGGTGAAGAGTTTACTAGAGACGAAACCATGGCTATATCGGAAATTATAGGAATGCTCGAAAAAAGTACAGTATTAGAACCTGAGCAAGGAACCAGTTTATATAACCTGTCTGCAAAGCTGGAAAATGAGCTTTTAACTAAAGCATACATAGAGACTTTGCTAGATGCCACAGAACGTTTCTATACAAAAATGAGGACCATTCGTACCCGAAGGTTAATTGCGATACAAGAAAAACGAGTAGATAGTCTCAGGTCCGTTTTGTATCGTTTTGATAATTCCTTAGCACGGAACACCTATGACCAACCAAATCTGGTGGACCCACTGGCAGCTTCAAAAACCACGAAATTAAGTAGAGATGCCTCATATGTCTCTAGTCAGTATGCTACTAATATGGCAAGTTTAGATAATTTGAAAAACCTATTGGTAGAACAAGCCCAGGTTTTTCATGTATTAACACCAGTGCTAATACCCATGGTTAGTAGTAACAAAGCAGGTATAAGCGTGCGGTTAACTGGTTTGATACTGCTTTTTGCTGCTATAATGATAATTTCTTTAAGAAAGACATACCTAGATGTGATGTCTGAAGAACCAGAAAATTAATATGGATTCGCGGGTAAGGACCATCACCAACAAAAAATCGCTTTCTGAGTATCTCTCTGAAATCTGGGCCTATAATGAACTCTTTTGGATACTAGCCAAACGAGATATAACGGTACGTTATAAGCAAGCTGTACTGGGTATTGGCTGGGCAGCAGTACGCCCTCTCATTACCATCATGGTCATGTCTTTAGCTTTTGGTAGAATCGGAAAGTTTGACACAGATTTAAATATAAACTATAATCTGGTAGTAGCACCAGGAGTAATAATATGGTTATTTTTCTCACAAAGTCTAAGTACTATAAGTACCAGTCTAGTGCAGAACTCAAACCTAATTACCAAAGTGTATTTCCCCAGGTTAATCATTCCTCTTTCGAGCATCTTTGTTGGCTTGGTAGACGTAATAGTAGCACTGGTCGTATTTATTTTTATATGTATGGCTTACAACTTTGTACCAGATTGGAAAATCATAGCTGTACCTTTTATCATATTACTGACCTTTATGGCTACTTTTGGTATCGGGCTAATTTTTGCCGTACTTAATGTAAAATATAGGGACATAGGCCAGATTATTCCATTTATTATACAGTTTGGAATGTTCTTGTCTCCTGTAGCATACCTTACAGATCGCTATAAATCAGCAGGTTCTGAGTGGGCTTATAAGCTTGGAGTTCTTAATCCGGTAACTGGCTGTATAGATGCAATGAGATGGGCTATGTTAGGTGATTTTTCGCCGTTTAACTGGGAAAGTTTCATTCCGCTTCTTGCATTTATAGTACTCACGTTTTTCTTTTCGATTTGGTTCTTTAAGAAACACGAAAATACGTTCGTCGATTACATTTAAAATTGGTTCACGGAATGTCTGTGCTCAGTATAGAGAATATATCAAAAAAGTATTTGCTTAACAGTAAAGGAAAATCCAATGACGATTTCCGTGACACTGTAACTAAGTGGACAAAAAAGCTTACCAACCCAACAAAATCTACTGAAGAAAAAGTGGAGTTTTGGGCCTTAAAAGATGTAAGTTTTGAAGTAAAACAAGGAGACAGGCTTGGGCTTGTGGGAGCCAATGGTGCAGGAAAGTCTACTTTACTTAAGATTTTAAGCCAAATAACCGAGCCTACTACCGGAAGCATAAAAGTAAAAGGCCGTATGGCTAGTCTGCTAGAAGTAGGTACGGGTTTTCACCCAGAACTCACAGGCAGGGAAAACATTTTCTTAAATGGTGCTATTCTGGGAATGAAAAAAGCCGAAATAACACAACAATTTGATGCCATTGTAGACTTCGCAGGGATTTCTAAGTTTATAGATACCCCGGTAAAAAGATATTCCTCCGGAATGTATGTGAGATTAGGTTTTGCCATTGCCGCTCATTTAGAACCGGAAATTCTTGTGGTAGATGAGGTTCTTGCCGTAGGTGATGCAGATTTCCAAAAGAAAAGTATAGGAAAAATGCGTGATGTGTCTAATAGCGGCCGTACGCTTTTATTCGTTTCGCATAACCTTACAGCTGTTCAGGGTCTTTGTAATAAAGGAGCTTATCTTCGTTCTGGTGAACTAGTAAAATATGGTGCAATTGACGAGGTCATCACAGAATACGTAAAGAACGTATCCAAATTCCAGCTACAGCAGAGTTGGACTGACCCTGACTTGGCACCGGGCAATGAGTTTGTTAAAATAAAGAACATCCAGCTGGTACCAGATGAAAGTCACACTCGTGCAAACCTAGATACCACCACCCCATTGAGGTTGGAATTAGAATATTGGAACTTTGTAGATAATTCGGAACTTAATGTAAGTATTTTTCTCTACAGCATGACTGGAGAAATTGTCTTTAACATAGGTGATGATGCCCAGTTCTATAAAAAAGGGACCGTTAAGTCTGTTTGTCCTATCCCAGGAGATTTCCTTAACGACGGTTCGTACTATATATCTGTTATGATTGTTAGAGACCGGCTAGTGCCAGTCTATTTCTTTGAAGACGCCATAGCTTTTGATATAATTGACTACCGTGAAGGCACAGAGTGGGTAGGGAAATGGCCCGGAGCTGTGAGACCAAAAATGATCACGGTAAAGTCGTGGCAACAGGAGCTTTCTTAACTTATATGTATGGACACAAGAGTAAATGTAACCAAGTCATTCTTGCCGCCAATAGAGGAATATATTGGCCAACTAAACCAAATTTGGGATAACCAGTGGCTTACCAACAATGGACCGTTATTGGTAAAACTGGAAAGTGAATTACAAAATTTACTAGACACTCCTTATTTGGCCATTACCTCAAACGGTACCATAGCAATACAGTTAGCAATTAAAGCCTTAGATTTAAAAGGAGAAATAATAACCACTCCTTTTTCCTATTGTGCTACTACTACATCTATTTTATGGGAGAATCTTACTCCCGTTTTTGTAGATATAAATAGTTCTGACCTAAACATAAATGCCGATTTAATAGAGGCTGCCATAACGCCACGTACTTCCGCTATACTAGCCACCCACGTATATGGAAATCCCTGCGATGTAGAGAAAATACAAGAAATAGGTAAAAAACATAATATACATGTCATTTATGACGCTGCCCATGCTTTTGGTGTGAACTACAAAGGAAAGTCTTTACTTGCCTACGGTGATGTAAGCACATGTAGTTTTCATGCGACCAAAGTATTCCATACTATTGAGGGCGGAAGTGTGGTATGCCACAATGAAGAGCTCTTTGGAAAAATAAAGCACATGCGTAGTTTTGGGCATGTGTTAGATGAGTATTTTCTGGCTGGAATTAATGGTAAAAACTCTGAATTCCATGCAGCCATGGGCTTAGTAAACCTAAAACACCAACCCGAAATTATAGGTGGAAGAAAAAGAGTGTTTAGACTTTATGACAAAAATCTTGTTTGGGATAAGCTCATTAAGCCAACTGAGATTGCAGAAGATTTAGACTATAACTTTGCTTACTACCCTATAATATTGCCTTCTGAGGAAGCAACTTTGGAAGTCATAAAATCACTTAACTCAGAAAACATTTTCCCTAGAAGATACTTCTATCCCACCCTTAACCAACTTGATTATCTAGAAACAAAATACGATTGTCCGGTAAGTGAAGACATCTCTCCAAGAGTAATATCTTTGCCTCTGTATCCAGATTTGGAAGAAGAAATTGTCCTAAAAATTTGTAAAATAGTTAACCAAACACTCTATGGATAAAAATAAGGAAATACTCTTTGTAAGCCACGATGCCAACAGAGCGGGTGCACAAATTTTCTTGTACAACATCATGAAACACCTACAAGATAATGGATACAAAATAGTACTACTTATTGTAAATAACTGGGGGAGTTTCAAACCGGAACTGGAGAGTACTTTTCTCCACTATTACTACCAAGAAGAGAAAAAAGGCTTATTAAGAAACCAGAAAAACACACTGGATATTATTAAGCAAAAGCACAATATTGGCTTAGCTTATGTAAACACTATAGCCGCTGCCCATTTGTTAGAAAATATTAAAGAAACGTTCAATTGTCTTGTGGCAACCCACATACATGAACTTTCTTATTCTATACAACAGTATGCCGAACCCAAAATACTAGATAAAGTATATAAGTATTCTGACAAAGTTATTGCATGCTCAAATGCAGTTGCCCAAAACCTAGACATGCCTGATAAAACTGTGGTCATTCACTCTTTTATTGACAATGATACCGTTTTATCCATCTCAAAAAATAGTGATAAAAATAAAGTACAAAGTGAATTTGGCTTAGACCCTTCCTACACCTGGATTGCAGCATGTGGTAATGCAGACTGGCGTAAAGCTCCTGATATCTTTGTGCAAATTGCGGCAAGATCAGAAAACAGGAAGCTAAAGTTTGCTTGGATAGGTATTAAAGAAAATGACCCATTGAAATACCAACTTACGTACGATGCTGCAAAACTAGGAGTAACAGAAAAAATACGTTGGATAGAGCCTACACCAGAAGCTGTACCACTTATTAATAGCATGGACTATTTCTTACTCTGCAGTAGGGAAGACCCCTTTCCGTTGGTAATGCTCGAAGCCGCCATGTGTGCAAAACCAATTTTCACTTTTAGTGATACAGGTGGTGGCGACGAGTTTGTAGAAGACGATGCGGGTATTCGAGTTAGCTATCTTAATGTACCAAAAATGGCATACGAACTAGACACCATGGATTTAAATACCGCTAAAGAGCTAGGTGCCAATGCCCGAAAAAAGGTTCTAACTAACTATAATTTTACCCAGTCTATAGAAAAGATAGAAAAGCTACTAAAAAAAATGTACACTTTACAATAAAAGTATATATTACCGGGTTAACAAATAAAGGCCAATTATGATAAAAGTAAAAATATACACCCTCCTGTTAATTCTAATTTCCTTTTCTGCCTTTTCTCAGAAAGTTGAAAAAGGAAAGGTGATAACCGCCCCAAAGATTCCACAAAAAAATACACCAAAAAAGACTGAAGTCAAAACTAACGAGTTTGATTTTATTTTTGAGGACACCCCAAAACTGAAATTCACAAACCAGTTTGAAGGTTCTAATACCAATAAAACTGTTTCTGATAATAAAACTGCAAACTACACTGAAGGTATTAAAATAGAACCTTTAAGAGAATTAAATCGGGTAGTACACGAAGACACCTCTTCTATAGATGAAGGCGACCTGTTTATAGTTGAAATAGAAGAAGTAGGCAAGTTTTACGGATCTGATAACATGGTTACCATGGCTTCATATTATTCTATTTGGGATACTAAAATCTTAAATCCATATGGTATAAAACCATTAGATATTAATGAAATTGTAAATATGACCCTTTATAATGAAAAAGAGGGCCGTAAGTGGCATCCTATGCTGGATAACTTTAGATTATCTTCTCATTTTGGTCTCAGAAGAAAAAAATGGCATAGGGGAACTGACCTAGCTTTAACCACCGGAGAAAAGATATATTCCGCATTTGATGGTATAGTACGTATAAGTAACACCCATAGCGGCTATGGACGTACAGTTATGGTGAGACATTATAATGGACTAGAAACGCTTTATGCCCATTTATCCTCTATTGCATTCGAAACAGGTACTTTAGTAAAAGCTGGTGATGTTATCGGATTAGGTGGAAATACAGGAAGAAGTTCCGGCCCGCACCTGCACTTTGAGACCCGATATGAAGGTCACCAGTTTGACTCAGAGAATATTTATGATTATACAGGCAATAAGGTAAACATACGAGGTTCGGAGTTTCAGATATCATCACGTCTATGGGATTACCTTAGAGGAAAGAATTCTAGACCAAGTACACCGATTAAGGTAATTTCTGAAAGTGAAAATTCTGATTCAGATGATGATGAACTTGATGATGAGTTTGAAGAAGAGGTACCGGAAGAAGTAAAGCAAATTGTTTGGGTTACCGTACGTTCGGGAGACACATTGAATAAAATAGCAAAAAACGCTAGAATTACAGTTCCCGAATTGGCAAGACTTAATAAAAGGTCTATTGACCGTAAATTAAGGGTAGGAGAAAGATTAAGGATAAAATAAGAAATGCAAGTAGATATATTGGTATTGGCTGTACACCCAGATGACGCAGAGTTAGGCTGTTCTGCCACCATAGCCAAGGAAATTTCTTCAGGGAAAAAAGTTGCCATTGTAGATCTGACCAATGGCGAATTAGGCACAAGAGGTAGTGGACCTCTCAGACTTTTAGAAGCCGCAGAGTCTGCAAAAGTGCTAAAGCTTGCCGCAAGAGAAAACCTTGGATATAGAGATGGTTTCTTTACAAATGACGAAACTCACCAACTAGGTATTATAAAAGTATTAAGAAAATACAGGCCTGCACTTGTACTAATAAATGCTCCATCTGACCGCCATCCAGATCATGGTAGGGCATCAGAGTTATGTACAGATGCTTGTTTTTATAGTGGTTTACGTCGTATAGAAAGTGTCGGAGAAGACGGGTTAACACAAGAAGCATGGAGGCCACAAAACGTCTTCCATTATATACAGGACCGCTATATAGAACCCGATTTTGTAGTGGATGTATCTGATTTTTGGGATATAAAATTACAAAGTATAAAAGCTTTTGGCAGTCAATTTTTCAACCCGGACTCCAGTGAGCCTAGTAGTTACATTTCATCATCGGAGTTTCTGGATTTTGTAAATGCCCGCGGAAATGTTATGGGTCACAAAATAGGAGCAAAATACGGAGAAGGTTTCATTAAGTCCAAAACCATAGGCGTGGGAAGCTTGTTTGATATTCGTTAATCACCGTAATACAGCCCTAATAAGGATGGCTATGTGGTTCAAGAAGTTAGGAATAACTCCAAAATGCTTTTGGAGAACCAAATACCTGTCTTTCCAAGATTTAAATTGCCTCTTGTTGGATAGTCCTCCAATAAGATACTTAGCTATAATACCTGGAAAAGCTTGTACTGCCCGAGCATTTTTAAGACATAAAATTTCCCAATCTATGTCCGCACTCAAATTGTTCTTCATATAATTAGGTGCAATGCTTTTCCTCGCTATAAATGATTGGTGACAAACTAGCATCCCCATCTTGAACTTTTGCCACATCAATATTTCTGGCACTTTGTGGGGAAGTAACTCCGAACGCAAACCTAAAACCTTCCCCTCATTATTAACCATCCATGTGTCGGAATAAACAACATCTACACCCGAGGCTAAAATAGGAAGAAGTTTTTCTACCACGTCTGTAGAAGCAATTTCGTCTCCCGCATTCAGAAACCAAACAAATTCCCCTGATGCTTTAGCCAAACCTTTATCCATAGCGTCATACAATCCCCTATCTGGTTCTGAGATAAGAAAATCTGGCTGTACACCGTGCTCCTCTATTAACCGAAGTGTATTATCACGAGACGCCCCATCAATAACCACGTATTCAAAACTTTGGTTTGTTTGCATTCTAATACTATCAAGGGTACGCTGGATAAATTCCTCTGCATTGTATGTTACCGTGATTATAGAAAGTATTGGCCTCACCGAATAAGTTTTTTTGCGAAATTAGCCACTTTATATAGTATTCCAGCTATTCGGCAAAGAAAGAATATCTATATTTGGCATAAAAATACGGAGCGTCTTAACCAGAAAACTAGAGACTGCCTGCAAAAAACAAACACCTATTATGAAATTTACTACTGCCTTAAGAAATTCTGCCCCTTATTTTCTGGCTATATTAATTTTTCTGCTTGTAGCATTTTTGTATTTCTCTCCCGTAATGAGTGGAAAGGCACTCTCTATGCATGACGAAGTAATGTCTCGGGGAAATGCAAAAGAACTAGTAGACTACAAAGAAAAAACGGGTGAGTGGGCCTGGTGGACAAACTCTGTTTTTGGTGGTATGCCTGGTAACATGATAGCCGGTTCATATTCTAATAGTATTGCCAGTAACTTTGGTTCCTATATTTATGGTCTATTACCCTTACCGGTAAACCTATTTTTCTTTTTGATGGTGGGTTTCTTCATCTTCATGGGTTCTCTAAAAAAACCATTGGTAGTTTCCATGGTAGCAGCAATTGCCTACGCCTTTGGTACGTATAACCTATTATACACAGAAGCGGGCCACATTTCTAAGATCTTGGCATTGGCTTATGCCCCAGCATTATTAGGAGGCTTTGTTCTCATTTACCGAAAAAAGTACCTATTAGGCACATTTGTAACTGCATTGTTTTTAGCTCTGGAACTTCAAGCTAACCACCTACAAATAACGTATTATTTCATCTTTATCTTATTTGCCTACTTTGCTTACAAAAGCTACCAGCTTATAAAACAAGGGGAAACCAAAGTGTTACTAACCACATTAGCTTGCCTAACCGTAGCGGTACTAGTGGGAGTAAGTTCACATACAATGAGGCTATGGAACAATCTTGTATATTCTAAAGAATCTACACGTGGGGTATCTGAGTTAACGGCTTCTACAGCTGGTAACCAGGGCTTAGATAAGGACTATATTTTTGGCTGGAGTTACGGAATTGGCGAAACCTTTAACCTTATAGTACCAGATATTATGGGAGGTGGCTCCGTTGGTTCCCTAACTACAGATTCAGAAACATTTAAAACACTTACCGCTGGGCAAGTAGATCCTAATACCGCATCCCAATTTATACAACAACTTCCTCTATATTTTGGTGATCAGCCAGTTACCAGCGGACCCGCATACTCCGGTGTTTTAGTTGCATTTCTGTTTATACTCGGTTTGTTTATTGTAAAAAGCCGTTTTAAATGGATCATTTTTGGCCTTACTATATTTTTTATAGCATTAGCTTGGGGTGATAACTTCTCTTCTTTTAATTATCTAGTCGTAGAGTACCTCCCGGGATATAATAAATTTAGGGCGGTAACCATGACATTGGTGATAGTACACTTCTTATTAGTTTGGGGTGCTGCTAATACCTTATCAGCTATTTTCGGTAAAGAGATAACATGGACTTCTATAAAGAAACCACTTACATACAGCCTGGGAATTATAGTTGGTTTAATGTTAATAGGATACTTTTCGCTTGACTATGTTGGAGCAAAAGACACTGAATTAAGAGCGAGCTTATCACAAGGTTTAGGAGCGGACTTTGCCAACAAGGTTACACATGCCTTACAAAAAGATCGTAAGGATATGGCTTGGGGCGATGTAACACGTAACCTATTTTTACTCCTTATCACCGGTGCTGCTTTATGGGCTTATGCAAATAAAAAAGCAAGTGCCAGAATAATAAGCTCTGTAGTTTTCTTTTTGGTTGTTTTTGACTTGGTGTCAGTAGGTAAGAGGTATTTTAATAATGCCGATTTTGTAAGAGATAAGAAAGATGCGGTACCATTTCAACCTACTGCTGCAGACTTAGAGATACTCAAGGACACCGATCCAAATTTCAAAGTATTGAACATTAGCACCTCCTTTAGTTCAGATTCACGAGATTCTTATTTTCATAAATCACTAGGAGGCTATCACGGTGCAAAACTTAAAAAGACGCAGGAGCTATTTGACCACCAGCTTATTACAGAAGCAGGACAGCTAAACATGCCTGTCATTAATATGCTTAACACAAAATACCTTATCACACGAGGAGAAAATGGCCCTGTAGCACAGAGAAATCCCGAAGCATTAGGAAATGCTTGGTTTGTAGACAGCCTTAAAGTTGTGGATAATGCTGATTTAGAACTTGCGTTCTTAGCTAACTTTAATCCTAAAAGTACGGCAGTAACCCAGAAAAATCAAGGGTTAGAAACCGCTACTTTCAAGGCTGATTCAAGTGCACATATAGCCCTCAAAAGCTACGCTCCAAACAAACTGGTTTATTCCGCGTCTAATCCTGCTGCCGGTTATGCAGTATTCTCCGAAATCTATTACAGGGGAAATAAAGATTGGGTAAGCAGCATTGGTGGAAAACCAGTTAACCACCAAAAAGTAGATTACCTATTGAGGGGAATGGAGATTCCGGCTGGGAAGCATGAAATTGTTTTTGAATACCGTCCAGAGGCAGTACAAGTCGGCAGTAAAGTAGATTTGGTGGCATCTATTGCACTAGTACTATTAGCCATAGGAGCCATTTACTCTTCTGTAAAGTCTAGAAAAGATTGAAAGTAGCGTTTGTTTTTGGTGGGGTACCTCATTACCTAGCACATATTCTTAACCAAATAAATAAAGTTAAGGATATTGAGGTAGTAGTTTATTATCCGTCTTCAGGTCATTCTATAGGCAAAGGAGTCTTCCAAGATTTTTCAAAAGTTGAGTTTCAGACTTTTGAACTAAAAGAGAAGAAAAGCTTTTTGGGCAAGATGGCCATTACCGGGCTCAAAGAGCGATTAAAGACTGACCGCCCTGATATCCTGGTAGTGGGCTGGCCTTATATCATCTCGATAGTAAGCAATCCATTCTTATTGGCTTTCTTGAAAAAAGAAAAAATCATATTACTTGAACGGTCTATACCATACCAAGTGCCTAAACTAAATGAGGCTTACAAATACTATTCAGAACCACAAAAGATTCTGGATGAGGAGCTAAAGCCTCTTGGGAAGAAATCGATACTAAATACTATCAAATATGGTTTAGTGACCTTGTACCGAAAGTATGACTTTAACATAGTTGATGGACATTTATGTTATATACCGGATGGCATAGACATTATAAGTTCTTATGGAGTATCGAAAGATAAGATACGGGTTACCTTAAATTCGCCTGTAACCGAACACTTTTTGAAGGCAGCAAAAGAATTAGAACACCAAACACCCATATTGCCAGAAAATCCCTACAGACTGATCCATATTGGGAGGTTGGTAAAATGGAAGAGAGTAGATTTGCTAATTCGTGCTGTAAGTAAACTAAAAGATGCATTTCCCGAAACCGAATTAATAGTAGTTGGTGATGGCCCAGAAAGAGAATCGTTAGAGCAACTTAGTCAAGACCTTGGCATAAGAGAGGCTGTATATTTTACGGGGGCTCTCTACGGTCCGGTAGAGCTGGGAAAGCAACTTAAAGCCTCCTCCATCTATGTTCTTGCAGGTACAGGCGGCTTATCTATTAATGATGCCATGTGCTTTGCAAAACCTATTGTGGTTTCAGAGGGCGACGGAACAGAAAAAGTTTTAGTTAAAGAAGGAATAAATGGCACTTTTTTCTCCGTAGGTGATTTAGAAAGCTTAGTTGAAAAAATCACGACATTGTATAACAAAAAAGATGCTTTACCCCTAATGGGCCAAGCATCTCTAGATATTATTAAAACAACTGTAAATGAAGATATCGTGATAAAAAACTTTGTAGAAGCTTTTAAGTACTTCAAAAACTCAAGATAATCTTACTACCTCTCCCGTTCTCACTGACTCATCACATGCAAATGCCACTTTCAGGCTATTTACTGCATCATTTAGGTGGCTTGTCATATCCCAGTCACCTTTTATTGCCTCTAATAAATACTCTTGCTCTCTCTTACATAGCTCATCATGATCTGGCTCGTCTCTCACATCTACCCATTCGTCCTTGTGCACAAATGCATTATTTGAATCAATTTCCGCCAAGTGTATCCGCAGAGATTCTGTCTTAGTATGCGAGTCCACATTATCAGAATTACCAGACGCACCAGCATCTTTAGCAGTAATAGAAACTGAACCCTTAGGTCCTATCACATCTTTTACAAAAAATGCAGTTTCGCTCATCATTGGTCCCCATCCTGCCTCATACCAACCTACAGAGCCATCTTCAAATCTTATTTGCAGTTGGCCATAGTTATAATTACCCTCCGGAATATCATCTGTAAGCCTTGCCCCTATTGCACTTACCCAAACGGGTTTAGACTCGGTCATTTGGCACATTACATCAATATAGTGTACTCCACAATCAACAATTGGACTCAAGCTTTTCATAAGGTTACGGTGCACATCCCACATATACCCCTGGCTCTGTTGGTTAAGGTTCATCCGCATTACCAAAGGCTTACCCAGCGTCTTCGTTATACTGATAAACTTCATCCAAGAAGGATGTACCCTTAATATATAGCCTACAACAAGTTTTTTATTAAGTTCTAGAGCTCTTTTGGCCACTCTTTGTGCACCAGCCACAGTATCTGCAATTGGTTTTTCTAAAAATACATGGCATCCAGCATCAAGTGCCGCCAAAGCATAAGGTTCGTGGGTTTCCGGATAAGTAGAAATACATACAACATCCGGCTGCGTTTCAGTTAAAGCTTGGTAGTAATCATCATAAAGAGGATACCCACCACCTAAAAGATCATTTAAAACATCTTTACTCTTTCCTTTGGATACTAAACCACAGATTTCAAATGCTGGAAGATTATGATAAGCTTTGGCATGAGATTTCCCCATATTCCCACAGCCTACAACTAATACGCGTAATTTCATTCGGGATTTTTACTTTTTAGTAAAAATACAAAAAAAGAAAGGGTGTGCTACGTACTTACCTTAAAAATATCAAGTATAAGTAAAATGTTGTGTGTATTTAAGTACCGACGAAAGGCAATTTATAAACCTATACGTAACACCCCATATTCATGTACGGACTGACAAATTTAGCTTTTATGTAAGACGCCACTTTCAGAGACAAGTCACATCTACATTAAAAAAAAATCACAAAACATCAGAAATTTTAAATTGGGAGCCAGCATCACAGCTTTCATTTGAGTTTTCTCAAATAAAAAAAACCTATATGATAGATGTATATTGCCAAACAACTTACGAGTAATAAAATAATTTATATATCTGAATATAAATACCTTACATCATGTTTCAGCACATTGAAGATTAAGGAATTTACATGTGCTTATTCTAAAAAGAAAAATACCATGAATCACGTAGAAAAAATCAAATAATCATCCGTTTTGTGGCAATACCAATGGTACTTAACAAGAAAATAGCTAAACCCGAATTACACATTAACTTATTTACAGCAATAAAATACTACCTCATGTAAACTTTTAATACTTCCAAAAGATGGTATACCGCCCGTAATCTAATTACGGTTAGACCATTTCGTCTCCTAAAAAATTCTAATTTATAATCTGAGTTAAAAATATCTATACCAAAACGCTCCCACCCAGAACCTTTCCTAATACATCTTGAATGGAATGGTATGTAGAAGCCATAATGTTACCTACCTCATCCGTATCCATCCATTTAAGTTCTTCTATCCCCTCCTCTGTTTGCGGGCTCATGTTTGCATCCGAAATTAATCCCATGGAATACCAGCGTGTACGCTTTAAGACCAATTTTTCTTTGTGGTAATACGTATGCCAAGTAGTAGCTACCTTCCCCCCTACAAAGACCTCTACACCACACTCCTCTTGAACCTCTCTTCGTGCTGTAACTTTAGAACGCTCTCCCTTTTCAGCTTTACCTTTTGGCAAATCCCACACACCTAGCCTTTTCATCATCAATATCTTATGTTCTGTATTGAAGACTACACCACCAGCTGCTTTCACCACGTCTACATTCTTTTTTAGATAATCTTTAAACGCCTGCAAACTCTCCACCTGGAATGTGACAGAGGAAATAGTAGTAAACCTATTCTTTTGTAGTTTAACTATTGAACTCAGGACATCGGTTTTCGGAAGGTTCTTAAAGAAGATATGGCCTTTTAAACTATCGAATTCTTGCCTATTAGAAAAAACTAGATTATAATCCGTTACAGGACTCTTAGAAATTATCCGCACAGGGATATTATTGACGTAAATGACCATGTAGTTAACTTGATTCAGCAAAAATAATCTACTTGCAAAAATAAATCACAAAAAATATATTATTTAATCGTTTAAAGTGCCTTAAGAATCATTTATTTTGTTACTTTGCACATGTAATCACTTTGGATAAGTAAGTTACTTATCTTTATCGAATGGAAATATTTATTATTCTGTTTCTAATACTCCTAAATGGAGTATTTTCTATGTCTGAAATAGCTCTAGTTTCGTCACGAAAAGCAAAACTGGAAGTTGCAGCAAAAAATGGCAGTAAATCTGCCGCACAAGCACTCGAACTTGCCAATTCTCCTGGCCGTTTTTTATCCACTGTACAAATTGGCATCACCGTAATCGGTATCCTTACGGGTATTTATTCAGGTGACACTTTTAAAGGATACTTGACCCCATACCTGCAAGAAATGGGACTAGCAGTACAGTATTCTGACAATGTTGCAGTTGCCATTATTACTATTATTGTCACTTATCTTACCTTGATTTTTGGTGAATTGGTGCCAAAAAAATTAGGAATGACCATCCCTGAAGACATAGCCATGGTTATTGTGGCTCCCATGAATCTCCTATCAAAAATAGCTTCTCCTTTTATATGGTTATTAAGTAAGTCTACCGATCTCATTTTTAAAATAATAGGACTAAAAGAGAGCGACAATGCAGTAACAGAAGAGGAAATTAAAAGTATGATTCAGGAGGGTGCCACTGGTGGTACTATTGAAGAAATTGAACATGATATTGTAAAAAATGTTTTCCACCTGGGCGACAGAAAGATTACTTCTCTCATGACTAGTGTAAACGATGTTATTTACCTAGACTTGGATGATGACGTGGAGGAAAACAAAGCAAAAATACTTAATAGTAAGCATTCTATATACCCTGTTTCTGCAGATGGCATTAATGATATCAAAGGCTTACTATACAGTAAAGATCTTCTGGGCAGGTCCATTGATGACGACCTAGCTAACCTGGAGCCACTTTTAAGACCTACATTATACATTGCCGAAAACAACCAAGCTTACCATGTTCTGGAAAAATTTCAGGAAGAAAGAATACACTTTGGTGTGATTGTGGACGAGTATGGTTCTGTAGCCGGTATAGTTACAATGAACGATATTTTGGATGCTCTTGTGGGGGATATTTCGGAAACAGATGAATTTGAATACGAGATAGTAGAACGCGAAGACGGGAGCCACCTAATAGATGCTGCCTTGCCTTTCGATGATTTCTTAAACGAGTTTGAAATAGACCTACCAAACCGTAAAGACTATTCTGGTTTTGACACAATGGGTGGCTTTGCTTTACATATCCTAAAGGAAATCCCATCTACGGGAGAAAAATTCGCTTGGGAAGATTTCGAGTTTGAAATTGTAGATATGGACAAAAACAGAGTAGACAAAATCCTGGTAAACAGAAAGGACAATAATTTGTAAATCATGTGATTTACAAATCAGTTCTCATTTACCAAAGTAATCACTACTCTGAACTAATAATTATATACTAAAAATGAATACAGCACGTAAAATAGCTACTTACTTACTCAAATCCGAAGCTGTAAAACTTAGCCCGCAAAAACCTTTTAAGTGGAGCTCTGGCTGGAATTCCCCAATTTACTGTGACAATCGGGTTACCTTATCTGATGTAGAAGGACGAACTTTCATAAAAAAAGCATTAGCTAAAGCTATAAAGAAACATTTCCCGGAAGCAACTTTGGTAGCTGGGGTAGCTACAGCGGGTATAGCCCAGGGAGCATTAGTGGCAGATTACTTGAACCTTCCCTTTGCTTATGTACGCCCAAAACCAAAAGAGCATGGAATGGGTAATCAAATAGAGGGTCGTATAGAAAAAGGCCAAAAAGTAGTAGTTTTAGAAGACCTAATATCTACAGGCGGGAGTTCCATCAAAGCTGCCGAAGCACTTCAAGAATTAGGTATAGAGGTGGTAGGCATGATAGCCATATTTACTTACGGCTTCAAAACTGCCGATGAGAATTTTGCCAACAAAAACCTAAAGCTTGTTACACTCAGCAACTATACCTATTTGGTAGACGAAGCTCTGAAGCAAAACTATATACAAGCCGACGATGTAGAATTACTCAAAAAGTGGAGAAGAAATCCCGCAAAATTCTAGTCTGAAGAATTATTCCAAAAACTGCTATGAAAAGAATACTACTATTTCTGGTCCTTGCAGCAGGAAGTACGTGCTGCGTAAATATAGAAAAGCAAATTAGCCAAGGCAGATATGACGAAGCTATAAGTAATTCCATAGATAAGTTACAGGGAAAAGCCAAAAAGAAAACAAAGTATGTAGTGGGTTTAGAAGACGCTTTCAAGAAAGCCCTAAACCGTGATTTAAGTCAAATAGAAAACCTTAAATCAAGTAATCCGGCTGATGCGGACTTAAAAATTGTGCGTCTTTTAGATAAAATTGAGAAATATCAAAGCACCATCTTACCCTTGCTTCCACTGAAAGACAAAGATGGCTACGAAGCCAAGTTTAATTTCAAAGACATTTCGTCTGAAAGGAAAGAACATCAAGAGCTTGCAGGAAACTACCTTCTACAAGAAGCCAAGAAAAAGCTGGAAACCAAAGACAAAAAAGCTGCTAGAGAAGCATACACCCAGTTACAAGAGTATAAGAAAATAACTGGAAGTACGTCGACCTTACTCACTGTTGCCAAGGAAGCGGGAATAAGTTATTTTATAGTTTTTGCCGAAATTGGTGATAAAATTAGTTTATCTAGAAATGCTGCCGATGCATTCTTAAATGTAAACGTAAGCGGATTGGACCGGGATTGGCAGATCGTACATAACCGTGAAGAGAAAAATCGCTCATATGATTATGAAGTAGTATTTACTTTTGACAATTTTGAGATTAGTCCAGAAAAAGAAAATACCCGAGAATACCAAGACAAGAAAGAAATAGACGAAGATACGGGTAGAAAAGACAGAGAGGGCAAGAAAATTTACCGTAAAAAGGAAGTTAAAGCAGATGTTATAGAGGTCTACCAATTTAAAGAAATCATAGCTAAAGGTGAATTATTCATTATCGATAGGAAAACCAAGAAAGAGGTCTTCAAAGACGGAATAATAGCTAAAAAGACCTTTGAAAACTATGCCTCTACTTTTAAAGGAGATAAACAAGCTCTTAGTGATATAAGTCTTAGAAGAATAGGAGGCAAACCCCTACCTTTCCCAAAAAATGAACTAATGCTACAGGATGTTATACAAATCATCCAAGACGAGCATTTGGCAGCCTTAAAAAAGCAGTATACTAAATATTAAAACAAGCTGGTTTCAGCCAAACAAGTCACTGCTTAGGTAGCGGTCTCCTCTATCGCAGCAGATAAAGACAATAACGCCTGATTCCAGTTTTTCCGCAACTTTCTTGGCTACGGCTGCTTGTCCGCCGGAACTCATACCTACAAAAACGCCCTCTTCCAGTGCTAACTTACGTGTCATTTCACTGGCTTCGGCTTCGCTTATATCATATATTTCATCTACCCTACTAGCATCAAAAATCTTGGGGAAATAAGCCTCCGGCCATCTTCTGATTCCCGGGATAGATGAGCCTTCTTCTGGTTGACATCCGATAATTTTTACATCTGGGTTTTGTTCTTTTAAATACATAGAACTCCCCATAATAGTACCAGTAGTACCCATAGAAGACACCAAATGAGTAATTTGGCCTTCAGTATCCCTCCAAATTTCCGGCCCGGTAGTTTTATAGTGTGCCAAATAATTGTCGGGATTACCAAATTGGTTAAACTGGAAATATTGCGGTAATGTCCCTTTTTCGTCTGCATAGTCCCTGCACGCTTCTATACTATCCAGTAAAATAACCTTTGCACCAAAAGCCTCCATAGTCAGGACACGTTCTTTGGTAGAGTTTTTTGGCATAACCAATTCTATGGGAAAACCAAAAACTGTAGCCATCATGGCTAAAGCTATTCCAGTATTTCCACTGGTGGCTTCTATAAGTGTTATACCCTCTTTTATATCGCCCCTTTGCAGAGCACTTTGTATCATATTTAAAGCCGCACGATCCTTTACACTTCCCCCCGGATTATTCCCTTCCAACTTCCCAAAGATTTTTACTTGAGGATTGGGGCTTTTTATCTCCACCAAAGGGGTGTTTCCTACTAAGTCAAAAAGTTTAGACATAATTAATACCGAATGAATGAGTTACAAATTTAAGCGAATCAAAACTTTTTTTGCAGCAAAATGCAACATTCGTTTTTAAAAAAGGTCTATAATTACGAAACCATAACCAAATAGTTGAAGTTTACCCCAAACCATACCGACAAGCTGGTAGAACAGTGCAAAAAGGGAAATCCTAAAGCACAGTTTGAACTGTACAAGCTTTACTCAAAAGCTATGTACAATACCGCTTTAAGGATCTTGGGAAACAGAGAAGATGCAGAAGATTTGTTACAAGAAACGTTTTTAGATTGTTTCACAAAGATAGAATCATACAGAGGAGAGTCGTCTTTTGGTTCTTGGTTAAAATCTATAACAGTAAACAAATCTTTATCACGGTTAAAAAATCTTAAGTTCCAACAGGTGGAACTTGGTGAACATACAGACGAAGACATAGACGACGGGTTTGATGACAACCTAGAAACAATAGAACGTATAAAACGGGTCATGTGTCTACTCCCTGATGGATACAGGGTAGTTTTAGGTCTATATTTATTTGAAGGATATGACCATAAAGAAATCGGCGGAATATTGGGCGTGTCAGAGATCACTTCACGCTCCCAATATTTAAGGGCAAAACAAAAGTTGGTACAGCTTTACAAAGAAAGTATATGAAACTAGAAGATATCATACATAACAATAGAGGACAGTTTGACGAACCTATCTCGCCTCTACTTTGGGACAAAATACAAAGTCGCGTACCAAAGAAAAAGCCGCTTTGGCCACAGTACATTAGATATGCAGCTATTTTGTTAGTAGTTCTCGGTATAGGTTATCTGTGGGGAAGCCAGCAATCTGCTACCACCAATGTGGGGTCAGTTGATCAGGAAATCATAACGTACACGCAGAAAATAAATCAAAAGAGAGAACATCTAGGCCACCTGGTTAGTAACCAACCCGACTTACAAGCTACCTTTATACGTGATTTGGAGGACCTCCAAGCCGAGTTTGACTACTTACAAAGTCTGTTACCTAACAACCCTAACAAAAACCGTATAATAGAAGAAATGATAAATAATTTGCAAGTGCAAATTGAGGTTTTAAACCAACAAACAGTAATTGCTGAAAAGGCACAAACATATTTGTAATGAGCCAAAAATATAATATACTACCTTTTGCTATCTTTCTGGGAAGCCTTTTTTCAAGCTTGGCAGCACAAGCTACAGAAGTGCTTGTAGAAAAATCTAAAGAATACAACTTTACTCTGGCAGCAAAAGACATCAGTTTGGTAAGTATAGATAACCAATATGGAGACGTTCAGGTACAAATCTGGAATCAAAACACCATACAGGTAAAAGTAAAGGTTAGTGCCAACTCTAGTAACGAAAGAATGATAAGCCGTTATTTGGACAATATAGATATAGAAAAAGAAGTAAATAAAGGTACTCTTAGTCTTAAAACAATATTCAAAAATGACAAGATAAAACCCGGCGAAAAGGGTTCCTCTGAATACTATAAGGTAAAGTACGAAGTATCTATACCAAAGAACATTAAACTAAAAATCAACAACAGTTTTGGTAACGTAGACCTCCCCACTTTCCTAGCCCCACTAGAACTTAATCTAAGCTATGGCGACCTCAACTCTCCGGAAATAAACAACAATCTGTCACTTCTAAAAACACGATTCTCTAATGTACGGGTACTGAATCTTACTGGTGCAAACCTAAACTCTGCTTTTTCTGACCTAAACTTGGGAAAAGTGAATAATGTAGAAATTACAAGTACAAAAGATAAAATTCTGGCAGGGCTACTAGAAAACATCCAGGGTGACCTAAACTATCCTAAGGGACTAATAAAGGTTTTAAATGAAGATATAAACCTAAAGCTTAATTTCTCTGACAACCTCACGCTAGAAAAACTGGGAAATGACTTAAAAACACTGGAAATTACTTCTAAATACAGCGATCTTCTCCTACCTCTTCAAACGGGTTTTAATGGGATTTTGGATGTAAAAACCACAAATGGCAACTTCTTTACTACAGAAAGCCTAAAAGTAAAAATCACAAACCAAAAGAAGGTTGAAAATACAAAAGAGGTTAATGCTATTATAGGTTCAGAAACCAAGCCATCCCGGAGAATCATTATTCATTCGATAAATGGTGATGTGAAAATCAAAAAATAGATCGGATTGTAAAGAAACGGTAAATCATCCCTGCCCGTACTGCTAATTTGGATAAAAATACCTACTTTTGCTACTTCAAGCTAAAAAGGTCAATTAATGGATAAAATCTTGTATTTAATTGATGGCGGGATTGTGGAAGCCACAGTCATTCTGCCAATCCTAAACAGTAATTCTCCTGTAGTTTCCAACAGTAATTAATTATTCCAAAAAATAGTTTTATCAGATACAGCAAGAAACTATACGCAAAAAATAGTTTCGGCTAAGGTATGCGACACAAAACACTTGAGTTTATTCCTAATTTAATCAAATAACAAAACCGGTTTATCTTTCTGTAAATTAAAAAAATATGATAACTGATTTAATAGACTTCATCCTTCACATAGACCAACACCTTTTAGAGCTTATAGCCAAATATGATAACTGGATATATTTTATCCTTTTCATGATTATTTTTATTGAAACAGGGCTTGTTGTTATGCCATTTTTACCAGGAGACTCTCTATTATTTGCGGTAGGGATGTTTGCTGCACAAGGTTCGTTGGATTTAGTAACCAGTATAGTTTTAATGCTTGTTGCGGCCATAGCAGGAGATGCTCTTAACTATTTGATAGGAAAATACGCCGGTGACAAACTCATAAATTTCCGACTTTGGGGAAAGCAAGTTGTAAAGCCTGAGTATATTGATAAAACTCATGCATTCTACGAGAAACATGGTCCACAAACAATCATCATAGCTCGTTTTGTCCCAATCGTGAGAACATTTGCACCTTTTGTGGCGGGAATTGGAAATATGAAATACAAGACATTTGTGACCTATAAC
>CAZBAV010000001.1:135730-140873 GCA_964489955.1 uncultured Lacihabitans sp. | reverse complement strand
GTGGGAATTACACTTGCCGGATATTTCTTAGGTAATATACCTATTATTAGAGATAATTTCGAGAAAGTGGTTCTTTTAATAATTGCTATCTCTGTGATTCCTATCATTGTAGGATTTTTCAAGAAAGATAAGTAATAACAAAAGCTAGTTCTTCAAATTGAACCTATCCGCGTAGGTTCGATTATTAAGATTTCACAAAGGGTGTGCTTAAAGCACGCCCTTTGTACTTGGTAATCTATCTAGTTCATTTACGTCTCTTTTTACCGCCATCTTTATAGCTTTAGCCCAAGCTTTAAAGATGGATTCTATTTTGTGGTGCTCGTTATCACCTTCGCATTTTATATTGAGATTGCTTTTAGATGTGTCAGAAAACGATTTAAAGAAATGCATAAACATCTCAGTGGGCATTTCTCCTATTTTCTCACGCTTAAAGTCAGCATCCCAAACCAGCCACGGCCTTCCTGAAAAATCAATTGCCACCTGCGAGAGACATTCATCCATAGGTAACAAGAAACCGTAGCGTGAAATACCTTTTTTGTCACCAAGAGCCTTAAGGTAGGCCTCTCCTAGTGCTAATGCTGTGTCTTCTATCGTATGATGCTCGTCTATATGTAAATCTCCTTTTACTTTTATCTCCAAATCGGCTCCAGAATGACGTGCCAGCTGATCCAGCATATGATCAAAGAAACCAATACCTGTCTCTATCTCACTTTTGCCCTGTCCATCCAAGTTCAGTTTGATATAAATATCTGTTTCTTTGGTAGTCCTTTGTACTTCAGCAATTCTCTCCGGGAGTTTCAGAAATGTATAAATCTCGTCCCAATCACGAGTAACCAAAACAGTAGCGTTACGCAACTCATCTGTGGTGGTCTCAGGAAGAACATCGCCTATAAAAATGGCCTTTGCACCAAGATTTATGGCCAGTTGTATATCTGTTAATCTATCGCCTAACACATACGAGCCTGCCAAATCATAAGCATCATTACCAATATATTTACCTAAAAGCTCGGTGCGTGGTTTACGTGTGGGAGCGTTCTCATGCTCAAATGTGCGGTCTATAAAAACCTCATGAAAGCGAATGTTCTCGTTTTCCATGGTAATCATCATTTTTTGATGTGCAGGCCAAAACGTGTTCTCCGGGAAGGAATCAGTCCCTAGACCGTCTTGATTAGTAACCATAGCTAACTCAAAAGCACTTTCTTCCGAAATTTTCCTTAAATTTGATATCGCCTTTGGTAAGAATTCCAGTTTTTCTAGTGAGTCCACTTGAAAGTCGGTAGGAGGTTCTGCGATAATGGTACCGTCTCGGTCTATGAATAATACTTTTTTCATTAGGGCGTTTTAAGTTTTGAACAACAAATTTAACCTACAATTATGAGATTTTTAGTCCTCTTTTTAAGTTTACTATCTATACAAAGTACGGCTCAGTCCTTAGCTGGGGCCTGGAAACATACAAATGGCGACATCAATACCTTAATTCTGGCTACAGATAAGTACATTTCTGTAACAGAATACAAAAACAATGAATTTATAAAAACATGGGGAGGACCCTATGAAACCCAAAAAAGTGGCCAAATATTTATTGATATTGATTTCCATTCGTTGACACAAGATAGGGTTACTAGTAAACAGACCTATATGTTTAAACTTAAGAAAAAGAAACTTGAGTTTAATGATACATCTTTTGACAAAATTGGCGAGGATAAACCCAATGCACTCACAGGGTTATGGGTAATAACAGGCAGAGCCAATACACAAGGTGAGATGAGCAAAATTACACCAGGTGCCAGAAGAACTTATAAATTAATGGCTGGTGGGTACTTCCAGTGGCTGGCAATAAACATTAAAAGTGGAGAATTCTCCGGTACGGGAGGAGGAAAGTATTCGCTGGAAAACGGAAAATATACAGAACACATTGAGTTTTTCTCACGTGACAACGGCCGCGTAGGTGCTGAACTCTCTTTTGAAGCTGCGGTAAACGGAAACGAATGGACACATTCTGGTAAAAGCTCTAAAGGCGACCCTATAAAGGAGATTTGGACTAAGACAGAAAATTTTAAGTAAACAAAATTAGTTAGAGACTGTGTAGATGACAGTAGTAGCGTAGTTTTTTACGGGTAACAAGACCGAAATGCCTTCTATGCGATACTGAATAGCGACATTATTAACTGCTGTAAGACTAAGTAAGCCTCCTAAAGAAAAGTAAACTTGGTCTGTATTGGTAAGCGTAATGTAACTTACGCCGCCCGACAAAGAAGCAAGATTGAGTCCTTCTCCTCCGGAAGTCCGTTTGGTTTTTAAAACCAAACCTGCAGGCCAAGGCTCTGCTGGAGTGTGGCGAACACTTATTGTAAAGGTAGGAAGAAGTAGAGATAAATGTGTAATAGTCACCTTTGTTTGATCGGCGGCACTCTCTACATACGACAAGGCATAGTCGCTACCCGCTTCCGTAGGAGTAGCCAAAGATAGGTTCCAGCTACCTGAAACAAATACTCTTTGAGCAAAAAGGCACGACGGACAAAGAAAGAGCAATACCAATATAACCTTATTCATTATCAATTATCTGTTAAGGTGTAAACAACAGAGACCACCGTAGTACCTTCTCTTATAGCTCCGTAATCAGTGTATTGTAATGTGTATTTCAAATTAAATCCATACCCAACACCCGTTCCTGTATATCCTCCGCCTATACCGTTTATTATTGTTTGGGCGGAGGAGCTTAAAACCAAAGAGCTCACCGGTGTACCTCTTGCTCCGGCTCCGGTTGTACTAGCACTCGTTTCTAATAGAAGTGAAAACCCTGGAGGAAACGTACCAGATATCAAGGCCGTAACTCTTCTTGTTTGTGCTGTTTGTACCGCAGAAGTGAGATTTACCCAAAGTGTAGAATTAGATCCAGGGGCAATCAATGGACTGCCCGCCTCAGGAGACCTTTCAAATTCCATACGGAGGTTTTTTCCTCCGGACCCCTCTAAATCCAATAAACTAACCGAGTTCAATCCCAAAACAATTCCTGACGTACCTGTAGTTTGTCCATGGGAGTCTAGCAGAGAAATGAAAATCAATATGATACTTAGTCTTTTCATTCCTTTAATTTAACTTCAAAACTTTGAGAAGAAAAGTGAATTTTCTTCTCTTTCTTGCTCACTTTAAACACCACATTCAGTGATTTATTAGCTTCTACTGAAATCGACCGCTCTTCCATATCTACTATATAATCTTTACCTCCTCCAGCTACTGTAGCTTTCAATTTCCACTTCCCAGGCAAAACCTCTTTAAAGGAAAAACTCCTGTCTTTCTTTAATTCTGTAATGAAAGAGGATTCTTCATCATAAAGTTTCAGCAAAACTGGTGGAAAATCCTCATCTAAAAGAGAATTAGCAAATTCTACTTTCCCAGCAATATTTCCTGTCTTTGAAAGAGGGATCTCTAAAAAACCAGCAGAATCCGCTTCAACTACCACCTCAAGAGGAAATTTAATCTTTGACACAACCCCTACGTGTCTATGGGTTTGTGCAAACGTGAGCACGTACCTATCCGCCACAAGGTTATCAAACGAAAACTCTCCTGTATGATCTGTCAAAACCTCTCTATCTCCAATTTTTAGTAACATGCCGTCTCTTCGAATATCCGGGGTCATACCTGTAATCCTTCCGGAAAACCTCCCTAAATTCTTCTTTTTAGCTACCGGTACTCCCAGATGGAAAGAGTAAGATACCTTAAAAAACAAGGTGTTTTGTCCATTAATTTCAGGGTTTGGAATAAAAATCTGTCCTCCGGAAATTTCGAATCTATGCCGCTTCATGTTTATAGACAATTGAGCATCCAGAAAACTACGACTGATATGCATCTCGTCCGGAGCATAACTATTCCTGTAATTTACACTAAGACTCATCCCCTTTTTATGGTGAAAAAACAAATTTCCACCATAGTAGTAAAAGGTTTGGGCGTGATCCAGCTCTGAAAAACGACTGGTATATTGTCTCTCAAAATACCCTCCCACCCATACATTAAATAACCGAAAACTAGGTTGTACTAAAAAAGAGGAGAACCGTTTGCGATTACTGTAATCCAGCTCTTCCACAAGATTATTACGTGTGCTACCTAAACGACCTTGGCCAAAAATTCGCAAATTCTTATCATCTCTCGAATAGGAAATATTGACAAAATTTTCATTAAAATCATAATTAGCAGGTTCTTGTCTATCTCTTCGGTCTCCCACAGAATAATTTAGATACAAACGATCTTTTATGCCGGGCAGGTAAGATAAATACCCGGTAAGCGTACTCGTAAAAGGAGATAGCTGGAAAACGTTCGCATCTAAATTCGGGTTCACAAGAATATAATTATAATTGAGCCCCGCACTTACCTTTTCGCTCACATGAAAACTCGCATTAGCTATAACCAATCTACTGTTAGAGTAAAACCCAAGAAAGTCTTTTCCTGCATATACAATTTGATTGCCTACGAAAAGTCGCCCGAAACGCCCATCCATTCTATTGAAAAAACCAAAATCATACGTACCAAAAACCTTATTCCCAGCAATTTCAGTTTCTGACGAAAATCTGAGATTTTGAAACTTAAGACCCATCCCTAACATTTGGGTATTTAACCATTGTGTTCTAGCAAATGCTTCTTTGGAAAAATGAGAAACAGACACTTTTAGATTGGAATTAGGCGAGTATGTTATACTGCCTCCTTTCGATTCTTTCTGAGAGGGAAAGAATCTGGCTTTTTGATAAAACGCCTTCATTTCATACTTACCAAGTGTCCCCCCAATGTATGCCCCACGACCGAACCGCCCTAGTTCCATCAGGTTATTAAACGACAGAAAGTAGTCCCCCACAGAAACGTGCAGGTTTTTGCGATAACTGTAACCAAGTGAATACTGATCATATGAACCCATCATTGGAAATAAAAACTGATTGGGTCCACGAATTGTAAAATCAAACGTATGATTTCCTCGCCGATCTACATCACCGCCACCCTTTGCAAAATACTGGTAGCCACCTATTGTCCTTTTACCTATACTATGATGCATAAAACTCACGCCCACCTCTAAAGGGATTTTTTTATATTTATCCACTTTTAATTTTTTAGAAGAATACACAGGAACTTGGGTAAAACTACGAAAAGGCTCAGA
>CAZBAV010000001.1:123192-135720 GCA_964489955.1 uncultured Lacihabitans sp. | reverse complement strand
AGATAGCCCTTTAGCAAAAACAGCCAGCTTGGAAGTTAAAAACCAGCTTCGTTGCTCTGTTTCCGGCACCACTTGTTTAACCTTTACTTTTAAGCTTTCACCCGGCTTTAAGCCTAAGCTGGCATTAGGAGCCTGAACACTTGCGTTTTCCGACTCAAAATTCAGAGTTTCTAGCCTATTTCCATGATTGCTAACCAAATACTCTATAACCAACGATTGCCCTTCAGTAATAAAGTCGGGAACATCCAGAGGTACTATACTAATCTTCCTGATTTCTCTGACCCTAGCATCTACTTTTCTGAACCCTCGCAGTTTATTGCTTATATAGACGTTGAATCGAAGGGGGTAAAATCCGGCTCTGACGTCATCTTTCAAAGCAATCGTATAGAACACCTTTACTGAGCCTCGATTTTCAGCTACCAAAGTCCTAGTCGACAAAACTTTCCAGCCCTCCTTTACAATCATTTCTGTGCGAATAGAATCCAAATTTTCTTCATGCACAAAAACACTATAAACCATAGTGAAATATTTACCGGGCAATAGCGTGTCTGGTGGTGATATATTTTTAACCCACACACTCCCTTGCGAGAAGATTTTTGTCGACAAAAAAGTCAGTAATATGTAAATACATAATCTCAAAAGGTGAAGTGTTAATTTATGAGTCTATCAGTTACTTAATACGTCATCAAAATACTGACTACCTCAAAAAAGCCAACTGATAGAACCCTTCATATTGTCCCTAGGGGTCTTACCCAAGAAACAACACAGGGTTAATAAACAAAAATCGTAGACTTAATTAAGCGAAAAAGGCGACTTCAAAGCTGCAATGTAAGATTCGAGCCAAAAAGATCTGAACCAGTATCAGCTACAAGCAAGCCAACGTACTTACCTTTGGGCAACGTACTTACATCAATGGTAAAGAAATTACACGATTGGGGATATAGCCTTCGGCTTAACCCATCAATCGTCTTTACCTTAATTCCTTCTTTATCATAGAGTTCAAGTCCTAGCTTCACATTTGTAGAAAACACCCCTTCGTTTTTTAAACGAACATTTATTTTTGCCCCTTCAGAACTTGTCATACTCACATCCTCATAAGCAATTACGGGACTTTCGTATGCACCTACATTTGCTACCACTTGTACAGCGTATCTGACTTTAGAGTTTACAACTAAACTCTGCGAGCCTTGCTCACTTATAGGATCTGCCCCCTCAATCATAATCACCTGCCAATAGCTACCTTTATTGAGGTCAGCCGGAACCTTAATCGTATAGGTCAACTCATACGATTCATTAGGCTGTAACACTTTTTCATCTACTCCTAACATAAGCCACTTGGCTAGCGAAAACGGAGATTCTGACTTATCAAGATATGTAACAACGCCTTCGTTGCACTTTGCTAATAAATCTTGACGATAAATAATTACACGGGAGCTAGCCTTACTATTATTCTTCAAAACTACCTTTCCATACATAGTTTCACCGGCCACTCCTGTATGTACATGAGTGAGACCATTGAGAATACTTACGGATGCTTCGGCAGAAAAGAAAAACAAGAATACTACTCCAAAAAGTAGAGTCCTCATGATTTATTTAATAATTAGTGTTAATTATCCACCAAAGTATAGACCACAGTTACGGTAGCTGTACCGGAAACTATACTTGCGAAGTTCGTCGTATTGGTTCCGAAGGAATATGTGAGCTGATGCCCTTTTCCCGTACCTGTAAGTGTATAGGCACTACCAATTGAGGTTATAAGAGGAGCTGTCGTACCTGTCAGGGTTACTGGAGAGCCTATTGTTCCTAATGTACCTACACCGTCACTTGTTGCTGCCGCAGCCGCCACTATAACATTCACACCTGGAGTTGAGCCAGCACTGATAGACACTGTCACGCTTCTACTAGTAACCGCGGCAGTGAGAATAGAAGAATAGTTCAACCACAATGAGCTATTAATGGCGGGGGGAAGTAAAGGAGCTCCTGCTTCACCATTATGGGTAAAATCAGCACTAATGTTTTTTACGCCTGCTGTTTCTAAATCCAAAAGGGCGACATTAGGAATAACTACAGAAACATCATGCTGGTCTGTCCTGGTGTCCCCTTGAGCCATTAAAGCACCAGATATTAAGAAGATTGATACAAAAGCTAACAGTTTGAGCCTTACAATTGTTTTTGTTTTCATGGCGTTAAAATTGTTTTAATAATACCTTCTTTTAGAGGATAAAGTTTCGTGAATTTTGTACGACACTCTCCTATTTTGCACTACACCAACAATCGAACCAAAATACGAACTAAATAAAAAATAATATGAATTTTATTTTTTATTTCACAAAATGACCATATGATAGCACGAACAAAAAAAATAGCTCTGTATCAAAAAAACCACTCTTCTAAAACTGCCCCGTACCCAACATTACCAAGGTACATCCTTCTATCACTTCTACTCCTTCTTCTTCTAAACGCTTCTGAAATTCTGGATTCTCTGCACCCGGATTAAAAATAACCCTTTGTGGTTTTAGAGAAGATATGAAATCTTCTAACTCTTCCTGATTTTTCTCAGAAAGATACATAGTTACAGTATGTACGTCTTTTCCTACTTCTTCCTTTTCAGTATGAATTGCGTTTCCAAGCACTTCCCCCGCCCTTCTGCCTAGCAATTCTATCTCTACGTCATGTTTCAAGAGTCTTTCTGCTGCCATATACGCATATCTATCCGGCTTGGTGCTAGCACCCATCACTAGTGTTTTTTTCATTTAAGAATATCTTTATTTCAATCAATATATAAAACAAAAAACGGTGCTTATAAATTTAGAAAGAGAGGTCTAAAGTTGTTTTTATTCTAGGTCTCGTCTACAATCGACCTGACAGAAAAACACTAAAAAACCAAAGGCAACTCCAAAACCTCCGCCCCTCTCTTTAATTTTACAACCACCTTTTGTCCTTTTTCAGAATTATTTAGGACCTCCATATATCCATAGACATCTTTAATTTCCCTTTCGCCTATCTTCAATATGATATCACCGGCCTTCACTCCAGCTTTTTCAGCTGGCCGTCCTTCTGTAACTCCATCTATTTTAAGACCTATCCCAGAAAAAGAATAATCGGGCATAACTCCCATGGTAACTTTAAAAGAACTACGGGTGGCATTTGCGTGTGGATTAGACGTTTTCTTAAAATCTATTTTTGGCAAATCATCTAAATGACCGACCAATTGCACTACATAATTGGTTATGAGTTTCATTCCATTGTAATTAATTAAATGTGCATCATCACTCGGCTTATGGTAATCTTCATGTGCTCCCGTGAAAAGGAACAGAACCGGAATATCTTTCAAATAAAATGAGGCATGGTCAGACGGCCCAACCCCTGTGGAATCCAGTTGATAAGTAAGGTCCATGCACATCCCCAACTCCGGACCCCATTTCTCTAACGCCGGGCTACTTCCAATTCCGCCAATGGTTAAACCTTTATCCTCTCTATAACGGCCAATCATATCCAGATTAATCATTACATTAATATTCTTAGAATCAATACCCGAATGCTCTGTCATATATTTAGAACCGAGAAGACCTAATTCTTCACCAGAAAAAGCCACAAAAAGAAAATTATAATTCTCTATCTTCTTATTGCTAGAGTAATAGCGAGATAGCTCCAGCATTCCAGCTACACCGGAAGCATTATCATCAGCACCGTTATGTATTTCCCCCTCAGAACCCGGCTTTAGTGAGCTTCCTTGGTCTCCCTTACCTAGGTGGTCATAGTGGGCTCCAATAATGATCGTGTGATCTTTCCCGTTATCTAGGTACCCCATGATATTGTGGGCTTTAACATCTCCATGCTTTCCCTTCTTGGCCAAGAATTCTTGACGAAAACTCTTTTGACCCGGATAGGGCTTTAAGCCTGCCTTTTTGAAATTCTTGATGATATAATCTCCTGCTTTCTTTTCTCCCTTTGTACCCGTTCCACGACCTTCTAATTTATCTGAAGAAAGGTATTCTACATGAGCTTTAAGTCGGGACTCTTCTATCATTTGGGCAGAAAGTCCAAACCCGCAGAAACACAAAATAATAAGAAGGGTGTTTATATTTTTCATATTTTTGTCAATTGTAAAAGGCAAAGTTAAATATTAGCAACCATAACAAGAAGTAAATATGTCGATGTTTGATATGATGGGAATGATGGGCAAAATGAAAGAGATGCAAAGTAAAATGCAAGAAGCCCAAGGTAAGTTGGTAGAAATAATTTCGGATGGCGAAGCGGGTGGGGGAATGGTAAAAGCTACAGTAAACGGAAAGAAAGAATTGCTAACCATAGAAATTGAACCTGAACTCCTAAAACCAGAAGACGCAAAACTTACGCAAGACCTGATAGTAGCAGCTGTAAATGCCGCGATGAAAAATATAGATGACAAAGTAAAAACGGAAATGGGTAAGGTGACGGAAGATTTAATGCCGAAAATCCCAGGGTTTGATCTAAATAATCTATTTAATAAATAAACTATTGAGTGAAAGACACGGCTGTAGTTATCCTAAATTTTAATGGACGTCATTTTCTGGAAAAATTCCTAGGAGGTGTAGTCCAAAACAGTCCCGAAGCAGACATAGTTGTGGTGGATAATTGTTCTACAGATACTTCTGTGCAATATATTCATGATGCATTCCCCCAAGTAATGGTTACTGTATTAGACCAAAATTATGGATTTGCGGAAGGCTACAACCGTGGTTTGGAAGGTTTACAGCACCAATACTTTCTTTTGCTCAACTCTGATGTGGAAGTTACGCCCAACTGGTTAGCTCCTTTGCATGAAACTTTGGAGAATAACCCTGAGGTGGCGGCTGTGCAACCCAAGATTTTAGATTATAATAGGAAAACATACTTTGAATACGCTGGTGCAGCAGGCGGTTTCATGGATGTGATGGGATTCGCCTTTTGTCGTGGAAGGATTTTTGACCATCTGGAAAAGGATAAAGGACAATACAACACCCAGTCTGAGATTTTCTGGGCCACAGGAGCTTGCTTTTTTGTACGCTCCGCTGTTTTTAAGCAAGTAGGTGGTTTTGACCCTAAATTTTTCGCACACATGGAAGAGATAGACTTGTGCTGGCGGATACACAATGCGGGATTTAAAATCATGTACAAGCCACTCTCCACAGTGTACCATGTTGGCGGAGGAACCTTAAACGTAGCAAACCCAAAGAAAACGTTCTTAAATTACCGGAACAATCTCATGATGTTGTTCAAAAACCTCCCAACAGTCTATTTGTTTCCCATCATTTTTGGGCGTCTTTGTTTGGATGGAGTAAGTGGCATCAGGTTTTTAGCAAAAGGCGAACTGGGTAACCTTTGGGCTGTCTTTAGATCACATTTCGCTTTTTACGCACATATCCCATATTTACTCAGGCATCGTGCTGTTTCGTTTGGAGGATTCAAAAAACTATACAGCGGCTCCGTAGTTTGGGAGTATTTTGTAAAGAAAAGAAAAACTTACACCGAACTATGCTCAAAGTAGGAATCACAGGCGGTATTGGCTCAGGAAAGAGCATTGTTACCAAAGTTTTTGCAGTTTTGGGCGTACCTACTTACGATGCGGACAGTCGTGCAAAAGCTCTTGTAGAAGAAAATAGCAGCATAATATCTCAGGTAAAGCAGCTCTTGGGTGAAGAAGCTTATACTCCCGATGGTAAATACAATAGAGCGTATGTTTCCGAAAAAGTATTCAAAAGCAAAGAACTCCTTCAACAACTAAACTCCATCATACATCCTGCCGTAGGTGATGATTTTGAAAACTGGACTTCAAAACATAAAAACGAATCCTACATCCTAAAAGAAGCTGCTATAATGGGTAAAAATTCAGGATTAGATAAGATAATAGTAGTCCAAAGTCCTCTAGATTTAAGAATAAAAAGGATAAAAGCACGCGACGGGAGAACCAAAGAGCAAATAGAAGGAATTATTCAAAACCAAAAAACCGAAGAAGAGTTTCTAAATCTGGCTGACTATGTCATCCACAACAACGAAATAGATTTTATTACAGAACAAGTTTTGGTTATAGATACTGCATTGAAGTCTTTGCAATAAGATGTAAAAAGTCCGTCAAATGAGAATACCCTACCAGAATGAAGAAATAGCTGTACAGCGGTTCAATGAAGGGAAGAGCCTTTTTCCACCCGTGTTACTCATTCATGGAGCTATAGAAAACGGAAAGATATTTTATAGCAAATCAGGTAAAGGCCTAGCTCCATACTTGGCAAAAAAAGGTCTGGACGTGTATGTGGTAGACCTCAGAGGAAGGGGAAAGTCAACACCTCTTATCTCAAGGAATAGCAGGATATCGCAAACAGAAACCATTTACCACGAAATCCCCAATATTATAGCCAAGATAAAAGAAGTTGCAGGTTCGGACAACATACAAATTGGGGCACATTCTTGGGGAGGAGTGCTTACTTTAGCCACTTTTGCCTTGTATGCAGAAGAACTGAGCATAAAGAATATGGTGTTTTTTGGCACCAAAAGGAGGATTAGCATCCGTAACTTTCAAAAATTCTTTACTGTAGATTTAGTCTGGACTTTCTTTGGCAATATCTTAACCTCCATTTATGGATATTTGCCAGCCGTAAAATATAAATTTGGCTCAGATAACGAACCAGCACGGTTTTACCGCCAAGAAAACAAATGGGTTTACTCCGAAAAGTGGATTGATCCAGAAACCAAGGTAGACTACAGTCAAAAACTGCAAGCCTTAAAACTCCCTCCTACGTATTTCTTTACGGGGGCAAACGACAAATTACTCGGAAACCCTATAGACGTACAAAAACTTGCGGCTGAATGTGGTGGAACAGGAGAAGTAATCATTTTAAGTAAAGAAAATGGCAACTTGCAAGATTATGACCATATCAGTATCCTCACCAGCAAAGATGCAGAAAATGATCATTTTATAGAAGTAGCAAAGATATTTTGTTCTTAGAAAAAGTCGAAGTATGCATGAGCCTATTTACTGCAACAAAATGCTACTTTATATAAGCTTCAATACCTCCCAAAACCATAGTTCCCTATTTATTTCTCGGCATTTTGCTTCTATTTTGTAGCATTTCGTTTCGCTAAAATCTCTAATGCATAATTCGTGTAAAAAAAGACACGCTTTTGGCGTGCCTTTCAGTATATCAATATTACATCCTCTCTTCAAATAATTTCAGTATACGTTTGTATTCGTCCATCCAAGAGGTTGGCTCAGTAAATCCGTGATCTTCTACAGGATAAGAGGCCAGTTCCCAGTTCTCCTTCCTAAGCTCTATTAACCTTTGTGCCAAACGGTACGAGTCCTGAATATGAACGTTCACGTCTACCATTCCATGGCATATCAACAAATGTCCCTTTAGTCCATCTGCATGAAATATCGGCGAACTTCTACGGTATGCCAAGGGGTCAGTTTGCGGTTCATTTAGAATATTAGCTGTATAGCCATGGTTGTATGCTGCCCAGTCGGTTACTGGCCTTAAAGCCGCACCCGCAGCAAACACATCTGGGGCATTAAACATGGCCATTAACGAAATAAAACCACCATATGAACCTCCATAAATACCTATTTTCTTAGGATTGATTCCGTATTTCTGTACCAAAAGCTTGGCTCCATCTACGTTATCTTCTAAATCCTTACCTCCCATATGACGGTAAATACCCGTACGCACCTCTCTACCGTATCCAGAACTTGCTCTGAAGTCCATATCCAAAACCGTATAACCCATATCTACCAACATATTATGGAACATGTATTCTCTAAAATACTGACTCCACCATTTGTGGGCATTTTGCAAATAACCAGCACCATGAACAAATATTACAGCCTTACCATTTTTTGCTTTCTTTGTAGGCTCATAAACACGGGCATAAATATCTTGTCCATCACGGGCTTTAAAAGAAATTACTTTAGGCTCTTTCCATTTATATGTCTTAAATTCTGCCGTTTGCGATGAGGTAAGCTTTTCTGCTACCGCTCCTCCCTCATTCTTTTGCAGATACAATTCCCACGGTGTGGTAGTGTTGGAATAACGTATGGCCAAAGTCTTTTCGTCTGGAGAAAGAGTGACCTCATTACCTCCAGCTAAAGAAGTTAACTTTATTCTTTGTCCGCCAGTTACAGCCATTTTATAGAAATGCGTTTCACCAGGGTGTACCTCATTGGTCTTCATATAAAACCACTTATTGTCTGCAGATAAGTCTGCACTTTGAACCTCAAACTTACCCGAGGTTAGCTGCTTCCTGGTACCAGCCGAAAAGTTATAGGTATACAAGTGTGAGTATCCACTTTCTTCCGATTGGAAATAAAGCGTATTTTCATCTATGAAGCCTACATTTCCCAAACCTCCAAATCCTCCGCCAATACCAGGCCCGGCTATCCATGCCTCATCTCTTTGTCTATCTATTAAAGAAAGACTTCCATTCTCGGGATTGAGTTTCATAATCCAGCGGTCTTTATTGTCTTGTGAACGTACTACCACTACCGCATGGGTGCCGCTTGGTGACCAGATTGGATTAGAGATTGTAACAGCACGGTTACGTGGTTTTTTAATCGTACTGTCAGCAGAATACTCTTCGTAATACTTCGGAAACTCATTTATTCCTGGAATATCTTTGGTAGATACCTTAAATACGGTGTCTTTGGCAATATTGTACACAAAAGCCTCCGAAGAACCCAATGGCTGGCCTACCTTCGTACGAGCCGGAATGTCCTCTGTATAGCCAGAAGTAGTTATATAATTGGGAACAATTGTACTTTTATTTCCACGTGCTTGTTCTGCTAAACGGTAAACCACATACTTCAAATCAGGGCTTATGCTCGTGCCTTGTAACATTTTGCCATCTAGAGATATACGTTTTACCTTATCTTTCTCCGTTACAAGCTTATTGTAAGCAGCCCTAGCATCCTTATTTTCTTTATTTTGCCTTAAAACCAGAAACAAATCTAACTGGTCTTTTTCCAAAGCCTTATCTGCATCACTTTGTCTATCTTGCTGAAGCTTGCGGGGTTCACTCACGTAGTTGGTATATTGTTCTATAAATCCTGTAGTTAAATCAAGAGTATAGATATTACTTCCTTGCGAAAATACGACTTTACTCTCATCTGCATTAAAGCCTAGTCCACCTTTACGGTCAAGGGTATTGGTTAACTGCCTATCTTCCGAAGTTTTTAGGTTCTTAATAAAAATGTTTCCATTCTTTTGATACAGTTTCTTCGTTTTATCCTTAGAAAACACTGTACCTCCGCCCATAAAGCCTCCACCAAAAACAAGTCCGCGTCTTTCTTCTAAACTTACTTTCTGAGGTGTCTTATTATCCAGTGTGATTTTATAAAGCGAATCCGCAGGATTTTGGTCGGGATTCCAATTGAAGTACACAGTTTTAGAGTCATCTGACCAAAAAATACCGCTAGGCTGTGTTCCGATCCATTTTGCAGGATCTTGCATGATTTTCTCCACGGTGAGTTGGGCAAAGCCGCTCAAAGAGAACAGAACAAGAAGAAAACAAGTAGTAATTTTACGCATATTTTAGATTAGGTTTTTTAGTAAAAAACTGTCAAAGAAAGAAAGTCTAAACTAATAAGATGGCTTTCTTACAAAATCGTTTTTTCAGACAGACAATTTTGCTAATTCAAGGCACTTTTGTGTTTGCTCTCAACTTTTGACCCTAGTAAAAATAGAAAAGAGATTTATTAAAAGGAAACCCTAAAGACAAAAGCCGTGTTTGTGTAGCTGATATGGATACAGTTATTTCGAAAATCATAGAAACAGAGGGCGAATTTGCTTTGATAGACCAACTTTACCAAGAAACTTTTACCACTGCAGCAGTTCCTACAGCTGTACAAAAGGCATGGTGGAAAGCTTATCCCAAGGGAATAATAGGTTTATTTGAAAGCCAAACATTAGCAGGGGCATTGAGCTATTGGCCCATAACAGAAAAGTCCTTTCATGCTTTTTCCTCTGCACTCATTCCTGAAAAACAAATAGAAGTCTGCTCAGAGAGCTCATTTTACTACTTATCTGAAATCGTAATCTCTCCCGATTTCGCAGGACGAGGTCTTGCTAGGATGCTAATGCAGTACTTTAAAGATAATTTTCCTAAAAATGGTACAGCCATAGCCATTGCATATTCCAGTGGTGGCAGCCATTTGCTTACTTCTATTGGATTCAGAAAAGTAAAAGATAAAACTGAAATGCCCGACGGACAGGATTTGTATTTACTAAGACCTTAAAATCTGCTACAAAAACCCTCTTTCCGATAGAATAATGCAATTTTCTTATAGTTTATGATGTAAGAATAATAACTTTTGCTGAGGTAGATTACAATAGGAAAAGGCTAGCCTAATGGATCCTCTTTTCCCTATAAATCTGATAACCTGAGTTCTTTTAAAACCACACAGAGACAGAGATTTAAATATCTATAAATCAGCAACAACAAAGTATGCATAGTACTGAAGCCTATCTTCAGTATATGTGAACAGCTTCAGCTGTCTATACTTACTCAAAAAAAATATTTTTTCTATGTTTCTATGTGGTGTATACTATAAATCAATACATTAATATTCGAACTGAGGTTCATAACTAAATAAACCTATACCATCCTTTGCACTGGTTCTAACTCTTTCAGCTGTTCTTCCGAGAAGAGCGTATAGTTTACTTTAAAGGTTTTACCAAGTGGAGTTTCAAGAGAGAAACCTCCTGGTCCCCAACCATCTAGAACATCCAATTCAAAGTGAGAATATTGCCAGTATTCAAAAAGATCCCGATCTATCCAAAACTCATAACCTTCTATTGTACCAATCAGGGCGTCGTTCATCCGAGGATAATAACCTCCTTTTTCGAAACACTGAGGCTGTGTACCCTCACAGCAGCCACCTGCTTGATAAAACATCAAATCTCCATGCTCTGCGGCCAGCTGTTTTACTACCTCCAGGGCTTTATCGGTTATGCTCAGTCTATTTGTCATTTGATTTAAGGTTTTTAGTATTTAACAAATATGCAAAAAAAGGTTACAATTCATTGTTCAACAAATTGTAACCTAGCTTGTAAACAATATATATATTAGTTGGCTATATCCAGAACTATACGTCCTTCTATTTGCCCTTTTTTCATCTTGTCAAAAACTTCGTTTATATCTTCAAGCTTAGCAGCTGTTACATTGGCCTTTACTTTGCCTTCTGATGCAAACTCTATTGCCTCTTGCATGTCTTTACGAGTACCCACTATAGAACCTCTAACCGTAATTCTTTTGAGAACTGTTTCAAAAATAGGTAAATCAAAACTTCCCGGAGGCAATCCATTCAAGGCTATAGTCCCTTTTCTTCTAAGGACATCTATACCTTGCTTGAAAGCAATAGGTGACACTGCCGTAATCAGAGCTCCATGCACACCACCTACTTCTTTTTGAATAACCTTTCCAGGGTCTTCATTCTTGGCGTTTACAACAATGTCTGCTCCTAACCTTTTAGCCAGAGCCAACTTATCATCGGCAACATCAATCGCAGCTACATGCATTCCCATAGCCTTGGCATATTGGACGGCCACGTGGCCAAGACCACCAATACCCGATATGGCTACCCACTGACCCGGCTTTGTTTCTGTTTCTTTCAATCCTTTATACACTGTAACTCCAGCACAAAGAATGGGAGCCATTTCCAGAAAATTGGCATTAGCTGGTAGCTTTCCTACATACCTGGCATCAGCAATAACATACTCGGCAAAACCGCCATCTACACTATATCCTCCGTTGTCTTGGGTTTCGCAAAGTGTTTCCCAACCTGTAATGCAATGTTCACAATGCCCGCAAGCACTATACAACCAAGGCACACCTACGGCATCGCCTTCTTTTACGTAATCTACTCCCTCCCCTACTGCAACTACAAAACCTACTCCTTCATGTCCGGGAATAAGTGGCATTTTGGGCTTCACAGGCCAATCTCCATCCACAGCATGAAGATCTGTATGACAAACACCGCTGGCCATGACCTTTACTAAAATTTGATTTCTACCCGGACGCTTCACAGGGACTTCTTCGATTCTGAGCGGCTGTCCAAATTCGCGAACGACCGCTGCTTTCATGGTTTGAGGTAACATAACAAAATAATAATTGATTGCAAAAGAAAAAAGCCTGCCTGAAAACCAGACAGGCTAAAAAAATAAATCAAAAGAAACCTAACTTATTCTTGTTGTAAGACACTAGCATATTTTTAGACTGACGGTAGTGTCCTAACATCATTTTATGGTTTTCCCGGCCTATTCCAGACTGTTTATATCCACCAAACGGAGCACCTGCCGGATAAGCGTGGTATTGGTTTACCCATACACGGCCTGCCTGAATAGCTCTTGGTATTCTATAAAGCTGGTGGGCATCACGTGTCCAAACCCCAGCACCAAGACCGTAAATAGTATCGTTGGCAATGGCTAGACCTTCCGCTTCGTCCTTAAACGTAGTCACCGCTAATACAGGCCCGAAAATCTCTTCTTGGAAAATACGCATCTTGTTGTGTCCTTTGAA
>CAZBAV010000001.1:32361-123182 GCA_964489955.1 uncultured Lacihabitans sp. | reverse complement strand
GTATCCACCTTCTAACCCTTCTACAGTATTCACATCGCCCCCCACAAGCACTTCTGCACCCTCTTCTTTACCTAGCTTAATGTAAGAAAGAATTTTATCTTTCTGTATTTGCGAAGCCTGAGCACCCATCATTACAGTTGGATCAAGCGGATTACCTATTTTAATAGCTTTAACTCTTTCAATAACACGAGCAATGAATTTATCATAAATAGATTCTTGGATAATCAATCTAGACGGACACGTACAAATCTCGCCTTGGTTAAGGGCAAAAAGCACTGCACCTTCTATAGCTTTATCTAGGAACTCGTCATCGGCGTCCATAACCGACTCAAAGAATACGTTTGGCGATTTACCACCAAGCTCCAATGTTACCGGAATGATGTTCTCAGTAGCATACTGCATAACCAAACGTCCTGTAGCTGTAGAACCAGTAAAGGCTGCCTTAGATACTTTAGGATTGGTTACCAGTGCACGCCCAAGTTCCGCTCCGAAACCGTTAACTACATTAATCACACCTGCTGGCAGTAAATCCTGGATAAGGTCTATTAGGACCAAAATAGAAATTGGCGTACTTTCTGCTGGTTTTAAAACCACAGCATTTCCAGAAGCAAGAGCCGGAGCAAGTTTCCAAACGGCCATTAATATCGGAAAATTCCAAGGAATAATCTGTGCTACCACACCTATTGGTTCATGAACAATGATAGAAACTGTATCTTTATCCAATTCCGTAATAGAACCTTCTTCTGCTCTGATTACAGAAGCAAAATAACGAAAATGGTCTACAGCTAACGGCAAATCTGCTGCAAGGGTCTCTCTTACTGCCTTACCATTATCTACTGTTTCTACGGCTGCTAAATAAGGTAAGTTAGCCTCTATCCTATCTGCAATTTTATTAAGAATAATACTTCTTTCTGTAGCAGATGTATCTTTCCATGTAGAAAAAGCTTCATGGGCAGCATCCACAGCTAAGTTCAAATCCTCTTTATTAGAATGTGCTGCTTGTGTAAACACTTTCCCATCTAAAGGAGAAATAACATCAAAATACTTTCCGCTTGCAGGAGCTATCCATTTTCCTCCGATAAAATTGTCGTATTTGGCTTTAAAAGCAGGTCTTTCAATAACTGACATAAGATTCTTTTGTTTTTGGTTGAAAACTTTTATGTTATCAAAAGTACTCCTTATTATATCTACATCTTTTGCACTATTCTGTTTTAAACTTGCACTATTCTACACAGCCAAACCACAAACTGTCTTACCTACTACTACCCTGAGACTTAAAGCAAAACGCCAACTCTTAACAGAATTGGCGTTTTATACTTAATGCTATGTTATCTGGACCTACTCGTAAATCCTTATATCACCGGTATTATTTGAATAAGTAGTAAAGTATTTCTTTAGGGTTCCTGACCCACTCTTAGCTTTCCCGCTTTCATCATAAACTGCATTATCTTTAGAACACCTAAACTCTCTGTTGCCTGGCACATAAGTAAGGAAAGTAGCTTCGTCACTTGGGCAAGTAGCAGATAAAGCTATGAATGAACCAGCCGCAATCGTCGCCACAATAACTTTCTGCTGGGTAACTATGGCAGAACCGCCTACATTTTTTAAGGCGGTATAAGGTTGGTTATTTACATTAATGGTAACATCTAAGCCCCCGTTAGAACCCGGGGCTACAGGGTCTGGTATTTCCATCTCTCCACACGCTTGCAAGCCTAATACCAAAAAGAAGGTGTATTTCTTTAAAAGGTTCATCCTGTTATTAATTAAGTAATTGTAGTTTTTTATGCAAAAGTAATGAAATTAGGTATTATACTTTCAAAAAGTATATGTACGTTGTAAATTTACCGAATGGATAATAGCAGTAACGCCGTAGATAAAAAAAATGTAGCCCGGGACCCAGGCCTCATAACCTATGCCCATACTGCTGGAAGTGCCGTAATAAGGCCAGAGGACATGGGAAAAGTGAAAGGCAAAGGCCAGATGGCTATGCGGCAGCAAACCTATGATGCTCTTGGAAAGATCCACCACCAAATGGACCTTTTAGCGAGGCAAGCACAAGAAATACAGGATCGCATAGAGGTTTCGGAACGTATTTATGACGCCCAGATGAGTTTTGAACCACTGGTAAACCACACGTATTATTTGTATGAAAAGGGTGATGGTACAGACATCCTGTCTATGGTATCTCCAACCGAATGGGGGAGAAAAAAAAACCTTACAGTAAGTTTTTGGCTAAAGTTTTTTTGCTGGCAGACCACACTTGGAAAGTAGACTTTATTTTTGAGGATAACATTGATATTATATTATGAACTATTGGTTAGTAAAATCGGAACCCTTTAAGTTTTCCTGGGACACTTTTGTAGAAAAAGGGGGCGATATGTGGGATGGGGTACGCAATTATGCCGCTCGCAACAACCTCCGCTCTATGAAAGTGAACGATCTGGTGTTTTTTTATCATTCTAATGAGGGTTTAGAGATTGTAGGCTTAGCTCGGGTAGCCAAAGAACACTACCCAGACCCTACTACCGAAGACGACCGCTGGTCTGTGGTAGACCTTGTTCCTGTGAAAAAATTAAACCAGCCGGTTTCACTAAAAACCATTAAGGCTGATCCCGACTTACAGGAGATGGACATAGTGAAATTATCTCGGTTATCTGTAGGAGCCGTAAAACCCCATGAGTTTGAAAAAATAATGAAGCTAGCCAATGAGAATTAAGTTTTTTTTCTTCCTTCTACTAATTGTAGGCACAGCCAATGCCCAAAATGTACTTAATTTACCTGTTCTGGAAAACAACAGCCAGGTACGAGTAATTAACATGGGCTCAAGTGGCTTAATGGTACTTGATAAAAGCCCTTCTGGAGACTTAAAAATCACAAAAGTAGATACCACTTTGGCTGTTGTATGGGAAACGCAAATTGACATCATAGCCAAAGCCAGTTTCGTAGATGATTATTTTGATGGTCGGTTTGTGTATCTAATTCTTGAGCCCAAAAATCAGGCTTCTTTCTCTATTGTAAAAATATCTTCGGCTTTTCCTGCATACCAAAAATTTGACTTCCCACTTATGTCGAATTTTCAGTATGGTTTTTTTGCAGCAAACGATCAAGTAATTTGTTTAGGAGGCTCTGTAAAGGATGAACCCTTTATAGCCATCAAAGAAACCTTTAATGAAAGCCCAACTTACATTTCTGGTAATGCAAAAGGGACCTCAGACCTTCAATCTATACATTTAGAGGACGGAAAACTCTATGTCTCTTTAATTAACTCTCATAAAAAAGCAAATCAAATCATCTTTAGAGAATACGATTATTCTGGCAAAGTAATTAGCTCGAAAAATTTAACCGCCGCTGCAAATCACAACTTTCTTTCTGCTAGATTTTTCCAATCAAACGGACAAAACCTCTTAGTTGGGAATTACGGTTTGGGCAAAATCCCAAGCACCGGTTACCAAAGTTCCCAGGGCATTTTTATCACTAATTTAGAGCGTTCAAAAACCAAATATTATTCTTTTGCTAACTTTAACAAGATCTTTTCGTTTCTTAGCGACAAACAAAAAGACCGTATAGATCGCCAGGTAAAAAAGAAAAAAGAGAAAGGAGAAGAATACAGCTTTGACTACCGTCTTCATATTTCAGGGCTATTACAAAATGGAAAACAAACTTTAATTACAGGCGAGGTTTTCCAACCGGAATACCGTAACCGGAACTTTGGCGGCGTTTATGGCTCTCCCTTTTACTCTAATTACTATTGGGGACGTCCTTCACTTTATAACACATATTGGCTCAATAGCCCCTTTTATGGTTATAACTCCAGAAATAACCAGTACTTTGATGGATTTAAGTACCTTGAGGGTATTGTTTTTGCAATAGACGGAGAAGGTAACCTCTCATGGGATAATTCTTTCCCTTACAAAAGTTTGAAGTACTATGACCTAACATCACATTTAAAAGTGAGTACCTTACCTCCTTCCACGCTGGTTCTTTATACCAATGAGTCTAAACTACAGATGGCAGATATCAGTAGCACTGGCGAAGTAATAGAAAAAACATCTTATAACCCAAAAACACTGGAGCTAATCTCTAAAGATAAAAAAGCTGAGTTTGCCAACTTCGGGCATTGGCATGATAGCGTTTTCTATAACTGGGGTGTTATGAAAACCAATGGGAGAAATACCTGTTTTATACAAAAAATAGAACCTTAAATAGTAGATTTGAGTGGGAAGCTACTGAATTATAGGTGAAATCTTTATGTAATTTCTTCTCATTTCTGCAAAAAAATTAAGAATTTTGCAATCGGCATATCGCACCTGCCATTTATAAACTGCTTTGCTCTCATTTAATGAAGACACATTCGTTTTGGCTTTTCTTACTTTTTGCACTTATTGGTGCTTGTTCCGACTCGTCCAGAGACGGCTACGATATACCTGTGGTGGGAAGTAATGAAGACGAGAAAGAAATGGAAGCATCCATAAAAGTCTTATCTGAAAACATTAAATCCAACCCGAGTAATCCCGACAATTACTATAAAAGGGCCGTTTGGAAACTAAAAGCAGGAAACTATAAAGAAGCACTTATAGACATTACCAGAGGTGAGAGCCGTAACCCCAACTCCCCAAAAATCCTTTTTGTAAAAAGTCTTATTTTGGAGAAACTAGGGGACAAAAATGCTTTGGAAAATGCCCTCTTTGCGGAAAGCCACGGAGCTAAATTTCCCGACGCCTACCTCCTTATTGCCAAATTATACCTTAGAGATAAAAACTATGCCAAAGCCCGCGAGTATTTTGGTAAAGCCGAAAACAAGTACCCATATCATGCAGACCTCTTCAATGGCAAAGGACTCTACTACGCCATGCAAAGAGATACAGTCACAGCAATACTAAACTATAAAAAGGCCGTAGCTCTAAAACCCTCTAAGTTTGAGTATTATGATGACTTAATAAAAATTTATGGGAAAGCCCGAATGGCCGACTCGGCATTAACACTTAATGACAAAGCCATAAAGAAATTTCCGAGCATGACTGAGCTTGTATATAATAAAGCGATGATTTTAGAGAATGTAGGGGCGGCAGACAGTTCTATAAGGATTTATCGTAATTTTCTTAAGCTTGAACCGGAAAGATATGACGTTTATGACCGCATTGGTGGTATCTATTTCAAAAACAGAAATTACACTTCGGCTTTTGCAAATTATAATAAATGGGCTGGATTTGTACCAAACAACCCTGTTCCGAAATTAAAGGCTGCACGCTGCTATTTAGCACAAAACAATTTACCAGCGGCAAAATACTACTTACAAAAAGCGATAGACAAACACCCTTCAGATAAGAGCTTGGCAAATGAACTGGCTGGAGTAGAATATAGGATTACATACTACCAAAGGGGTAACGACTCCTATGCAAAAAGACCTAATAATAACGCATACACAGAACAAGAGCCGGAAAAAAAATTGTTTGAAAGAGCAGGAATAGAATTAAGCCCGCTACCAAAAAGAAGACCAATAATAGGTAGGGATACTACCCGAAACTAAAATAATGAGCATAAAAGTAACACTCCCAGACGGAAGCATACGGGAATTTCAAAGAGGAAGCACTCCATATGATGTAGCCCTTTCCATAAGCGAAGGCTTGGCTAGAAATGTATTAGCGGCCAATGTAGACGGCCAGGTTGTAGACCTAAACACTCCTTTAGATAAGGACTCTGCAGTATCTTTACTTACATGGAATGACGCCAACGGAAAATCTACATTCTGGCATTCATCTGCCCACTTAATGGCTGAGGCATTAGAGGAACTTTATCCCGGTGTAAAGTTTTGGGTAGGCCCGCCGGTAGAGAATGGCTTTTATTATGATATAGATACAGGTGAAAAAGCTCTCTCTTCTGATGATTTTGGTAAGATAGAAGCGAAAATGCTTGAATTAGCTCGTCAAAAAAATGATTACATACGGACTCCCATATCTAAAGCAGATGCCATTAAGTATTTTGAAGAAAAAGGAGACGAGTATAAACTAGACCTTCTTTCGGGTCTGGAAGACGGTAACATTACCCTTTATACACAAGGAGGTTTTACAGACCTATGCCGTGGCCCGCATATACCAAACACAGGATATATAAAAGCCGTAAAACTATTAAATGCAGCATCTGCCTATTTTAAAGGTGACCAGAATAACAAAATGCTTACAAGGGTGTATGGCATTAGTTTTCCGAAGGCAAAAGAACTGGAAGAATACCTTACACTTCTAGAAGAAGCTAAAAAACGAGATCACCGTCGTCTAGGTACTGAGCTAGAATTATTTGCGTTTTCTGACAAAGTAGGAAAAGGCTTACCACTTTGGTTACCCAAAGGTGCTATGCTCAGAGAAAGACTGGAAAACTTCCTAAAAAGAGCACAATTACGTATGGGTTACTTGCCTGTAGTAACGCCGCATATTGGTAGTAAACAACTTTACGAAACCTCTGGACACTGGGAGAAATACGGTGAGGACTCATTCCAACCCATAAAAACTCCTGAAGAGGGTGAAGAATTCATGCTTAAACCCATGAACTGCCCGCACCACTGCGAGATTTACAAGACTAAACCTCGTAGCTACCGTGACTTACCTTTGCGTTTGGCGGAGTTTGGTACCGTGTACCGTTACGAACAGTCTGGTGAACTTCATGGATTAACAAGAGTAAGAGGATTTACACAGGACGACGCACATATTTTCTGTGCAAATGACCAAGTAGAGGAAGAATTCAAGAAAGTTATAGATTTGGTTTTATATGTTTTCAAATCCCTAGGATTCCAAGACTACTCTGCCCAAATTTCACTACGCAGCTTGGAAAAAAGCTCAAAATATATCGGTTCTGACGAAGATTGGGACAAAGCCGAGTCTGCCATTATAAATGCAGCCAAAGAAAAAGGGTTAAGCACTGTAGTAGAACACGGCGAAGCAGCATTTTATGGACCAAAACTAGACTTTATGGTTAAAGATGCTCTAGGTAGAAAATGGCAACTTGGTACCATACAGGTAGATTATAACTTACCTAAGCGTTTTGATTTAGAATATACAGGAGCAGATAATCAAAAACACCGCCCTGTTATGATTCACCGGGCACCTTTTGGTTCTATGGAACGTTTTATAGCTATACTGATAGAGAATACTGCTGGAAACTTCCCTTTCTGGTTATCTCCTGAACAAATAGCTATCCTTCCGATTTCTGAGAAATACGAGGACTTCTCGAACGAAGTATTTTTGATATTGCAAGAATCTGACATTCGTGGCTATGTAGACCACCGTGCAGAAAAAATTGGAAGAAAAATTCGTGATGCCGAAGTAGCTAAAGTGCCTCTAATGCTTATCATTGGAGAAAAGGAAGAAGAAGAAGGAAAAGTATCTGTACGAAAAAAGGGCGAAGGTGACCTAGGTAGTTTTACTATTCCGGAATTTATTGAATTCGCTAAGACTGAGATAAATAAAAATATTCCAAAATTTGGTGAAAATTAAAAACTAAGGTATAAATTTGGTCGATTTTCTAGAAGGGCTATCTTCAGAAGATGCACATTTATAAGAATCTATGGCAAAAAATATGAGAAAACCGTATCGTCCTCCGGTTAGAAAAGAGGATGAACATAGAATAAACGACAAAATAAGAGGGGTTAACGAGGTTAGACTTGTAGGAGAGAACGTTGAACCTGGTGTATTTCCATTTATGAAAGCAATGGAAATAGCCAGAGAGCTAAACCTTGACTTAGTAGAGATTGTACCAAACTCAGTACCTATTGTTTGTAGAATTGTAGACTACTCGAAATTTAAGTACGAACAAAAGAAAAAACAAAAGGAACTTAAAGCGAAGCAAGTAAAGACAGTAATAAAAGAGATTCGTTTTGGTCCTCAGACCGATGATCATGATTATGAGTTTAAGCTAAAACATGCCGAAAACTTCCTGAAAGAAAACTCAAAAGTAAAAGCGTATGTTCACTTTGTGGGTAGACAGATTGTTTTTAAAGAACAAGGATTTAAACTTTTGGAAAAATTCATAGGTGCGTTAGAAGAGTTAGGAAAACCAGAAGCCCCTCCGAAATTGGAAGGTAAAAGGCTGAATGTTATCATAGCTCCAAAACCGAAGAAATAATAAATGCCCCGAAAGGGGCATTATTTGTTTAAGGCTTTCCGGCATTATCGCAATACATCAAAAAATTCCTAACATCAGCCCCCATACAGCACTTCGTTTAGATAATCCACATACGGTTTAAGTACCTTTACGTGTTCTAATACAAGGTCTTTAAAACCCTCGGTTTTGACTTCTTCGTTCGTAAACTTTCGCCAGAAAAACATCTCTTTGTATTTCAGAAGCTCTATATCTGCATGATCCTCGGCATAGCCCTTAGGTGCCCGCTTAAGCTGAGCTCCGTATATCAACGGAAAATGTTCTTTGAAGTCCTTATTTTCAATTATGTCTTTCAAAGCCCGAGGTGAGTAATCTATTTCCTGCCTAAACTTTGCCAGCTGCTCCGACGTAGGCTGCCACATACCTCCGCCAAGAAAGGTCTCGTTATTTTGAAGATGAAAGTAATAGTCAATACGTCCGGAGTTTTTCCCTCCTGCTCCAAATGCAGCTGACAAATGCGTTTTGTACGGACTTTTATCCTTCGAAAACCTCACATCTCTGTTTATTCTAAAAATGCAATCTTTTATTTGGGTATCATAAAACCGCGGCTCAATGCCTTTAATTTCCTGTAAAATCTCGTCAGCAAACTCCACAAAGTTTTGCTTTGCAGTATCATACTGCCCTTTATTTGCGTGAAACCATTCCCTGTGGTTATTTTCTTCCAAATCCCTTAAAAACTGGAAAGTTGCTTCGGCTATCATGTATTTTCTATATTTTTGTGAAATATACAAGTATTCGATTTAAGAGAAAAATATGGCAAGAATATTAACCGGTATACAGGCCACCGGACGCCCACATTTAGGAAACATTTTAGGTGCTATAGAACCAGCGGTAGAACTATCAGGCAAAGCAGGGAATGAGTCTTTCCTATTCATAGCTGATTTGCATTCTTTAACAACCATAAAAGATCCCGCAGTTTTGGAAGAAAACACCAGGGCGGTGGCTTCTGCATGGTTAGCAAGTGGCTTAGACACTAGCAAAACCGTATTTTACCGCCAATCTCGCTTAGCTGCATACCATACGGAGCTTATGTGGTATTTAAACTGCCTTACTCCCTACCCTATGCTAGCCAATGCTCACTCTTTCAAGGATAAATCTGAGAAACTATCTGATGTAAATGCAGGACTCTTTACCTACCCTGTATTAATGGCAGCAGATATACTTCTTTACCAAGCAGACTTTGTCCCTGTAGGAAAAGACCAAAAACAGCATCTGGAAATGGCTAAAGACATGGCAGAAGTATACAACCGCACCTATGGCGAAGTATTTAAAACACCTGAGCCTGCCATAAATGAAAGTGTAATGACCATACCGGGCATAGATGGTCAGAAAATGAGTAAGTCATATAATAATTATATAGATATTTTCTTACCTGAAAACGAACTCAACAAGGTTATTAAGAAAATTGTATCAGATGCAACCCCTCTGGAAGAACCCAAGAATCCTGATACGGATAATACGTTCAAGATATTTAGTCTGGTGGGAACTCCGGAACAGGTAGAAGAAATGAGGAAAAACTATTTGGCTGGTGGATATGGATATGGCCATGCGAAAAAAGAGCTTTATGAAACCATTCTAACCAGATTTGCTAAACACAGGGAAATATATAATTATTACTTTACAAACCCTGAGGCCCTGGAAGAACAGCTAAAAATAGGTGAAGAAAAAGCCAGAGCAGTAGCCCATCAAACTATGCAAGAGGTACGTAAAGTCATGCAGTTTTTATGATAGAAAAACTCATAGAAATAGACAAAGCGGTATTCCTCTGGCTAAACAGTTTCCATTCTCCTTTTTGGGATAGCTTCTTTTTGGTTTATACCAATTCTAAGTCTTGGATACCTGTAATCCTTCTAATGGTGTACCTATTGTTTAGAAACTTCACTCCGAAACAAGCCTTCGTTTATCTCTTGGTAGCCGTAGCAGCTGTGGGAGCATGCGACTATATTACATCCGGTATCATGAAACCGTATTTCGCGAGGCTCAGACCTTGTCATGACTTCTTAGATGAAATGACTCTGGTAGGACGCTGTGGTGGGCAATTTGGCTTTGCTTCCTCCCATGCTGCAAATGCTTTTGGTGTATTTACCGCATTTTCGATTATTTTCAAGAACAATAAACGGATCTTTTGGGGATTGCTAATTTGGGCAATAATCATGGCATATTCTCGTATTTATATAGGTGTGCATCATCCCGGAGATATAATAATGGGGGCTATTATTGGCTTGACAATTCCTAGAGTTTTCCTCTATATTTATACTCGTTTAAAACCAAAAGAAGTGTAAAAGATGTACACAGTTTTAGATAAGCAAATTGTTTTACACTAGCATTCTGATTCCAAACATACTGAACATATGAAAAATTTATTTTTTGTTCTATTCTTATTCTTACCTTCACTGGCCTCATCCCAAGATATCACAAAAGGACTCTGGTTTAACGAAGAAAAAGAAGCCAAAATACAGTTCTATACCCAAAACGGTAAACTTTATGGCAAAATAGTCTGGCTAAAACAAACCCACGAAAATGGCAAGGAACGCACGGACCTAAACAACCCTAAATCCGAACTACGTACTAAGCCAATAGTAGGACTAGTATTCCTTACAGGTTTCGAAAAAGATGGTGATAAGGCTTGGAAAAACGGAAAAATTTACGACCCTAAATCAGGAAAAACATACTCTTCCAACATAAAAGAAGAAGGCAAGAACCAACTAAACATCAGAGGATACGTAGGTGTAGCAGCCTTGGGAAAGACTACAAAATTTACAAGAGCGGAGTAGCTTACTTCGCTCTTGTATCCAATACTTCTTTCAATTGCTCTTTGGTCATAAAAGCATTGTGTGACCACATTTCTTTACCACCTTTGTAGAGAATAAGCTTAGGCAAAGAAGAAACCTTTAAGTGCTTCGCCAATTCAGAATGAACGTCTACATCTATTCTTTCTATTTTAGCTTTTCCTTCATACTCTTTAGAAAGTTCCTCTAAGAAAGGCTTCATTTTTACACATGGACCACACCATTTGGCATAAAAATCAATCAAAACAGGTTTATCTGTTTGTAACAAGGCTTGATATTCTTCTAAAGTCATACCTTTTATTTTTCCCTCCGGCTTTACTTCTGCAAACTCTGCAGCACGCCACCCCAAAATGCCTTTCTCTAAATCAAACACATTATAGCCTTTCTCTTTTAAAAATTCTGCGGCTGCGGCACTCCTTCCCCCTACCTGACAGTACACATAAACCGGACGACTCTTATCTATCCTACTCAGCTGTTCTGAATCTTTCACATTTAGGTTAACAGCCTTGGGTAAATGACCACGGTTAAACTCTTCTACTGTACGCACATCTACTACTTGAGCAGTGAGATCGTTGGCTATGATCTTATGTAAATCTACAGCGGAAATCATCTGTGCAGAATTCTTACCCGAACATGCCAGTAGAAAGAAGAATGTTAACAAGAAAACTAATCTCATATATTTTTGATAAGATACTTTTAATTAAGAATACTTTGCAAAGATAAAAGGTTCAGAATAAAGAAAGATACTAAATAGACTCGCCAGGTTTGGACGAATGGACTTTACTGTTAACAAAAGTTTGGAAAAATTTTCAACAACCTGCAAAACACTTATCATAAGGCAGTACAATCAAAACTTCTATTCCAATCAGGAGAAAAACTAAGCTCAATAGCTTAATTCAGCTACTTATCAGATGAAATCTTAGATAAAAAAAACGACAATCATTTGCAGAGAGAGAAGAATAGTATTACTTTTGCATCACTTTTGAAATAAGTACTAAATACAAATTTCAAAAAGGGCCTATAGCTCATTCGGTTAGAGCAACTGACTCATAATCAGTAGGTGCCTGGTTCGATCCCAGGTGGGCCCACAAAACAAAAAGAGCTGCATTTTTTGCAGCTCTTTTTTTGTATAAAATTACATGCTGAATTCTTACAGCATTCGACACCTGTATCATAAACAGGCAGTTTCTTGAGTCAACTTTAAAAAAGCTTAGCCTCTCCACCATCTTAGAAATTCCGTTCGCTTTTCTTTGCTAATTATGATTTGAGATGGACTTTGCACCACCATTCCTACTTCAACAGTCCTGTTTTCTAACTTAACTGCATACTTAATACCGTTTTTATTAACCAGAAACTGTCTGTTTGCTCTAAAGAACATGGGATATAAATCTGCTTCAAAATTCGACAGACTATCATTAATAAACCACTTTTCCCCTTTGAGACCGAAGGCAACAATTATCTTATTCTCCAGTTTAAAGAAAGCTATTTCTCCCGTTTTCACAGCGACAACTTTGTTTCCCTTTGAAACAAAGAGAGTTTTTTCGGTGGGTAAACTCTCCCTCTTTACAATATAAGTATATTCAGTATCAAATTCTTCCCTTATTTTGACCATACTATTATCTGTTTTATAACTTTTAATCTTTCTTAACAAGGTTGTACCAAACAAGAAAAACCATTTTTTCTAAAATGACTTATCGGCCGGTAACTTGCTTGTACGTACTTATTGCGAGCTTATAGTGTGCTTGGGCTTCGATAAGTTTCTCTTCGGTTTCTGTCCTGAGGGTTTGAGCTTCCAGAAGGTCAGACAGGTTCACAAGTCCGTTATCATAACTTCTCTTTGCCAGCTCTACGTTTTCCCGAGCCTGTTCCAGCGTCTCTTGAATCAACTTGATTTTTTCGTTTGCTTCCATTAAATCTACCTTCGCTTTTTCCATCTGAAGATTCAGTAGCCCAGCCCCATCCTGCAAATTATTCCTTGCTATTTTTTCCTTTACTTCCAGCTCTTTAAGCTTATGTTTCTTATTCCAGATTTCAGAAATCGGAAACGACACAGAACCATAAACCATTCCGTTAAAACTACCATCCAGACCTCCCTGCAGCTGATTAAGGTAATATCCCGTAATGCCTACACCAATACTAGGCAGGTAATCCCCCTTTTTCATATTTGATTCCAGTTCACTCGCTTTTACACCCTTTTCAAAAAGTTGATATTCCGGTCTGTAATGCATCACTTCCTGATGTGACACCACATAACTAAGTGGATTTTGAAAAGAAGAGAGATCATCCTGCAAAATCAGATTCTCATTATACTCCATTCCTATGGTTTGGCACAACTGCATCAAAGCAAGCTTTTTACCATTCTGCAATTGATTTTTACCAACTTGTAATTCACTTTGCTTTATTGAGACCTTTAAGACATCATTCTTCAAAGTCAAGCCATTTTTATAAGCATTGTCTACCTGTTGTTTCAGATTAGCCAAAAGTGCAATGTAATTCTCAAGTGTTTTCTGCTTTTCCTGTAAAGAAACCACCAGCCAATATTGCTGCTCCACTTTCAGTGTGATTTCATTCTTTGAAAGTATTTCCTGCTTTTCTTTTACTTCAATGTTTAGCTCAGCCAGTCTGTTTCCAGTGTTTATTTTGTTACCGGCATAAATGGGCTGCTGGAGGCTAACATACCCTACCGCCATTTGATTAAAAAGACCCATATTTATATCGGGCATGTAAGCAAACTGGGTTGGAGCGAGCAGATTAGCCGGATTACCGTCGTATACTGGGAGATTCCCTCCCTTCATATTCATCTCCAGTAGCGGATTTATTGCTTTCATACCCAGTACATTTCCGGTTATTTGGGGAAAATACTTGGTGTAAGCATCCTTTTTTAGCTCTTTTGCTGCATCTGTTTCCAGTTTGCTATTTATTACTTTAAGGTTTTTTTCTAAAGCCTGATGTTTGGCACTTTCCAGACTTAGGTTTTGTCCAAACGAAACAACGGATAGCAAAGACAAACCTATGAGGTATGTAATTTTCATTTTCGTAAACTTTAAATGTTAAACTAATCGGGCTTGCTCTTCACTTTTATATGCAAACCAGTAAATAAGCGGCAGCATGGTAAGTATAAAAACCATGGAGATGAGCGTTCCGAAACTTATCACAGTTCCCATAGGAGCCCAAAGAGGACTTTTACTGATAATCATCGGAATTACGCCCACAGAAGCAGCTAAAGATGTCAATAGTATAGGACGCATTCTTCTCTTTCCGGCTTCTAGACAAGCTTCTAAAACAGGCATATGGTACTTATGACGAAGTTCTTCTATGTAGTCATACATGATGATCCCGTTCCTTACAATGATACCAATAAGACTGACTAGGCCTAATACGGACGTAATACTGAATTCCATGTCCATAACGAGTAAACCTAAGGCCGCTCCGAAAAAGCTAAATAGTGTAGAGGTAAAGACTAAAGAGGCCGTTTTGATGTTTTTGAAATGAAAAACAAGAATAAAAAATATGATGATTACTGAGATTAGCAGGCCACCGACAATTTTAGGTAAAGTATCCTCAGTGTCTTCTTTCAGACCTCCAAAGTTTATTGAAATGTTCTTGGTTTCTATTTCCTCAGCGTACTTATCAACTATCTTCTCAACTTCCGTTTGGGTGGCCTCAAAGCGTTTTCCTCGCTTCATTTCTACCAGAAGTGTTAGTGTTCTCACACCATTTCTTCTTACAATCTGTCCTTCGTTCCATCCAGTGGATACACTTGCCACTTGCCTTAGAGGAACAGCAGGGGAAAATACGCCTGATATATACTCATTTTCTACATCAGACAATTTAGGGTCTTTGGTTTCCCATTTAGATTTTAAAACCACCGGAAGTTTATAGTCGTCTTCCCACACGGTGGTCAATGGCAAACCGCCAAATCTTGAGCTAAGAACTATCCCCAGTAAGCCTTCCTGAATGCCCAACCTGTTAGACTCTACAGGGTTTATAGCTACTTTAATATCAGGCAATATCTGCTCAAAATTAGAATAAACACGTATCGGATCTTCCAGTTTCTCAATATCCGTTTTCAGCTTATTAGCCGCTTCTTTCAAATCGGCAATATTATCACCACTAAGTCTGATTTCAATAGGTGCTTCAACTCCCGCCTGATAATCCAGTTGCTTGAATTTCACGTATACGCCCGGAAAACGATGAGCATATTGGTTTGTATACTCATCCAGAATATCCACTGTGGCCTTACTGGATTCTGCATTTACAATAAACTGGGCAAAGTTTGGCCCACCAGCTTTGGGAGCATAAGTGGTATGGAAACGGGGAGACCCTGTACCCATAAACGTGGTTAAAGAAGTGACTCTTTTATCCTTATTTAATTCAGCTGCAACTTCTTTGGCAACAAGCTCTGTTTGGGCTAAAGAACTTCCCTTAGGTAGAAAAATTTCCACGGCAAACTGATTTCTTTCTGCAATAGGCATCAGTTTCATCGGGATTTTTGTGAACATAAAAACCCCTCCTACAGCAAAACAAAAACCGACTAAAGCAGAGGCTTTAGGGAAGCGAAAAACCAATTTAAGGGTTCTGTCATAAAGTGTTTGTACAGCATCCAGAAAGGATTTATTCTTTTTCCCGGCACCTGGCTTGTGCAGTCCCGATTTTACAAAAACATATTGCAGATATGGCACAAAAAGCACTGCCACGGTCAAAGAAATAGATAATGTAATGAGAACTGTCCAGGGAAATGCCCCCACAAAGTCCAATAGCTGACCTTTGAAGGTCACAAGGAAAGGGAAAAAAGTAATTCCAATGGCTAAAGTAGCCGACAGTATAGCCTTAAAATACTCCTGTGCACTTTCTATAGACGCTTTCTTATGCGGAATACCTTCATCAAGCTTTTCTAAGTAACTGTCTACAATTACAATGGAATTGTCAACAATCATCCCTAATACCACTACCAAGGCTGCCAATGTTACAGTGTTTAGCTCCATCCCAAACGCATACATCAAGCCTATAGAAATGAATATGGTAATGGGAATAGTAGAAGCTGCCACTCCTGCCACGCGTATCGGGAGCAAGGCTACTGTTACTAATACCACCGCTAGTATAGCTATCAGTAATTCTTCTAAAAATGTAATGACTGACTTATCCACCACCTGAGGCTGGTCTGCAATACGGAAAATCTTGATATCATCCGGAAGTGTCTTTTCAAAATGTACCAATGCGGCATTTACATCTTTTCCATAATCCACAATATTATATCCGCTCCTCATTTCATTGGAAAGAATCAGCGACTTTTTGCCGTTGTTAATGGTATAGCTAGATGCTTTGGGGTATTCTCTTACCACGTCTGCCACGTCTTTCAGGCGAATGGAGTTTCCTGCCGGATCAGAATAAACAATTTGCTCCTCAAGATCCTTTTCCGAAGAAAAAGCCCGTGTAATATGAATCGGCACCACTACATCCTCGTTGTCTATTGTTCCTGATGGGCCAATCATGCCTTTAGTCATTAAAGTCTGGTAAAGACTGTAGAGATTGATTCCGTAGCTGGCTATCTTTTCCTTATCAACATATATGCTGAGCTGTTCTTTTTGTTCGCCGTATCTGCGTAAGTTTGAAACCGATTCAATTCCTCGAAGTTGGTCTTCCAGACTTTCCAGATATCTTTCTAACTGCCGATAGGTTTTTGTCTCTGATTCCAGAGCTATAAGCAGGGCTGAAGTATCACCAAAGTCGTCATTTGCTATCAGAGCCAGAACTCCAGCCGGCAGCTGGACTTTAAAGTTGTTAAGACCATGCTTAATTTTCGACCAGACTTCATCTTTATTATTAACCTCATCATTCAACTCCACAAAAACGTAAACCATTCCGTCTTTTGACTGAGAGTAGGTTTTGGCTTTTTTTACCTCTTTAAAGGTAAACAGGAACTTTTCCAAAGGTTTAGTAAGCTGCTCTTCTACTTCTGAAGATGTAGCTCCGGGATATACCCCAACCACTATACCCTGACGTATGGTAAACGTAGGAAACTCCTGCTTGGGCATTTTGTATAATGCAAATGCTCCGAAAAGCACTAACATCGAAACCAATAAAATCACAATCTTATTGTATTTCATGGCCAAGGCTATAAGCCCTTTATGCTCGTTGTTATTTTCCATAAAAAGATTTTGATTTTACTTGTTATAAACCGATACAGTTACCCCGGGACTTACATTTTGGTATCCCTCAATGATGAGCTCTTCTCCACTTGACAATCCGCTTTTAATTTCTACACCATTATCTATAAGCTTACCTAATTCCACGGCTTTGTACTCAACTTTGTTTTCCTTGCCTTTGATCCACACAAAACGCTTACCTCCCGTGTCAACCTGTACCGCTTTAATAGGAATTATGATTTCATTTTCATTCGTGGTTTTATTGCTGATATACGCCCTACATACCATCCCAGGCAAAATTGTTCCGCCGGAATTATCTAACTGGATTTTTACATCGTATGTGTGAGAAAGGGGATTGGCCACAACTACTTTTTCTACCACTCTTCCCTGAAAAGTCTGGTCGTCCAAAGCGGATATTTTTACATTACATAAAGTACCAACTTTGATATTTGATATTTCGCCTTCCGGAATTGCCGTTTTCACCTTAACACTTCTGATATCAATAATTTGATAAACAGGCGTCCCAAGCATAACACTTGAGCCGGGTTCAAGATACTTTTTACCGATTATTCCAGACTGAGGAGCGTAAATATTCCCATCTTCCAGGTTTTTGCGAGCTATGGCTTCACTAGCCTGAGCCTGTTCTAGCTTTGTTTTAACATCAATAAACTGAATTTCAGGCAAGCTTTTACTCTCGTACATGGCAGACATACGCTTAAAGGCATCCTGAGCTTGCTTTAGGCCAGCTTCTGTGAGCGAGTGTGTGTGATGTAAAGAGGTTTTATTTATACTGGCCAGTAGTTGCCCCTTTGAAACTTTCTGCCCTTCATTTACGTACATCTTTTCAACGCTCCCCATTACTAAGAAACTTACGTCCAGCTGATTATCGCTTTCTACTGTTCCTATATATTCTATTGGAGAAACGTTGCCATTATATGTTATTGTCTGAGTTTTTACATTAATAGTTTTTTCTTCTGCAGTGGCTTTCTCTTCTTTTGAACAGGAAATAAATATCACAGTTAAAAAAGTTAATCCGATGATTTTCAAAGTATTCAATTTGCCTATTTTCATAATTTCTACTCTTGTGATGTTTTGAAGCACAAAATTGAGAGTAGAGAATATTTAAAATGTTATCTATTTATCGTTGAAAATGTTCAAAATGTCGCCTAATTTGCACTTTTATAATTTAATCAAGGCGAATTATAATCTAAAATGAACAGAGTAGGTTTTAAGAAAATAGCTACCCGAGACTTTACAGATAAGGTTCATATTAATTCTATTACAGAAATTGAGGGTCTGGCCATTTCAAGAAAATCAAGTTTTAACGAAGAGTTTATCATTGATTTTCAATATCCTTATATTCTGGATGGTTTTATTTTACTTTTTTGCACAAAAGGCACGGGAAGAGTCAGGATTAATATAAACGAGTATGTACTTAAAGAGAGGACTCTAATGGTGGCCACGGCAGGCTCCATTTTACAGTTGCTTGAACATACGGAAGATTGCGAGGTAGATTATGTTCTATTTACGTTTGATTTTATTTCGGATATTAAACTCCATACGCAGCTGAGTGATATAGCTAAATTGATTGAACAAGAAGCTATATTAAGTTTAGAAACAGAGGAGTATCTGGACCTGATTACTATTCATAGGCTAATGGTTAAGCAGTTTGATCAAAAAGATGCCCTGAGAGAATACATAGTAAAAAGTTTACTTCACACCATAATTTATAAGGTATTGCAGCTTTTCTCGCTAAAGAATACAATAAGCGACAGGAAAATTCAGACCAGAGAAGAAGAGATTTACACTCAATTTATCTCCCTGCTTTTTGAACACTATAAGACAGAGAGAAGTATTAGCTTCTATGCAGAAAAACTACATCTAACCCCCAAGTATTTCTCTAAGATGATTGGTAAAGCAGATAGCCTCTCTGCTTCAGAATGGATTGATGAAATGGTTATAGTAGGTGCGAAAGCTCTCCTAAAAAGCTCTTCCTATTCAGTGGCTCAGATTTCTGAGGAATTAAATTTTGCCAATCCTTCATTCTTTAGTGCTTATTTTAAGAAAAGAGTAGGCGTGACGCCTTTGCAGTATAGAGGAAATTAAGTCTGAACTAAAAACTGTTCGTGTTTTTTAATACCAATTACCCCTAAAGCTTTACTAACTAAACTCCTTTTCCATCTCTTAGTTAACACTCCTTGTTAAGCCACAATTATCTAGTATCCAAAAATCTATAGCTTTCAAAAAAATCCTATATGATAAACATAGTAACACTTGCTACTCTAATCCAGGCCTACATAAAAAGAACTACTACCGCCGTAACTATTAACAGCATCCATGAATAACTTCCGCTATCATAAATTATATATGACTTAGTCAAATAAAAAATTTACACTTATTATTAAGTAATTACAGAACCTTTGCCCGAAACTCGAAAAGCAACTCTGTTCCCGCACGGGGAGCAATACTTTCTTGACAATCTTCAAGCTTTAGAATATCAAATCTAGGTGAGAACAAGCCATCATATTCCTCTTTTGCTCCCCCAAACGGAGGACCAGCCTTAGCGAAATCTATGTTAAACAGTAAGCCTGTAAGAACGCCATCAGGCTTTAACAAACTGTGCATTTTCTTAACGTACTTTTTTCGTAACGAAGGGTCTAAAGCACAAAAAAAGGTTTGTTCTATAATAATGTCATGCAAGCCCAAATATTGAAAAAAGTCTGCACATATAGTCTTCGCTCCTTTAAGCCTTTCTGCAGCCTGCTCTAAAGCTGCGGGAGAAATATCTACCACCGTAACATCTGTAAAACCTTTTTCTAAAAGGTACTCTGCCTCGTAGGCATTTCCACAACCAGGAATCATTATTGATACGGATTTATCTTCTAAACCATCTATATAATTCCGTAGTGCTGGTGATATATGACCAATATCCCAGCCCGTTTCACTGTTCTTCCAGCGGCTATCCCAATATTCTTTATCAAACATATCTGTTTTTTTAATAGCAGCAAAGACATGTGAAATCCTGCATGCTTTACGGCAAAAATCTCTACTATAAAAACCATTCTCTGGCTACCTAAAGTTCCACAAAAAACTCGCCAACTTACAGCTAGCGAGTTTTAGTAGTGCTCTTAGAAGTATCCGTTAATGTGCATGTCCATCTCCTGTATTTGTCATTTTGGCATTTACAAAATAGGCTCCTTTTGTAACAATTTTCAAACCCTCGGATTTTCCCTCACTGAGCGTTACACCGGTGTAACCCAACTCACTTACTCCTTTTATTACTTCCAATTTCTCAAAATCAGTATAATGCTCATGATCGGCTTCTCCTTCATGCTTATGGTCGGCTTGCTTTTTAACAACAAAAATGAAGTATTTTCCTTCAGAAAACACCAGAGCTTCATTTGGCACCGCCCAGGTTTTGGCACCCGCTTGGTGAATTACACCCGTTACGTTCATTCCGTGAATAAGACCCATCTTACTGCTAGTGATTTCAGCATGTACAGATACGGTTTTACTATCGTCCTCAAAAGAAGAGCCAATACTATGTATCTCTGCAAAATAATTCTGAGACGGATTATTTGTTAAGGTAAACTCAACCGTTTGTCCAACCGACACACGTGAAAGGTCTTTCTCAAAAACCTGAAAATCTAAGTGTAGTTTAGAATTATCTACCACCTCCAAAATAGGTGTGGACGGCTGTACATACGAGCCTAATTTAGCAAAAACATCACTCACCACACCATTTATAGGACTACGTACTACCAGGACAGAATTAAGAGACTCTGCCTTCACGTTTTCGGGATTAAGACCCATCATCTGCAAATGCTTTACCAATGCATACTTACGCGAAGTCAACGTCCTGATTTCCGTTTGTATATTTTGCAGATTCTTAAGTGCTCCGGCACCACCTTCATTCAGCTCCTTTTGACGAGCTAACTCTAACTCTGCCAAGTGCAACTTACCGCCCAGCGTTACATATTCTTCCTGTATTTGTAGAAACTCCGGATTTTCAAGCGTAGCCACTACCTGGTTTTTCTTCACAAAATCTCCCACTTGTACATGTATGGCTTTTATCTGGCCTCCGAAAAGAGTACTTATATCGGCTTGGAAATTGTTAGGTACACGGAGGTGTCCGTTACCCTTAATCCCTCCTGCCAACTCTTTTTGCTCTAGCTCTCCTACTTCTATTCCCACTGCTTTAATCTGTGAATCCGAGAGTGAAGCGATTGTACTTTCTTCCTCTGCGTGGTCATGTCCATGGTCATCACCGGCTTTCTTGGCTTTGCCACAGCCTAATAAAACCGTAAATATTACTATATAACAAAATCTCATTTTACTGATTGGTTAAAGAATTAATAAATACCACAGACTGATTTAGCTGATGTATAGCATCCAAATGCTTCAGCTGTATATCTGTGGCTGTACTTAAGGCAAAAATGTACTCTATGAAAGACGTTTCGCCCGTTTTATGACTAAGTTTTGACGCAGTCAATATTTCGTCGGCATTGGCCAGTGCTTCGTTTACATAATACTGATAGTTAGCCAAGTTATGGTTATATTGGTTAACCGCTGCCTTGAGTTCTCCCTCCAACTGATATGTACGCTGGGATGCAACCTGCTCTATAGCTTTTTTCCTTATTTCAAGAGACTGCACTCGGTTTTTGGTAGCTCCATAGGTTAGCGGAAAACTCACACCCACATCTACGTAGCCAAACCGCTGGCCACGTCCATAGTAATTTACCACTCCATCTTTTTCTAATGGCCCGACAAGCGAGGCATTGGTATAAGAAAAAGATAGTTCTGGCAGGTTTCCAGCTTTTTCCACTCCCTGACTTTGCGTTAAGACTTCCATTTCTTGTTTAACACTTTGTATCAAAGGATGATCTACGTCCAAAGACCCCATATTTGCCAATGCCAGAGGTTGATACTCATCATTTGGCAAGTTCCAATTTTGCTCACTACCCAACAAAGTACGTAAAGACACCAATGCATTTTCCAACAAAACATCATTCTGATTGATTAAAAGTGCTGTTTCTACCAATTTTGCCTTCGCAGTAGAAATATCCACCTTTTGAGCATCCCCAGTTTTATACCGCACCTCGGCTATTTTCACCAAATCGCGATAAAGGGTATCCAAAACCGTAAGCTTTTGCTGGCGATTACCATAATGTATCCATTGATAATACAAACTACGTACCTGATGTTTTATCTCATTCCATTGCACTTCCTTGAGCAGCTCTTGACTATGGGCTTGACTTTTCAGCAATTCCCTCTTTGCCTTAAAAAAGCCAGGCATAGGAAAACTCTGCCCAAGCGTAATACCATCATTATATTTAAAACCTTCGTTCCGGCCAAACATAAGGCTCACATCCGCTTTCGGGAGTTCAAACACTTTCTCGGTCAAAATACCCGCGGCTTTTATCTCTAAATCTTGAGCTTTTAAAGATTGGTTATTGTCTTTTGCAATCCTCAGAGCCTCGTCTATTCTTAGTGTTTGCCCATGGCATACGCCAGCAACCAAAAAGAGAATGGCTATCAAATTATTCTTGTTCATCGTCTTTATTAAAAATAATGTAAAGTATAGGAAGAATCACCAACGTAAGGAAAGTGGCCGTTATCAGCCCTCCAATAACCACAGTGGCTAAAGGCTTCTGCACCTCTGCCCCTGCTCCTCTACTTAATGCCATAGGCAAAAAGCCCAAACTTGCTACAGTAGCGGTCATAAGAACGGGCCTCAAACGTACTTTTGTTCCTTCTATTACCCTATCCAGAACCTTAGTTATGCCTTCTTTCTTTAATCTTTGGAAAGTGGTAATGAGTACAATACCGTTAAGTACCGCCACCCCAAAAAGGGCGATAAAACCAATCCCTGCAGAGATACTAAATGGCATCCCCCTTAAATACAGGGCTATTACGCCTCCAATGGCACTCATAGGAATAGCGGCAAAAACCAAAGAAGCATCTTTAATGGAGTAAAAAGTAAAATATAACAAGAGAAAAATAAGTATCAATGAAATAGGAACAGCCACCATAAGGCGATCATTAGCTTCTTTTAGATTCTCAAACTGGCCTCCAAACGTAAAATAGTAACCTTGCGGTAACTTTATTTGCTCCCCCAGCTTCTCTTGTATTTCATCTACAATGCTTTTTACATCTCGGTTTTCTACGTTAAAACCTACCACAATTCTCCGCTTACCAAATTCACGACTTATTTGTGCAGGTGCAAGCTGATAGTTAATATTGGCAACTTGTGAAAGAGGCACTTGGTGTCCATCTGGCTTACTTATAAACAGATTCTCTACATCATCAATAGACCTGCGGTTATTACTATCCAACCGTACTACCAGATCAAATTTTCGCTCATTTTCATAAACTTCTCCTGCCACTTTCCCAGCAAATGCCGTGCTAAGCACATCGTTTACGTCTCTTACATTCAGATTATAATTTGCCAGACGAGTACGGTCATACTCTACATTTATTTGTGAAAGTCCAGCGGTCTGTTCTACCTGTGGTGTAGAAGCTCCCTCTACTCCTTGTACTATTGCACTCACTTTTTGGGCATAGTAATTTAGGCTGTCTAAGTTTTCGCCAAAAATCTTCACAGCTACATCTTGCCTTATACCTGTCATTAGCTCATTGAAACGCATTTTTATAGGCTGGTTTTGCTCAAAGAACACACCTGGTATTACTTCCAGTTTTTCGTTCATTTCCTGTGCCAGCTGATCATAAGACTTCTTTACAGGCCAATCTTTAATAGGATGTAGAATCACCATGAGATCAGTAGCTTCAGGGGGCATCGGGTCGGTTGGAACTTCCGCAGCTCCAGTTTTCCCCACCACCATTTTCACTTCGGGAAAAGACTTGATAATTCGTGATGCATGTTTAGATGTCTCTATACTTTGGCTTAAAGAAGCTCCCGTAGGCAAAATACAATGGTAGGCAAAATCTCCTTCATACAAAGTAGGTAAAAACTCTCCTCCCATACGGCCAAAAAGAAATAAACTGGCCACAAAAAGTGTAACCGATGCCGCTACCACTATTTTTTTTGCTTTAATGGCCTTATCTAATAACGGACGGTAAATGCGATAGAAATACGCCATCATCCTATCGGAGAAGTTCTTTTCTTCCTTAATTCCTTTCGGCAAAAACAAGGCACACATCATAGGTATGTAGGTAAAGGAAAGAATTAAAGCTCCCAATATGGCAAAACTTACAGTTTTGGCCATAGGAACAAACATTTTGCCTTCTACACCTACCAAAGTAAGAATAGGGATATAAACTATTAAGATAATGATTTCTCCAAAAGCTGCACTGGTACGGATTTTTGATGAAGCATTAAAGACCTCCTTATCCATCTCCTTTTGGTCTACTACTTTTTTACCCACTAAATGATGTAACGTGGCCTCCACTACTATCACAGAACCGTCTACAATAAGTCCAAAATCTATAGCTCCTAAGCTCATAAGATTAGCACTGACACCAAATAAGTTCATGAGTCCCAATGCAAAAAGCATGGAAAGAGGAATGGCAGATGCCACAATAAGCCCAGCACGGAAGTTCCCTAAAAACAGAACCAACACAAATATTACAATTAGTGCACCTTCTATTAGGTTGGTCTGTACTGTTTTAATAGCCCTACTTACTAAATCTGTGCGGTCTAGGTAAGCTTCAATAATGATGTCATCAGGCAAAGATTTTTGTATGGTGGGCAATTTATCTTTCACCATCTTCACGACCTCATTCGCATTTTGCCCTTTGAGCATCATAACCACACCACCCACAGCCTCTACTTCTCCATTATACGTTAAAGCCCCATATCTTACGGCACTTCCAAAACGTACATCAGCTATATCTTTAATAAAAACAGGGATACCTTTAGTACTGTTCTTAACCATAATTTGGCCTACCTCTTCTAAAGAGCTTACCACACCTATCCCCCTGATAAAATGAGCATTCGGTTTTTTATCAATATAAGCACCGCCTGTATTCTGGTTATTATTTTCTAATGCTACAAAAACATCAGAAATACTTACACCCAGAGCTTTTAACCTCTCCGGGTTCACCGCCACTTCGTACTGTTTAAGTAGCCCTCCAAAACTATTTATCTCAGCTATGCCCGGCGTACCGTAAAGCTGTCTGGCCACTATCCAGTCTTGCATAGTACGCAAGTCCATGGCAGTGTACTTGCTTTCACTTCCTTTTTTGGGATGTAAGATATATTGGTAGACTTCGCCCAAACCGGTACTTACAGGAGCTAACTCCGGCGTACCTATTCCCTGCGGTATTTCTACCATCTGTAATTTTTCATTTATAAGCCGGCGGGCAAAGTAAATGTCCACCTTTTCTTTAAAAACTACAGTCACTACTGATAACCCAAAACGAGAGATACTTCGAATTTCTTCAATATCAGGAAGATTAACAATACTCTGCTCAACGGGAAACGTAACCAACTGCTCCACCTCTTGACCAGCCAATGAAGGAGAAAGTGTGATAATTTGCACTTGGTTATTGGTAATATCCGGTTGAGCGTCAATTGGCAGTTTGGTAGCACTCCAAACGCCCCAAACTACCAGAACAACAGTCATCACACCTACGATGAACTTGTTCTTGATACTAAATTTTATAATAGAATCTAACACATTATATTTATTAATGATAAATTATTAATTGTAAAGATGTTGCCTTAAAACAACACCACATAATGAAGAATGCCTAACGGGAATCCACTAAACAAAAATCATTGACATTAAAATTTAAGCATTAATCTTAGGCGGTTGCCAGATATTGCCGTAGAAGGCAGGAATATATGAGGGATATATAGAAAGAATTTCTTGCGAAATTGCAACTATTGCTTGAGGTTCTTTTGCTTTGAAAGGATGAAAATACAAGGCTATACTTACTCCACAGCAATTACATGAACAAAATGGGGGACAGTTATCTTCTTCACTACTATTATGTGCATGACCATCATCTGTACCTGCTAGATGTACTTCCTTTTTGCACACACCAGGGCTGTCTGCACATGGCATAAAAGCCAAGCAGAACATAAAGAGACCCATAATGAGTGATAATGTCTTCATTTTCGATGTAAAACTAATAGTTTTCTATGAAATGCAAAATCAAATTTAGAATTTTTCCATATAGACTTACTCATTACCTCCCTAAAGAAAATGCACTTAATTTTGAATAAAAAACAAACAAATATGTACCCTCATTTACTAGCAACTCACTCTGTACTTAGGTGGATTTTCCTAATAATTATTCTGGTAACTATAGCAAAATCTCTTGCTGGATGGCTTGGCAAAAAGCAATACAACAGTGTGGATAATAAACTACGCTTATTTACGGTAATAGCAGCACACTTGCAGTTGGTTATAGGTCTAGTTCTTTACTTTGTGAGCCCAATTACTAAAGCATTCATGGGAGATTTCAAAGGCTCTATAAAAATACAAGAGTTACGCTTTTTTGGAATGGAGCACGCCCTTATTATGATAGTAGCTATTGTTTTAATAACCATGGGCTCTGCCAAAAGTAAAAGAGCTACTAGTGATTTAATAAAGTTCAAAACTATAGCCATCTGGTTTATCATAGCCATTATCTTAATTCTTGCATCTATTCCATGGGAGTTTTCTGGTGTAGCAAGACCCTATTTGAGAGCATTTTAATAGCAAGTTTAGCTGAGATAGAAAACGTATGATCCTCCATACGTTTTTTGTTTTTTCAAGGCACGCCATCTATAAAAACATCCGTGTTATTTAACAGATCTCTTATCTCAATGCTTTGATAAGTCAGTCGTACCTCTTCACTTATATAAAATACCCCATTTTCATCAAGCATCTCAATGTGTCTCACATCAATAACACGTGCATGGTTTAAGACATAAACAAATCTAGGATTACCCTCAGCCCCTTGCCCCATTGATGCATTCACTTGTCTAATTGTAATAATTATTTCTTCTATGTCTTGGTTAATATTGTAAGCATGCATGATGCCAAGCGAGGCTTTATCCAGACTCTTTTTTATAACAAAAGGCCTAAAAACCTTTGGTCCCGAAGTATACGCCCCGGTTGCGTTCCGCTCCAAATCAAAGTTTGCTGCATACAATTCTACCTGATTTGCAAATGCAGGTGGACTAGTTACTTCTCCTTGAATATTGGGATTACGAAATCTGGCAAGAATAGGCAGGCTAAAATGTCTGTGAGGAAAGACCGGGTTTTGATTCGCTGTAGTCAAGTTTGTTCCGTCACCAAAAGACACACCGTCACGTCTGCTTTCTATTTTACTTTTAACTTCTAGATTTCCCTCCAACTTCTGTTTGGAATTTCGGCTGCCTGGTTCTATGGTCACAGACTGACAAAATAAGGCGGTACTTCCTAAGCACAATACTACTAGTAAGTAAGATTTGATATTCATAGCCTTGATTATTATGGTGAAAACTGAAACAAAAGTGACGTTTTTTTTCAATATTACAATACTTTCAACTCCTTTTCAATCAACCATATACCTTTCAAATTTACAAATCTTCAACTTACTCCTGTACTTATGAATCTATTCCGTAACAACCCGTCTATTTATAAAAAATCTTAATAAATTAGTCCAAAACCTTAATACTGTAAGCCTGAATCAATGGTGGATTTTCGGGAGATAATGTAAACTTAATAGCTAGATTACCTTTTTCTCCTTCTACTATAAACTCCCCTCGCAATGCATTTTCTGCTAAAATGTCTTTTACTTTCTTTACCGAACCTATCTTCTCAAAGGCGGCTTCTGTTTCTTCTTTAAGCATATTTACATAATAATCAGAGAAAAAATTAACGGCAAAAATTTCTGATTCCACACCTTTATTCCAAGAAGGTAACAGAGTCATAAGCTCGTTTTGTCTTTGTTTTAAAATTGAATGTACAGGAAAAATCTTTGCATCTAGCTTTGCATTCTTTATGATAAAAGGTAGTACTTTATTATTCAGTAAAGCTGCACTTCCATATGTACCATTACTAAGTGTAACTATGCCCAAACCGTAGTCAGTAGCAATCTTCCAATCAGAGCCATATCCGGGCAAGCCCCCTGAATGTCCTAACATGTTTATATTATCGCAATTTTTATCAATCCGTAGACCATATCCGTAAAAAGATAAATTATGACATGGGTTACCGTTACCCTCAAAACCCCGCTGATTATAGTTATTAAAGTTCCATGCAAAGTGCATCTCTTTTATAGAACTATTTTTAAGTACGTTGGTGTAATTACCGATATTGCCGTAAGGACTTTGATGAAAAGCCATATATTTACTAAAATCGCCTGTGGAAGTCAGTATGCCACCCATAATTCCATAAGCCCCATCTCCTTCTATAGGTTGTGGAACAAACGCTCCTTTAACCCACCTGTAACCCAACACCATTTGCTCTTTAGGCACTTTAGTGTAATCCCAATAGGTATCTTCCATGCCCAGAGGTTTCCAGACATTCTCTTTTATATACTGCTGGTAAGTTTTACCGGAAACTTTCTTAATAATATAACCTAGCATAGCAAAAGCCATATTACTGTATTCATAACCTACACCGGGCTCGTTAGAAAATGAAATCCCTTTCTTAAACATTTCTAACATTTCTTGGTCTGATATACCTAACTGTCTGTCGCCCCATGGATTATCTTCAGGAAAACCTGCAGCGTGGGTCAGTAAATGACGGATGGTAATGTCAGGCGAGTCTTCTGAATACTTTTGTCCTTTTAATTCAGGAATGTACTGTACTATGGGGTCGTCCATTTTTAGTTTCCCGGCATCACGAAGTTGCAAAATGGCTACACCAGCAAAACTCTTTGACATAGAAGCGATACGGTATACCGAGCTCCTATCAGCTATTTTCTGGGTTTGGTGATTTATTACTCCATCATAGTTTTCATGGATGATTTTACCATCTAAAACTAATGCATAAGATACACTAGATAGATTATTTTTGACTTTGAAGTCGGTAAAAAACTGATTTATTTGTGGAGTAATTGCTATTATGCGTTCTGCCGTAGTTTGAGCAAAAATATAAACCGGACTAAGAATTATTAAAAATAAATGTAAGAAGGCTCTTTTCATGTAAACGAAGGTTTTACACAAAAATAAGGGGATAAAAGTTCAAAGTATCTTTTAATCCACGGTTATTTCCAGCTTTTTATATTCTCTCTTACCTTCTTCCAAATACTCATGTGGTAAGTGAAGGCATTTTGGATATCGTTTTCATCCCACACTACATTGGATAAGATTACAAGGCTCAAATCTTTCTCGGGGTAATAAAAGTTTAAGGATACAAAACCAGGAGCAAACCCGGTTTGTCCGTACTGAACAATACTATCTTTATTATCTACAGTAATTCCATAACCATAGTAAGTATCCTGAAAAAGTGGATGCTGTCTTACCGCACCATCTTGTTTGGTTGTGAGTGTCTTGAAAGACGTAGGAGAGAACAGTTTCCCACTATAAAAAAGTTTATTCCATTTTACTAAATCTTGGGCTGTAGAAATAAATGACCCTGCGGATGGATAATGCATTAAGCTACTCTTTTCAACTTCTAGCGTGCCGCCTTTCCACGTAAAACTTGTGACAATCTCAATATTACGTTTTTCATCCGGATGAAATGTATGAGTCAAGCCGCACTCTGCAAAAAGTTCTGTAGATAGCTCCTTAAAACTCTTACCAGATGTCTTTTCCATCACCATTTCTAGCAATTTAAACCCTATTTGCGAGTACTCATACTTACTTCCTACCGCAAATACCGTAGGCTGGTCTAGCTTCCGTATTCCATGCATATGTGTGATAAGGTGGTGGGCTGTTACAGTATCGGCCCATTTCTGAGGTAATTCCGGTAGATAATGTCGTATAGGCAAATTCACATCCAACCTACCAGCATCTATTTCACGCAACAATAGAGCTCCTGTAAACTGCTTACTAATGGAACCAACCACAAAACGACTATCTATCTTTATAGGTTGATTCTTTTTGCCGGAACCTTGTACTTTCTGATATAAAACCTCTTTTCCTTTCACCATTAAAACCACCCCACTAAATGGCTGTAAAGGACTTCCCGCAAGAATGGAGTTGATCTCTTTTTTTAGATTTTGGGCAGATACAGAATGACAGAAAACAAAGCACAAGAGTGCAACAACTAGCCTCATTTTTTATGAATAGATTTTACGATGACAGATTTTGAGATATTCACAAAAGCCAAGTCAGAACCACATGAAGTATGTATAAAAGAGCTTTTCTTTAACGGAAAACTGTATATATAGAGTGTATCATTCAGAGCTTGAATATTAGAGCCAGTTTCTTGCCCGTTTGCAAGTCCAAATTTGTATGCATCTAAAAGTTGAGACTTTTTGCTGGCTGGGTCATCTCCGCCCTCCATATACCTGGTAGTAAAAAGCTCTACAGCAAATCCGTTTAGCTCAAGATTATCTACACACTCAATCCTATAGTCACCATTAAGTTTCTCCTCTATTCCTAACCCAACATCATTAACTTCCTGCAAAATTTCTTTCTCCGTAACCCTTTTCACCTTACTGTTACGCATAACATCTTTAATTTCCGATGTATCTATTTGTTTCGCGTTTCCACAAGAGAGAAGCCATAGGCCACATAATACACTTACTACTATTCTCATGGTGTTAATAAACTAGAATCCCCAAAACTTAAAAACCTATAATCTGTCTTTTTTGCCTCATCATAAATCTCTTTCCACTTTTCTTCTCCTACCAATGCTGCCACCAAAAGTAATAAAGTAGAAGCTGGCTGGTGGAAATTGGTAATTAATGCCTTACAAACCCTAAATTGGTAACCGGGGAAAATCATAATTTCCGTACTACCAACCAATTGTTCCTCCTCTCCCATAAAATCTATTATACCTTGAAAGGCCTGTTTCATGGTAAAGCTTTCATGGTCTTGATAAGGAAAAAGCTTTTCTATAAAAAACGTATTTCCGCCTTCAAGAATTTTCACCCCAAACCAATACAAACTCTCCAACGTACGCATGGAAGTAGTTCCCACCGGTACAATAAACTCAGAATTCTTGATTAAGGCCTCTAAAAATGATTTCTCCACCACAATTTGCTCAGAATGCATAGGGTGATTTATGGCGTTGGCTTCTTTTACAGGCATAAAAGTACCCGCTCCCACATGCAAGGTCACAAAGCTTTTCTGAACCCCTTTCTTTTCAAGTTCATCAAAAACCTTATCTGTAAAGTGCAAACCAGCCGTAGGTGCTGCTACAGCTCCTTCATTCTCTGAATAGATAGTTTGGTAGTTTTCTGTATCCGCACTCTCACTTTCTCTATTTAAGTAAGGAGGCAAGGGGACATTGCCATACAATTCTAACACCTGAGCAAGCGGCTGTCCACCACTCCACTTTAATTGGACGTTATTTTCGTTAATCTCTTGCCAAGAAGCTTCTATACTTCCACCAGGAAATTCCCCAACCAAAACCTCTCCATCCTTCCACTTCTTTTTATTACCCACCACACAATGCCAAACCGTAGCCGAAGTGTTTTCCATAACTAACGGCAAAACCGTAGATGGCAAAATTGGGTTAAGTAAGAATATCTCTATTACAGCCCCTGTTTTCCTTCTAAAATGCAGGCGGGCGGGAATAACTTTGGTATTATTTAATACCAGATGGGTATTAGCAGGCAAAAAACCAGCGATTTCATAGAAGTGCTTATGCTGGATTTCTCCATTTTTATACACTAAAAGTTTAGACTGGTCTCTCGGACTTACGGGATACTTGGCTATTTGTGCATCATCTAAACCGTAATCATATTCCGAAATATCAATCTTCATTGGCAGGAGCTTCTGTAGCCAAAAGTTTGTAAGGTATAAAAATAAAAATAATCAACATTATAAATAACCCTAACAGGAGGAGATAGTTATAGTTAAAATCCAGCTCTTTGTATGTAGTGGAGTTAATATTATTTAAACCTAATATCACAAACACCAAATAAGTATTTACAAATGCTAAAAATGCAGAGAACCATCCCTTAAAAAATGCCCTGGTGGATGCAGGATACTTTCCCCAGCTACTGTTTTTCAGTAAGCTCCTAAAGTCAAGCTTAACTACAGCATTTTCTAATAATCCCACCAAAAAATTAACGCCAAAAATTACGGCAGCTGCCCAATAAAAAAACTTCTGTTTCTCAACAAAATTTACGGCATTGCCTGCCTCATCATGACCAAACGCAATGGTATCAGGAAGTGTGGTATAACAAAACAATAATACTATAGTTACTAATGCAGCCGATCCAATACGCCAGAACTTAAAAAAAACATTTGTCATTACCCACTTATTACTTTTATCTTTGAACCCAAAAAAACATAACACAAAGGTAGACCCATAAGTTGACAAATCATGATAAAAATTTACACAAAAACTGGGGACAAGGGACAAACTTCACTTGTAGGTGGTACCAGGGTTTCTAAGGCCGACCTAAAAATTGAGTCCTATGGAACGGTGGATGAACTCAACTCATGGATAGGCGTATTACGTGATGCACCTGAGAATCATAGCCGCAGGGAACTATTAAAAGAAATCCAAGATCGCTTATTCACAATAGGTGCAGAGCTGGCCTCTGAACCTGAACAAAACCGCAAAAAACTTCCCGAACTTTTTGAGTCGGATATTGAACTTCTGGAAAAAGAAATGGATTCATATACGAATGAAATTCCACCGCTACGAGCTTTTGTTTTACCGGGAGGGCATCAAACGGTATCTTTTGCTCATGTGGCACGTACTGTAGCACGGAGAGCAGAACGCATTTGTATACGTCTTGGAGAAACCGAAGAAGTAGACCCACTTGTAATAAAATACCTTAACCGTCTTTCGGACTATCTTTTTGTTCTATCAAGGAAAATAACCCATGAACAAAACACAGAAGAGGTAAGCTGGAAACCTCGGAATCTTAAGTAAAACAACTCAGGATTTAATCGCAATTTACTATCACGGCCTTGAAAATAGCATCTTTGCTAGTTTCAAAGCCCTCTTCCAAGAGGATAGAACGTGAAGCTTCATAATATGTAGCATCTCCGGCTTCAATCGTAGCTCCAGATTGTATTTCCCCATAAACTAAACTAAGTCCCTCTTGCCTTGTACCCTTGCTATACTTAGCTTTAGTAATCACCGATATATCATCTAACCTTAACTGGGGGCGGGCTCCACTTTCTACACCACCTTTGTCGTAATACCTCCAAAACAGTTGCACGTAAGGTTTGCCTAAAGCATCTGTGGGGAGAGAAATTCCCGAAAACATTTGATAATGACCTGCTAATGTGTTTCGGTTGTACTCAATCGCACTTCCATTTCCATCTAGCAGGTCTTTGAAGTCTACAATATCTCCCACCCTATACTGCAACCGTATAGCATAATTTCTAAAATTTGGAACTATCGTCCCACCCAACCAACTAACAAAAACCGAATCAACTCCCTCAGTATTTATTGCCAAGATTGCCCCTCCAAGTTTCCCTGTATCATCAGATGGATAATCATCATTACCACTGCCTGTATTAATAAAAGATATTCCGTCTTCTGCCAATCCATTTATACGAGTCCCAGAACTCCTACTGTAACTACCTGTAGTATAAGTACGTATTGTATCCGATAAACCTGGCTCTCCAGCTCCTCTATTTACCCTATCAAGCAATACAAAAGCCATATTATTGGGATACGTACCACCAGGTGAGGAAGACACCCATTCTTTAAAGTCATACCCACATACATCCAAGACCTTTGCGACAGGAAACAAATTGCTTGAATATAAACTTTCTTCGAAAACAGCCGTGTATGTGTTAATGGTTCGAGGATAAAAAACCAACGTAGCTGAGTCACTGTGGTGATTTCCATTTAATAACCAGTGTTTAAACTTGTATCCTTTACGTCCTTTGCCCGTAATTGTCACCTCTTGATCTGCAAAATACCTCCCACTCCATGGATATACAGAGTTTGAGACACCCGGAGTAGTTGGTAATATATCAATCGTGTTGACCGTAACATATCCCTGCAAAGTATCCAAAACGCTTACATTTAAATCTTCTCCAGAACCCAAACCAAAGTAACTCCTAATGTGGGCACGTTGACTTCCAGGACGCTCTAAGTTATAATCTATAAGACTCTGAACCCTATCTTGCCACTGTGTAAAAGTAGGGACATTCCAACGCTTTATATGCTCTACCATTTCGGGTAAATAAACGTCCCTAAAGTGCTCAATTATTGGTATGGTGTGATTAGTTTTAAAATTGGAATTAATTAGATCAGTAAACCGGGTTATAAAAGCCTTTCTAAACTTGTTATTTAAAATAGCATTCCTAAAAACAAAATTATATTGTTTGTGCGGTGCATCAGGAGCCAAAACTTCGGCTAACAAGTTATGGTCATACTCTACACTTTGATCTGTATCAAATAAAATATACCTCCAGCGACCGTCGTTTACTCCTTTAATAGCTGGATTAAAATTATCTACCCTCTTCCTCCACATTCTTACATTGTTATGTGGCCAATCTAAGTTGCCAAAATAAATGTGAGCCGCATTAAAATCAATCAAACTTTCTATATCTACAAGCTTAGCTAACGAATCATAGTTAACATCTAACGCTACATTATTATTTAGAATAAAAGATTGTAGGTCGTTAAATTTATTCATATCTCCCTCCTGAGCCTCAAAACCGAATGACACTTCTATCATATCTACACTATCTTTTGAAACACCATATACATTCTCAAGATAGTGATTATCCAACCTCTCCCTGATATTATGTATACCCCAATATTCTCCATTGATAAAAACTACAGATGGTACTGCTTCTTGTTTTCCTATATGAAGTCCGTCCACTATTACATGATTGGCGGCATCCTTCATAAGGCTTGTGTTCCAGTTATTCCCAGAATTTCTCAAGATAATATTCCTGTGCAATCGTTCTGGTATACGAGGAAAAATGGGATATTCGAACTTACTACCACCTAGAACCCGTAGAGATTTCCGAGGAAAAGACCGACTACAACCTCCATGTATCCTGTACTCTAAAGCCCTGTCCACTACTCTTTCATTTTTAACAAAGTATTCAAAGTAACCTTTGTGCCTCCAGCCCATATTGTAATTTCCTTGAGGACACCCTGCTGGGGCGTAATTTGCACCTACAGTGTAAAAACCAGTATCGTGATCAAACATCTTATTTTCGTCTAGACTTACAGAAACCACAGGCATTGTAAAACGGTCTGTATTGTCAAAAACAAAATATGTGTTTACGGCTACTTCAGACAAACTATTAGGTTTAAAAGCAATTGCCTTCACTACAGTCCCCTTTAGTACAGGTTCATTAGGTTTAAAGCTCTCACTTCCGGATATTGCAGAAGAGTTTTTAAAAGACAGCTTATTAGGATCTACACTGCGGTCAGATATATAAATGGGGGCACCATATACATATGAAAACATAGTATCTCTTTGCAAGGGTGCGTCCACTTCTGTCTTATATCTAAAAGTCTTACCTTCTATATTAGCCATATCTGGCTCTGATCCATCCAAGGTGTAGTAGATTGTAGTACCTGAAACAGTAGACTCTAAACTTAAAGCGAAACTGGCATTATAGAAGCCCGCCTCATGAGAAAAAACGGGAGCTGGGATAAGCTCATCATACATTTGAGAAACATTATTAGCTGCTCCAGGAGTAGGTTCAGAAAAATACTTCCATTCACTGAGGTTTAAAGGATTACGCCCCATAGAAACATCTCCCCTCTGTGTACCAAATGTATAAGTATCTATCTGAGTGGTACCATCTGGTGCAAAGAAACCGATAGCTTCTCCCGATGCAGATAAACCCAATTCTATATGATTGGACCCTAAGGCAGGATTATCACTACAAATCAGAAGAAGATATCCTTTTGGTGGCACTATTAAAGAACCGGGAGAAGTAGGCAGTCTTACTTTTTGGGGAGTAGAAAGATTATCCGTAATATAAAACCCCGAAATATCTACAGGACTGGTACCATCATTATAGATTTCAATCCAATCGTCCTTACCATCATGCCCAGGGATATCAACATTATCATTTGATGCCAAAAACTCATTGATATACAAATTTGTCAATAATGACTTACTTCCACTATGGTTTGGAAGTACCTCCTTTCTTGAAATCCCTTCATCATCATTAGGTCTTTTATTCTCAACAGAAACGATAGAAAAAAAGTACGAAATACTAAAAAGAAAGCTTATAAAAACAAACTTCATATAGTGGAAATTTAAAATCCTAATTATTCATCTTACAGACCAAAATTACCTCAAATCTCCAATTTTTTAAAAAAAATTTATCCTACGGTAATTCCAATACCCCAAATCTCTTTGGTCGATGAAATGCAGGATTTTCTCCGGAAAGGGTACTTTCCCAACAAACAAAATCACAATTATCTGTGCTACAAACCCAGTTAGAGTCTGTTTGTTCTACTTTTGAACGTATCCTATAAAAGTTTATCCTGTACACATTGCTGTGTCCTATTCCATCTAAAGGAATGGAAAGAAAACCCTGCCAAGCGTTTTCTAATTTCACCGCTTCAAACTCCAAACCAAACTCATCTGGTTTGTACATCTGTACGGTTTTTTGTACAGTTTCTCCCAGATCTGGATTCTCAATCTTCCCAATCCATACCGCATTGTTTGGGTTTATCTCTATCTCAAAATAAGTATGCGGGTCATCAGCCCCTGACGCAATAAAAACCTCAAAAACTTCTTGGTTATATAACTCTTCATTATGCCCAAACATGGTATTTGTGTTCACGAACGGATTTTCTGCACAATGGAAGTCTATAACCAATCTCTCACCTTTAAGAGATACTGCTACTTTTGTTTCATAGCTTACAGCGGTGCCGTCTGTAGCGTGATAAAAAATAGGTTCTAAAATGTGCGGTTCTTCATTTTTAAGTACAATGTCCATGAACTATGCAGTAGGTTTTTTTGCTCTTATATAAAAAAACCAAATATCGGTCATTTTTTTGTACATTTGCAGACTTTTTTGCGGTAAAAAACCGTTTCATTCAGTAAAATAACATTTTGGAATGCGAGCACTCATTACAGCCCTATTACTCTTATCTGGCATCTCTGTCTTCGGACAAATCACACCGCGACTTTTTGAGTTTGGGCCAAAGGTTGGAGTTCATTTATCTAATGTATCCCCTGTAGATACTTTCACATATGACCAAAGCATGAAAATGGGTCTACAAGGAGGTATTTTTACCCGTTTTAATTTTGGAAAACTGAGTATACAACCCGAGTTTATTTACCAGGCAAAAGGCACGAAACTTAAGAAACCCATAGTAGGTACTCACACCTACCGTTACTTCTCTACACCTGTTCTTGTTGGTTATGCGGTATTAGATGGTATCTATTTAGAAGCTGGATACGAGCGTAACTGGGCATTAAACAAGTACAATCCAACCCGACAAAACGTAAATAGTAGTGATTTTGGCCCGGGGAAAGGAGCTGACCAAAGTCTAATTTTTGGAACTCGAATTAACCTGTTAGATGCTTTTTCTCTATTCAGTGTTAACATACGCTATGTACATGGCTTAGATAATGTCTCTAATTTCCAAAGTAACAATGTGCCATTAGAGTTTAAAAACCGGAGTATACAAGTAAGTGCAACCTATACCTTCTCCGAACAATACCTTTGGAATAAAAAATACGGCCCAAAAAAGAAGAAAAAATAAACATGGGATTCATAGATGAGTTAAGGTGGCGTGGTATGATACAAGATATTATGCCAGGCACAGAGGAGCAAATTAACAAAGAAGTCACATCGGGTTATATCGGATTTGACCCAACTGCAAAATCACTACATATAGGAAACCTAGCTACTATAATGGTTCTGAAGCAGTTCCAGATGGCAGGTCATAAACCTTATGCTCTAGTGGGCGGAGCAACAGGCATGGTGGGTGACCCTTCAGGGAAAAGTGCAGAGAGAAATTTCCTCTCAGAAGAAACTTTACTAGAAAATCAGGCAGCAATAAAAACTCAGCTAGAAAAATTTCTGGACTTTAATGGCGGACCAAACTCTGCCGAAATAGTTAACAATTATGACTGGTTTAAGGAGATAAGCTTCTTGCAGTTTTTGCGTGAAGCCGGAAAATATCTTACTGTAAACTACATGAGTTCTAAAGATTCTGTAAAAAGGAGGATTGAAACCGGGATTTCGTTTACAGAGTTTTCTTACCAACTAATTCAGGGTTATGATTATTACCATTTGTACAAAACTAAAGGCGTTAGATTACAAATGGGTGGCTCAGACCAGTGGGGAAACATTACCACAGGTACAGAACTGATACGCAGAAAAGAAAACGAAAACGACGAAAACGCAAATTATTCAGCATTTGCCCTTACTACTCCCCTCCTAACCAAAGCTGATGGAACTAAGTTTGGTAAATCTGAAGGCGGAAACGTTTGGATAGATGCAGAACTTACAAGCCCGTATGAGTTTTATCAGTTTTGGGTTAACCAAAATGATGCGGACTTACCAAGACTACTACGTGTTTACTGCTGTTTCTTATCTAAAGAACAGATAGAAACTCTGGAAGAAGAACATGCTCAAGCTCCTCACTTACGTGTAGCCCAAAAAGCCTTAGCCAAAGAAGTAACCACCATGGTACACGGAGTAGAAGCCTATGAAACGGCAGTAAAAGCTTCTGAAGTACTGTTTGGTAAAGCAACTCTTGAAACCTTACAAAGTTTAGATGAAAAGACTTTTAGTGAAGTGTTTGTAGGAGTGCCTAAAAGCACTATAAAGAAAGAAGATATCACTAATGAAGCTACTCTTTTAGACCTCGTTTCAGTACTCAGTAATTCTGAAATTTACCCTTCTAAAGGCGAAGCCCGCAAAGCTATACAAGCTAATGCCGTGAGTGTAAATAAAGATAAGACACAAAATGACAAGCTTTTGATTAATGAAATCCCTCTGCTCTTAGAAAAATATATTCTGATAGGAAAAGGAAAGAAAAATCATATTGTAGAGATTATATAGAAAGCTGCCTTTCGGCAGCTTTTTTTTATTCATCCTTAGCCAATCTTTTACAGCACATACTCTCCTTTGTAAGGCTTTATAGGCTCTGGAATATTTTTTTCGCCTAGCATCTCCAAAAGGTTAATTTCTATCGTACGGGTAATTTGGTCTAAAGGTATACCGGTAGGAAGCTTGTCAAATGGGTTCAATAAAACTTGGCCAATAGCCTGTATCGTAAAAAATACATAACCAACCAATGACCCAAACGCCACGGCCCAAAGCCCCACAGCATCGGCAGCCGTCATGGTTATAGAATATACAAAAAACCAAATGAACAAACGCGAGAAATAGGTATAAGTAGTAGGATAAACGGTATTTTTAATCCGCTCAGATTTCCCCATTTCGTTACAGAATTCGGTAAGCGTACGGTTTATCTCAATAAATTTATAACCGTCTATGACTCCTTCCCTTTGTAGTAGTGCTAACTCTCTGGCCTGTATTTCTAAAATAGCATTATGGATATTAGAGCTAACACTCACCTCTGCTACACTCTCTATCGAAAGAAAAGCCTTATAATCTGTATCCTCAGACTTCCTTAGGTTGGCTTTTAAGGCATACAAAAAACCAATATGGTTACGTACAATTATCCTTATTTTTTCTTTAAGTTCAGCGTCGGGCAATTCTTCTGTAGGATGAGTATAGTTTATAAGCATACGTCCCCATGTTCTTGAATTATTAACGAGTGAACCCCAAATTTTGCGAGCCTCCCACCAACGGTCATAAGCTTGATTATTGTTAAAACCAATAAAAAATGCCAATGCTGTACCCAAAACGGTGGGGATAAACGTAGGGAAAACGAAGTAATTCTTGAGCCAAAACTCATTTATCAGAAAAGCAACCGAACAGGTGAGCAAGGAAAAGATGAAATTCTTCCAAGTGGAATTAAGAACCCGGTGAACCTTTACATTCAAAGACAGTAACATAGTAGGGTGGTTTTACTCCACAAAAGTAAATAACAGCACCATAAAACAATACATATCCGTAGGGTATTATAAATTGAGAGTTAATAAAATACTAAACTATACCTTATTCAGGTTTTAGAGACCGTTTGAGCCTGACGAAGTCGGCGAAAGAGGTTATTCTAAACCTATGTTTTTGCCCTACTTTTTCAAAAAAGTAGGAAAAGAAAAATAGCTATCTAAAATTAAAGAAATAAAATACTTATTACTAGCAGATTGGAAATTATTAGATAATATACTACGGGTAATACATATCTTTCAAGGTTTTAACCCCGCTTCTAGTGACTCCGCAAAATTAACTTGCCCGCCCTTATTACTTTCGAAAATAAAATCCTGGAGACTTTTGCTAGAAACTTTAGAAAAATCGCCCACAAAAGCCACTTTCATCTTATAGGTAGAAAATTTTTGTAGTATTTCTCCTGCCATCCCCGTCTTCAGGTCAAAGAAATCCGAAACCATATTTCTTTGGTACAATACAATCTTATCAAAGCCTTGGTAATACAAGTCGGCCATTAGTTGTACGCCGTCATCTATGCTTCTGATTACAATTTCATCACTAACTACTTCGGCAATTCTAAGTCCAGAAATTGTATGTTCCTTTATCTGCATATAAAAAAATACCAGTTAGTTGTTGTACACTTGTCCAATTTCAACTATTGTTTCCAGCCTTGAGCCGTAATTTTAGTTCTTTCTCCAGAGTTAAGCACTAACCAATTTTCTTTCTCATTGTTCACAAAACCTATTGGAGTAATATCTACTATACCTTTTAATTTCTCAAAATCCTCCTGCTTTATAGTCATCAGAAGTTCATAATCTTCCCCCCCATTTACCACAGCCACTATAGGATTAATGTTTAATTCCGTACTGGTTTCCAGTGTTAGGTTTTCTATAGGTATATTCTCGAAAAAGACCGTAAACCCATTTCCGCTTTGCTCCGAAAGATGTAATATATCAGATGCCAAACCGTCTGAAATGTCAATCATAGAGGTAGGTACAATTCCCTTTTCTGCCAATTCATGGATGATATCCATACGAGCTTCGGGCTTAAGTTGTTTCCCTACCAAAAACGATTTATTTTCTATTTGCGGCTGCATATTGGGATTGGCCAAAAACTCTTGCTTCTCTCTTTCTAACACTTGCAGGCCCATGTAAGCAGCTCCCAAATCACCAGTTATACAAACAATATCATTTTCGCCCGAACCTGTTCTCAGGGTAAGTTTATCTTTTGCCACTTCTCCAAAAACAGACACAGATATTACCAATCCGGCACGGCTAGAGCTGGTATCACCCCCAACCAGGTCTACATTGTACGCCTCACACGCCAACTGTATCCCCTCATAAAGCTCATCAATGGCTTCTAAGCCAAACCTGCTGCTTAAACCCAAAGACACGGTTACTTGGGTAGGTGTACCATTCATGGCAGCTATATCTGAGACATTTACCGCTATGGCCTTATATCCCAAATGCTTAAGGGGAGCATAAGATAAGTCAAAATGGATGCCCTCTATTAGTAAGTCCGTAGTAAGTAAACCAAGCTTATTACCCAAATTTATCACAGCTGCATCATCACCGATACCCTTTTGAGTATTACTATTGCGTAAGGTTGTTTTACCTGCTATCCTTTTTATGAGTCCAAACTCACCAAGTGTTTCTAGTGTTTCCATAAAGTAAAAAACCATTGGAACACGCCCAATGGTTCAAAAAAGTCTTTATAATTTATTATCAATTAGCCTTAAGCGTGTATACGTTTATTGTGCTGCCTGTTTTGGGGTTTTGAGACCTACGGGTTAAAACCAAATCTTTACCATCATCAGAAAGCGAAGTGATATCAAACTCAATCTGCCCGTTTGCTCCTGTAGGCACCGGTGTAAGACCAGAAAGCGTAAGACTATTATCTGTAACCGAATAAGAACCACTGAAAGTCTCAGGTGTTATATCCTTATAGCTAACCGTGCTTGCTGTACGTAAATCAAGTAAAAAAGTAGAATACTCTGGAACAAGATTTAAGCTTCCACCTAAGGTGTAAACCTCTATCCCATCATGGGTGACTTTCTGGGCTTTGTAAGACTGCTTAATTCTCTCCGAAACCGCAGGCACAGAGTTCTTCTTTTCGCATGAAGCGAAAACCAACAAAGCCAAAACAAAAAAAACAGATATCTTTGTACTCATTTTCTAATGGATTTACGATGCGAATATACGCCTTTTGGCATTATACAACATCATTACTTATCCAAAAAAAGTTTATTGTGGAACCCAAATTCATCACCAAACGCCAGCTGGCCTTACGTAACGGTACAGATAAGCCCGAAATATGGATAGCATATAGAGGCATTGTATACGATGTAAGTAAATCAAGGCTATGGAAAAACGGCAAACACTATGAACATTGGGCTGGTCAAGACCTTACAGCCGAGCTAGCAGATGCCCCGCATACCGAAAGTGTTTTCTCCAAATTTGACCAAATCGGAGTTTTGGAAAATTAAAAAAGTACTAATAGCCTTGCTTTATAAGTAGTAACTTTACGCTGTAATTTATACACGAACAACAGCAATGAAAAAAATTAAATTATTAGATGCTATAATCTTGTTTGTTAGCATGGCTTTTTTAGCCATGTTTGTAGATCAGGCCTTATATAAAGGCAATGGCTTTGCCGACTCTTATTTTTTTCTAATGCTTGGCATTGCAGGGGTTTTGGCTTTCCTGTATCGCAGAGGACAGCAAATCTTAAAAGAAAAAGACAAAAGCGGGAAGAAAAAGTAAGCTATCTAATACCAGGCGGTATGAAACCGAGAATCTATCTTCTTTACTCACAATATACGAGCTAGCCACAGAAATTACCGCAAATATACCGGCAAGGGCATCTACGTACGTTTGCATGGAGCTATAGAGGATAATAAATACAAATACATTTATAGAAGCCAGTATAAGTACGGTTTTCCGTGCTTTGTTTTCATTGGTAAATAGTAAGGTGTTGGGTTTGGCTTCTCCTGTCTTAATTTCATAGAACACAATTGAAAACAAGTTCTGTAAAACTACTATTATAAACATACCTGCTACCACCCAAGAGCTTGCGTTTACACTAGAAATAGACACAAAAGGAACACCTACTACCACGGCAACATACACGGCTACTATGCTTAGATTCTTCAATTTTGGGAATTTTACCACTACAAACTTGAGATAAAACACAACTATCGTGGCCAAAGCAGCACCGTAAACAATAACTTCCTTTTTTTGGAAGAAAAGCAAGAATAGTACGATGCAAAAAAGAGCTACACCTACTACCTGCAGATTATATTGATGCTTAAAATGAAACTGGTGGCGTGCCGTATTGGGTACTTCATCTGTGCGAATAACATCCAGTAGCCGATCTAAAATGTATACCAACCAACAAGAAAAAAAAATCTGAAGTAACGATATCCAATCTAAAGACGTTTTACCCAAAGGTAATTTCATAAATGCCGCCGCACAAACTGCCGTAGCCAATGCTACATTAAGGCTACTTAAGTGCCAAAGTCTAAATGCCTGTTTCATTCTTTGATAGATAGCATTTTAGTGAAAATATCTTCTATAAGCACCCGTACACTTGGATTGGCATTAAAGCCAGCAACATAAAGCGAGAAAGCATACTTTTTACCAGAATGAGCAGTAAAATATCCTGAATAATTTCGCACCCCACTTATACTTCCGCTTTTGGCAGCAATTTTCCCCTGCGTGTTTTTCCCCCAGTTGGCTACTGTACCATCCCTGCCTGCTATGGGAATACTTTTAACAAAATCCTTATTATTTCTAACCGAATGAAGCACCGCTGTCATAGAACGGCAAGAAAACGTATTCTGAGGAGCAAGACCACTACCATCCAAAATCCGATGCATGCTTAAATCAACGCCTCTCTCTTTCCAGAATTGTCTTAAAAAAGTCTCATAACTTGGAGAATCTGTTTCCCACATAAAGTTAGCCAAACCATCCGCAAAAATATTCACCGACTGGTAGTTACATTCTTTGGCAATAGAACGTATATCAGGCGAAACGACGCTTCCCATTTCTTCATTCTGAAGATTCTCAGCAAAAAGTTTACCCGAAACTGTAACCCCATTTTTCTCCAAAAAGACCTTTAGACTATCCGTAAAAATTCTATTCACATTCGGCACAGCTCCCTTAACTGCAAAGTTTCGTGCATTTTGCGGCACGGTTCCTATCATCTTTATTTCGTTAGAAAAAGGCAGGTTTAAGATATTGACATTATCACCACTACCTGCTGTCCCCGTTTTTAGATCATTTTTTATCCTCCAATCTGAATCAAACGGACGAATATCTGCTATACCCGCAGGGTCGCCTACCTTGCTTCCGCCGTTAAGGTAAACGGTATATAGGTTTTCATTATAATTGAAATTGTTAGAAAATGCTCCAAAATAATTGCCGATATCCCCCACTAGCCAAGAAAGAGGAAATTTGGGATTATCATTATTTAAAACCCGTAGACTACCTTCAATATGTGTTACTTCATACTCTTTTAAAACATCCAATATTTGTTGGAAAGGGCTTTCTTTAAATCTGGCAGAACCAAAACTAGGATCTCCAATCCCTTCAATCAGCAAATCGCCCTGTATTTTACCCCCATATACACGTCCATTAGAGTATACCATTGTTTCAAACCGATAATCACCACTTAAATACTCCAAAGCAGTAGCAGTGGTAAGTAACTTAAGTGTAGAAGCCGGTGGTAAGTTTACCTCTGGTGAATACCCGTAAATCTCCTTGCCTGAATCTAAGGAACGTATGCTTACAGACACATTTATACTCCCATTACCAGGTTTAGTTTTAAAGTCGCCAATTAGCTTATTTATGTCCCCTGTAACAAGCCCTATTTGGAGCAGTATAAAACAAAAGAAGTTCATCCATCACAATTTTGACCCGCCAATATAGTATCTTTGCTGGGTTTTATTTACAATACTGGTTTAGAAACTTATGAAGTTAACATTTTACGGAGCAGCACAAAAAGTACCCGGCAGTATGTTTCTTCTGGAGTTTAATGATGGTTACCAAGCCCTTATAGACTGTGGCTCAGAGGTAGAGGGAAGCGTGCAAGATGAAGGCGAAATCCAAAAGTTTGGTAGTTTTCCTTTTGATGCATCGCGTGTTAATGTAGTTATCCTTACCCATGCACATATAGACCATAGTGGCCAAATCCCCAATCTATACCAAGACGGGTTCGAAGGTCAAGTACTATGCACATCTCCTACTTTGGACTTAGCAGAGTTGCTCCTGTATGATTCAGCAGCCTTACACGCAAAAACAGTAAAAAGGATAGAGAAGAGCCACCGTAGGTCAAAAAAATGGAAAGGTATAGAAACCCAAGGGCTTTACTTATCAAAACAAGTAGAAGAAGCTGTTGGAAACTTTGTGCCTATTGCCTTAGAAAACCGATTTAAGTTTAAAGATGATGGCTATGTAACTTTTTATCCCGCAGGTCATTTATTAGGAGCGGCCCACGTGGTTATAGAGTTTAAGGAAAATGGTTCTTGGAAAAAAATTGGTTTTTCGGGCGACCTCGGTCGTAAAAACTTCCCGCTTTTGGTAGACCCCCAACCTTTACCGCAGGTAGACTATCTAGTGATGGAAAGCACCTATGGTTCTCGGCTACATGAAGATTCAGGCAACCCTGTTGATGTACTAGAAAAATTAATTACAGAAGCCTGCATAGATGTTAAAGGGAGGCTAATTGTACCCGCCTTCAGTGTTGGTCGTACACAATGCATGCTATACACTTTAAACAAACTTTATCACGAGAGGAACATAACACCTATTAAGGTTTTTACAGATAGTCCTTTGGCCAAAGCCAGCACGAAAGTGTACGAAAGGTACCGCAGCAGACTAAATAAAGAAGCCCAAGAGTTTTATGCAGATACCGATACGCTGTTTGATTTCGAGAATCTACATTATTTGCAGAGCAATGAAGACAGTAAGTTGGCTTCTACCCATGCGGAACCTTGCATAATCATTAGTTCATCGGGTATGATAAAAGGTGGCCGGGTAGAACACCACATTGAAAAAAACCTGGAAAATCCATACGCAACTATACTATTAATAGGATACGCAAGTGAAGACTCTGTGGGTGGCAGATTACTTTCTGGCGAACACAAAGAGCTTACAATACGTAATAAAAAACTAATGGTAAACGCACAAATACGCAAAACAGATGTATTTAGCGGCCATGGGGATATGCAAGACCTTAAGGATTTTGCCTGCAACCAAAACAAAGAAACTTTAAAAAAACTCTTCTTGGTTCATGGAGATTTGAACGCTATGCTTAATTTTAAGCAAATTTTGCATGGAGAAGGATACTCACAAGTGGAGATACCGGAGAGATACCAAACTTTTGAAATATAAGTTTAATGAGGACATTACTAGAATTTGAGAAACCGATTGCCGAACTAGAAGCCAAACTTGAAGATATGAAAAAATTGGCAAATGATAATAACGTAGACGTAAGTGACGCCGTGCGGAACCTTACTTCTGCGGTAGACACACTTAGGGCCGAAACCTTCCACAACCTTACCCGCTGGCAAAGGGTACAACTTTCTAGACATCCAGACAGACCCTATACACTTGACTATATTGAAAGGCTTTGTGACCAGTTCCATGAACTACACGGAGACCGCACTGTACGTGACGACCCGGCTATTATAGGTGGAATTGCTGATATTGGTGGAAAAAGCGTAATGCTTATAGGTCAACAAAAAGGCCGAAAAACCAAAGAACGTCAACACCGTAATTTTGGCATGGCCAATCCGGAGGGCTACAGAAAGGCTCTAAGGTTAATGAAAATGGCCGAAAAGTTTAACATTCCTATTGTAACACTTATAGATACGCCGGGTGCATTCCCGGGTTTGGAAGCCGAAGAGAGAGGACAGGGTGAGGCTATAGCCAAAAATCTAAAAGAAATGATGACTCTTAAAGTGCCTGTAATTTGTATAGTTATTGGTGAAGGTGCATCTGGTGGAGCATTAGGAATAGGTATTGGAGATCGTGTACTTATGTTGGAAAATGCCTGGTACTCTGTTATTTCACCGGAAAACTGCTCTACTATCCTTTGGAGAACCTGGGAGTACAAAGAGCAAGCTGCCGAAGCACTAAAGCTTACTGCCACAGACATGAAAGGCAATGGACTGGTAGACGATATAATACCGGAACCCCTAGGTGGAGCCCATCTTAAATGGGACGAAATGGCAAGTATCCTTAAAAATACCATCCTAAAAGAAATAACAAGCTTAGAAAAAATTTCTCCTGCAAAAAGGGTTTCGCAGAGAATAGATAAGTTTTGTTCTATGGGTGTGGTTATTGAGTAAGGTGCACATGATCCCTAGAGAGCAAATAAAGGCTGTTGTTTTTGACTTCGGCAATGTTATCATAAACATAGACTTAGGTCTAACTTATAGGGCGTTTGCAGAGCTTACTTTCAAAAACCCGGAAAGGATAAAGAACATCTTTGCCGAAATAGAGATATTTAAAAAATACGAAACCGGTTTTTATTCTGATGAGGAGTTTAGGGATGTCATAAGACAAGCCCTAAGCTACCCATTAAATGACCAAGAGATAGACACAGCTTGGAACGCTCTTTTGCTTGATGTACCTAGAAAGAGGATTAGCTACATTGAAGATTTAAAATACCAACTGCCCGTATATTTATTGAGCAATACCAACCACATACATATAGAGAAATGTGTGCAGTATTTTAGGAATACCCACCAAATAGCAGACTTTAAAAACCTCTTTAATAAGGCTTTTTTATCGTATGAAATGGGACTATGGAAACCCGACTACAAGATTTACCACACCATGCTGGAAGAAACGGGATACAAAGCAGAAGAAATTCTATTTTTGGATGATAATGCAGACAATATTTCGGCTGCCAAAGACTTGGGAATACACACCATTAAGATTAACACTCCTGAGTGTTTTACAGATATACTAGATAAAATCTTTTGAGCCTCCCATGAATAACCACCATCACCCAGAGTACAGGTATAAAATCCTGCTTCCCAAAATCTAAACGGTGGGACTATTCCAGAAAAAATAAAACATGAAAAAGCCCTATTTGCATATCGTATTGTTTTTAGCAACCCTAGTTACAACTACGCTGGCTGGGGCAGAATGGATTTATGGTAGGCCATTTATCGGTTCGGGAGGTTTTATGGACTTTGAAAAATTCAAACAAGGTTTTTGGTTTTCTGTCCCTTTTTTGGCTTTTCTTACTACCCATGAATTTGGGCATTATTTTATGGCAAAAGCCCGCAAGGTAAGTGTGACCTTACCTTACTATATACCGGGTTGGATTGGAATTCTACTTTCCATTGGTACTTTTGGTGCATTTATCAGAATAAAAGACCATATCACATCCAAGAAAGACTACTTTGATATCGGTATAGCAGGACCTTTGGCTGGTTTTGTTGTAGCGGTAGGTATTTTAATTTACGGTTTCCTGAATTTACCCGGTGATGAGTTTATCTACCAAATTCATCCAGAGTATAAAAACCTCCCCTTTGACTACAGGTCTTACCTGAGTAGTTCTCTGAACCAACAAGAAACCATGATATTGGGCAAAAGCATTCTTTATAACTTCCTAGAAGGCACTTTTGCAGACCCCGCCCTTATTCCGCATCCACACGAGTTATCTCATTACCCTCTACTGCTTGCTGGTTTTTTAGGTCTACTTTTTACAGCTATAAACCTACTTCCCATAGGTCAGCTAGATGGAGGCCATATTCTTTACGCATTAATTGGCAAAAAGGCATTTGATATTGTATCACCTGCCGCCCTTGTACTTTTGGTAAGCTATTCCGGTTTAGGCTTTTTTTCATTTCATGGTTTACAACATGCCATAAACATAGAAGACTGGACTTCTCTACTCTATTTTGTAGTATACGTGTACTTCGTGTACCTTTGCTTTTCTCGAATTTTCGAAAATAATAAGCACAACTGGATTCTGGCTTTAAGCGTAATTTTGATACAGTTGATACTTAGCAAATATTTTCCAACTTTAGTAGGCTACTCTGGATTCTTGTTTTTTGGGTTTCTACTTGGCCGTGTATTGGGTGTTTACCACCCTCCTACTTATGACACAGAACCACTTAGTATTACTAGAAAAGTTCTGGGCTGGTTAGCTATTTTAATTTTTGTTCTGTGTATCTCTCTACAGCCTATTTCTTAAGACCTAATTTAACGAATCTTTTAGTAGATAGTTGGATTTAAGTATTTTACGTAGCAGGCTTCGTTGTAACCAAAGATATTCCAGATAACGCGAGCAATAGGTAAACCTTTGTAAGGTCCTTAAATCTCTACCAGAAAAATGGATTAGATCGACGTGGCTAAGCTGTATTTGCTTAAATAATTCGACAAATAGTGTAAACCTTAAAACTTTTCAGGGTGTGAAACCCTGAAAATGTTACACCTTCAATCCAAACAGCCGGCTATTTGTGCAGTAAATACACTTCCAGTATTGGCCTCGAAACCCGGATTTAAAACCACATATCTGCCAGCTTGATAGGTTACCTTTGCAGGAGACAGGATTTCACTTTTACCTTCTATATCTGTAGCCGCTTTATGAACTACAGATGTAGAAACCGTAGAGGATACTATCACAGACTCCGGGCAACTTCCCGTTAGTCGAGTAACTGTTAATCCATTGGTTTTAAATACCTCAAAACCACTCCCTCCTAAATTTGCGGTAAAATAAACATCCGTAGCAGATTGGGTAATAATCTGTACAGAACTCAGATTTAAGGAAGGGACAAGCTCCGAAATCTTTACCGTTCCAGCATCTGTGCCGTCAGAAACCCAAAATTCCTCGTTACTACTAGCGTCTATAACCTTAAAGTAAAATCTGGTTCCAAATACATTATCATTACTAAGTTCTAAAGATAAACCAGAACCCGTAAAGGTTTTTATTCTTTGTGTACCGGCATCAGTGCCATTACTTTTCCACAATTCTGTTGAAGAGCCCAAATAATAATTTCCTTCAAAATAAAAGTGGCTGCCCACACTCACCGCTTGTGCCTTCCCATTAAATCTTATTGGTTGAGTTACCCAATTATATTGCATTCCGCCTTGTACAGCACTTGTACCTGCACTTGTGCCATCAGACTTCCACAAATCGCTAGTCCAAGTAGTCTCCTTATATCCTGAAAAATATATCCTATCTATATGCTTAAAAAAACGTTCTGTGTTCCTTATCCTATTGGTTTCTGTATCATTCTGTAATTTTTTAGTACCAGCTTGTGTACCATCACTAATCCACATTTCGGAATCTAAGTTATTATCTGGTTGCCTAAAAAATAACTTATTGTTCAGAACTTGACCATCTAGAGGTGTATGAACAAAGTACGTTGCAATTGGCACCGCCGGGTTATCATTGGTGGTAGCATAAACATATTTTGTATTTAGTCCGTCCACTCCCAGCAGAAACACAGTACTTCCGTCAGAAAGAAAAGTGTTTGGGTTATAAATCCCGTTGTTATCGGTAGCCACTATATTTTTTGTCCCTGAAGCTGTGCCGTCTGTTACCCATAATTCTGGCCAAATCAAAGCTCCTTTACGTCCAAAATACAATTTGTTATTTAGGACTTTCCAGTCCTTAAAATCCGAAAATAAACTAAAACTGGATCCCAGGTCTTTAAGCAAATGTGTCCCTGCCGAAGTTCCATCCGTAATCCAAAGCTCCTGTTCATGAATTCCGTCGTTAGCAAGAAACACCACTTTATTACCCAATCTCACAAAGTTCTGAATACCAGAACTAGCTGCACCTGCCCTGATATCCTTCAAGAGAAATGTCCCGGCTTGGGTTCCATCAGAAACCCATAATTCTTCTCCCAAAGAAGCCGTTTGGGCTTTAAAAATCACTTTATTGTTAAGCCCAATCATAACATCATGCGTATTTGCCGTTGCCGTATTCAGAAAAACAGGCTTATTAGCCATTGCGTCAGCATAAGCTTCTTTAGTACCAGATGCTGTACCATCGCTAACCCATAACTTTATAACCGGGTCAGTTGGGGTACTTAAAAAGAAGGTCTTTGTACCAGCATTCACTGCATGACTAGGACGAATAGCTGCCCATAGGGTAGTACCAGAGCATAAAATTGCCAGTGTAAGTAGTTTTAATTTCATGTAGCTAAAAAGTATATCCCAAAAATATACTATTCAATGCGAAGTTTTCCTAATTATAGCTCTTATTCGTGATTTAGTAGAGAAAATTAACCCTCTTTCACAAAAAAAGTAGCCTTATAGATAGGCTACCTTTTAAATTAATCATAATCTCGTTTTAACTTAATAACTGGGACTTTTTCTTTCTACTCTCTTATGGTAGGTTAACCTGAATTTCAGTTTCGAATAGTCATACACTATCACTACCAAAAGAAACAAGCATACTATGTAAAATACTTTAAACTGCATTTCCATATATAAAAGACCTGCTATAGTTGCTCCTAATACATAGGTAAGAAAAATTGCTCCAATTAGCTTGGCTTTCCCTATTAGCTCCTTGTTCTTCCTATATTCTCGTTTGGTGAACATGGAGAACAGAATTGCCAAATCTGTGGTGGCTCCCGTAAGGTGTGTAGTTTTTACGGCAAAGTTGGAAATACTAGCGGTAAGGCCGTTTTGTAAACCCATAGCAAAAAGCATTAAGCCAAGCAGAACTTCGGTTTCAATAAGAGTTTCCTTATAGAAATACTGCCCATAAATACCTACTGCCAAAAGGCACAGAATTTCCAGCATAATAGGCACAGAATGTGCTAAGTAACTATGCTTCTTACTAGAGTGTATAACAATAATATTGGACACAAAACTGCCCACAAAGAATAAAGACAACCAACCTAAAACTATTGCCGCTTTAAAAAAATCTCCTTTGGTAATCTCTGCCGCAAAAACAGCATAGTAACCTGTAACATTAGATGAAAATGAAAAGAAAATTAGCAAAGAAGTTACATTGGCCATTCCTGCAGAGAAGGCTGTTAGTGTGCCGAGTTTAATATTATCGGACAGAGTTCTTGAACTGCTATATTTTCGTAACATAAATTTATATCTTTTTAAATGTGAGTTTTGAGATTCCACGAACCTCAAGGTCTTCTTCTTGATTAAGTACCAGCTCACCTTCTTTGAGAACATCTATATTGTAGTTCTCTATGTAACTATTGCTGTACTTAAGTTGTAATATGTGGCCACGACCTTTAATTGACCAATTTCCTTTTTGTGTCTCTCCGCTCGCTATTATCTGAAATGTTCCACCTGGTTGGAAATCCCAAACCTCGTCTTTGTGAATCATCACGTTTTTGTCATGTGCTTCGTAGTTGTATTCTACTTCTTCCCATTCTCCAACAATGGCTTGCTCTGGATTTTCGGAAAAACTTAATAAAAGACAAAAAAAGCCAACACCTAACAGCAAGAAAAAGACATATGTGATCCATAATCTCATATTCTTACGCTTTTTAAGAGTGTACAGGAGCTGCTTCAAAAACTCCTTGTAAATTACTATTGAGAATGTGGTTTGGTTGCACTACATATGTAGGATCTATTACCACCACTTCCATTTTTGATTTCAAAGCATACTTCCTCAGATCGAAACATTTTCTTTTAGCTTTCTTATCGAATTTCGATTCCGAACCTAAGCAAATGGTCTCCACCTCGTAAGAAGAAACATAATCATTGAAACTATCTTGAGAGTAGCCCGTGAAAACATCAAACTGAGCCGATGTAAACTGGTTCTCAAATTTATTTTTCAGGATGGTAAGAGACTCTCTAAACTCGCTTTCTTGTATAGAGTTTACGATGCGGCTTTTAGATATAAAGAGTAAATCGGTTATTGAGTTTGAAAGGTTATATCCTGTAGTAAATATAACATTATACTGTTCGCTCTTTTCCGCGTACTTCTCAAAAAAAACCTTTAGGGCATTTAGTGAATTACTGCTAAAATCTGTCGGGAATAAAATGTTCTTTCTCATTTTGCGATTACATTTAATTGTTTTACATCGCAAAACTAAAGAGGCCCAATTAGAACGATTTAAGGATGAAATTTGAATAACATTAAAATTATTCCCCTGAAATTAAGAATTAATTAAAGTTGTCTTTTTTACACTATTATCAGTAGATGCAGCAGGAAATTTCACTTGCACAATAGTCCCTTTATTCTCCTGACTATACACATTTAGTTCTCCTTTATGTAACCGGATAATGTTTCGGGTCAAAGGTAACCCTATCCCATATCCCTCGTAATTTTTAGCATTAGAAGCTCTATAGAAGGTATCGTATATATGCGAAAGGTCTTTGGCAGGTATACCAATTCCTTCATCCTTCACCACTACTATTACTTTTTTATCACTGACAGCCAAAGACACGTGCACCGGCTTATTATTAGAGTATTTACAGCCATTACTTACTATATTAGTAAAGGCAAGATGCAGCAGCTGTTCGTTTCCATCCACTTTTAGCTTCATCGGATCGTCGGGCATTAAGCTCGTATCTAAGAAAATAGAACTCGTAGGATTTATTCTTTCTACTGTTTCTTTCACATCCCAAAGAAGCTGATCTATCCGTACTTTGGATAACTTCACCACTTTGCCGTCAAAGCCGGTTTGTGCCAGGAAAAGAAGAGCTTTAGTTTTTGCATCTAATTTTTCAGCCTCTTCCAATATCACTTTTATGGTTTCTATGTATTCTTCAGGAGACCGTAGTTTAGATAAGCTCACATCTGCTTCTCCAATTATTGCGGTAAGGGGAGTTCTTAACTCATGCGAAGCATTGCTAACAAAGTTATTCTGTATTTCGAAAGACGATTCTATACGGTTTAGCATGTCATTGAATGTGTCTGCCAAAACATCCATTTCATCATTATTCCCCTGAAGTTCTAGCCTTAGGTGCAGATTCTCTGTGCTTATTTGTTTTACTCGTCCGGTAATTCTGAGTAGCGGAACGAAAATGAACCTTGACAAATAAAAAGAGATAAAAAGTGAAAAAATGATACTTAAGAAAGTTACTGCAGCTACCCCTCTTTTTATATAGGCAAATCGCCTATACTCATAATAATTCTCAGCCCCTACAATCACAGCAAAAACTGAATCTTCTTTCACATAACGAATTCCATAATAAAATATAGACCCTATCTGAAAGCCAGTATAGCCTTTATCTTTTACTTCCTGTAGATATTTTACCGGTAATTTACTTTTAACACTAGCTCCACTAAGGACATCAAACGAACTAATATCTAGTATATAATCCCGTTCATTAACCAATGAGTCCTTTAAATGAACGAGACTATCATTCTCAAACTCTATTGAAGCTAGTTCTAAGGCTTTGGCATTAAGTAAATCATAAAACTCTTCTTCAGAATACTGAGCCCCAGATATATTTGCCAGAACATAAATAGCTCCTGCAATAATAATGATTATAGTTTTAAGCAGTAAGAGAGTTTTAAGTTGTACTTTCCTCATTTATACTTGTTTCATGACATAACCCATCCCTATTACGGTGTGAATTAGTTTATTATCTTCGTTAGTATCAATTTTTTTTCGCAAGTAATTGACATATACGTCTACTACATTTGTACCTTGATTGAAATTTGGACCCCAAATTTCTTCCAGAATATCCAGTCGTGAAATAACTCTGTTTCTGTTTTTTAATAAATACAAAAGCAACCTATATTCTGTAGACGTTAGAGAAATCTCTACCCCTGCACGCACTACGGACTTACCATAATCATTTACTTCTAAGTCTGCAAAAGAGTAAATTTTGCTCATCTCAATATCCACAGGAGTGGGTTCCACACTCTTATCCGTTCTTCTTAGCAAAGCCTGAATTCTAGCTTCAAGTTCTACAAACTTAAATGGTTTTACCAAATAGTCATCTGCCCCTGTATTAAGTCCATGAACGATATTTTCTGAGGTACCAAGAGCTGTTAATAGAAGTATAGGTATCTTAGAGTCAAAAGTTCTTATTTCTTTACAAACATCCAAACCATTTATTTCAGGCAGCATAATATCTAAAACAATAAGATCGAATTCTCCATTCCTAAACATATCCAGACCAGCCTTCCCATCAAAAGCAACCGACACTTCATAGCCCTTTTCGCTTAGCCCTCTTTTTATGAATGACACTACATGAACCTCATCTTCTACCAAAAGAACTTTCTTCATAAAATTCAATTTTATCAAAAAATATATCAAAATTAAACATTTGAGCTCGATTTCCCCTAAAAAACCTTTAAATATAAAAGCTACAAGAAAAACTATTTCCACTAATCTGGGCTTTTTATTTCCTCTAGCTGTCTGTAAATAAAAGCGTAAATACCCTTAGTTAATCCTGACATTTATATAACGAAATCACTACAGTTCATCCTGGTTTTCTTGTATGTAAGCATGGTGGCCATCCAAAAATATTCACAACAAAACCAATCAATATAATTAATTAATTTACAACCCCTTATGGTCTCATAGCACGCAATAACATAATATTTTAAACTTCAGCCCTTCAAGCCATGGACAGTATGAAAAACAATTTCATTCCTCACAATCATACTTTTAAGGTATATTTGGCTTCAAAGTAGCAACAGACAGCCTCTTTTCTCAATATAGAAAAGAGAATATCACTACACTTTTGGACCGTCAAAAAGAACTCAGGATGAATACCATTTTCGCATTTTTTTTTAGACTTTTCGGATGGAAAATACAGGGAAACGTAGACCCTAACATCAAAAAAGCTATCTTTGCTGTATGTCCACATAGTTACAATAGCGACTTTTTTATTGGGCTGGGAACGAGGGCTACTTTAAAGCTAAAAATTGGATATTTAGGTAAAGCCGAATTGTTTAAGCCGCCCTTTGGATTTATTTTCAAAGCTCTTGGAGGGGTACCAGTTTACCGCTCACAAAAGCTAAACATGGTAGAAAGCCAAGCCAAAGCAGTAAAAGAAGCCGATGATATGCTTATTAGCCTGGCACCAGAAGGTACTAGAGATAATGTGGCTAAACTCAAGTCGGGATTTTATTACATAGCGGTAGGAGCAGAAATCCCAATAATTAGAGTGGCATTTGACAGAAAAAAGAAGAGGGTGGTAGTAGCCGAACCATTCTATCCTAGTGGAGATTTTAAGGCTGATATGCTTGAGTACTTTGTTCCTTTTTATGATGGCATAGTAAAAAAAGATTGGATACATAATTATAAAAACCATAAGTTCGGATGAAAAAACAAACCAAAATCATCAAAATACAGTCTGAAAGGACACATAACCGAGAAAACTCTACTCCGCTTTACCTTACCAGCAGCTTCTGTTACGAAGATGCCCAGCAAGGAAAAGATCTTTTTGATAACACTATTGAGGGTAATATTTATTCCCGTTTTTCTAATCCCACCGTACAGGAATTTGTAGATAAAGTTTGTGTACTAGAAGACCTAGAAGACGGAATAGCTACAGCTACAGGTATGGCAGCCGTTTTTGCTTCTTTTGCAGCACATCTTGCCAGCGGTGATCACTTGGTGTCTTCTAAGGCTCTTTTTGGTTCTTCGCATCAAGTAATCTCTCAGATCTTAGTAAAATGGGGTATAGAATATACGTATGTAGATGCATCTGCACCAGAAGCTACTTGGGAAGCGGCCATAAAGCCAAACACTAAGATGATTTACCTAGAAACTCCCTCTAACCCGGGTCTAGAGATCGTAGATCTGGAAATGATAGGTTCTTTGACAAAAAAACACAATCTTATTTTTTGTATAGACAACTGTTTTGCTACACCTATGCTGCAAGTGCCAAGCGAGTATGGAGCCAACTTGGTGATACACTCGGCCACTAAATTCATGGATGGACAAGGACGCGTTTTAGGCGGAGTGGTAGTTGGCACAAAAGAACTGATAGAAAAAGTACGGTTCTTCACTCGCCAAACAGGCCCGGCTATGTCACCATTTAATGCTTGGGTGTTATCTAAAAGCTTAGAAACCCTTCATATTCGTATGGAAAGACACTGTAGCAATGCCTTGAAACTTGCTCAATCACTAGAAAAAGTAGAAGGTGTAAAAAAAGTGAACTATCCGTTTTTAGATTCTTTCGGACAGAAAGATCTTGCAAAAAAACAAATGAGTGCAGGCGGTGCTTTGATTACATTTGAATTGGAAGGTGGTTTTGAACGCGTAAACCGCTTCTCTAAACTATTGACAATCCCTTCTCTTACTTCAAATCTGGGAGATAGCCGCACCACGGTAACCAATCCATTTACTACAACACACTCAAAAGTGCCGGTGGATGACAAATATGCATTGGGAATATTTGAAGGAAGCCTACGTGTTTCCGTTGGCCTTGAGGACGCCGACGACTTAATAGAAGATTTCACCCAAGCTATTCTGGGATCAAAGTAAAATAGAAATGTATTTTCAAATAGCCTGTCGTAGTTAAATATGTGCTACGACAGGCTATTTTCAATTATTCCTCCGCCTTGTTCTTCAAACCCATCAAGAGTGTATACGCCCCTTTTTCTACAATAAACTTATCTTTTAGCACTTCAGAATTTAGGATTTCCACAAAACCATTGTGTTTAGTACCTGTTTGAACCTCTACTATTTTAAAAGTACGATCAGGTAATTGCTCAAAAACATACCATTTGTTTTCAAACATTAACACGCTAGCTTCTGGTAAAACTTGGGTTTGTTTATTTTTCGTCTTTATTTGACCGTGAATATACATACCCATAACCAGACCTGAGCTTCTGCTAACAGGACTTGCTAACACATCTGATGAGCCGTCCTCATTTACGTTCTTTCCAATAGAAATAATGCGTGCCTTTGATACTAAAGATGGGTTTTCATTGGTAGAGAAATCTACTTCCTGACCCACTTTTAGTGCAGCTAAATCTTTTTCAAAAGCCTTGATTTCTAATAAAAGTCCACTCTGATTTACCAATTCAAACAATGTTTCAGAGGGCGAAACGTATTTTCCTGTATTTACCAATATCTCCCGCACCGTACCGCTGAAGGGTGCATAAATATTTATGCTGCTTCGGATATTTTCAGTGGTTACCGTTTTAGGATCAATGTGTATTAAAGCCAATTTTTGTTCCAAAGCTTTTTGATTTACCCTTAATGTCCTGAATTCCGCCTCGGCTTGTTGCAAAATTTTATCGCTAGCAGCCTTACTTTGGTTCAATTCCTTTTGGCGTTCATAGTTAAGCTCAGCTGTTTTTAGGTTAACCAAAGTAGTGAGATAATCCTGCTGCAGCTGTATAAACTGGTTGTCCTCCAACACTGCCAAGACTTGCCCTTTGCTAAAATTTGCTCCTGGCAGGATATTGATTTTCTTCACATACCCACCCAGTGCCGACGTTACAGATACAATGTCAGACGGTGCTGCATTTACCTTTCCATTTAGTTTAAGGATCGCATCCAGACTTTGAGATTGCAGCTGTAAGGTAGAAAACTCTGTGGTATTCATCTGCTCCTCCGTAAGTTGGATGGTATCCTCCACCAAAACTGCGGTCTCTTCTTTGATTTCTTCCGGAGCCTTCTTACAAGCCATACATAAGGAAAGAAACAGTACTATTATTATTTTGTTTTTCATATTTTGAGTTGCGAGTTTTGAGTTTTGAGCTGTGAGTTATGAGTTACGAGTTATCAGTTTTGAGTTGCGAGTTTTGAGCTTTCACTTGTTAACTTTTAGTTTTAAATTATTCACTTTTAGTTTTTCACTATTCACTGTTAACTTTTAGTTTTTAACTGTTAACTATTCACTTCCCCATTAGGTAATTCAGCCGTATCGTACTATGATTAAGTAACTCGAGAGTTTCTGAGTATTTGATTTTGATTTCTATTGATTGCTTGACCAAAATCACCCAGTCCAGAAAATTTATTTCTCCCGCATTTAACTGCTTTTGGGCAGTATTTTGTAGAGTTTCAACTTCTGGTAGCTGCTTTTCTCTATAGTTTTCTAAAATGTCATCGAGGTAATTCCATTCTGCCAAAGCTTGCTTATATGCTTGCTCCAATTGGATTTCCCTTAGAGCCTGCTCATTTTCTGCTATGTTTTGCCGTACTCTTGCCGACTGTACCTGGGCTTTTTGGCTTTTGGTAAATAAGGGAATAGAAACACCTGCCTGCACAGAGCTAAATCGGTTGCTATTCAGATCCTTCAGTGTTTGGTTAGAATACCCAAGCGATACTTCGGGCAAAAGCTTGGTTTTCTCCCATTCTACTTGGGCTTTTTCTATCTCCACTTGCTTAAACAAATTCTGTAATTCGGGATGGTCCTGCGTAGCAGATCCGAGATTTAACTCCAACCTAGGCGAGTCTGAAATAGGTACATGCGGAACATCGGAGTTCATAAGAAGTTGTAATTCCAAAAGACTTATTAACCAATCATTTTCCAAAGCCGCTAATTGCGTTTGCAACTGCTCTTTTTGGATTTTTGCTGTAGAAGACTCCAATAGATTAGCCTCTCCCAGTTGCAATTTTTTATCAGATAAAACAGAAAATTCCTGAAAAAGCGAATCTGCCTTTAAAAGTATTTTTTTTCTCTCTTGCAAAACCAAAAGATGTTGAAACACCTCACTTACTGCTTTTTTAACCTGTATTTGAGTAAGATTTTGGTTCAGTACTGCTTGTTGCCATTCTCTGGATAGAACTTCTTTCTTCTTGGCATAAGCTTTCGGTAGTTTAAAACTCTGCGACACCCCAAAACGATTATCGGGGGTAACACCATCAAGTCGTCCGTATTCCGCACTGAACTGAGTTTGTCCAATATTCAAATAACTATTCTTTAATTTATCTCTATATTCGGCTTGAAGACTTGCATTTTTCGTAACCAAACTATTCTGTATAGCGGTACTTATAGCTTCGTCCAGAGTAATAGGCTGCTGTGCATTGGCAGCAAAACCTCCCAAAAGCAGAACAAGCAGAGCCTTATTTAGCTTTGGTTTCTTAAAATTCTCTACCAAAACATACAAAATGGGTAAGACAAAAAGCGTGAGAAAAGTAGCAAAAAGTAGTCCGCCAATTACCACCGTGGCTAGAGGACGCTGTACTTCGGCACCTGAACCATTGCTAACAGCCATAGGTAAAAACCCAAGAGAGGCCACAAAAGCCGTCATTAAAACAGGTCGCAACCGCACTCGCGTCCCTTTTAAAACAGTTTGAACTGCATTAAGTCCCTCTCCTTGTTTTATACGGTTGTATTCTGCTACTAGAACTATCCCGTTTAAGACCGCAACACCAAACAAAGCAATGAAACCCACACCCGCACTAATACTAAACGGCATACCACGTAAAGCCAAAAAATACACACCCCCAATAGCCGAAAGTGGAATAGCTGTATAGATCAATAAACTATATTTTACAGATCTGAAAGAGAAAAACAAGAGCAAGAAAATAAGAGCCAACGAAATAGGTACAGCCACACCTAGACGGGCCTTTGCCTCGTTTAGGTTTTCAAATGTACCGCCATACGTAATGGTGTAACTTGTGTCTAGTTTTATGTTTTTCTCTACTTTTTCCTGTAACTCTTGTACTATGCTTTGCACATCGCGTCCACGAACGTTAAAACCAACTACAATTCGTCGTTTTGTATCTTCTCTCTGAATCTGATTGGGACTACTTGTGTATTCTACCGAAGCTATTTGGTGTAGCGGAACTTGTATTCCTCCCGGCGTTGGTACTAATAAACCACGAATATCTTCGATATCATTTTTCTGTTCCTCATCCATACGTACCATCACCTCAAACCTACGCTCGCCCTCAAAAACAACTCCTGCACTCTGCCCAGCAAACGCAGAATTTACGATTCGGTTTACAGCTTCTACTGATAGTTTATAGCGTGACAGAGCCGCACGATCATAGTTTACCACCACTTGTGGGGCTCCAATAAGAGGCTCGATATAAAGATCTTGAGCTCCAGGCACTTTGCTAATCAAGCCTCCCAATTGATGGGCGTATTTAACCAGATTGTCTAAATCTTCCCCAAAAATTTTCACTACTACATCTTGTCTTGCTCCTGTCATTAATTCATTAAAACGCATCTGTACAGGAAACTGGAAACCTGTAGTTAGGCCGGGAATGACCTCCAATGCTTTACTCATTTTCTCTGATAACTCCGGAAAAGTCTTGGCAGACGTCCATTGCTTTTTAGGCTTCAACACCACAATCATATCCCCGGCATCCATTGGCATGGGCTCGGTCGGAATTTCAGCAGAACCTATTTTGGTTACCACTTTTTCTACCTCTGGAAACTGGCTAAGCAAAATACTGGCAGCTTTGTTGGTTTCCTTTATGGTGGTGTTGATGTTACTTCCCGGTAAGATCCGCATTTCAACTGCGAAATCACCTTCTTCTAAAGAGGGTACAAACTCACCGCCCATTCGGGAAAGAACAAATACGGCACCGCCAAATAGAAGCAGAACGGCTAACAAAATAGGTTTGGAGAATTTTAAACTTTTGAACAAGTATTTATGATGGAAAGCCTCAACTTTTGCCATATACTTATCCGAAATACTTTCCTTATTTGGCACTTTCAACACCAATGCACTCATCATAGGCACATAAGTAAGCGAAAGTATAAATGCCCCTACCAAAGCAAAAACTACCGTTTGGGCCATTGGAATAAACATTTTACCTTCAATTCCTTTCAAGGTAAAAATAGGCAGATACACCACCAAGATGATAATTTGGCCGAAAACGGCAGAGTTAACCATTTTGGTAGAAGAGTCATATATTTGGTCATCCATACCTTTACGATCCATGCCTGCAAAGTGCCTATGTTTGGAAAGCTGGTGTAACACGGCCTCCACAATAATTACCGCTCCATCCACAATGAGTCCGAAGTCTAAAGCTCCTAAACTCATAAGGTTTCCGCCCACACCAAAAATGTTCATCATAATGATGGCAAAGAGCATAGAAAGCGGAATGACGGAAGCTACCAAAAGCCCGGCTCGGAGGTTTCCAAGAAAAAGAATTAAGATGAAAACTACAATCAGAGCTCCTTCTAGCAAGTTAGTTTCTATAGTTTTGATCGTGTTATTCACCATTTTGGCTCTGTCTAGAAAGGGTTCTATAACCACGCCTTCTGGCAAGGTTTTTTCTATTTCAGTCAATCGTTCTTTTATGTTTTTAATGACTTTATTGGCATTTTCACCTTTAAGCATCAAAACAATAGCACCCGAAACTTCCCCTTGGTCATTATAAGTCATAGCTCCGTAGCGGGTTGCGTACCCTATTTTTACTTCGGCCACATCTTTCACCAAAACCGGACTTCCACTAGAAGTATAGCGTACCGCAATATTTTTAATGTCCTCAATACTGCCAATTAAACCTTCAGTACGAATAAAAAGCACCGTTTCGGCTTTTTCTATATAAGCTCCTCCCGTATTTTGGTTATTGGTTTCTACAGCATCAAAAACCTCCTTTATGTTTAAACCAAACGCTTGAAGCTTTTGGGGGGTAACAGCGATTTCATATTGCTTCAGCTTTCCTCCAAAACTACTTACTTCCGCCACTCCCTGCGTCCCCAAAAGTTGACGACGGATAACCCAGTCCTGGATAGTTCGCAGTTGAGTTTCATTGTATTTTGCTTCAAAACCTTTTTTGGCACGGACTACATATTGAAAAATTTCACCCAAACCTGTAGAAATAGGTCCAAGTTCAGGATTACCAATTCCGTCTGGGATTTGGTCTTTTACCTGAACCAAACGCTCGGCAACTTGCTGACGTGCCCAATAAACATCGGTCTTATCATCAAAAACAATGGTGACCAACGATAAGCCAAAACGGTTAAAACTCCGTATTTCTGTAACACCCGAAATGTTACTATTGGCTAGTTCTATAGGTATGGTAACCAGTCGTTCTATATCTGCAGCCCCAAAAGAGGGAGCTACTGTAATCACTTGCACTTGGTTAGTGGTGATATCCGGCTGGGCATCTATGGGCAATTTAGTAGCCTCATACACACCCAAAATTACCAGGCCAATGGTAAACAGGCCGATAATGAGTTTGTTCCGCAGTGAAAAGCGGATTATATTATTAAGCATTATTTTTTAATAATCGGTTTACGATTATCCAAATAGAAGGCTTGTGTGTTTGGTGATTAACTCACCATTAGTTCAAGCGTAACCAAGACCAATGCAAAGGTTTATGGTCAGATCGAGCGTAAACGTAACCACGCGATACTTCACTGTCAGGTGGAGCGTAGCCGAGGCCCTACTTTGTACAAAACTTCTGGATAATCAAATAGGTAAAATAAACAGACCGATTTAGAATCACAGAAAATCATCATATCAGGATTACCCTAATACAACAGTTCCTTGAAACGGTCTACAATCTATTTAACCTATACGCGGAGGTTGGAGGATATTATTGAAATAGGAGGCTAAAAAGCTTTGCGTTTTACCAATAGGCTGGCTGTACTCTACGTACTCAAAAGCTTTCGTATCTATTTCAAATGTAATTTTAGGGAGATAAAACGCCATATTAAAATCTACACCTGGCGTCATAAAAGGGAGTTTCATATCGGTATCCCAATCCGAATCCATTTCATGACCACCGTAATGATGCACCAAAAAATCGATCAAATCACCTTCTCCATTCGCAACATATTCCTGGTAATGCTCCACAAAAAGTGGAATTTTCAAAAGTTGACAAAACTCAACGTTTGAAAACAGGTAAATACCTAGCATGAATATGGCGAGGAATCGTCTCATCTAGTGCAAAGATAAGAAGCTTTTTGGTTATCTACGACTCATTGAGCTATCGGAAATTGGTATTTCGTCTCCTTTTGTCCAAATATTTTTTAATTCACTAATTCGTAATCAACGGAGATGCTGCAAACTAAATTTATTGCATTAAGTCAATCATTATACTACATGAAGAGAAGAAGCACTCAAGGCTTCTTCTTGTAATTTTTCCACACCAAAAGTACTACAAACATTACTCCGTACGTCAATAATTTAGAAGTCTTAGTCATGTCTGTCAGGTTTTCGTCGAAATTCATACCGTAAAACATGTTTATTAAAAAGCCAATTGCAATAGCCAATACAATTACAACGACAGGATATTTCCAGTTTATATCTTTCATTTCTTCTCTTTTATAGTTCTTATCACTTCATCACCAATAGCTGTGCGTAAATTAAGGGTCGAAATCTTAGAATTATCCCTTGTAGGATAAACCCGATTTGACAAAAATGTATAAACCAACTTATATTTAGGATCCACCCAAGCAAACGTACCCGTATATCCCGAATGACCAAAACTCTCTTTCGAAGATAATCTTGGACCACTCAATATTTTAGGGTTAAAATCTGGCTTATCAAAAGCTATTCCCCTTCTACTTCCTTCTTCTGGAAATTGGTAACGAGTAGCCTCCGCCAAAACTTCTGGCTTAATAAACTCTTGGCCACCATACGAACCGCCTTGTAAATACATTTGCATTAACTTGGTAACATCATTGGCGTTCCCAAAAAGTCCTGCATGACCAGATACCCCATTTAGCATACCCGCTCCTTCGTCATGCACACGACCATGAATTAAAGTTTTACGAAACAGCGTATCACGTTCTGTAGGTACAATCTGACTTAAACTATAAAACCTTGTAGGATTGTAGGTGAGACTGCTAGCCCCTAAAGCCGCATAGGTTTTCTTCAGATAATCTTCCCACTTTATACCCGTAAGTTTTTCCATAAACATAGGATAGGTATAATAGTGTAAATCAGAATATACATAACCCTGATCAACCTTTACAGGAGATTCCTTTATTTGGTTATAAATAAAAGCTACTCGATCTGCATTCATAAACAGAGTGTCGGCTATTTCAATAGAATAAGTGGCGTCTTTCTTATTTGAGAAGATGCCGGGTTTCCAAGTAATACTTTCTGGACTTAGTGATTTAAGCCAAGCTTCCTTACTAGACTCCAAAGTCTTATCGAAATTAAGCGTATACTTAGGTTTCGCTTTAAATAAGCGAGCAAAGAAACCTTGCTTTTTATAGTCCTTTACGTAGAACTCCTCCAAACCTGTATTTAACTCCAAAGCTTTCTTCATGGTAGATACACTATCTATGCAGTCCATCCAAAAAGGAATCCATGCTTTCAGTCCAGACCTGTGGGTAAGCATATCCCTAAAGGTAAGATTCTCTTTATTACTACCTTTATATTCTGGATAATAATCTGCAAATTTCTTATCCAAGTCAAATCTACCATCGCTCATTAGCTGCATAACAGCCAGGGCTGAAGTTGTAATTTTGGTTACACTAGCCAAATCATACAAATCTGTTACATTTACGGCACCTAAAACTTTTTGCCCATTTGGTAAATTTGCTTGAGAAGAGCTAGCAAAATTAGGGTTATCCATAGCATCAGACTGATTTCCGACCTCAAAAATTTGGTTTGCTTTCAAAACCTTTTTATGCAAATTTGCATCTTCATACGTATGGTACCCAAAAGCTTTTTGGTAAATGACCCTTCCATTTTGGGCCACTTCCACCACTGCTCCCGGGTAAGCCTTTTCATTTAGTCCTAAATTAACTACAGAATCTATTCTTGCCTCCAAAAGTTTTCCATCAATACCCGCCATTTCTGGTGTACCATATGCCAAACGACCGATATTCTGTACCCATATACCTGCATTATACTTAAAGTCCGCATTTACTGTTACTGGGAGCCTGCCATTTACGTCAATTGCCCCAAAAACTGCCATTGCAGCCGCTTCTTCTGTATACTTAGTTAGCTGGTTGGCCATTAAAACAGAAGGAAATTCCTGGATGTTCGGAATATTATCTAATACATAAGGGTTACCAAAAATAACCAATGTGGCATTCTCCAGTTTTTCCAGAGCAGTGAGCATATATGGTTCTAAACCATACTTGGCTCCCGGACGAATATTTCCTAAATGTAGACCTACCACTACGGTGCCCGCAGCAGGAAGGTTATCCAGCACATCCAGACCTGTATCTTTTCCGATATTGATTTCTTTTGCAGTGACATACTTCTGTGTCATTTGTTGGAAATAGGTAGAGCTCTCAGCACCTAATGAAACCACCGTAAGCGGCTTAGTTAAATCTTTTACCGGAAAGTCACTAGTTTTTAAGGCAATAAGAGTTTTCTCTGCAAAAGTACGGTTCAAGAAGTCTGACTCCCGCGTATTCAAATCCTCTATCAGGTTAGCCATAACAATGGGTTTGTAGTCATTTAAGCCTACCCAAGCCTTGGCTTTAAGAACCTTCTTCACTCGTTCATTCAAAATACTTTCGGGCAAAGTTTTATCTAAAACAGCGTTTTTCAAGGCTGCAAAGGCAGTAGGCACATCTATAAAGGTCTCTAACACGTCATTTCCCGCTAAAACTGCCTTCACCATGGCTTCACCTGGCTTAAAGTTCTTTACCGCACCTTGCATATCCATGGCGTCGGTAAAAATAAGGCCAGAAAAACCCATATCTTTTTTAAGCAAATCTGTTATAATACTCGAAGAAAAAGTAGAAGCCAAGTTAGCCGTTTTTTCCAAAGAAGGAATATTTAAATGAGCCGTCATAACCCCACTTAGTCCATTTTCCACCAAATATTTAAACGGAAAAAGCTCATTATTTTTCAAATGTTCTTTACTGTGGCTTATCACCGGCAAATCATAATGCGAGTCTACTCCCGTATCACCATGCCCGGGAAAATGTTTTGCAGAAACAAGCAGATTTTGGGACTGCATCCCTTTCATATATGCCAAGGCCTTATTGGCTACAGAATACTTATCTTCACCAAACGAACGGAAGTTTATTACCGGATTTTTCGGATTGTTATTAATGTCAACCACAGGAGCGTAATTTATATGAATACCCATCCTTTTAGCTTGTTTGCCCACCTCAACTCCCATCCGGTAAATCAGGTCATCACCTCCTTGCATAGCACCTAAAGCCAACTGATACGGAAACCTCACCGTGCTATCTAAACGCATGGCTAGGCCCCACTCCATATCTACTCCGATCATCAAAGGTACCTTACTCACACTTTGTAACTCATTTACCACACGAGCCTGTACAGTTGGCGGCCCAGCAAAAAACACAAAGCCACCCAGCTTATAATCCTTCACCCACTGTTTCAGCTTCTCTGACTCATAGGGTTGTCCAGAAAAGTTTGCTCTTGGCATAAGTATCTGCCCAATCTTCTCGTCTAGAGATAAAGTATTAAAAACAGAATCTACCCATCGGTCATTGTTTTCAAGCAAAAACTGAGGCTTTATCTGACCCAAAGACGGAAAAGCAAATAATAGGAAAAGGATAAAAAGACGGTTCATTAACAAAAATTTGTATTAACCTCAAATCTAAGCAAAAAAAGAGATTTTCAGACCTTGAATAACTAGATAATAGATGAATTTGTAATTAGACAACTGAAAATAATAACCTATTCCCTAATGGCAGATTACAAAAAATGCAAAACTAAAATCTCAGGTAACTTTTGATCAAATTGCGGTACAGCTGCCATACTTAAACGTATAGATGCCCACTATATCACCCATGAGATACAGCACCTGTTCCATATAGAAAACACGTTTTTCTCTACCGTGAAAGAACTGCATTTAAGACCTGGAAAAACGGTAAAGGAGTTCCTGACCGAAGGCAGACTAAAGATATGTAAAACCACTCATGCTTCTAATCATTTCTTCTTTAACTTTGTATTAGAAGACACAACACACAGAAATGCTTCCTGAGAAGCTTTCAGCATTACAGAATGGCAGTTTTTTGTGATTAATATAAAACTCACCAAAGAAGAAGGTAGTCAGTACACAGTCACACAGGAAAACAATTATTTCCTGATAAGTGGAAGCGACAAAGCTACCCGTTTTGCCAAGGTTTATTTCCCTTTAAACTTGCTCACCACCCACTTTACCATCTTTTTCTCTTTTTCCCAGAAAAAGCTAAATTGTCCTAGGATAAAACCATAAGTTAATAAAAGAACTTGGTAGGCTGGGAAAACAAAGAGGATATATGTGATAGTCTTAAGCCACATAGAGGTGGAATCATCAAAACCCAAGAAATTAAAGAAGGTTTTTCTTAAAAACACAACAGAAGAACCTGCTAACGAAAACACAACTAACACAGCCACTACCTGTATGAGACTCTCTAGTCCCCATTTTTCTTGCAACCGACCCAAAACGGTTGATTTTTCTTGATTAGCCATTGGCATTACTATAAGTACTTATATACAGAATGTACAATTTTCTGTCACCGTAAAATTAATACAGTTTCACCAAATTCTATTAACAGATGGCTCATTCATTGGTTAAAAAAACGATAAATGTAATTAATCTAATCTTATAAGAGAGCAATCCGACCTAATTTACATTCCAAATACCAAGAAATGAAAGCAAAAAAAATACCACCACACACAGATTTCTATTCAATCAAAACATGTAATTTTACAAAAAAACATAACTAATGGCATCAGGAATTTTTGCTGTATTAGACGATATAGCCGCTTTAATGGACGACGTGGCAGTAGCTACCAAGGTAGCAACACGGAAAACAGCAGCCATCTTGGGAGATGACCTGGCAGTAAATGCTGAAAAAGCTACCGGCTTTGTTTCTTCGAGAGAAATCCCTGTTCTATGGGCCATTACTAAAGGTTCCTTTTTAAACAAGGTCATTATTGTACCTATAGCATTATTACTCAATTACTTCTTCCCTGTAGCTATTACTGTAATCCTTATACTTGGAGGGTGTTATCTGGCTTATGAAGGTGCAGAGAAAATAATCCATTATTTCTTCCTTAAGAAAGAAGAGCATACACAAGCTTCAGAATCTGCAGATTCCAATAGCCCCGAGGCTGAAAAAGCCAAAATCAAATCGGCAATTACTACAGATTTTATCCTTTCAATAGAAATTGTTATCCTTGCCTTACATTCTGTTCAGGCATTACACCAAGACCTAACTACCCAAATAATTACAGTTTCAGCTGTAGCTATTATTGCCACAGTTGGGGTGTATGGAATTGTGGCTCTGATTGTGAGAATGGATGATTTCGGTTATAAATTAATAGCAAAGGATAACAACCAAGGCTTCAATGCCGCATTGGGAAAAGGGTTGGTAAATTCCTTACCCAAAGTAATAAGAGCCCTTTCTGTAATTGGCACTATTGCACTTCTTTTGGTATCTGGTGGAATTTTCTCACATAATATAGACTTCTTCCACCATTTACTACCTGCTCTACCTGCTTTCCTTAAAGATCTATTAATAGGCTTAGTTGTAGGTACTCTTCTTGTACTGCTTATAACTCCTCTTAAAAAAATTATCCCAAGTAAAGCGTAGAAGCTTATCTTTGTACTTTACAGATTAGAGTATGAAGATTACAAGAAAAAATGCAATAAAAACCCTTGGTTTAAGTCTAGTAGCTACGCCTTTATTGGCCAAGGCTAAAAAAGATGATTTTTCAGAGTTCAGAGCTGAGTTCGCTGATGCTTGGAAAAGCTCCTTAACCTATACTTTGGATCTTTTTAACCAAATGCCCGAAGATAAGCTCAACTGGAAATATACGCCAGAGTCGTTTACATGGCGTATGCAGTTTGTACATTGTATTATTTTCAACGCAACCCAGCTGGCTACCCGCTTAGAATTAAAAGACCCTTACCATGAAGTAACAATGAAAGGTGGCTATTGGGGCAAAATGACAAAAAGTCAGCTCCGTGAGCAAATAGAAATTTTCTACGCTTGGGTTCAAAAAGTGGCAAATGAAACACCCGACAGCAAATTGGCAGAATTATCGAGTTTTGGAAGCGATGATATCCCTAACTGGAGGTTATTCTATGCATTAGAAAACCACATTATTCACCATCGTGGACAAGCCGTTTGCTATCTCAGATTAAATGATATCACTCCAATAGGCTATGTAGGATGGTAAGTTCTCAGCCTTCTATTTTCCCGTTTGGAATCCAGATAGATGAACCCATAACCACCTTAACAGATATATTGGTAGGGACAGCTTGTTTGGTAGCTGCATATAAGCTAAAACCCTTATCAAACGGTCGGAAATTACACCAAAGTATCTTGTGGTATTTTATACTAATGGGAATAGCAACCCTTATGGGCGGCATTTTTGGTCACGCATTTTTGTATAGACTAGGCTTTTTCTGGAAACTCCCAGGCTGGTTACTTAGTATGATAGCTGTAAACCTTTTGGAGCGTGTCATGATTCTTTTTTCTGCTAGCCAATTAAGCCCCAAAATGCTCAAGTTCTTCTCCATATTCAATATTTTGGAACTTCTATTTTTTATGGCTTTAGCATTTGGAACACTTAATTTCCTTTATATCCAAATTCACTCTACATATGGTTTCTTGGTGATTGTTTTTAGTTTTAGCTATTTCAATTACAAACGAGGAAACTATCCACACGTAATGAAAAACATGATGTGGGGAGTTTTTTGGGTTTTCCTTTGTGCGGTAGTTTTTGTGGGAAAACTAGCCATAAGTAAGTGGTTTAACCATGCAGACCTAGCACATGTATTTATGTTTATAGCGGCTATTTACTTCTATTATGGTTCCAAGGGTTTGATGGAAGCCATAGAAAATGAAAAACTATGAAAGATCTGGGAATCATTGGTTGCGGCTGGCTTGGGTTACGTATTGCCAAGCATTTTGACCAGCAGTTCAAAATATTTACAACCACTACCACAGAATCTAAAATCCCTTATCTGGAAGACTTAGGCTTTAACCCAATAGTTAAGCATTTCCCCAATCCGGACTCAGAAATATGGCAAAAGGACGTGGTAATAATAGCTGTAACGTGTAGCAAAAAAACATCTCACGAAGTTCTTTTACAGCGTTTTGAAGGTATTTGTAAATTTTTAAAAGGTCATAGTGGCCCACTTTTCTTAACCAGTTCTACAGGCATTTACCCTGAAATAGAAACCCTAATCACCGAAACTACTTTTGATGATATTGAATTAGCACCAAACTTACTTTTAGTAGAAAAACTTGTAAAAGAGTATTTCCCGCAAACCAACATATTGCGTTTAGCCGGTCTTATGGGCGATGAACGATATCTCGCAAAATATGCTGTTACATCACTTGACAGTCCCGTAAACCATATCCATTATGATGATGTGAGCCGTAGCATTAACATACTACTAGAAAAAGGGATAAACGGCAAAACATACAACGTGGTGGCTCCCTTACACCCATCAAAAAAGGAGGTGATACTTTATCAAACCACTGGAAAAATAGTTACAAATGAGATAAATGGTGGAAGGATTGTTTCTTCCGAAAAACTACAAAAAGATACAGATTTTTCATTTCTGTATCCAAATCCTATACTATTTCCTGGAAATTGGCAGGCATAAAACCTTATTCAGCACTTTCCAAACCCTTTTCTAAGTCCAGAATAAGCCGGGCTTTAGTTACCATAAACGCATAATCTTTTGCTTCAGCAAAAGACACCCCGTATTTCCTTTCCAGACTTTGCAAATGAACAGGAAAAGGAGATAGTATTTTATCATAATACTTATTCAATTCCGATTCTGAAGGCATGGTAAAACTTATTCTTAGCTGAAACCTCCGCATCAGTGCGAAATCTATCATATCTGCATAGTTAGTAGCACAGATCAACACCGCATCTTGCGGAAAGTAGTCTATCATTTGGATAATGGTATTCACCAGCCGCCGCATTTCGCCCACGTCTTTCTCATCACCACTACGCTCTTTACCTATCTGGTCAAATTCATCTAAAAAAAGTACAGCCTTATCCCTAGCAGCACGGTCAAAAACCATTTTTAAATTTTGAGAGGTCTCTCCTATCCGAGAACTCACCACATTGCTCAAGTTTAAGATTATCAATTTCTTACTTAATGAATTAGCAATAGCCTTGGCTGTAGTGGTTTTCCCGCAACCCGAACTTCCGAACAATAACACCTTATTATTTATAGGCAAACCATATTGGGCAAGTTGCTGTGCAAACCGATTCTCTTTAATGAGCAGTTCTATCTGTTCACGGTTCTCGTCACTTAAAAAAACATCGGAAAGGAGTACCTTTTCTTTATCGTCAATTATTAAATCGGGTAGGTTCAAATCTCAAATATGAAAGTTTGCCATAAAGTTACTTAAACAATCAATAAACTCACCTCAACTTATACTTTAACTGCACACGCATATCTGTTTTGGTATTGCCTTTTATCAAATCATTTCCGCTACCAACACTTGTGGCATCCATTAGCGAAGTTTGTGCCACACGAACCCAAGCCTCCAGATTACGTGTCACAGGTAGTTTTGTGAGAATATAATACCTAAAGCCTCTGCCATTTAAAGCGGGAAAAGAAACGGCATACAGTACATCATTCTCATAAGCATAAATTCGTGAATCGTAAGTATCTGTATTAAAATAGGCAAAACGTGTTTTCAATTGTATCCTATTAAACTTTGCTTCAATATCTTGAATGAAAGCCAAACCATTAGATAAAGGTTGGTCTGTAACACCAAAGCCATTGTATTGTATTTTGGTTTGAAACTTATAAAACATCTTATGGATATATTCTCCATTAAGCACCAATCCCTTGCGGTCTGTTTCTGCCAGTTCACGCACCACAGTATTAATTCCAGAAGGATTCCTCTGCTTAGTTTCACTCCGAAAAGCCAGATATGAACTAAACTTCTTGTTTGGCCGATAATTAATCCGAAGTTGGTAATCATGTCCATTAGACGGTGCGTCCACTCTGAACTTAAGCCAGGGAAAAGAGTAACTATCGTAATACCCTGTAACCTCCAGTCCTTTCTTAATGATGTACTTCAGCCCCATATAAATACCCCTTTCATTTATGGTTCGACTACTTTCTGAAAACGCATTTCCATATAAAGTATGGAAATCTGGTTGATAATTTCTATGGTTCATAGCCCACTCTACCTGCCTCCCCAGCGAACCCACAAAACCCACAATATGTCCGTACCCACCCGAGGAACTTCGAGCCATTTCACCAAAAAAATTAAAATTTTGCCAAAAAACCGAAATATTAGGCCCAGCTATGGTGTTACTTTTACCCGTAAAATCAAAATAGTTATAGAGTAAATCCCGCTTCTGGAAACTTTTATCAAACTGGGTATTTAACACCGAAAACCCAAATTGCAAGTTTGGCAGACGGTAAAGTAAATTTCCTCCAATATTCCTTTCTCTCAATGCTCCCTTATTGGCAATTTCCGTTTCGGTACGGTGCATCCCTGCTGTAAGCAAAGAACTAAAATACTCATCCGAAGTTTCTGTGGCTTCACTTACACTGGCATCTCTACTCTTTTGGGAATATATCCCTGTAATTTCTACATTACCCACTTTGTATGTACTGGCCGCTCCTCTAAAACTCCCATTCTCTATTAGAGAATTGTACGGTCTTGCACCTAAATTACTTCTGCGGGTGGTATAGACAGGCTCACCTCCTTTTCCAGCCACATAACCTGCACTAAATATTAGACCTTGACCAAACTGTACCAAATAATCACCAACGACCAGATTTTTCAGATTTCCTTTATTTTGTAACTGCACATGAAATGCTGTGTAATCAAAGAAATTCTTTTCTCCTGGGTCCTTTTCTGATATAAAACCCAAACTAAAGTCCTTTGCACGACTCATTCGGTAACGTGTGTAAAACCTTTGGCGAGAACCCACATATTTTTCTTCCAAAAAACCCTTAGATTTTTCCAAAGTTTGGTCTGCCCGAAAAACCAAATAGTGCTCAGAAGCCCTCCTTAACAATCCTTTGGCAGTGACATCGCCAAAACCTAGGCTTAGCGTTATAAAAGGAATAAGATTTCTGATATCATCTAAAGTCAAACTCTCTACAGATTGCAACTCATATAAACTTAGGAAATTTCCGAACTTTTTACGGTGATCCAGTATATCATTAATCTGCCTTTCTGATAGAAAGAATAAAGCCGACAGATCACTTTTATCTACTTTGTTCAGATCCAAAGGGCTTTGGTATAGAGCAAAAATATTCTCATAGATTTCCTCATAATTCAAATCCTCACTAGCTATTGGGGTAAGCTTATCTACCAACGCCTCTAAATTTATATAGTCCCTCGGGTAAGTTTGCGAAAAACCTACCTGATGAATGAAAAGAATAAATATCATGCTAATTCTTTTCATGAGCTTTATAGAAAAATGAAACATGATGGCCCATACCTACACTGGGATGTGATGCCGCTGCGTAAGAAAACCCGCCTTTTGCCAGCATAAGGTTTATCCCGAAATGAATAGCCCTTAACTCCGGATTAGCACCCATACTTAAAGAAAACTGTGGTCTTAGATGGTAATTTAGCCCAAACCTAAAAACAGCTTTCCCACTCGGTATGTAGTCTGCTTGTCCGCTCAAGCACACCTTTGGGGACGGATTGATGGCCACTCCCAGAGCCACCACAGTTGGCATCGGAGCATAAAGCGTGGCATTGGTGACATTGATAACATTTAAACCCAGATTCAGAAATTTATTAGGCTTCACCAACATTCCTACTTCCCCCAGAAAAGTATTCCTGCTACTCATTTCATGGATGCTCACACCCAAATACGAGAACTTAGCTCCTATTGAAACCCTATCCATTCTCTTAGCTAATACCAAACCTACTCGGGATTCCTTATAATACTCGTCTCCAAACGCATCCACTGAGAAACCTACATCTATAAGAGAGTTTGCATAGTTTCCAGCCAAGCCGATGGTTTGAAATCCTTGCACAGGCAGTGTTTTAAAATATGAGGCATGTATGAAACTTTTGTTTAAAAAGCCTAGCCCCGCCGGATTGTGATAAACAGAAGAAAATGTAGGAACGGCTACCACAGAATTTGCACGACCAAAAGCGTCTGCACCTAAATATTGGTATTGGCCAAAAGAGGAAAAGCCAAAACTGAAATACACAATTAAGCAGTAAAAGTGTTTCATGTGGTTTATTTAGTTATTCAAATATATGAATATCAACCAAATAAGCAAATTACCTAAACAAAAATAGGGGTTCCAACGGAGCCCCTATCCCAAAATTTTACTATACGGTAATAATTACATGACCTTTCTCTCTACAACAATGTCATTACATCTGTTTCTTAAACCTATACTCTTTACCACCTTGTTTTAAAAGCATTGTGTTTTCATTGGGACTGAACACCATAACAATACCCGCTGCATCATACGCAAAAGTATGGTTAGGTTTGGTAGTTAGTTGTAACGCCTGTTGTCCTGTAGCTTGGGCTACTAATCTAGTCCCATTTTTGGTAACTGCTATTTTTATCGGAATAGCATCAGATACATAGTTCCCCATATATTTATCAAGCTCCTCTATACGTAATACGGCACTACTAAAATCCGGCAAGTTGTAATCATTGCCTAGAGCCGAACTATATACGGTCTCCGATATTTCCCTCAGGCTATACGAAGTACCGTTAGAAATTCCTGCCACAGATATACCTTTGTCCGGAAAATGCAGAAAGAAAGACATAAAACCGTCAATACCACCATCATGTCCATAACCAACAACACCGTTTTGTTTTATGGCCCTAAACAAGCCCATTCCATAATTATCTGTGATGGTCTTCATTTTTTCCAGGCTGGCAGCAGAAATAAGTTTCCCACTAAATAACCCATCAGCAAAAAGTACTAAATCACTTGGAGTTGATCCCACTCCGCCCGCTCCCATTGGAACGGAAACGTGGGTTTCTGGCTCTTTTTTAAAGAACTCTTTACCTTCATAAGCAGTATACACATAAGAATAACTCTCATTTCTGGCCATATCTGCCTTAGTTCCTAAGTATGTTCTTTTGAGGCCTAAAGGTTTCGCTATCTTTTGCTCTAACAGTTCCGCAAATGGCATTTTAAAAACATCTTCCAGAATATAAGTCAGCAAGAGGTAGTTTGAATTTGAGTATTCTGCTTTCTCGTTTGGTTCAAATACCGTACCTCCTCTCTCCAGCAACACCACCATTTCTTCTTTTGTCTTTGGTCCTGTATAGTAAAAGAAATAGCCTGGGGAATTAGTATAGTTAAAAATACCGCTCCTGTGACCTAACAAATGCGAGACAGTAATACGGTCTGCGTTCTTAATATTGGGATAAAATCGATTCAGCGGCGTATCTAAAGACAGTAGATTCTGTTCTATGGCCATAAATGTCAAAACCGAAGTAAAGGTCTTAGAAATAGAACCTACTCCGTATTTAGTGTCCGTATCGGCCTTTAGGTTTCCGTCTATATCTCGAAAACCAAGAGCTCTTTTATACACAACTTTATTATCTTTCGAAATGGCTACAGAGCCATTGAATTTGCCATTTAGCAGCTCGAAATAGTTATCAAGCTTCGAGAAATCCTGAGCATGCGTTCCAAAAGAAACCAAGAACAAGAGGACTAATACTTTAACTTTCATATTATGCAGATAGAAGGTACAAAATAAAAAACACTGTACAAAAATAATAACAAACCTAGGATAAAACCGCATATTAGTCTCTAATATCTTTGCCAAGCATAGCCTCAAAGTGCTTCAGTTCGCCCATCATGACTAGTATATCTCTCTTTGTAAATATATGGTCAGGTGGAGTATTCATGGTTACATAAGACTTTTTGGTTTTCATTCCCAAGAAATTCTTTTTGGTCTCGTAGTTCTTAATTGCCAAAAAACGGATTCCATACATTTCTTCAAAATCTACATCACCCGCCTTTCGCCCTAAAAATCTATCGGGAACTATGATCTCCAGAATACTACAGTTATCGGCCAAGTCAAAAGATTCTTCTACACCTTTTAATTCCAACTGCTTAGCAAACATATCTGCAGCTAATTGCTCAGGATTAAAAATGGTTTCAATACCCATAGATTCCAAGACCGCAAAATGGACCGGATTTATAGAACGACTTATAATCTTCTTGGCGTTATGCTGTTTCATAAGTGCCGTAGTAGTAATAGAAGCTCCTACGTCTTCTCCAATAGCCACCACTACAATATCCGTATCCCGTACCGGTAAATTACCATAAGCAGAAGTCTTGGATGTATCTACTGAAATTACATGGGAAATCTTATTCTTGAGTTGTTCCACTATCTCAAAACGGGAATCCACCCCAAAAACCTCGTGACCCATTTCGGTTAGCCTCACAGCCAAGGTAGATCCGAAGTTCCCTAAGCCTACAACAATATATTTCATATTTTTATACTTTAACCACCGGTAAAGGGCGGAGCCAAATCATTCAGTCTAAATCACAACAAAAGGGACTAAAAAGTCACTTATAATACTTGCACACTTTCTTTCGGATACCGATAATCTTCGCTACGCTGTTTAGAGAAAAGCCCAAATAAAATTGTAAAAAGGCCCACTCTACCCACAAACATCACAAAAATAAGCACCCATTTACTTCCATCGGATAACGTGTGCGTAAGATTTAAACTTAAACCAACCGTACCATAAGCCGAAAAACACTCAAATGCCACCATCTGTAAAGGAATGTGTGGGTCAAAGATAGTAACCAGAAAAATGGCTAACCCGATTATTATAAATGAAATAAAGATAATAACATATGACCTTTGGATTGAACTTTGGGTTATCTCCCGATCAAAAATTTCTATTCGATCTTTACCTTTTGCGAGAGCCCTCACATTCATTATAGCAAGAGAAAAAGTGGTTACTTTTATTCCACCAGCTGTAGAGTTAGGAGCCCCGCCTATCCACATTAACAGCATATACACCAATATAGTACCCTGGGTAAGATGTGCCATATTCACCGAATTAAAACCCGCAGACCTTGGTACTACTGAGCCAAAAAATGACACAACCAGTTTGCCTTCTTCCGAAAAGTGTTCTTTAAGTGTACTATTATATTCTAAGAAGTAATATGCAGTGGTACCTACAAGCAGCAAAATAGCCGATACCGTAAGAACCAACTTACTATGTACCGATAGAATCCTGGCTTGATATACATAACGTTCTTTAAAAAAGGCATACCTCAGCATCCCCTTCAAAAAATGCCGTACCGCATTATAAATGTCATTTACTACTGGGAAGCCTATCCCACCAAAAATAACGAGAAATGAGATTACCATTAAAAAGCTGTAATTAAACCTAATACCCGCGTTGTAGAGCCCCTCATGAACCGTGGAAAACCCCGCACCACAAAAAGCCGCTACAGAATGGAATATAGAGAAAAACCAGTTCCCATCACCCGTATAGAAGCCATCGTTTAAACTGTAATATATAAACACAGCCCCCACAATTTCTATAAAGAAGGTGTAAAATAGTATTCTTTTAAGTACTGAAAACAATGAAGACGGCTCATCTAATTCTACTATATTACTAATCATTAACTGGTTACGCAAGGATAATCCTCCACGAAAAAGAAGTGCAAAGAAGTTGGTAAAAGTCATCAGACCTAATCCGCCTAGTTGGAATAAACCAAGGAGTATTTGCTTACCGAGTCCTGTAAATTTATCAGAGACGTCTATTACAGAAAGTCCTGTAACACATACGGCAGAAGTAGATGTAAAAACAGCATCTACAAAACTAAAATGCCCATTTGTGGCCTTAGGGATTAGCAGCATGGCAGTCCCCCAAAGTATAAGAATCAAGAAGCTTATGGCAAATAAGATAGCAGGATTCATTAAAGAATTACGGATATCTGTAGAAGCCTCCATAAACCTCAGAAAAAAGAAAGAGGTAATAAGTAAGTAAAGAAAATAATCTGAACTGAGTAAATCTGAGTGCTTTTTTAGGAAATTAAAGGCGAACAGCAGTAAAAAAAGCAGAAGCTCCACGGTATGTTCCTTATGAAAAACGCCCTTCCTGTCACTTAAAACCGTATTAACAAACCACTTAAAGGCATAAAAAAACATAATAAGGCGAGGGATCTGCCTTAGTGCATGGTTAATCCAATCCCTAATGAACTGCTCTTTAGGAAAACTTATTTGGTAAACCACCATTAGAAAACCAAAAGCCAACAAGATGATAATCCCCTTGTCTATCTTACTTTCTATGCTGTCTTTGACCTTGAAAAATCTTTCCTTAAAAAGAATCCAAGCCCACTTAAAATTTCTTTTTTCCAGAATGCTGAATTTTCGATCAAAATTAGACCTGAAAAAATAATTTCCAAATGCTTTGGCTAGAAATAAAACTCGGCCAAAACTATCTATATTCCAATAAATTAGATAAAAAAAAGGAGGTCAATAAATTACCTCCCTTTTCTTAAGATTATTGCTGCCCTGTTTTCGGACCAATTATCTTAGAAAACAGTTCGTTTATCATCTTATCTGCATCCGGATATTTTTCCTTCAGGCTACCCACAACTTCGTTAAATTTATCAGAAGCACCTGATTTTAATTCTTCAAAATACTCAGGGGCTCTGTCTAGAGCCGTTTCTGCCTCAGACTTTAGTTCATTACCTTTGTTTTTTAGATCTTCTATAAGTTTTTCTCCGTCTTCAGAGTTAAGATACTTGTTAAGTGCAACCCCTGCGGCTGCCCCCAAAACAAAAGTGGCTAGGTGTTTCGCATTTACTCCCATGATATTATTTTTTTGTTTTTAACTTATTAAACGTAATCACAAACTTAAAAATTCTCTTGCACTTCTGCTTTTAAAGCCTGTAGGGCTTCACTTATCACTTCAGGCTCAGCAAAACCAGGATCTTGTAATAGACTTACCACAATTTCTTTACTACTATGCCCCTGCCCGGCACTTCCAATACCATGGAGCAGCATACCAACAGTAGTATTGGCAGCAGTTTCTATTTTCTCCCATGTTTTAGGCGATATATATATTTGCTGTGCCGCATTATGCGAAAGCTCAGACTTTATTTCACTTATGAGTAAAGCCTGCAATTCCTGTGGACTGGCCTGCTCCACCTGCATTCTGGGTAGTAGATTCTTTGGCTTTATCCTTTCCAGAAAAATTGTCATCCGTTCTAAAGCTTGTAATCGTAAAGGAAAAATCATCTCCTCCCGAGCTTTTGCTTTCTGTAACTTCTCTTTTCCTTTGGCATAATTAACATAAAAAATATAACCACCTCCGACCACTACAGCCACAACACCCAAAATCCCAACCAAGTCACTTCCCATTTTTACGAAAATAATATTTCGTGTAAAAATATAAGTGCTTAATTTGAAAACCAAATATTGGATAATTGGCATGATTTTCGAATCTATTGCTTTAACTGTAGCTATTAATACTTGATTAGTGGATAAATTAAAGAAATTCTATTTTCTAGGGATTGGTTTAATCCTGCTGTTTGCAGGTGTGGTAAAAACCTATACGTATGATACCAAAATCCCAGGAGATAAAAATGCCTACCAAAAACTTGTGCAGGACAAAGTTTATGAGGCTACCAATATTTGCAAAGCCGAACAAGGTAAAGCTCTTAGTATAATACAGGAAACAAACCCGGGCACCTTTGAGGATTTTATCTCTACAAGTACCTACCCTTACTATGTTTTCAGAAATGGCGTTTTGGTATACTGGTCAGAGACTGCAAATGTGCCAGAATATAATCTGGTAAAAAACAAGCCTTCCTGCTTCCTTATTAAGAATAGAAAGAGTCTTTCTTTAGCGGTTACCCAAACCACAGCTGTAGATAGTAGTACGTACTTAGTTGTAAACCTGGTCCCTCTTTACAAGCATGTGCAGGATGAAACGGACTATAATAAATCGGCCTTTAACGATGAAATATTCCTAGACGGTATTGAAAATATTACGGCAAAGAATTCCTACGGATATTTTAGCATAAATGGAGAAGACAACAAACCGATTTTTTATGTAAAAGCACATGCCAACCTTAAAGATAAAAATCTAAGATCTACACCGTCTTCTGCCATATTGATATTCCTCGGTGTGTTTTTTATTGGTTTATATTTTCTTAAACAAATCCGCAGTGTAGCGTATAGACACCAGTATTTATTAGCTGGTTTCTGGTTAATTGTCTTATTTACCGTACTTTGGCTGGTTATACTTTGGTTTGGCATCCCATTAGTATTCATACCCAACCACTTAGCTCCCAATTTTACAAATAGTATTCTGAATCCTACGCTAGGAGGAATACTGCTCAATGTCTTCTTAATACTTGCTCTTTTAACGTTTTTCTCATTATGGCATTTCAAAGCCCTTATCTATTGGTCGTTTAAGAACTGGACTGTTTCTGCCAAGAATGCTCTTTCCGTGGCATTGATTTTGAGCAGTATATTTACTGGGGTCGGCATTTACCATCTTATAGACAATCTATTTGATGGCCACTTAACAGACCTCCATTACAGTATAGAGTTTTACTTGGATAACTTAAAGTCTATAAGTTATCTTCTTATTTTCGGTTTGTTTGGGGTATACTTTTTAGCTATCCATTTACTCTGTAATACTTTCATAAAGATCAATCCTAATAAAAGATGGGGCATATTGATTTGGCTTTATGGTACTTTATTATCATTATTAATATATTTCTATTTTTCTAACAATGTTTTAATACCGTTAGCCTCTGCTTTGTACTTCGTGTTTGTGTATTGGTTCCGACTTACCAAACATTTTTACATTCTTAGGTTTTCTACATTTGTATATTACATTGTAGCTGCTCTATCTTTTACAGTTATATTGTTTTACATTGTTATAGAAAGAGATATTGCCCGAAGCTTAAAATACAAACAACAGTTTGCAGAAAGCTACCTTACGGAGAGAAATAGCAGAGTAGAATTTGAGCTTGATAACTTTAGAGATAAGGCTAGCAAAAGTGCTTCTATACAAAGAGCATTTGAAAGGCCTTACCTAGGTATACAATCTTTAAGATATTTGGTAAAAGATAGCCTATTACAACTAGATCAGCGTTTACACCATGTAGAGATAGCAGCTTTTGATAGTAATGGACATTCTTTAGACCCGGAATACACCTATAGTTTAAACGACATCAAAAAGATAAGTCAGGAACCAAGCAATCATACCGACTTTTATAACCTTTATTTCTTTTCCAAAAGGAATGGAAGAAAGTACTATTTATCAATTGTTGATATCCCAGCTTCCAATCCTACTTACACTTTGGTGCTGAAAGTACATATGCACAGCGATAGCAAAAAGCAAAATGCTGAATATAATTTTGACAAACCTGTAGACCGGAACCCTGTCTTCAAAAATTATAGCTTTGCGTTCTATTCTCCAAACCAGACCCTTTTATTAAAAAAAGGTAGCTTTGACTTTGCTACAGAATTTGACACAAAACTTCTAGACCATTCTCAAATATACAATCAAGAGATTTACTCTTTGGGACATCAATTCTATGCCCAAAAAGGAAAAGATGGAAAGATATTGGTCATAGCTCAACCAGTCAGCTACCTCAAGAACCTTATTTCAAACTTTTCGTTCTTGTTCCTTGTATCACTTATTGCCATAGTTTTTTTGCTATTGTGGATGGCTATTTTCACTGGATTTAAGTTTTACAAACTATCTTTCTCTTCAAAAATCCAATTCTATCTAAACCTGGCCTTTTTATTACCCCTCACAGTAATCATAATTATTACATTGGGTATTGTGAGGTCTACCTTTGTAAATATTCAACACCGTTCATTACTAGAGAATTCCACGAATCTAGCTAACACGATACACCTGTTAATACAAGACTTTGAAGAACAAAGAAGTACAAGATTTTATCTAGAAGAACAGTTGAACAATTTGGCTAGCAGCACATCCTTAGACCTAAACATTTATAGTGTCAGTGGTAAGAGCCTATATTCTTCTGTAAGTCCAAAATATCTAAGTAGTAAGGCTCAAGGATACTTAAACCCTAAAGCCTTTGAAAAAGTAGTTTTCCAGGGAGTTTCAGAAATCCTTCTTGAAGAGTCCATAGGCAAACTAAATTACAAAACTGTCTACTTACCTATTTCTAATCAAGCCAAAAAATTACAAGTTGTTCTTGGCATAAGCTATATAGATTCTGAGACATTAATGGAGCTCCAAATAAAAGAAGTTGTGGCTACTATACTCGTGATATTCTTTATCATGTTCATAATCTTGTTCTTACTATCCTATACAGCTAGTACAAATCTTACGGCACCATTACGTTTAATAGCTCAAAGACTTAAAAAGACCAATTTCTATGAACGAAACGAAGAAATAGTTTGGAAGTCTAATGATGAAATTGGCTTATTAACCAGTGAGTACAACCGCATGATAAAAAAATTGGAGAAAAGTAAGGAAGCCTTATCGGTTAGTGAAAAGCAGATTGCATGGCGGGAAATGGCACGCCAAGTAGCACACGAAATTAAAAATCCCTTGACACCGATTAAACTCTCCATACAACAACTCCAACGGACTTTATCTGCAGATGACCCAGAAGCTAAAGGCAAAACAATTAGAGCTTTATCATCCATTAATGAACAAATTGACACCATTTCTGATATAGCCAACTCCTTTTCTGAGTTTGCCAAAATGCCTGTTCCACGTTCAGAAATATTCGATTTAGTGGCAACCGTAAGAACCACCGTAGACCTTTATTCTCAAAATAATAACATAAAAATTGATTTTCATTCTTCCTTAGAAAGCCTGTATATAAAAGGAGATCGTATGATCTTGTCGCGAGCAATTACCAATGTCATCATAAACGGAATTCAATCTGTTCCTGTTGTGCGGAGACCAGTAATAAAAGTAGTTGTAAGCTCTACTTCAGACACTGGAGTTGTTGAAATAAAGGACAATGGTACCGGAATTTCAGACGATATCCGAAAAAAGATTTTTATACCAAACTTTAGCACAAAAATAGGCGGATCGGGCTTAGGTCTTGCCATGTCTAAAAGAGGAATAGAACATGCAGGAGGCAACATGTGGTTTGAATCTACTATGGGTGAAGGCACAACCTTTTATATAGATTTACCAAGGGAATTGGTATAGTGTAGCCAGTTTACAGTATATTTGTACAAGTAAATTGGTTTATGATATACTTAAAATCCTTCGTTTTTTCGCCTCTGGCAGAAAACACCTATGTTCTTTACGATGACACAAAAGAGGCTGTAGTAATAGACCCTGGCTGTCTTTTCCAAGCCGAAAAAGAAGAACTACGAGATTTCATACTACAAGAAAACCTTAAAGTAAAAGCTATATTACTTACTCATGCTCATCTGGACCATGTGTTCGGTGCTGCTTATGTTGCAAGGACTTTCAAAGTAAAAATTCATATGCATCCACTAGAAGTTCCTATCCTGGCAGATGTAGAATCCAGATGCAAACTGTGGGGAATTCCTGGTTACGAACCTGTAGAAGCCGATATTTTTTTTGGAGAAGGAGATACCTATTCCTTTGGCAATACAAAACTGGATATTCTACATGTCCCCGGCCATGCTCCGGGCCACGTAGCGTTTGTTTGTAAGGATGAAAATATGGTGATAAGTGGCGACTGCCTGTTTTATAGGAGTATAGGCCGTACAGATTTACCAATGGGAGATTTTGATATTCTCATAAACTCTATCAGGACCAAACTATTTACATTACCCGATAACTACGCTGTGTATGCTGGCCATATGCAACCTACCACAATCGGCGACGAGAAAAGATTAAATCCTTTCTTACAAGTTGATTAAAACAAACATTTATGAAACTTATAACCTTCTCTAACCTTATCACTTTATCCAACCTGTTTTTTGGGTGTTTAGGTATTATGTATGTGGTGGGAGAAAACGACTTGCAAAAGGGTGCTGTATGTATTGTTGTTGCTCTTTTGCTTGACTTCTGTGATGGTTTTGTAGCTCGCATACTAAAAGAAACTTCGGAGTTAGGAAAACAGCTGGACTCCTTGGCAGACATGGTATCTTTTGGCGTTCTGCCGGCATTTATCCTTTTTATGATAATTGACGGCTCTTCTTTCTTTCCGGAATATACCAAATATTTTACCTTTGTGCTTGCCCTTGCATCCTGCTTACGTTTAGCAAAGTTTAATATAGACACACGACAATCCTACGGTTTTATTGGCGTTCCTACACCAGCCAATGCTGTTCTAATAGCATCTTTCGCTTTTTTACCCCAAGATCATGCATGGATACAAGACCTTTTTACTAACTCTTGGTTTTTGGTAGCCTATGTAGCTTTATTTAGTTACTTGTTAAATGCAGAATTTCCTTTACCGGCCCTTAAGTTCAAAGATTTCTCTTGGGCTAATAACAAATCTACTTACATCTTTATTCTGTTGTCGATAGCATTATTGGCTGCTCTCAAAGTATTAGCTGTTCCAGTTATCATATTTACATATATACTAACAGCTGCTGTAAGGCATCTTACAAAACGATAGGTATGCTTACCTTATTTCTTCTTCCTAGAAATCGGTTTAGAAACTGCATTTAGCACCAGTTTCCTAGGCAATGGTTCTATAGTATACCTACTCTTGTAGGGCATAGAGCTAATCTTATCTAACAGTTTGGTCTTTATAGGCATAGGAACGGCTTTAGTAGGTATATATACCGTCTCAGAGTCCTTTAACCACTCGTAGTAATTCAAAGGATGTGGGTACAAATCTTCATCTAGCTCTAGATACATTAAATGCAGATGCGTGTCCGACCTATTTTGTTCTGCATTAAAACCTGTTCGGCCTACCTCCCCGAGTTTGTCACCTGGCTTTACTTTTTGACCCGCTTCTACCACCGAAATACGGTTATGGGCATAATACCAAAGTCCGCCCCGATCCGTATCATATACCCATACGTAATTGCCCCCTCTGAATATAGAACCAGGTTTCCAGTTATGTTCTACTGCCAAGACAATGCCGTTACTTACAGACACTACATCTATATATTTCCCCTTTCTATCATCTATGCAGTCACGGTCCCTATCTAAAATAAATATGTCATGAGCAGGATGGCTACCGCTAACACTTTGATCAAACAGACTAAACTCCCGCACATAAAAACCGGAGCCATTCCTTCCTCCCACAGCAGACACTCCTGCCCCAGCCAAAGGAAAAACCAAAGGCTTGTACTCATCGCTTTCCAGCCTCACAGGATAGTTTTTTTTGAGCTCGGCCATAATAGCCTTAAATTCCATTTCTGCTTCTGCAGGAGTAAGATTGTAGCTCCTGATATTTACTAGCAGCTCTTTGTACTTCTCAAAAAAACGTGGATGTTCGCTTGCGTGGACAATATAATCTTCTCCCGGTTCTAATCCCAAAACCGTGAACAATAATAATAAGGCGTTTAACAACATTAACCTAGGGATAAAAAATCTTAATTTTGGATACAAAGATATAGCTAAAAAAAAGATTTTCAGCCTTAAAAACTTTTAGCTAACCATATGTACATAAAAATGATATAGTATATTTGCCCACTAAAGTTAAAACTGCCTGCTTGGATAAAATATTCTCATTGTATAGAAAACACAAAAACCTAGCGGGGTATATCATTGCTGCATCGTCTGGTGTTTTAGTACAATACTTAGTTGGAACGACCTTACTTATAAATATTATGGGCTGGGGCACAACCAAAGCTATCGCTGCCGGTTTTATAGCCTCTCTGCCTGTTGGTTTTTTCATGACTAAGCTGCTTGCTTTTGATGCAAAAGAGTCCGGTAAAACAAAACGCGAACTAGTAAAGTACGCCATGACAGTGGTGGCTTCGCTTCTTATTACTACCTATGGTTCTGTGTTATCTATCCACTTATTACACCATTTTTTTGGAGATGGAAAATATACTATTCCAATTATAAATTGGGAATTTAGCCCGGCAGGAAGCTTAGGCCACTTTATGGGTATGGGTATGAGCTTTGTTTTTAACTACATTGTTCACAAAAAATTTACATTCGTAGATACAGGCTTGCTAGACCGTCTAAGAGCGTTTATAAAATAGAAATTACAAGCTGTAGCAGAGCCCTGATAATCCTCCCCAAAACCGTTAAATTAAAATAATATAAACTTTAGCTTCCAATTAATACATTTGCTAAAAAAAGCAAATGAAAAAATTAATCGTAATCTTATCCCTCCTTTTCCCTACAGTTCTTTCTGCCCAGAAATTTAAAATTGTAGAAGGAGACTTTAGCTTTCTAAAGAACGCTTCAAAGGTAAATGTCAAATTCACCTATGACAACCTCCGTCTACTGAAAGAAAACAAAACAGAAGCCGTTTATGTAGATGAGCGATCAAAAGAGCTTAACGCAAAAAACAGTGGAACAGGAGATAACTGGAAAAAGAAGTGGGAAGCAAGCAAGTCTTCTATTTGGGAAACTAACTTTTTAGACCTGATGGCGAAAACTGTCACAGAAAAGCAAAATATAGTTTTTGGCGAAAATTTAAAGGATGCTAAATATACCTTAGTTGTAGATGCAGTGTGGATTTACCCAGGCTGGGACGCAGCAGTAATGAAACAGGCTGCAAAAGTGAGCACTCTCCTTATTTTTTCTGAAACGGCTAATCCGGGAAAAGTTTTACTAAAAATAGAAAGTACAGATGCCCCGGGAGACCAGTATGGAAGCAACTTTAGTAATGAATCTCGTATTGGAGAAGGATTCGAGAAGACGGCCAAAACATTAGGCAAAAGAATCCTTAAAGAAATATAAATTATTATTTAGCTGGAAAAGAGTTTTCCCTTTTCCAGCTAAATACACTACTAGACCCTACCGGCTTCCCGGTCAATCATATAGGCCATGTTACGGATTACGTTATCATGTTTAGCCACAAACGGGTTTTCTTCATCCCATACATAACCTGCAAGAACCGAACATATCTTACTTTTCACATCCGGGTTTTCTGGTTGGTGAAAGAACAAGGTTTGTAAATTCCCGGTATACCATTCTTTCACATAGGTAGAGAACACCCTCACACCACGCTTCATGTAGTCTGAATACTCGGTTTCCCAATTTACCGTTTGCCCACTCTGCTCCCTTAAGAACAGCTTTGCAGACAATAAACCAGATTCAGTAGCAAAACACACACCAGAAGAAAACACGGGATCCAGAAACTCAGCAGCATTACCCGTAAGAGTAAAACCTGGCCCATACATTTGTGTTACGGCACAGGAATAATCTTGTTTTTTATGTGGTGCAAACAGAAAATCTACATCTGCATATCTATCTCGGTAATAATCAGAGCGGTTTATAGCTTCTTTTAAAGCTACCGTTGTGTCTTCTGGCAGAGAATTAATATAGGAAGTCGGCCCCACCACACCTATACTTGTATTGCCGTTAGAAAACGGAATCACCCATAACCACACTTTGGTTTCTAGAATATCAAAAGATATAAGCGTACCTTCACCACCTGCTACCCGTTTGGTGTCATGAACATGCGAAAAAATAGCCGAATTTTCGGTTACAGAAGAAGGCGTATCAAGATTCAATATGCGAGGTAAAACCCTTCCGTATCCACTGGAATCGATAATGAATTTTGCATGGATTTCCCTTTCTTCTCCATCCGCATTTTTCACCACTGTAACCGAGTCTGAACCGGAAAACTGTACATCCAATACCTCAGTTCCAAAATCTATATTAACACCTTTGCGTATAGCTTCTTGAGCCAAGGTATTATCAAAATCTGCACGGGGAGCCTGCCAGGTCCAATCCCATCCAGTCGAAAACTTCTTACTGAAATCAAAAAAACAAATTTGTCCGTCCCGTATAAAACGGGCTCCCGGTTTAATCTCAAATTTTTGCTCTTTAAGAGCATCTAAAAGTCCTGCTTCTTCATAATGCTCCATTGAACGGGGCAAAAAACTCTCTCCAATAACAAACCTCGGAAACCTAGATTTTTCCACTACCCTTACTTTTGCTCCATTATTATGTAAATAAGCAGAAGCCACACATCCTGAAGGCCCTGCACCAATCACTAGAACGTCAACATATTCTTTTTGCATAGCTTACGTATTACAGACAACGAATATAAAATTTACAAGATTTATACTATATTTACGCCCTCAAAATTAGATATATAAAATCCAAAACAAAAATTATACTATCTATTAAAATACCGAGTCAAGCAGTATATCTCATGAACAGTCAGAACCAACTATTAGAATTAGACAAATTCATTTCAATCGTTAACCAAAAAGTACCGCTTGAACTAGACGAAGAAACCACTAAAAGAGTAAATGATAGTTTTGAATTCTTAAAAGAATTCTCCGAAAATAAAGTCTTGTATGGGGTAAATACGGGTTTTGGGCCAATGGCACAATATAGGATTAGCGATAGTGACAGGGCTCAACTACAGTATAATCTGATCCGCAGCCACTGTTCTGGTACTGGCCAGCCTCTAGACCTGCCGTTTGCTCGTGCAGCAGTACTAGCCAGACTTAATACGTTAAGCCTAGGAAATTCTGGTGTAAATCATACAGTTATAAGCCTGATGCAAGAACTCTTAAATAAGGATATTGTACCCCTCATTTTTGAGCATGGTGGTGTGGGAGCCAGTGGAGACTTGGTACAATTAGCACATCTAGCTCTTGTACTTATCGGAGAAGGAGAAGTATTCTACAAAGGTATCAGAAGACCCACTAAGGAAGTTTTTGCAGAAGAAAACTTAAGTCCTATCAAAGTTGAAATCCGTGAAGGGCTTGCTCTCATAAATGGTACATCTGTCATGACAGGCATTGGTATTGTAAATGCACACAGAGCCAGCTTGCTCCTGGAGTGGTCCCTAAAGTGCTCTTGTGCCATAAATGAAATCATGAAAGCCTATGACGACCACCTTTCGGTAGAACTTAACCAGGTGAAACTGCACAAAGGACAGAGGGAAGTAGCCAAAAGAATGCGGGAACACCTGCAAGACAGCAAGCTTACCCGCAAACGTCATGAGCATTTATACTCAGGCACGAATACCGAAACTATTTTCAAAGAAAAAGTACAGGAGTACTATTCTATCAGGTGCGTTCCGCAGATTTTAGGTCCTGTATTAGATACTATAAATAATGTACAGGAAGTACTGGAAAACGAATTAAACTCTGCAAACGACAATCCAATTGTAGACGTAAATACCAGGCAGGTTTACCATGGAGGTAATTTTCACGGAGATTACGTCTCACTTGAAATGGATAAATTAAAAACTGTAGTGACCAAGCTTACTATGCTAGCCGAAAGGCAGCTCAATTTCCTTGTTAATCCTAACCTAAATGGCGTATTAACTCCGTTTATTAATATAGAAAAATTAGGCTTTAATTTTGGTATGCAGGGATTACAGTTTACGGCCACTTCTACTACAGCAGAAAGCCAAACTCTGTCTAATCCCATGTATGTTCACAGCATACCTAATAATAACGACAACCAAGATATCGTGAGCATGGGCACCAACTCCGCCCTTTTGGCGGCTAAGGTTATAGAAAATGGCTTTCAGGTTCTAAGTATAGAGCTTATTGCAATTATCCAGGCCATAGACGCATTGGATTGTAAAAATTTAGTATCTTCGGGTACGCAAAAACTGTATAACGAAATCCGTGCTATAGTTCCTGTATACAAAGAAGACAGAGCCACTTATTCTGAGATAGCCAAACTTAAAGAATTCTTAAAAAATTATACAGTTTAAGCAGTCCGCTTTTTTCTAAGAACAGATTTATAATCACAAAATAGATTTTACCATGAAAAAAATACTGTTTGTCTTATTTGTTTCATTAAGCTTTACTGGCTTTTCTCAACAACTGGCACTTGTGAAAAAGAATGGAAAAGTAGGCTATATAGATCGCTCTGGAAAGCTGGTCATAGAACCTCAGTTTAAAGCTGGTGGTAGTTTCTCCGATGGCTTAGCGGCCGTAGAAGAAAATGGAAAATGGGGTTACATAGACACAAAAGGAAATTTAGTAGTAAAACCACAGTTTGATA
>CAZBAV010000001.1:9684-32351 GCA_964489955.1 uncultured Lacihabitans sp. | reverse complement strand
TATTGCAATGGTAGAACAGAATAAAGAGTGGTTTTACATTAACAGAAAAGGAGAAAGACAAAAGTTTGGAGGTGCTAAGATTTATGATTTCGACTCTGGTGTAGCTATTTTTCGTAGTGGAGAGAAAGTGGGTCTTATTAATACCCAAGGAAAAGAAATTCTAAAAGCACAATACGATGTAATAAAAGAATTCGCTAATGGGTATGCCCGGGTTAAACTAGGGGAATATTGGGGAATTATAGATAAGAGCGGCAAGACGGTAATAGAACCCAAATACGCCGAAATTGGAGAGTATTATCAATCTACCACTTGGGCCAAACTTGGTGACAAATTTGGTCTTGTAAAAAACGGCACATTTAAAGCAATAGAAGGAGTAGACAAAATTTGGGACTTCTCTGAAGATGGCATTACTTATGCCCGAAAAGACAAGAAAATTGGCTATATAGACCTAAACGGAAACTGGCTTATTGAGCCAACGTATGAAAAAGCTCGTGCTTTCGTAAACGGACTAGCCCCTGTGGCAATAGGAAAAAACTGGGGTTACGTAAACAAAAATGGAAAATTGGTTATAGATGCCAAATATCCGGATGCAGAAACCTTCAGTAAAGATGGCCTGGCACCAGTAAAAGAAAAAGATTGGGGTTTTATAGACAAAGAAGGTAAAATCATAATTCCTACTAAATACGGCATTTCTGCCGGAGGTCTTTTTGCAATGTTTAAAAGTGACGAAAAAGGCTTCGTAAAAGGATTAGCACGTGTTAAAAATGGCAAAGAGTGGGGCTTTATTGATACAAAAGGAAATCCACTTGGAGGCAACTGGTATGAAAACGCAGAATTGTTTTCGGAATAAACAACCTTAAAAATTTACTATGGCGAAATGTGCATTAGTAACAGGGGGCTCTAGAGGTATAGGAAGAGCCATCTGCGAAAAACTGGCTGGAGAAACCGGCTACCATATACTTATAAACTACCAATCTAATGAAGCTGCGGCACAAGAAACCCTCAGCTTAGTAAACGCATTGGGTAGTACGGGAGAAATCCTAAAATTTGATGTAGCCAATAGAGAGGAAACCCTTTCTGTTTTGGGTGCTTGGCAAGAACAGCACCCTGATGATATAGTAGAAGTAATTATAAACAATGCAGGTATCACCCGTGACGGGCTTTTTATGTGGATGCCAGCTCAGGACTGGGACAATGTGGTACATACCAGCCTTAACGGCTTCTTCAATGTGACCAATTTCTTTATACAAAAACTCCTTCGCAATAAATACGGAAGAATCATTAACATTGCTTCTGTATCTGGTGTAAAAGGAACTGCTGGTCAAGTAAATTACTCAGCAGCAAAAGGAGCTTTAGTGGCGGCCACCAAGGCTTTGGCTCAGGAAGTAGCCAAAAGAAACATTACGGTGAATGCAGTAGCACCAGGCTTTATTAAATCTGACATGACCTCTGCTTTAGACGAAGGCGAACTTAAGAAGCTAGTTCCCACCGGAAGATTCGGAGAAGCAGAAGAGGTCGCAGATTTGGTAAGCTTTTTGGTGTCTAAAAAAGCAAGCTACATTACCGGCGAGGTTATAAACATAAACGGCGGCATTTATTCGTAAACCCATTATGAAAAGAAGAGTTGTAATTACCGGACTGGGTATCTATTCCTGTATAGGCACGTCACTTCAGGAGGTAAAAGACTCCCTATACCAAGGAAAATCGGGGATTGTTTTTGATCCCGAACGTAAAGAATTTGGTTTCCGTTCTGCCCTTACGGGAGCTGTACCCAAACCTAATCTAAAAGATATGCTGTCCCGCAGGCAGAGAATAAGCATTGGTGAAGAAACCGAATACGCTTATTTAGCTACTGTACAAGCACTTGATCAGGCGGGCATTAGCCAAGACTATCTAGATAGCCACGAAGTTGGCATTATGTATGGAAATGATTCTGTTTCTAAGGCTATTATAGACGCTACAGATGTCATGCGGGAGAAAAAAGATACGGCACTAATAGGTTCTGGAGCTATTTTTAAGTCAATGAACTCTACCGTAACCATGAACCTCTCCACCATTTTTAGGCTCAGAGGGGTTAACCTCACCATAAGTGCAGCTTGTGCTAGTGGTTCACACTCTATAGGTTTGGGATTTCATCTCATACAAAGTGGATTGCAAGATATGGTTATATGTGGCGGAGCCCAGGAAATAAACAAGTATGCTATGAGTAGCTTTGATGCTCTTGGCGTATTCTCTCCTTTGGAGGAAAATCCTGCAGCCGCATCACGTCCTTTTGATTCTTCCCGAGATGGTCTTATCCCAAGTGGAGGAGCCGCCACATTAATTTTGGAAGAGTATGAACATGCGGTAGCACGGGGAGCTAACATTATAGCCGAAGTGATTGGATATGGTTTCTCATCTAATGGCGGCCACATCTCTACTCCTAATATTGATGGCCCAAGTACAGCCATGCAAAGGGCCATTAACCAGGCCGAAGTGTCTCCTGAACAAATCGGTTATATAAATGCCCATGCTACTTCTACTCCTGTAGGAGATGCAAACGAAGCTCAAGCTATTTCAAGTGTTTTTGGTAGCCACAAACCTTTTGTAAGTTCTACAAAGTCTATGACTGGCCATGAGTGCTGGATGGCAGGAGCTAGTGAGGTGGTATATTCTATCCTCATGATGCAAAACAGCTTTATAGCACCCAACATAAACTTCCAAACCCCCGATGAGCATTCATCTAAATTAAATATTGCCAAAAATACAATAAACCAAAATTTTGACATATTTTTGTCGAATTCGTTCGGATTTGGAGGCACAAATTCGGCACTGGTAGTCAGAAAAATTTAAAATGAGCAGAGCAGAAATTATAGAAAAAACCAACGATTTCTTGTCAGAAGAATTTGAAGTGGAGAGAGAGTCTATTACCCCGGATGCGGTCTTAAAGGACACTTTGGGCTTAGATAGCTTAGATTATGTAGATTTGGTAGTAACCGTGGAATCAAACTTTGGTGTTAAATTAGGTGAACCCGATTTTGTAGGCTTATCTACTTTCAACGATTTCTATACGCTTATTGAGAATAAATTGCAGTAATGAGCAATTGGGATGGAAAATCCAAAGGGACGCTACTAGGATATAAGATTTTTGTCTTCTTAATCCGGAAGCTTGGTGTAAAAGCGGCTTACGGACTTTTGTTTTTTGTAGCTTCCTATTACTTTCTTTTTCTCCCAAAAAGTAATCGTTCTATTTATTACTACTTCAGAAAGAGACTCGGGTACTCCGTTTTTAAGGCTCGTATATCCGTGTTTAAGAGTTATTTCACTTTTGGCCAAACCATCATAGACAAAATCGCCATATCAGCAGGTTTAAGAAACCGCTTTACCTATGAGTTTGATGGTATAGATACTTTACGCCGCCTTCTAGCCGAGAAAAATGGAGGAGTCTTAATAAGTGCCCATATAGGAAATTTTGAAATTGCAGAGCATTTCCTATCCGAAGTAGACCTTAATTTTCAAATAAACTTGGTAACTATAGACCAGGAGCATTCTGCTATAAAGGAATATCTGGAACGTATAAAAAAGCCTTCAGTAAAGCTTATCCTAATAAAAGAGGACTTATCGCATATTTATGAAATAAACCAAGCCCTGTCTAATAACGAGCTTATTTGTTTCACGGGTGATCGTTATACAGAAAATATAAAATACCTTACCGCTCCCCTACTTGGGCAAGAAGCACGTTTTCCTGCCGGACCATTCCTTATCGCTTCTCGACTAAGGGTTCCGGTGGCCTATGTATATGTAATGAAAGAAGCCAACCTTCACTACCATTTATATACAAGAGAAGCCCACGTTAAACATCGAGATGCCCAAGCTCTGCTAGAGTCTTACACCGAAAGTGTAGAAAGTATGATAAAGAAATACCCCTTGCAGTGGTTTAATTATTTCGATTTTTGGGAGAGAAAGGATAACTGATTTATCATATCATATATTATTTCCTTAGTGTAAAGAGGAGATAACAGCACAATTTTCAACAAAAATTTTATTCTTGGAAAACAAATATTAGAACATTAATTGCATATTATTAAATAGTTTACGATATTTGCACCCCAATCAGTAAGGATTTAAGGAATTTTAATAAAGAATATCATGTCTAAGGTTTGTCAAATAAGCGGTAAGAGAACTAGATCAGGTAATAACGTATCGCATGCCAACAACAAAACAAAGCGTAAATTTTACCCTAACCTAAAAACTAAGAAATTTTTCTTGGAATCTGAAGGTGTTTGGGTTGAGCTTAAAGTGGCAACTAGTGTAATAAGAACCATCAATAAAAATGGTTTAGAGAAAACTATTCTTAAAGCAGCCCAAAAAGGCACTTTGTCTTTATAAGATAGTTTAAAGAAATTCATGTTGAAGGTTGGAGTACATCCAGCCTTTTTCTGTTTATGGAAAACACAAAAGCATACATACAGTCACAAATTGGGGGATTTGTACCCGAAGTAGGCATAATTTTAGGTACCGGCCTTTCTGGCTTGGTATCAGAAATAAAAGTCCACTACAGTATATCTTATGCCCTAATACCTGGTTTTGTACAATCTACTGTAGAAAGCCACAGTGGTAAACTCATCTTCGGCCTTCTGGCTGGAAAAAAGGTGGTATGTATGCAAGGTCGTTTCCATTTTTATGAGGGTTACACTATGCAGGAAATAACCTTCCCAGTACGGGTTATGCATAGCTTAGGTATTAAGAATCTGCTTATTTCTAATGCTGCGGGTGGCTTAAACCCTGGTTTCGAAGAATCAGATATAATGCTCATCACGGATCATATATCGTTATTCATGCCTTCTAATCCTTTATGGGGAAAGAGCTTTTCTGGAGACCGCTTTCCAGATATGAGTGAACCCTATTCTGCGAAAATATTGGGTTTGGCCAGAGACATAGCAAAAAAGCACCAACTCAGTCAAGTAAAAGAAGGCGTATATGTTCCGGTTCCTGGCCCCCAACTTGAAACCAAAGCAGAATACAGACTATTACGTAATTTGGGTGCTGATGCAGTGGGTATGAGTACTGTTCCGGAGGTTATTGTGGCTATCCAGCTTGGTATTCCTGTCTTCGCAGTTTCTGTAATTACGGACCTCTGTATTCCTGAAGAACTAAAAAAAGCCGAGCTATCCAATATCTTGGCTAATGCAGCCAAAGCCGAACCTACATTGCGGTTGCTATTCTCCGAAATTACGGCTTCTCTCTAGGAAAATGCCTTTCTTAACCGAAATAGACTTAGGCAGCAAGATAGGCATTTGGAAAATTACCGAAGATGCCGAAACTCTAAAAAAAGGTTTAGTTTTATCTCCCAATTCCCTCACCCGACTACCGGGAATGAAAAATCCGGAACGTTTTCTAGCAATAAGGCAGTTATTATTACATTATGGTATCACAGATGAGGAAATGATATATGACAAACATGGGAAACCTGGTTTGTTAAATGGAAGGAATATTTCAGTATCTCATTCACATAATATGGCTGTAGTGGCTTTTGGAAATGTGGGAGTAGATATAGAAAAAATTTCTCCGAGAGTCATAAAAGCTTCCCATCTATTTACCCGTCCTGAGCAAATCTCTGATTCTACAATAGAAGTGTTAACCTTGATTTGGACCGTAAAAGAAGCAGTGTACAAGCTAAATGGAAGTCGCCCATTAGAATTCAATAAACACATAAAAGTGGGTATGCCTAACCAAAACCACGGAGTAGCACATAGCACTTATCCGAGCTGGGAGCTGGAATTCTGCTACCAATATACCCAAATAGAAGACTATATACTTACTCTAGCTACAGTGTGCGGTAGTCCACAAAACGTATAGGTTTACGGCTCTTTGGTGGAAAAACCTGCTTGTTCAACTCTTCCGTCTCCAGTAAAACCACCTTAGGGGCTACCCTAAGTTTCGCTCTAAAATGATCCTTTACCAAATTCAGGAACTCGACAGTGGTATTTGAAGAGGCTATCTTAATAGTTATTTCATCCATCCCCACCTCATCTGAAGACACCTCTATCAAATGACCTTCTATTTCAGAAAACTCATTAAGTAGATTATTCATTGCAGGTGGGTATAATGTTGTACCTTTGTACTTTATCATTTGTTGCTTACGGCCTATCACCGAGCCTAACCGTAAAGAATTACGTCCACAACTGCATGAGCCGTAATGAGCGGCTACAATATCACCCGTTTTAAATCTCACCAAGGGCATAGCTTCTACACCTAGCGTTGTGACTACTAATTCTCCACTTTGTCCTTCCTCCACTTGGTTACCGTCTTCATCTACCACCTCCACAATGATAAGATCCGGATGATGATGCCCGCCTTCCATAGCTTCACATTCGGCAAAGGCAGTACTCATTTCTGTAGATGCATAGGTAGAGAACAGATTTATATCCCATTTTTCACTTATCTTGTTTGCCAAAGCATTAGGCGAGAAGTCTTCATTCCTAAGAGGCTCTCCAATACATACAGCTCCCACTACACTGCTATTCTTATAATCTATGCCATAACTCTCAGCATATTCAATCATTTTCACCAAAAAAGAGGGAACAGTTATCAAGTAAGTAGGTTTATACTTTTCAATGGCGTCCCACTGTAAACCAGGGATTCCTGCTCCTACCCTAACTACACTTGCTCCGAGTTTTCTCATACCCAAAAAATAAGCTAACCCAGCCATAAACTGTCGATCTAATGTCGTCATAAGCTGTACAGTATCGCCTTTTTTCACGCCAGAACACTCTAAAGACAAAGCCTCATTGTAAGCTAAACGGTCCAGATCTGCATCTGTCAATGCAAAAGTAACCGGACTTCCCGACGTTCCCGAGGTAGATGCAAAGTCCACAACCTTACTTCTTGGAACGCACAAAAAGTCGTCATTTTGGGCATGCAAGTGATCTTTGTTTGTAAAAGGCAGGGACTGTAGGTCTGCTAGAGAAAGGATCTTAGAAATATCTATGTCTGCAAAATAATTTTGGTAAAAAGCCGAATTCCGCATTACATAATCCAAGGCATCACGTAACCGCAACTCTTGGAAAGCTTCTATTTTTTCCTTACTCCATCTTTCTATATCCGCTTCTTGCATTTTTCTAAATATTTTTGTGTAGCCACCATATCCGGGAGAGTAGTAACCTCTTTTTCCAAGGCTTTTTCGAAATAAGGTATAGCATCCCTATATGCCTTCTTTTGGTAAAAATACTTACCAATTTTGAAATATACACTCCAAAGTTCAGGATTCAAAGCCAAATACTCATTAAAAAGCCCCTCTCGTGCATTAGTTTCATTTTTCAGCACTTGATCTACTTCCCTGTCTAAAATACGGTATCGCTCATAATCTTTGTATCCGACACTATACAAAAAATCATCCGCAGGAACAGTTTCTGATGGGTTATGTAGCATCCCTACAGCTTCTCCAGAAAAAACTGCATTGAGATCATAAGCCACAAAAGCTCCCAGCTGATAGGGATTAGCAGACACCCACATTTTTCTTTCAGCTGGCTTAAAGATCACACCATGATGTGCCAAAAGTTGATTGAGAGCCTTCTCGTTCCCTTTCCCAATTTCCGTATTTTTTGTACCCTGCGTATTCCGTAATATGTCTACAGCATCTTGCACGTTAATTTTTGGTTGTGCATCAAGCAGTTCATTCATCCGCTCAAAACGGTAAAAAGAGTGGCTTTCTTCTATATGTTTGGTATTTTTCTTGTCTTCACCATAAGCTTGACTTTGGAAATGGTTTGAGCATACCAAACGTCCATTTTCGGAAGGTTCATAAACTCCGAATTTCTTGGGAGAAACCTCTATAAGTATTGCACGGTTCTCTGCTGCACTGGCCACCATAATACTTTCAGACACAAAAACTTTCCGTCTTTTAGCTATTTCTATAGCTTGGTCTATATCGGCTGCATATTGTAATACCTCCCTTGTAAGCAAAGAAATAGGTGTTTTGGCTGTTAAAGGGAAAGAAGACTTCCCTGCATTGATAGTAACAGTAAGTCCTTCACTATTCATTCCGGATACGACCCCTACCATACCGGGCCAAGTAACGGAGGCAAAAGCGTAACCCGAGTCCGGTTTCACAAATGCCACCACTTTATTTCGAGCAAAATCATCGCCCGCATAAAAATCAAAATTACGGCCAACTATCAACTTACCATCTTCTGTAGCATTACCCCAAGCCGCAAAAGAAGTACATCCCACCAAAGCCAGGTCTTGTAAGGCATGACCAATGTCATGTGCTCCGTGCAGGTAAAGAGTACGTGGAAATTTAGGCCCAATGAAATCGAAACGGTCTGTAGCAAACTGTGATAAACCGTATATCTCCTCTCTGTAGGCTGGAATTACATTCTTAAAAAGTTTACGGTTATACCATTTCAAAAAGTTGCGTAAGAATCTTTGTCTTCCTTTAGAAGGTACAAAGTCTTCCACTTTTTCAAAAAAAACAGTTTCCTGGTATTTATACAAACTATCAGATAAGGCTCCGGAATACATACCCACTTCCATAGGGTTACCCTCTACGTACATTTCCCAAAGCTTGTACTCATTCTGAAAGAGTGTATTAGACTCCAATGACTTTACCCCATCTTTCTCCAACATTTGAGGCAAAGAAACCGTGTAAACTGGCTTATATCTTTTGAGTTTGGAGGTCCCACAAGCCGTAAAAAGCAGAAGAAGCACTATGTAAATACTACACTTCCTCATTGATTCTTTGTAATAAGTAACTCTTTCCAAGAATTTCGGAACAGGTAGACACCGCACCAATAGTCACACCCAAAATACCGTGCATATTTATACTTTGCCCTGTAAAAAACACGTTTTCTATCTTAGATTTAGGAGCAATGAATGTCATCAACGGGTTAGAGCTATCTCTCTCATACCCGTACAAGCTTCCATCTTCTATACCTATATAATCCCTGAAAGACAAAGGTGTAGAAGTATATGTACTCTGTATGCACTCCCTTATGTTTGGATACCTCTTTTCTATTTCTACAATGAGTTTTTCGGTCTTTTCCTTCTTAAAATTCTCATAAGCTACGCCCCGTTCTGCCTTGTCTGCTACCGTGTTTAAGGTTTCCTCCCACTGCTTTACATCCTCATATTTCAGGTAGGTTACGGCAGTCATACTTTCAGCCCACTCATCTTCACCTGTTTTAGAGTTCACGGAAAGCATGTAACCAAGGGGCCAACTCTCTTCTGTGTAATCCGTTAGCGTCCACATATACTGCTCAGACTTGCTATTATAAATATTATAGTTAAAGAACTTAATCTTTTCTGGTTTAAGAACCATGTAAAGGCTAAAAGCAGACACATTGGGTTTTAAGTTACCAATTCTTGTTACAAAAGCTTTACGAAAGTGTCCCTTCCCAACCATTCCGATAGTGGCTTTTATGTCTACATTAGAAATAAAAGTTCTACCAAAAAACTCCTCTCCCGATACCGTTTTTACAGATTTTACTTTGTTTTCTTCAAAACAAAACTCTTTGACCTGTTTGTATTTCAAAATAGTACCACCATACTTTTTAAGAACCCGCACAAGTTGCTTCGTAATTTGACTTCCGCCACGAACCACCTTCCAAGAGCTCTGTATATAAGAGTTTACAGACAACGCATGTACGTACAGAGGAGACTTATCTGCACTACCCGCATACAAAAAATTAGAGCCGGACAGAACCGTTTTAAGCTTTTCATTGTCTGTAAGCTGATCAAGGTAATCTTTAACATTAATAGAAAGGATATCCATAGGATAACCCTCGGTATCACTTAGATTATACAACGGGAAGTAATTACAAATCTCTTGGATCTTATTACAATAACTCTCTAACGTAGCTCTTTCTTCTGGGAAAAACGGCAGAAGCTTTTCTACAAAGTTACTGTAACCTTGGGCATGGGGATAAGCAATAGGGTCGTCATCAAAAGTGATGTAATCAAACCCATCTTCGTTCATTTTTTTGAGGTTCAGTCCATCAAAAATCTCTAGGTACTTAAAATAACGGTTGAGATTTTGTCCTTCTCCTAATGCACCAATATAATGGACACCAGTATCAAAAATGACCTTATCACGCGAAAAAGTCTGAAGGTTACCACCAAACTGATTGTTTTTTTCCAATACGCAAACCTTCCAACCTTCTTTGGCAAGAATAATTGCTGAGGCTAGTCCACCTAGCCCACTCCCTACAATTACGGCATCGTACTGTACCATCTAAACTATTTTTCTATAAATACCTTGCTAAACTGTGCCAACAGGCTACTTTCCACCTCCACACCAGCAGAAACAATAAGTACATCCTCCCCGTTAGCCGCAAGTTTACCAATATAGGTAATATTTCTTTTCTTTAATAAATAATTGGTTTGGGCTACTTCTCTTCTCTCTTCACAGGTAATCCAAGATGTCACCTTTCTTTGAGGCTCCTGCATAACCAGAATAAGATCTCCTATTCCATAATCATTGGCTAAATGCAAGATTTTGGCAGTAGCAGGAATCTCTTTGTTTATTTCGTGTAACCAGCCCGCTTGCTGCTCCCACTGCTCCTCTACCGCGTGGAGCACGTCCGGCTCCTTGAATACAAAACTGCGGACTATCACATCTTTAAAGTAATCCTGGTCTTCTATTTGACTCCGTAAATCGGTATATTTCCGTTTAAAATAAGCTGAAATCTCCTTAGTCTGCGTTTTAAGGTCTGTTCCATAACTAGCCACCTGGATTCTTGGTAAAATCTCTAAAGTAAGCCTATACTTATTGATTATAAAACTCCCCTTAGGTAATGCATCAGCACCTCCATGGATAACCACCGGCACTACATCCAAACCAAAATAATCTGCCAGATAGAACGCCCCTTTATGGAAACGCTTCACCACATTATCTGTAGACCTTGTACCTTCCGGAAAGACCACCACTGAATAACCTTCCTGTATTTTGCTCCGCATTTGCTCAACGCCCCCTTCCAGACCCTTAGAGACAGGATAAAAGCCCGATTTACGCACCCCCTTACCAAAAATAGGTGAATTGTATACCCAGTCACTAACTAAAAAGATAGATTTGGGATGTAACATCCCCATAGCCAAAATATCTAAAAATGTGGTGTGATTGGCTATAAGCACAGCCGGTTTACTGAAGTCTTCTCCGTGCGGATTTACAATATGAGTTTTCTTAAGATTAGGATTGGTATCCAAAACCGACTTCATGTACTTAGACACAAACTTTCTGAGCAATAAAGGTGCGTTTTTACCTGGAAGGAAAGACACCAAAACGCTCATTATAGAAAACAAAACCCCTCCTAAACCAAAATAAGTAAACGATAATACCGAAGTAATAAAGCTCCAAAACTCAAACGGGGCTTTACCTTTTTTAGGATTTCTACCCAGTAAGAAACGGAACAGTATAGGATAAAATACAAAGGTAATAACCAATGCTGCACCCACACCTATTAAAGCTACCAAAGAAATAGATTTCAGTGCTGGATGGTGAGCAAAAACCAGTGCTCCTATAGCGAGTATAGTAGTAATTGCAGCAAGCAGAATTGAGGTCCGGTAAATGGGCATCACGTCTTTACCATATGTGTACTCTTTCTGTAAAGCACTAGTCATAAATATAGAAAAATCTACTCCATGTCCAAAAACTAATGTACAAACTATAGTGCTAAAAATATTGAGTTCTATACCCAATGCTCCCATAGCCCCGGCAGTAATGAAACCTGTAATTACAATAGGCCCCAAGCTTAATACCACTAACTCTACTCTTCTCAAAAAATAAAATAGTATAAGGATGACTGCAATAAAAGAAAAATTAACCAACCTATTAAAGTCTTGATTAAGCTGACCAAGGAAGGTTTCATTTAGTTTTTTTCGATCTATAACAAGTGTCTCTTTTTCATTTTCAAATGCTCGTAAAACATTCTCTCTACTGGACTCGGTTGTTTTTACTAAAGTAGAAAGAGTATAGCTCCCATTCTTTTCTGTAATAAAATCATCAAGCGAAAAAGCTTTCACAGCAGCATAGTCTGCCAATGATATAGGGGAGAAACTACTCTCTAAAAGTGTATAAAAACCTGAGTATGCATTAGGTTTAAAACCAAAAGTTGCACTTTCTGCTACCAACAGGTCTCTTATTTGGCTAACCTTTGCTTTATCCCAAAATATATTCCACTGCCGAATTTTTTCTTTTTGAGCTTCTTGAGATAATACCAAACCACTTAATGAGCTGTACTCCAATACCTCCCCCTTGGTTTTTAGTCCGGCAAGCAAGTTTCCTGTAGAACTTCCCAAAGCCAAAACCGAATCTTCTGAGGAAGCGTAGTTTACCACATAAAGCGACTTTGACACAAGATTAGTAGCACGCTCTAGGTCTTTTTCTACTTCCTTTACATCTTGCGGCACATAATTTAGTTGTGAAATATCTTCATTAAAACCTACTTTAGAATAAGTAAATACACTCACCCCAATGGCCACTACACTAAACCAAACCAATGGTTTACTCCGCTCAAAAGGAATACCAGAAAAGCGGTCTAAAAATGTTTTCTTTGTACCAGCCCCGGGAGAGTAGAGATGCGGAATAACCAACAATGAAAAAACAGCAGAGGCTACTACTGCAATAGCGGCAAAAATACCCAAATCTTTAAGAGCCTCCGAACGTACAAATAATAAACATAAAAAAGCCACTGCAGTAGTAGTACTACTCATAATGAGTGGCTTAGTAATATCTTTGTATAACTCCTCTACACTTGTACTATGTTTATAATGCGTAAGAATATGCAAAGCGTAGTCTATAGTAACACCTACCAAAATAGCACCGATACTCAAAGAAATAGCCGAAATACTATCCTTGATTACCGCCAATATCGCTATAGCCAGCAACACTCCAAAAACTGTAGGTATAAACACCACCAGAGGAATGCTTAGCTTGCGATAATACAACATAAAAATGAGTAGCAAAGCACCGATGGATACTACGACAGTAGTTAAAATATCAGTTTTTATCTGCGACGCATTAGCCGCTGCAATGACACTTGCTCCGAAGTAACCAACAGTAACCTCCTTCTTAAACGAAACATCTATCGCATCCTTAATTTTGTACAAGACCTCAGCAAAAACTGCATTTTCCTGGGCATCGCTACTAGGATAAGCAGGGTTTACAAATAAAAGCACCCTGGAACTATCCTGAGTAAGTAAAAAGCCATCATGTAGTATAAAGTCACTACTTAAACCTAACTTTTGAAGTTTTTTTAAGGCCATAAACTTCATACCCAAGGGATCATCCATAACCATGCGACCCGAAACAAAACCCGTAGGAGACACTATGGCTTTGTAGTTCCCCTCTACCACGCTACGGATAGAGTCTTTATTGATTTTAGAAGCTATAATCCGGTAATCTGTACTATCCAAAAATAAGGGTAAGTTAGCAGCCACAAAGTCCAAAGTTTCTTCCAGAGTACTTTGGTCTAACTTCCCCTGCACAGACTTTACGTATTGGGGGTAATTTTCAAGACTATCGCAAAAAGCCTGAGCCGCTGCAACGAGATTTCCTACTTGTTTATCCTCAGACTTTAGGACTACTGTGAGCTTATCAGAAAATTTGAGCTGCCCCATTACCCGGGCTAAGTTGTCGGAGTCTTTACTATGCGGAATGAGTTTGGCAATATCTTCATCAAAGCTTATCCTTGAACCCAAAAAAGTAGCCCCGGCCAAATACAAAACGGCAAAAAACACAGCCAATGTCTTGTTTTTTTGTACCCAACGATATATAAAAACAAAGAAATCAGACATTTGCGGTTTTAAATTTGTTCCAATAAACGATAAGCCCATAGCTGCTTATTCCAAAAAATGCAGCCACTGTCAGAGCTACTACAGTGCTTCCAATAAGATATTGTAGAAAATGATTCTTCACAAATTCCATAGATAAATCTGTTTCCGCAATGCTGCCTATGGGCTCACCTACAAAAAAACTACCTATTTGCAATGAAAAGTAAATAATGAAGGGGATAAATGGTGGCAAACTAACATTGGAGAAAGTAAAAGCCAGAAGCTTATTTAAACGCAAAACATAGGCCGCAGAAATTACTCCAACCATCTGAAAACCCCATATAGGGAGCAAACCAAACAGAACACCAAGAGCTATGGAACTGGCTTTACGTGTTGGGGAATCCCCACTTTCAAGAATTTCTTCTTTTACAAACTTCTTAAAGTTTTTTTTTCTAAGATTACGGATAGAGTTACGTGGTTTAATATAGAGTAAAGTGATAATTACCAATACGGTATTCAATACACTTATTCTACTAAAGTCTTTGAAGGGTCTAAAGTGAGACACCCTATCATGTAAATCATAATGTACTTGTATCGGCATGTTTACTACTTCTATACCTTTCCAAGCAGCACGTACAATAGACTCTATCTCAAACTCAAACTTTCGGGTAAAATACTTCTTGGGCATTAAGGTCAGAGGGTACAATCTATAGCCCGACTGCGTATCTTCCAGCTTTATACCCGTTTCGAACTTAAACCAGAAATTAGAAAACTTATTACCAAAACTACTTTTTTTTGGCACACCTTCCTGGGTCATATTTCGGCTACCGATAATAAGGATATTACCATCAGACTCATCCAGTTTTTCTATAAATGCAGGAATATCACTGGCAAAATGCTGCCCATCTGAATCAATAGTAATAGCATGGGTGAAACCCAGTTCCAGAGATTTGGCAAAACCAATCCTTAGAGCCATGCCCTTTCCCTGATTTTTATCAAAATCTATCCTCACAATGTCAGGATATGAAGCTAATATATCAGAAGTAGTGTCTGTAGAACCATCATTTACTACGATAACATTGGTAGTATACCCCAAAACACCATCCAACACTGTGGCCAGTGTCCGGTGGTTATTATAGGTAGGTACAATTACGCAAACTTTATGTTTAGTAGATAGAGACATCATTCTTCTGCAAAGATAACGACTTCATTACATTAATCTAAATTATCGTATTAAGCACAGAATAAATTTCTATGAAAGCCCGAGATTTATCAGCAAATCACTATTATATCTTCCCCTTGAAGGTAGAAGATATCTTCATAAAATCTTGTATGTATGTTTTGAGTGCTCCATGCTGCTGTCCTACATGTTTTTCTAAGAAAACTTTGTCTTCCCGTAGGTTAGCACGATATTTAAGGATTTTAGGTACATTTTCTTGAATACTCATCCGCACCAATCTTACTTCCAAGTTATTAGGATCTTCCTCTATTAAGGCTTCTAGCTTAGTTATCCCTCTCTTTGCCCTTTTCTTTTTCTCTTCTATTGTAGGTAAGTATTTACTTTCTATAATGTCTGCAGCTGCCTTGTAGGCTTGCAAAACGCCCGGTGCATGTTGCCCAATACTTGAGGTAACTTTAGAAAACCTTTCAGAATTACCTTTAGAGTCTGCAGCCACCACAAAGTCTTTTCTAAGTTGTGCAAGGTCTTGTGCCTTTGCAAAAAAAGACACTAAAAAAACTAAAACAAAGAGTACGTTTCTCATATACTTATTTTTCAAATCTCTCCCCTAGGTATCCAATTCTTCTCCTAGAGTTTAGTTATAGATGCTTTCATACTTTTTGGTAACTAACATTGAGCTTTAAAGCCACCGTTTCTCCAATAAAACTGGTACTTTTTAACTTTATTACGCCATCCTCCGCTACCTCTATTTGCTTTTCTATCCTTACTTCCGGTGTTTCCTCAGGATTTATCGTAGCCATAAATTTCACATTAGAAGCTGCGTTCATAAACACTTTATAACCTAATATACGCTGCGTTAATTCTTTTATAATCTGCATCATACAAACCCCGGGAGTTATAGGATTGCCTGGAAAATGTCCCTTAAAAATATCATGGTCTTTATTTAACTTTATAGAAGACACATATTTCCCACCCTCGTCTTCCGTAGTATCGGTTACAGTATAAAAATCATTCAAAACCATACAAATCATTTATTGTTTTTAGAGGGTATGAGATAAACTAAGCCAAACTGACCCACAATATTAGAGTTTTTACTCGATAAAAATAGCCAATTGTTTCCTTCTTTGGTTTTGTAGTCCCTACTATCAATAATATCCAGAGCTCCACTCTTTAGCCGAGCCTCAAAACTTAAACCTACTTTTGTATTAAAACCCAATCCAAAAACGAAAGCTAAATCACGCTCCACCCTAGAGAAAGGACTCGGGTTAAGTTCATGATCTAGTGAAGCACCAACAAGAACCGAAAAAGTCTCTGCAAAGGTAAATTTGTTTATTAACCCGATGGTAAGGTAATTTAGATCAATCTGATCTGCAACCTTCGTCGCATTTCCTCCAACCTGAATCACGTCTCCCTTTGCACCTTGACTAGAATAACCAACCTCTGGCTGTAAGGAGTAAAAATTCTTAAACTTTATTTCACCTACTACACCCGCATAAAAACTAGTTTTTGTGGTATAATAAGACTCCGTGAGGTTAGAAACATTTAAGCCAGCACGGAAACCCGGTTTAAATGCAACTTGGGAAAAGGAGTTTAAAGTAACCCCAAAAAAAGCAATTAAAATCATTAGCTTTTTCATAGTTCTCTTTTAGTTAAGTGGTAATAACTCCAGATTTAGTTTAATTGTATGGTGTTTAACAGAAATCTGTCCATCAGTAAAACTGTACGTCCGCTTCTTTTTCCGACCTTTATAAACCCAGTAAAAATGTAGTTTATTCTCTACTTCCCCTATCCGAACTGTTTCTTTACCACTCTGGGCTTGTAGAATCCGGGTTTGTCCATTAGTAAATACCTTGTCCACAGTGAAACTATCCTTAAACAAAACGCTAAAATCCTTTTTTAAAGTATTCAGGATTATTTTTCTGTTTAAATCTTCCAGAATATAATTCACCTTAAAGTCAGCCCCATCATACTGCATATCTAAAAGCTTATTTCCAAACTGGGTAGTCATAGCTACACGGTAATTTATCCCCGTTTTTTTCAGAACCATAATGCCCCCCATGGTATTTCCGTAAGCTTCCACATTTGCTTTATAAAAATACTCCCCATCTGTAAATAACTTGGGACTGTATGAACTTTTTTGCCCAAGTTCTTTAACAGCGTATCCTTTGGGTACCTTAGGACTACAGGCGAAACATCCCAAAAGTAAGAGAATGCTACTGATTAAAAACCGCATCAGTTATAGTTACGTTTAGTTTCTTTTTCTGAAATACTATACGGGTGTAATCTCCTGATGGTTCCGTCATTTTAACCTCAGACACCATGTGGTTATCCCTATCAAAAAACATTTCTATATACTGCAGGTACTTTTTCAGGGAGGCATCATTTGGCGTAAACTTAGCTACATTAAACGCTGCACTCTTAAAATACGCAATTTTAAACTCCTTTTCATCAAACATATTACCATTTACCGTACCCACAATAACCCTATTTAGTTTTTCGAAGAGTTTATTGTTTCCAATATTCACATTTGACTTCTTGCCAGCATCATTTATAGAAATCTTGTTGTTATTAAAAATCACGCTGTATTGGATAGGATTCGTATATTTCCACAATACCTTATTGGGTGCTTTGTAGTTAAGAACACCCTTGGTTTCTAAATCTTTGGATAAGAAATCCATGTGCTTATACTGTGTAAAGTCCGAAGCCAAACTTTGGGTAGCCTCTGCAGTTTTATTTACATCGGCCTTAAAAGCCGTAAATTCCTTTTGGCTCATAGGTGTCTGCTGGCAAAATGCACAAGAAGAAACCAAAAGAAAAATTAAAATATTTCGTATCATCACTAATTACTATTTATCAAAATATCCACCGGCACCGACTTGTATTCCCCTTTACTTAAAACCGCCAATAATGCTTTCGTTACATTAACGGTTTTTTCACTGGTATCGTGTAACAGTACCACGCACCCAGGCTTTATTCCCTTTAAAACACGAATTAAAATCTTTGTTTCACTAGAGGTTACCGTATCATAAGACCGTACATTCCAGCCCACCAAACGCATGCCCGTATGTTTTACAGCAAAAGCAATGGATGGATTGGTTACCCCGAATGGCGGTCGAAAAAAAGGTGTATTAATGTCTCCTGTTTTCTTAATAATGGCATTCGCCGTTTCTATTTCTTCCACAACCTCTTCTTTACCAAAAAAACCCATTTTTGTTGTATGAGAAAACGTGTGATTACCCACACCGTGCCCTTCGGAGATTATCCGTTTAAAAATATCCGGATGTTCTTCTATTTGTTTTCCGATACAAAAAAAAGTAGCTTTCTGCTTGTGTTGGGCTAATAAGTCAAGAATAGAAGAGGTAAACGCTGTAGGACCATCATCAAAAGTGAGAGCCATAAGTTTATCATTCAAATTACGTTTTTGGTGAAAACCCCGAACGTGATAATTCATTCGGATATTAAAAGAACCTAAAACCGTAATAAAAAGCCATAGAACTATAGGGACTAATACAAAGAACCATGAATAACCATACCTAACCTGCAGGAAAAGACAAACTCCTAATCCTCCCAAAAAAAGGATGGTATTATTTCTATGGTTTAACATTCTTTAAAAGAACTAAACTAAAGTCCTTACCCCTATATTGGTTATACAACAAAACATTTTGGTAACTTCCTTTCTCTTTGCCATTCAACTTCAAGACAGCAGGAATCTCTTGTGAACGAAGAATACTTCCACCAACCCACAGACCAAAAGCAGAAGCAGAATTATGCTCGCCTATAAGATGTTTATAATGTACAGTAGGTACTGCGTCTAATCCATCGTAGAATTTATGTTCAGAAGTATCATCACTTATTCCCAAAACCAAGGCATCAAGATCTTCAAATCCCAGCGAATACCCAACCAGAAAGGTATCAATAAATTCTTTTATGTCTTTTGGATCTAGCTGATTATAAAGGCGTACACCAACTACTTCTGCATAAGTATTCGCAGACTCAGTGTCTGAAAGAACAAAAAATGAAGCTCCTTCACTGTAGGTAGCACCAGGCGTATTTTCTCCAGTTTTTATAAGACCTACCTGCCCAAAAAGCTTATAGGTTACCTCAGCTTTTTCTTCCACTCCACCTATGAGTACGTTCTTCACTTCATCCATAGCAAACTGCACTTTGGCATCAAGCAAAGCCGACTCAAAGGACACTCCGCCATTTACATAGGTAAAGTTATAAGACTTACAACCCATACTTAGGGCAATCTGAGCAGCCACAGTATTATGCGTAGACTGGATAAATGCAGTGGGAGTAAGAAACTGCTCATCATTGTCTACCAAAGCACTCAAAAACACTTCAGAATCTTTAATACAACCCAAACCCGTACCCGTTATTATAGCATCTAAGTCTGGATTCCCTGCTTCTTTTAAGGCCAAAGCAGAAGCCACAGCCGCATTTTTCACGGCAGGACTCATCCTACGTAACATGCCAGCTGGAATAAACTCTTTGTACGGAGGCTGGCTTACAGGTAACACATATTCTTCATACTCTTTTACAGGGTGGGTAAAGAAATCCCCCTCGAAAGTATCCTGTGCCGAAACACACCCCGCTCCGTTTAAATATACCTTTGTCATTGTCCCTTAGAAAAAATAAGTGATGAACAATTGCCTCCAAAACCAAAAGAATTGGAAACTACATTCCTGATTTCTTTCTTTTTTAAGACAGTCTGGGGTTTCAAAGCAAACTCAGACATGGGAGTTTGGAAATTCAAATTAGGGAAAACCACTCCGTTTTGCAAGGCCAAAATACTGTAAACAGCTTCTATACCTGCCGCCGCTGCCAGTGTATGCCCGGTAAAAGGTTTTGTAGAACTAAAATCGGGAACATTGTCCCCAAAAGTCCTTAAAATTGCCCGGCCTTCCGACAAGTCATTGTTAACTGTGGCTGTGCCGTGGGCATTTATGTAATCTATTTCTTCTAATTTCAAGCCAGAAACTTGTAAGGCTTTTTGCATGGCTAGATAAGCTCCTTCGCCATCTTCGGAGGAAGCCGTTTGGTGATAAGCGTCATTGGCATTGCCATAACCCGCCACATAAGCCAGAACCTTTTTATTCTCTTTTTTCACCAGTTCATCAGACTCTAATACCAAGTAAGCAGCCGCTTCTCCCAAATTAAGCCCTTTACGGTTTTGGTCAAAAGGCGTATTGTATGTATCGGAAAGAATCATGAGGGTTTTAAAGCCGTTTATAGTAAACTTACTCAAGGCGTCTGTACCTCCCACTATCACACGATCCAACTCTCCTGCCTGTATTAGTCTTGCTCCCAACATGATAGCGTTGGCAGCCGAAGAGCAGGCAGTACTTATAGTTGTAACCAAGCCTTTAAGACCAATGCTGTTGGCAATCCTGTGGGAAGAGTCTCCCGAATCATGCCTGAGAATATATTGTAGTAAATCTGGCTCATACTCAAACCTACGAAAATACCTCTCGGTAATATCCATTCCACCCACACTGGTAGAAGACACCAAGCCTGTACGATGCGTATTTAGCCCAACAATCCCTGCGTTTTCTATTGCCTGTTTTGCAGCAGCAATACCCAATAAGGTAGTACGAGAAAGGTTAAGAGCGGGATCTTCACCCACCATTAAGGCAAGCTCATTATTTGTAAGCTTCACCTCTCCTACCATAATGTCATTTTTATGGATGGTACTTAAATTTTCTATACGGCTTATTCCGTGGTTTTGCTGAACAAGAGCATTATAATTAGATTCTACGTCTAAGCCAATAGACGACACCACACCCATACCTGTTACAGCCACTGGCTTTGGCATAATACTCTTACTTTGTTCTGTTCTGTGTAATATATTCAGCCATGGTATTTACCGACTGGAAAATAGTGCGACCTTCTTTCGGATCCGAAAGTTTAATGCCATAGTCTTTGTCTAACATTACTATAAGTTCTAATGCGTCAATAGAGTCAAGACCCAGACCATCGCCAAAAAGAGGTGCATTTTCATCCACATCTTCTACACTCACGTCCTCTAGATTTAACGCTGCTATAATTTTGGTCTTGAGTTCTAATTTTAAATCTTCCATAAAATGTGTTATCTATCTATATTTTTTATACAAGGTAATAATATCCTCAGTCGTATGCTTAATCATACCATCTAGTGATACCAGATACAAAAATAGTTCATATTTTTCATCTAATACCTCTACCCACCCACACAAAACTTCTTTTGCCTTACCTGAAAAGACCAATTCTTGTGTATAATCCCTGCACAAGGCTGCATTGAAGCTCTTGGACACAAAGAAACTATTTTCTGAATAAAGTTTATGTCTAATACTTATTTCTCCTAAACAAATATTAGGTAAAGTATAAACAAAAACAGCTGGACTCGGAAAGTACTGTTCTTTGTTTTCTATAGATTTCTGGTACGCAACATCTGTATCCAAACAGGATGATGCATTTGAAAAAACAAGTGCGATTTCCTTTTCTCCGTCGGGATAATCCTTTAACAAGGCTTCTGCACCCAGAAAAGCCAATTTAGATAACTTATCCATTTTAAAAAACTTGGGATAAGTCACACCCAAATATTGCAAAACCGATTTTGTAAAAGAAGCAAAATTACCCTCGCTGGCATGCACTTCCTCTCCGTTTATCCACAATGAATTATCACGGATATGACAATAGGACTTTATGTAAAGTTGTTCTTTCAAATCTGTTTACTAAAAATTACAGCCGAATTACAGCCTCCAAAACCAGAAGCCGTTTTTAATATATGTTTTACTGGAGTTTCTCGATTTTCGTTGAGTACGGCTATTTCTGCTGACACCCCTAATTCATCAAATCCATAAGAGGCAAACAGCCTACTCTCTTTTGCAGCTTCTAGTGTAACTACCGCTTCTAATAAGCCCGAAGCTCCTAAAGTATGCCCAAAATATCCCTTTAGGCTATTTACTGGCACTTTATTCATTCCTAAACGGTCTAAAGCTATTGCTTCCATCTCATCATTATACAAAGTGGCTGTACCGTGGGCTGACACCACATCTATTTGGTTCGGAGACAAATTAGCTTCTGTCAAAGCAGACTTGATACTCCGAAATAGACCCTCACCTGTCCGCGAAGGGCCCGAAATATGATTAGCATCGTTAATATTGCCATCTCCTACTATTTGGTAAAAACCTTCCTCTGTAGATACAAGAGCCGCAGCGGCAGCCTCACCCAAAGTAATACCATCCCTGCTGGCAGAATACGGCTTACATGGCTGCGAGCTAACCGCTTGAAAAGACTTAAACCCAGATAGCACAAACTCCGAAACCTCATCTCCCGCCACAATATAAACACGGTCATATTTACCCGCAGAAACCAATCTTTTTGCCACCGAAACGGCCATAATACCAGACACGCAAGCGTTGGAAATAACCAAAGGCTCATTTACAAACCCAAAATACTTATTTATCTTGTGTGCTAAACTAAACAAATATGTATCAGGTGCTACAACAGCATCCGTACTTTGTAGCGACGAAACGTTTCCTTTTGTGGTAGAAACCAATAAAAGACTTTTCTCTCCCACTCTGTTTCTTTTAACTACAGGATCTAAAGCAGCCACCATCATATTTTCGAGCCTCGTAAAACCATTTCCGGCAAGCATACTATCTCCCATATAAGCGGAATAAAACCCATCAGTCGAAAGTGATGCTTCTTCCACCCACTTTATCCCAGAGCTATGCCACATCGCCTCCACAGTGGCCTC
>CAZBAV010000001.1:0-9674 GCA_964489955.1 uncultured Lacihabitans sp. | reverse complement strand
CTCCAAACTGGCTCCAAGCGGGGTAACGCAATTATAGTCTGCTATGTAGGCTTTTTGTCTCATAGTCCCATTTTGATCCGCCAATCTGCAAAGAAGGCAGGATATGACAAAGATAAATCACCATTTAAATCTACAAAAACTTGTGTGGTTTCCCCTTTACAAACCACTTGCCCTTCGGCATTAAGGATTTCGAAAAGGAATATCATTTTGGCCGCTGGAGAGTCCACAAAAGAAGTAACTACAGTAGCGGTTTCTCCATACTTTAAAGGCAACTTATGCTCACATGTACTTTTAACTATTGGAGTAGAAAAACCTGCAGCAGCTACATCTAAGTAGGATATTCCATGTTTACGCCCAAAAGCTTCACGTCCATCCTCAAAATACTTTATATAGTTCCCATGCCATACAATACCAAGAGGATCAGTTTCATTAAACCTTACTCTAAGGTCATAGGACATAGTTAGTTCATTCACAACTTTATGCTGCTCTTTTCTTTTGGTCATACACTACAGAAATTACTATGGATATTACAAAAAAGCCTAAAAGTAAAAACAATTGAGGTAATACGTCCACCAAACCCGCATTACGTAACAAGACATGATAGAAAGCTTCCAGACCCCAATTCATAGGAGAAAGTTTAGATACCACTTGCATAAAACCAGGCATCATAAACACAGGTACCCACACTCCACCAATAGCGGCTAAGATTACCACAAAGGTTGCACCAAAGGGGGCAGATTGCTCTTGGGTACTCGCTATTGTCCCTAGCAATATACCCAAACCAATGGCCGCCAAACCACAAAACAGAGCAATAACAGTCATAAGACCTAAGTTACCTCCTATATTAAGTGTTTGTAAGCCCATCAGCGGAAACAAAAACTTACCTACAGCCAGCATGAGATAAAACTGTATCATGCATATTAATAAAAAGGTAAGGGTTTTACCCGTGATAACGGTAAAGTAACGCATAGGTAAGGTTCTTAATCGCACCAGCGTACCCTGCGTCTTCTCTTTGACCAGATTTATAGAAAGTGGTACCACAATGAAGAAAATAGCGAACAAGGTCCACGCTGGTACATTGTGCTGGGTAGCATTAGGGAGCACTTGCTTATTACCTACCACCGGCAAAACCTCTTGAAAAGATATAAAAGGTTCCTGGGTGAATAAAGCCACACTATCACTCAATTGCTCCTGGAATGAAGAATATATAGCTTGAGACTCTAGTTCCGACACCATTTTCCCAATATTACCCATTACAGCACTTTTAAAAGAAAGCTGGGTTGCAGGATCGAAATACAGTTTAATTTCTTTAGGTTTCACCTGTACTGGAGCTTGAGGAGCTTCCTGTTCCATGCCCACATCGGCCAAAATTTTACCAACGTTACCCTCCACTTTTTTATACAAGTCTGTCGAGAGCTCTTTCGGAATAACAATGGCCAATTGATAACTTCCTTTAAAAACCTGGTCCTTTACCTCTTGCTCCGTTAAACCGTTCTTTTTGTCCACTTTAAAAAAGCCACTTTCTCCCAGGTTCTTCACAATCCCTTCGGCCACAGAGCCTTTATCATTATCTACCAAAAGCAATGGTACCTCTTGTGGACTCAGATTATTAAATGAGTCATTTTGTATAAGCGTAACCGTAATTATAAGAGCTAGTGGCATTACAAAAACAATAACCAAAGCACCAAAGTCACGCACCAGTAACAGCACCTCTTTCTTTATAGAAGCCCAAATCTTACGCATAATCCCTCAATTCTTTACCAACCAATGATATAAAAACATCCTCCAAATCTCGGGCATCTTCTGTACTGACAATGAGGTTTTTGGGCGTACCTTCTATCAATATCCTTCCTGAGTCCATAATAGCCACTTGAGTACAAAACTCTTGGGCTTCAGACAAATGGTGGGAGGTATAAATGATAGTCGTACCTTTTTTGTTGTAGGATTTGAGGTAGTCAATAATAACGTTTTTAGATTGTATATCTACTCCCACCGTTGGTTCATCCAGAAAAAGCACTTTCGGTTCATGTAAAGTCCCGGCAATGAGATTTATACGCCTCTTCATACCGCCTGAAAAAGTTTCAATTTTTTTATCGGCATGTTTTTCCAATCCCAATATTTCTAAGTGCTTCCCAATCTTACTCTTAAGATCTTTTACTCCATACATTTCGCCAAAGTACATCAGATTTTCCCTTGCCGTAAGGGAGGTATACAACGAGTACTCTTGAGGCACAACCCCAATTATTTCTTTAATACGCTTTGCGTCCTTGGTATTAAGAAAACCGCCGATGGAGAAACTTCCTTCGGTTGGTTTTACCAATCCACATAAAATGGAAATTAAAGTCGTCTTTCCCGCACCGTTAGGGCCAAGTAAACCAAATATAGTCCCTTCTTCTACTTTAAGAGATAGTCCATTTACAGAATAAGTATCTGCTCCATGGTAGATTTTTGAAAGCTTATCTATTTCAATGATATTACTCATTTACTACTTTTTTCAATTTTTTAAAAAAGGATTCTTCCCTTTCTCCTATACCGTGTAGTTGGTCTCCCAAATTTTGGTATACTCCTGAATCATTCTTACTCCGATTCTTTATAACACGAGATATGTTTAAGGCAAAATCACGCCATTCATCTCCGATCTCTGTCATTTCCTTCGATAGCTCATTTAGTGCTGGCTTATCTAAAGCACTAGCCGCTTCTTGCAGAAAAGCAGCATAAATATATCTAAAGCCTCCACCTCCGGTGCCTATTTCTTCCTGCATACGCACTATTTGAGCCAAATAGTGGTGGGTAACCTTTACACCTACCTTGTCTGGCCAAGAGATTATCTTCTTCGCCAAATATTTTATGCCTTTTGTCCCGACAAAATATACAGGAGCTAGCATATCGTTACAGGTAGCATTTATGCCTTTTTTGATAGCTTTCTTTAAGTCAAACTCTTTGGGAATAAAAACCGGATAATACATGTGTCCTTTGGGAGCAAGCGTGCCTTTAGCATATCTTACTTTCTCCAGTTCCTTTGGAGTCAGTAAGCTCACATCCTGCATTACAGGGTCACTTACCATATATTTTTCTTCCTGTTTTCCATACACCACCATATTGTGGGCATTAAAATGAAAACGGTATTCATCTGGAAAATAAGGTAAATGATACACCCCCACTTGTAAGCCCGTAGGTATATTAGAAGCTAAGTTTTGGTCAAGAGCAAGCTGTGCCTCCTCTGGCTTACTAAACTTTCTTCTTTTTATTTTAAAGCCTAACCTTTTTGCTACTCTGCTAAAAATAGCTCCAGGCATTGGCCTGTAACTCACTGCCGGGGCGTGGTTCACTTTTAAAAAAGGGATATAAATAAAAAACAATCCCGAACCAATCCCAAAAACCATAGGCTCACTAATATTCAAACCGTTGAATTTCAACAGGTTTGACGCCACGCCGTTTTCGCAATGGGCAGACTGGTAGTGCTTAAACTCTGTAATCATTTATTTGGGGAGAAATTCTTTAATGTGTCCAGAGAGATTTCAAACGCCTCTGCATATTTGCTTAATACTCTATCGCTTAGTCTATTAAAAACCGAAGCTTTTAAATGTCTCTTTACACGCCATTGCCACATACCAACGTAACCTGCCAAAATTGGCAAGTCCATTTTACTTTTCTCCATAAAATACAGTAATGGGCTTGCTTGACCATCCTCTATAAGCCTTAGTGCATCTTCTTCGCGTTCTTTAATGGTATCCATAGAACTCTCCAAAGCTATAGTTTTGGCCTCCCATCCTGAGCTCAACTCGGTAGTATAGTTACCATTTTCATCAGTGGCGTAATAGAGCTCCTTTATGTTTTTAGACACTAAACTACTCTTATCCTGCGGTACATCTTCTTTTTTCATGAAATGGCTTGTTTATTCTCTTGAACAAAAAGATTAAGCTCCCCGTCTAGCAACAAAGTATTTTGGTCGTAAACCTGACAATGGATTAAACATGTGGAATAATCTGCTGCATCATATCTATACATCAACTTAGACTTGGTTATCAGCTCACTGCCTACTTTCGCCAACTGATAAACTTTTACTTTTTTTATAGAACTAATGAACCCTATTAACGGCGTATCTGTGCTATGTGTATAAAAACGCTGGGCTACAATAGAAGAACATGTTTGTGCTGCATTTTCTATGAGTCCTGCCTCATTAAAAAAACCATCTTCTACAAAAACATTTTCTTCTCTTATACAAAAAGAGCTTGTTACACTTTCTGTATCCATATGCAATAGCTCATCTACCATTAGCATGGGGAAGCGATGGGGCAAAAAATCATGGATATTTATGTCATCATTCATTTGCCAAAACCGTTTTCATTTTCCCTGAAGCAATCTCCACACCGTCTAAGTAGCTCACAATACCCACTAGGGTTACCCCTCCAAACTCATTAAGGATATTTACTTCAGAAACCACCTCTTGGCCCACCAGTGGCAATGCTGTTATTTTAACATCACTTATAGCTCCTATATATCCCATAGGCGGTTTTTCGTTCCTCAAAAAAAAGTAATAACCTGTATGCAAAGCTACAGATTGAGCCATATGTTCAATAAGCCCGGCTTCCAAAAATTGATTTCCTTCCACCAAGACATTATCGCTTTTTACTGTGTAGCCTGATTTAACAAAACTGTCTTTAAAATCGTATAGGGTATCTACCATTACGAAAGGGACTTTTTGGGGAAGTAAATCAGCTACATCTTTCTTCATATTACCACAGTTAATAGTGCATAGCTATATGAAAAACGACCACTTTCTGGCACGGACAGCAATATCTTTTGTCCATTCTTTAAATTACCAGAATGAAACAGTTCTTCTAACATCACATAAATAGAAGCCGAACCAATATTACCTACTTTAGAAAGGTTCATAAACCATCTTTCATCTGCTATCTCCATACCTTTTTCTGCCAAAGCCTTTTTTAGCCCTGCAACAAAATAATTAGAAGACACATGCGGTAAGAAATAGTCTATATCACCAGCACTCAAGCCATTTTTATCCAAAGCCAGCTTCATACTATCTGCTCCTTTGGTAAGGATATGCTCATCCAGCAGCTTTACATCTTGTTTTATAGAGAAAACGGACTCGTCAAGCCATTCCTTTGCTTGGTAATCACTCCATGGTTTAATGGAACCATCTTCTAGTTTATCTCCTCCAGCATACATACAAGCCTCCACCTCAAAAGCATACGAAAAAGCCTCCATCCACTCTATTTTCAGGGAAAGTCCCGCACCAGGTTTATTCTCTAACAAAAACACGCCGGCTCCATCAGAAAGCATCCATCTCAAAAAATCTTTCTTAAAAGCCAGAATCGGCTGTTCCTCTAGCTTCACTAGATTAACTACTTCGTTTTCGTACTTTTCTGCACGTAGCCAAGTAGACACTTTTTCTGAACCTGTACAGACAGCATTATTACTATTACCCGATTTCACAGACATATATCCGTACTTTAGGGCACTCATACCAGCATTGCAAACACCTGATGTAGATGCAATCTCCAGATTACGATTTTTTAACAAACCATGCACCATAGCGGCATGAGAAGGAAGTAGCTGGTCCGGAGTGGATGTACCACATGAAAGAACTTCTATATCTTTTGTAGTAAACCCCTCATCCAGAATAGATTGTATAGCCTTTAAAGTAAGTTCTGCATTGTTATGTGTACTCTGTCCATCTTTATCAATGGCATAATAACGATTTTTTATTCCGTTGTTCCTCAAAACTATTCTACGGGCTTTGGACGCCGTTTGGTTAACCAAACCCAAGAAACTTTCCATGTCATCATTAGAAACCGCCTCATTGGGAAGGAATTTCCCCACTCTTGTGATGTATGTATCAAACATATTATATTGTTACTCCTTCGTAATATTTTTTTTCTTTCTTGAAGCTGTAAGCCCAGAAAGGATAGGTAATTATGTGAAATAAAAAAACTATAGGCGAAACCACATAGAGAGCCACCATTAGATAATACTTAAATATTTTCAAAAGGCCTTTTTCTTTACCTTTATTTTTTCTGATTACGGCTACCCACTTCTTAAAAATGGCGTTACCTTTTTGGTCCACGGACAGCAAAAAAGGCTTTATTTTGACCGCTCCTAATTCAACTAACCTCTCCTGCAAGGTATCTAGCTTATCATCCTTTAAACTTGCTGCAATTTCTACTCCAAAACGTTCTGAACCCGACACATCGGCATCAGAAACACCTGGCAGAGGAAATATACCTAAGAAACGCTTCTTCTCTCCTGTAAACATCCACTGCACAATGGTAATTACACTCACCAAATTTGAAGCACGGTCTACCAAAGCTATATTTCCAACCAAATTGGCATTTACTCCTTTTAATAACTTTTTCAGCTTTTCCTGAGCCATAATCCACATATTTCGACTACCGCTAATAGTCACTACCGGAACCCCGTCAAAAAGACCTTGTACTTCAGGACTTTTGAGCAAAGAAGTAACAGGGATAGATGGACTTAAATACCAAACTTGGTAATGGAGTAAAATTAAGTCATACTTAGTATCTAGAATACGCTGTTGGATTTTTTTTATAGGATGAGCTACCTGTCCATATGAGTCCGGGAAAACGCTAAAAAACTCTTCGCTCTCCCATGGAAAAGAGAAACCCGTCTCCATTTCTATCTCAAGAAAATCTAAATTAATACCTTCCTGCTGAGCCAACGGTCTAGAAATATTACTGGCAATCTCTTTAAGCTGCCCGGACTGTGTATAATATATAACTAAAACGTTTTTCATAGGGTATTAGAGAAAGGGACATAAAATTCTTCCCGAACAAAAAAAATTCTTGCAAAATTAGTAATCATTTCTTGAATGGAGGTAAACTATTATCAGTTTGTTGTGAGATTTCATTTAGACACCAAAGCGTCTCAATGCTTTATATTTAGTTTAACTCATATTACTCATTAGAGATTTTCACGAAATGAAACATTAAACAATAGAAGAAAAACACAGAAAAGGCCTAGTTTACTATGCTTTTGCAGGTATTAAAACTTATATAAAGCAGCATTTGGGTACGGTAAATAGACTCAATAATCTTAACCAAAAAGTCCGGAGAATACCTCTTCTAGCTTAGCCACAGGAACCACCTCAATCCCAAAATCACTAATCTTAAGCCCTTTTGTATTATTCTTAGATATGTAAATTTTCGCAAAGCCTAATTTTGCAGCTTCGGATATTCTGGCTTCTATCCTACTCACTGGCCTAACCTCCCCTCCGAGACCTACCTCAGCAGAAAAACAAACAGAGTGCGGTACAGCTATATCTTCATAGGAAGAAACCACAGAAACACAGACTGCCAAGTCTATGGCTGGATCATCTACCTTAAGGCCACCTGCCACATTTAAGAAAACATCTTGGGTACCCAAACGGAACCCACCACGTTTTTCTAGTACAGCCAGAAGCATTTGCAGCCGTTTACCATCAAAACCATTACTACTCCTCTGCGGTGTTCCATAATTGGCTGTACTTACAAGAGACTGTATCTCTATTTGCAATGGTCGGTTACCTTCTATCATGGCCGCAATAGCCACCCCACTGAGATCCTCCGTTTTTTCCGATATTAATATCTCAGAAGGGTTAGAAACCTGTCTGAGCCCGGTGGAAAGCATTTCATAAATTCCCAGTTCCGATGAATTACCAAACCGATTCTTAATGGTGCGTAAGATCCGATATGTCATAAAGCGGTCACCCTCAAATTGCAAAACCGTATCTACCATATGCTCCAAAACCTTGGGTCCGGCAAGGGAACCTTCTTTGGTAATATGTCCAATTAGGATCACAGGAACATCAGACTCTTTCGCAAACTTCATTATTTCAGAAGTACATTGTTTCACCTGAGACACACTTCCAGCACCACTTTCTATTAACGGAGATACCAGAGTTTGTATAGAGTCCACCACCACCACATCTGGCTCTATAAGCTCAAACTGCTTAAAAATAACATCGGTCACCGTTTCTGTAAGTACGTAGCACTTATCATTGGCCAGCGGCAGTCTCTCGGCTCGCATTTTTATCTGCTGCTCACTTTCTTCTCCAGAAACATAGAGCACGGTGTAGTCAGATAGGCTCAAAGCAAGTTGCAGCATAAGTGTAGATTTACCAATACCAGGCTCGCCACCAATGAGTGTCAGTGAGCCAGGTACAAGACCTCCTCCCAAAACGCGGTTAAACTCTCCGTCATCCGTGATAATCCTATATTTCTCCGCTTTAGTTATCTCAGAAATTAAACGAGGTTTAGATTTTCCACTTATACCTGACACCCAAGGAGCCTTATCTTGCTCTGCAGCCGACACCACTTCTTCTACCAATGTATTCCATTCTCCACAAGAGGGACACCGACCTAACCATTTTGGTGAATTATACCCACACTTTTGACAGAAGTAAGAAGTTTTTATCTTTGCCATTAAATCGAACTTAAAAAAATAATATTGCCATCTTGCATACGTTCAAGAGGGAGAAACTTTAAAATTAACAAATAAATCAAGAACAATATGAAAAAGTATTTTTTAATTCTTGTCGGATTGGCTTTCTTACAAACTGCGAATGCTCAAGTAGGCTTTGGAATAAAAGGAGGTATTAATCTAAACAAAATTCACACTGACGCCGGAAGTTTGGGTAACAACTACCGCGAAAGTTTAGATACCAAAACTGGTTTCTCTGCAGGTGTTTTTGCACGGATAGGTAATGGCATTTATATACAGCCCGAGTTACTATTCTCACAAAGAAAAGGCAGCCTGTTAGTGGGTGGTTCAGATGATTTTTCCCTAACCGTTAATAACCTAGACCTCCCGGTTTTAGTTGGGTTTAAATTCTTTAATGTACTAAGAATAAATGCAGGCCCTATGGCCTCAATAAAGTTAAGCGAAAGCTATAAATCTTTGGGTACCTCCACCACGTATAAAGAAGACGTAAAACTCAAGAACGCTACTTTTGGCTACCAACTTGGTGCCGGTCTTAGCTTTGGCAGACTGGACATAGATGTAAGAAAAGAAGGAAGCCTCTCTAGCGTTTCTAAGCATTTTGATGACCCAAAGTTTAGTCAGAGGATGGACGGATGGCAATTAACACTTGGATTGAGAGTGCTTTAAGAGCAAGGTGTTTTAAGAGTAACTTCTGAGTGTTTACACTACTCTGCCCCACTTAAATTACTAATAATCAATCTAGGCAAAAAAGTCGTGCATAACGTTGCACGGCTTTTTTTATGGAAAAAAAATTTGAGTCTAAATTTTAATGGCATAACTTAGCCTAAAAACCAGAATACGTCCGTGATAAAAAAAATATTGCTAGTCCTAATTCTTTCCTGCTCGTTTGCATATGGGCAGAAAACAGCTATTGCCATACATGGCGGTGCCGGCACAATATCTCGTGGGCAACTTACTCCCGAAAGGGAAAAGGAATTCCGTGACGCACTAGAAAATGCTGTAAAAACTGGCTATAAAATCTTAAAAAGCGGAGGATCTAGTCTTGATGCTGTGGAAGCAGCCGTGGTTGAATTAGAAAACAACCCTCTTTTTAATGCTGCCCGTGGTGCGGTTTTTACCCATGAAGGCAAAAACGAAATGGATGCCTCAATAATGAATGGTAAAGACCTTTCTGCGGGAGCCATAACAGGTGTATCCTATATAAAAAATCC